>NZ_JBFBAB010000005.1:0-296247 GCF_040681975.1 Nocardia sp. NPDC051463
ACCCCGCAAACGCCACGGCTTCCGAACACCGACCTACATCCTCGACCAGGTACTGTCCAACACTGCCCCTGTTGCATCGACCACGTGAATCCGCCCCATGCGAAAACAACCATTCCACTACCGCCGTTGCCGTCAGCGCCTCGAAGGCAGCCAGTACTCGGGTTGGGCGCGGTGGGTGGGTGCTCACGCTGTGGAGCAACATCCTCAGTGCCTTCGTCACCGAAAATGCTTGGAGCGTAACCACAGCCAGTCCTCACGCTGGAAGTTGTGTGCCTGTCTGCCCAGGTTGCGGCAGAGAAGGTCGGGTACGGCACCCGGCGTGCCCAGCATTGCTCGCTGGGAGGTGAGTGTGCTTGTCGAGCCGGGGCCACGTCACCCGGCTTCGGCTCGCCAGTGCGTACAGCGGCATTGGGGGGTGTGCTCGACTTCCACATCGGGGCATACGGCGTGCCCAGCACTGTTCGGAGTCGAGTGTGCTTGTCGAGCCTGGTAACGAGCCCCACTCGGCTTCGGCTACCAGTGCGCACAGCGGCATCGGGAGGTGCGCTCGACTTCCACACCGGGGCATCCGACCCAGCTCGGCTGGTCAGTGCTCAGCGCTACATCGGGAGGTGGGCTCGATTTCCGCACCGGAGGGCACGCCACCGGATCCGGCCTGCTGGTGCACGACGCTACCCTCTCGGGTGAGCTCACTTGTTGAAGCGAGGGATCCGATCGGCTTCGGCTGACGGGGTGCACGGTGCTGTTGTGGGGGCTTGTCTGTCGTATCGGGGAGGTACCAGGCAGGATCTCCGGCCCGGTTCACGGCTGTGTTCTGGGAGGGTGGGCTCGGATTTCGAACGCCAGGGTGTGCGGTCCGGTTTCGGTTGCAGTCCAGGGGTTTTGCCGGGCAGTGCTGGGTGCGTCGGGTGGGGTACCCGGCTTTCTCTTCCGACTCGGGTAGGCAGGCACACGGCTGCCAGCGTGGAGACTGGTTGGGTTGCGTTTTCGGACCGTTTCGACCCTGGCATCCGATCGGTCACTGCCCGATTTCGTGGCTGCGACACCGCTTGTCGATCCAGCACTTCCGCCCGAGCAGGCTTCTCCGTGTCGATATCAAGGTATGCGGTCCGTTTGGGCGGCGGTCCAGGGTTTCACCGGGCAGTGGGCGCGGCGGGTGGGGTACCCGGCCTTCTCTTCCGCGACTCGGGTAGGCAGGCACACGGCTGCCAGCGTGGAGACTGGTTGGGTTGCGTTTTCGGACCCTTTTCGACCCCGGCATCCGATGGTTGATGCCCGGTCTCATCGCCCGCCACGCCGGTGCCGACCAACATCCCCGGTACCCCGCCCGACCCACACCCGTGTGGCGACCGGGCACCCATCTGGTGGGCGTCCAGCTGCCACCTGGTTGAGGTTGCGCCGGTGAGAGAAATGGTGGCTGATAAGCGGAGTTGAGTCACCCTTTCACTGCGCTCGATGGGGCGCTGCGCAACTCGGCAGGTGTGGGCGTTGGGTTGGGTGGAGGTAGGGAGATGGCGGGCCGCCGACGGGGCGGCCGCCGTCTCTCTGTTTCCGAGGGGGATCAGTAGGCGGTACCGCCGGTGGCGGGGGTGCGGCCGTGACGCATGATCACGGCGATGATCAGGGCGATTGCCGATGCTCCCGCGGCGAACCAGAAGCCCATTTCGTAGCCGTGGTCGGCGAAGACTTGGGGGATGACGCTGCCTTGTGGGGGTTGGCCCGCGACACTGACCTGGGCGGTGATGGGACTGGCGTTGAGGTAGGCGGTGATGATGGCCAGGCCGATGGCGACGCCCATGGATTGCATGACCCCGAGCATGCCGAGGCTGATTCCCTGTTGTTCCTGGGGGACGGCTTCGACCATCAGGATGGGCATGGAGGCGTAATAGAAGCCGAAGCCGATGCCGAATGCCGCGCTCACCCAGAGGAAGACGACCCAGGTGTGGGGGAGTACCGCGTAGCAGACGCCTGCGCTCGCGAACAGGACGAGGGCGAAGACCAGGGGGACGCGGGCGCCGATCTTGCGGGCCAGCGCGCCTGCGGCGGCGCCGCAGATCATGGCGAGCACGGCTTGCAGCAGCGCGATGCGGACCGCGAATTCGAGGAGGGTGAAACCGTTTCCGTAGCTGTAGCCGGGGTCGAGGGCGACCTGAACCGCGACGGCGGGCATGGGCTGGCCGGTCTGCTGCTGGATCTGGGCGAGGGTCGCCTGCTGGACGCCTGCCGTGACTGTGTCGGAGTTCGGGGTCTGCGTCATGTAGCCGAGCGCGTAGGACTGGACGCCGATGAGGAACGAGGCGAACAGCGCACCGCCGAGTACCAGCGTGACTCGGGGATGGAACAGCAATTTCATGTCCATGATCGGGCGGGCGACATTGAGCTCGACCACTACGAACACCACCAGCAGCGCGATGCCACCGAATAACCAGGCCAGCGTGAGCGGCTTGCTCCACCCCCAATCCTGACCCTTGTCGAGGTAGATCAGGGTGAGTCCGGCGCCTGCCGAGAGCAGGACGGCGCCGAGCACATCGATGCGTTCGGTAACCCGCAGCTTGGACTCCGGCACGACCAACCACACCAGTGGAAGCATCAGCAGGGTGAATCCGGCGAGCACCCAGAAGATGGCACGCCAGCTGTAGTTGTCGACGAGATAGCCGCCGAGTAGGGGTCCGCCGATCGCGGAGAAGCCGAGACCGGTGGCGGTGACACCCAGGCCGAGCGGTACATACTTGCGTGGCATCAGATCCCGGATCAGGCCATAGGCGATCACCGCGGTGGCGATAGCCGTGGCCTGCAGGCCACGCCCGATGAGGAAGATTGCCCAGCTGTCGGTCACGGCGTCCAATACGCAGCCGAGCATGAAGAGCACCCCGCAGACCAGGAACATCCGCTTCTTGCCCCAGACATCACTCATCTTGCCGATGAGCGGGGAAGCGGCAGCGCCGATGAGGCCGAAGACGATGATCGCCCAGTTGATGTTCGCGCCGACGCTGGGGAAGGTGGGCGCGATCTTCTGCAACGCGGCAGCAACGATGGTGTATTGCATCGGCGCGACCTCGGTGAACAGCACGATGACCGCGAGGACAGCGAAAATCCTGGCACGCGACGCGCCGTCGAGTCTGCCGGTGTCGGCATCGGATTCGATTCTGCTGCCTGGACTTTCGGCAGTCGTCGGATTTTTGGGAATGGTGGACATCGGCCACGCTCCGGTGTTCGGGAACTACGTTCGGGTGCGCAGGAATTGCGTGTTGTGAAACCTGTCACAAGGTTGGGGTATCCGGACCTGGCGAATCCCACTCAACGAGATGTTTCACCTTCTGAGAAGCGCACCGGGATCCTGATTCACGGTGCGGCGGGGATCGGGAAGTCGGCACTGGTGGACGCGGCGGCCACCTGCACATCCAGCACCGAGGATCAGCGATTCGGCACAGATCTCGTCATCGACATCAAGCCGGTCGACGGCGGATGCCAGTTCCGTATGAGCACTACGGGAACCGACATGTCACTGTGGGCGCAGGCCGGAATCGGCTTCAACTCTGCCCAACGGTGTCCCGGAGAGACCGCCCGAGACACCATCTCCTACTCATTCACCTACCCACCCCACGACGGCCCGTGGTACCGCTTCACGCCCAGCGCCACTATCAGCGCGTGGTAGCCGATAGCAGAGTGGACGGGCATACAAAAGAGGGGACCAGATCACATCGGGCACATCCGCGATTCAGCGAAGGTTCGTTCAAGGGAAGAGGGTGAGTACCTGGCCCAGGATGTAGTCAGCGTCCTCAGGGTTCGTTGCGGTCACGCTGACCGCGGGAACCCTCGGCCCGTATTTCAGGTCCGGGTCGTCGGGGTTGATGGCGGGGCCGACGATCGCGGAGCGGAAGTGGAAGAGTCGGACTCGCCGAGTGCGACGACGGTGGAGCTGCCCATTGTGTGGGGCGAATGCGCTGCGTAATAGTGTCCTCGCACCCGAAATATGCCTAAGAGATATAGTCCTACCGTGACCGATGCCAAGCCTGCCTCCGCAGAGGCCGGGATTCCCGATCTGCCCACGACCAGCTGGGCCGTGCTCGGCATGCTCTCGCACGCCGACGAACTCTCCGGCTACGACCTGAAGAAATGGGCCGACTGGAGCCTGCAATTCTTCTACTGGAGCCCGTCGTTCAGCCAGATCTACGCTGAGCTCAAGCGTCTGGAGAAGCACGGCTACGCGACTTCGCGCACCGTCCTGCAGGACGACGGCGTGCGTGGCAAGCGGATGTACGCGATCACCGACGCCGGCCGCGCCGCGGCAGCGCAGTGGGTGAATCACGCGCCGGTGGAAGCGCCCGTGCTCAAGCACAGCGTGATGTTGCGGGCCTGGCTCGGCCATCTCGCCGAACCGGAGCGGCTGCGCGGGATCCTGACCGAGCACATCGGCTACGCCGAGAAAATGCGCAAGCTGGCCGAGATCGATGCCGAGGGCGCCGACGAGAATCCCGACTGGGCCTACCCGGGTGCGGTGCTGCGGTGGTGTGTTCGCCACTACGAGGCGGAGCGTGATTTCGCGCAGGAGCTCCTCGCCGATGTCGACAAGCTTGCCGCCGGGCAACCGCGGAAGCGGGTGCCGAAGGCCAAGGGCAAACGCGCTTCCTGAGCTGTCCACTCAGCGGGACCGCCGCTTTCTATGACTAACAGATATATATCTACTAGTCATATAGGAGGTGGTCATGGATACCGAATTCGTGCGGCAGCGGTCGTTGGACACGATCGAGGCGGCGCTCGCCGCGCTCGCGGCGGGCCGCATGGTCGTCGTCGTCGATGACGAAGACCGGGAGAACGAAGGCGATTTGGTGCTTGCCGCCGAATTGGCGACGCCGGAGACCATCGCCTTCATGGTGCGCCACACCAGCGGTGTGCTGTGCGCGCCACTGGCGGGCGCGGACCTCGATCGGCTCCGGCTGCCACCGATGACAGCGGTCAACGAGGATCCCAAGGGCACGGCGTACACCGTGTCGGTCGATGCGTCTTCCGGTGTGACAACGGGCATCTCGGCCGCCGATCGGGCTCGCACCGTGCGGCTGCTCGCCGATCCGTGCACCGGCTACGACGAGCTGACCAGGCCCGGGCATATGTTCCCGCTGCGCGCGCACCCCGACGGTGTGCTCGGCCGGGCCGGCCACACCGAGGCTGCTGTCGATCTGACCAGGCTCGCGGGGCTGCGGCCCGCCGGTGTCATCGCCGAAATCGTGCTGGACGACGGATCGATGGCGCGGCTGCCCGACCTGCTCGACTTCGCCGCTGCGCACCGTCTGCCGATCATTTCTATTGCCGATCTGATCGACTATCGCCGCCGCGTCGAGCGCACCCTCACCAGGGTCGTGGAGACCCGGCTACCTACCAGGTTCGGTGAGTTCCGGGTGCTCGGCTACCGCGACGACCTCACCGGAACCGAAACCCTCGCTATGGTTTTCGGCGAGCCGCGCCGCGAGTCGGCGCTGGTGCGGTTGCATTCGGAGTGCCTCACCGGCGACGCGCTCGGCTCGCTGCGCTGCGACTGCGGCGATCAGCTCGACGCCGCGATGTGTGCGGTCGCGGCGGAGGGTAGCGGTGTGGTCGTATACCTGCGCGGCCAGGAGGGACGCGGCATCGGCCTGCTGAACAAGTTGCGTGCCTACGAATTACAGGATCGTGGCGCCGACACCGTCGAGGCCAACCTCGCGCTCGGGTTGCCGGTGGATGCCCGCCGGTATGCGGCGGGTGCACAGGTGCTCGCCGATCTCGGCATCCGATCGGTCCGGCTGCTGAGCAACAATCCGGCCAAAGCGGCCGGATTGGTGGAGCACGGCATCACGGTCGTGCGGCGACTGCCTCTCCAGTCGACCCCGACCGAACACAACATCCGCTACCTGCGCGCCAAGCGGGATCGGATGGAACACCAGCTCTCCGACGTCGATGCGGTGCCGGAACGGGCTACATCGTAAACGGTGTTGCTCCGGATCTTTTTCGGCTCGCATCGTTGTCACTGAGATGAACGCTGGCTATTTGCGACAAGATTGCCGCGGTGTCGGGTGCTTCCCCGCGAAGATTTTCGTTCGAGACCTGTGTTGCCGTTTCAACTGCTTTCCTGGTGCAGTCAGGATGGACAGTCCGTCAAGTTGGGTGAGCCGGAAGCCGGGGACACAGCGGTGCACCGAGTACCTATCAAGCAAGCACATTTCCGCTCGGGTTGGCTGTGGTGGACCCTCGGGTCGATGGTGACGGTGGCCGGGGTGGTGGTCTGGGTGACACTTCCCGGACCCGCGTCGTGCGATACCACGCACACTGTCGGCGAAAACCTTACGGTGGACCGAATTCCGATGGCTACCAGTAGTTCCGGCTTCGCAGCGTGGTACCCGCAGGATCCGCCGGATCCCGGCGGATCCGGCGAGGCGCGGTACTACGCGTTCGGTCAGGGTGTGGCCTGTTCTTTTCCGAGACTGCCCGTGGACGGCTTCTACGCCGGGATGTCCACGCAGGAGTACGGCAACGCCGACCTGTGCGGCGCCTACCTCGATGTGCACGGCCCGCGCGGCGATGTCCGCGTGCTTATCGCCGATCGCTGCCCCGGATGTGCTCCAGGGCAACTGGATCTGAGTGCCGCCGCCTTCGAGCAGATCGCCGAGCGGTCCGATGGCGTCGCGCAGGTCGGTTACGCGGTCGTTCGTGACCCGGATCCCGCACCGGAACTGTTCTACGAGGTGAAACCGGATTCCTCGGCGCAGTGGCTGGCCATCCTGGTGAGCGGATCGGGAAATCCCCTCCAGCGCGTCGCGATCCGGCCGGCCACCGGCGGTGGCTGGCAGGAACTCAACCACGGCACAGACAACTACTGGACGATCTCGGGTGCGGGACCGGGCCCGTTCTCGGCGCGGGTTATCGATATGTACGGGCATCAGGTGGAGGTGTCGGGGATCTCGCTGGAGCCCGGGCAGCGGTTCACCGGTATGCGGCTGTATTCGGCCGCGCCGTCGACGGCTCCCGTCGCAGCAGCACCGGCACCGACCACCCGGACCGGTCAGACAACCGGCCGGGCCTGGGGCTGCCAGACCTGACGGGCGGAAAGGGTACGGGTCAGCCGAGTTTCGTGGCCAACGCGCGACCGGCGGCCCGACCGGAGAAAATGCAACCGCCGAGGAACGTGCCCTCGAGCGCGTTGTAGCCGTGCACGCCACCACCGCCGAACCCGGCGACCTCGCCCGCCGCGTACAGCCCGGGCAGGACGGTGCCGTCCGCGCGCATCACCTGCGAGTCGAGGTTGGTCTGTAGGCCGCCGAGTGTCTTGCGGGTGAGGATATTCAGCCGCACCGCGATCAACGGTCCGTGCGCGGGATCGAGGATGCGGTGCGGTTTGGCCACCCGGCCCGCCTTGTCCCCGAAGTATTGGCGCGCGTTGGTGATCGCCATCAGCTGCGCGTCCTTGGAGTACTTGTTGGCCAGTTCGCGGTCGCGTGCGACGATCTGGCGTTCCAACTCGTCGTGGTCGAGGTGCGGGCCGCGCGCGATCTTGTTCATGCCGTCGACCAATTCGCGCAGCGTGTCGGCGACCACGAAATCGACACCGTGCTGCTTGAACGCCTCGACCGGTCCCGGTGCGCCCTTGGCCACGCGGCTCTTGAGCGTGAGTTTGAGATCCTTGCCCGTGATGTCCGGGTTCTGTTCGGAACCCGAGAGCGCGAACTCTTTCTCGATGATCGACTGAGTGAGTACGAACCAGGAGTAGTCGTGGCCGGTGGCCAGAATCTCCTTCATCGTGGAATTGGTGTCGAAACCCGGGAAACACGGTGCGGGCAAACGCTTTCCATTGGCGTCGAACCACAATGACGAGGGGCCGGGAATGATCCGGATGGCGTGGTCGGGCCAGATCGGGTCCCAGTTGATGATGCCCTCGGTGTAGTGCCACATGCGGTCACGGTTGACGATAGCGCCGCCCGCGGACTCGGTGATGCCGAGCATCCGGCCGTCGACATGCGCGGGCACACCGGAGATGAGGGTCTCCGGGCAGGGGCCGAGGCGGTCGGTCGGCCAGTTACGGCGGATGAGCTCGTGATTGTGGCCGATGCCCCCGGAGGTGACGATCACCGCTTTCGCGCGGAACTCGAAGTCGCCGACCACGTTTCGCGATGAAGCCTTGCCGCGCTCCAGGTCGGTGTCTTCCAGCACACTGCCGCGCACGCCGACAACGGAGCCGTCCTCGACGATCAGCTCATCGACCTGATGGCGGAAACTGAAGCCGACCAGGCCGCGGCGTTCGCCGTCGAGCACCGGTTCCTGGAACACCCGCACCACCTCAGGGCCGGTGCCCCAGGTCAGGTGGAAGCGGGGCACCGAATTGCCATGACCGTCGGCGAAGGCCCCGCCGCGTTCGGCCCAGCCGACCAGCGGTGTCACCCGTAAACCCAAGTCATGCAGATAATCCCGCTTCTCGGTGGCGGCGAATCGGACGTACGCCTGCGCCCACCGGCGGGCCCAGTGGTCCTCGGTGTCACGGTCGAAGCCCGCCGAGCCGAGCCAGTCTTGCAAGGCCAGCTCGTAGGAGTCCTTGATGCCGAGGCGTCGCTGCTCCGGGCTGTCGACGAAGAACAGTCCACCGAGCGACCAGAATGCCTGTCCGCCGAGGTTGTTGCGGTTCTCCTGGTCGAGGACATGTACCGTGCGGCCCGCCTTGACCAGTTCGTGGGTCGCCACGAGCCCGGCAAGGCCCGCGCCGACGACGATGACATCTGCCTCTTGCGCGAATTCGGGACTGCGGTTGGCCATGTTCATCCTTCGGTTGCGGTGCTGGGTTCGGATGCGGTGCTGTACGCCAGTACGACGTGGTACAGGAGTTCGGTGCGTCGCCGACGCACCCGACGACTGCGCGGTTCCATCAGGACCTGCACGGTAGTGCCGTCGTGGACGGCGACGAGGGCCTGCCCGAGTGCGACCGGGTCGGGGACGGTGCGCCCGACGCGGGCCAGTGCGGCGACGATGGTCGGCATCAGCGCCGCGACGATCGATTCTTCGCGGGCGGCCATCACCTGTCGCAGCGCTGGGGTGCGCAGTGCGTGGGTGGTGAACTCGGCGGTGATGCGGTACCAGGCCTCGTCGATCGGCACCGCGCGATCGAGGCGTTCGACCGCCGCGCGCAGGTCGGTCACGCCCTCGACCGAGAATTCGTCGAGAGTAGCTCGGACACCGACCAGCATGGCCGCGGACCGCTGCTCCCACATCGCGAGGAACAGCTCGTCGAGCGAGGAGAAGTTGGAGTAGAACGCGCCTCGGGTGAATCCCGCGCGGTCGCACACGCGCTCGACGGTGGAGCGGCCGAAGCCGTCCTCGGCGAAGATCTCGTAGGCGGCTGTGAGCAGGCGGTTTCTGGTCTCGAACCGTCTGCGGGTGACCCGCTTCGCTGGGTTCGCCGCAGCGGTGGGCGATGCCAAGGTGAACCTCCTTCTGGCTGGGCCGGCTGAGTAGATCCTGGATACACAAATGTATCCGATACGGAAATGTATCAGAAGCCGGTGCCGCGAATTCGAGAAATCGAGTGGGTAGGGTCGAGCACAGACCGTTGTCCCGGCGCGTGCCGGGACCCCAAACGACCTTCCTGCGGGCGGCGAGGGGTGATCGATATGAGCGAGGTTTCAGGCGCCGCGTCGATGATCGGCTGGCGGGTGCGGCGGCCGGGACCTATCGATGGCGGTCCGTTGGACCGCGTTCGCGCGCCCGTACCGCAGCCCATGGCCGGTGAGCTGTTGGTGCGGGTGCTGGCATGCGGGGTCTGCCGGACCGACTTGCATGTGGCCGAAGGGGATCTGCCGGTGCATCGGCCGAACGTGGTGCCCGGGCACGAAATCGTCGGGGAAGTAGTGGCGCTGGGCCGCGACGTTGGTCGGGGCGGCGAGGATACCTTCGAGGTCGGCGATCGGGTGGGAATCGCGTGGCTGCGGCACACCTGCGGGGTGTGCAGGTACTGTCTGCGTGGCGCTGAGAATCTGTGCCCGCACTCGGAGTACACCGGGTGGGATGCCGACGGAGGATACGCCCAGTTCGCCACGGTCCCAGCGGCTTACGCGTTGCGACTGCCCGCGGGCTACTCCGACATCGACACCGCTCCGCTGCTGTGTGCGGGAATAATCGGATATCGCGCGCTACAGCGGGCCGCGCTGCCACGGGGCGGTCGGCTGGGGATCTACGGCTTCGGCGGCAGTGCGCATATCGCCGCCCAAGTGGCGCTCGCGCGTGGTGCGGAGATACATGTGATGACTCGGGATCCGGCCGCCCGCGAGCTGGCGCGGGATCTGGGCGCCGCGTCGGTGCAGGGTGCCGCGGATCGGCCACCGGTCCCACTGGATTCGGCGATTCTGTTCGCGCCGGTCGGGGATCTGGTGCTGCCCGCACTGGCGGCGCTCGATCGCGGCGGCGTGCTCGCCGTCGCCGGCATCCATCTGAGCGACATCCCGGTCCTGAATTATCAGCGGCATCTGTTTCAAGAGCGGGAAATTCGGTCGGTGACCGCCAACACCCGCGCCGACGCGCGTGAATTCCTGGCGTTGGCAGGCGAACACCGGATACACCTGACCACGCGGGGCTACCCCCTCGACACCGCGGATCAGGCGCTCGCCGATCTAGCGCACGGACGGTTCGCCGGCGCGGCGGTTCTTGTCCCTTGAGTGGGCACAGCTCGCGAACCGGGTCGTGCGTGGCGTTTATCGCGCCGCGCGTCGGCGCGGCCGCAGACCTGAGGGCGCGGGCACGGGGAGATGACCCGCTGCCGCACGCATTCGGTGCTCGACGGTTTCTCGGGGCGTTTCTACAATGGGACATGCAGCCGAAGAATTGTCACTGACAATCGTCAGAATCTCGGCTTCTCACCATGGCGTGAGAGGCGATCACGATGGTCAACCGGAAGGTATATCTGCCTGACAAGGGGCGGGTGATCCGGGCCTTCGCGATGCTTTTGCTCATGGTCGGGATCACGGCGATGGCAAACCGGGGATTGCCCGCATGGGCCGAATCCTGTGCAGACGTCGATGTGGTGGTTGCCAGAGGCACCCAGGAATCGGGGTACCTCGGCTCGATAGTCGGAGACCCGCTGTATGGCACACTCCGGCAAGCACTTCCGATGAGCGCCAGTCCGTACCGTGTGAACTACACTGCGGACCTGCTCGATCCGGCATCGCTCAGCAGCGGTACCCAGGACTTGACCGAGCACGTCATCCAACAGTCGGTCGACTGCCCGGACCAGCGGTTCATCCTCGTCGGCTACTCGCAGGGCGCGGTCGTGGTGCACAGTGTCCTCGGCACCGGCATCGTGACCACGCTGCCCGGCATCTACCCGCTGCCCGGCGACTTGGAATGGAAGGTGGTGGCGGTGCTGTTGTTCGGTGATCCGCTCCGTGCCATCGGCGGGAGTGTCCCCGGTCGATTGTCCGAGCGGACCGTGGACTATTGCGCGGGCGGTGATCCGGTGTGTGGCGGCGGATTCGATCCGACCCAGCACTCGAACTACGGCTGGGCCATGTCGCCCGCTGCCGAGTTCGCGGCAAACCAGGTGTAGGACCCCGCCGGGAAATCTGCACGACGGGACTCGGCAAGGCAGTACGCGGCAGCAGGACCCGGGCAGGCGCAACGAGTACACCGTTCCCGGGCCCGCGGCCTGGCCTTGCGGCGATGCTGTTCTTCCGTGCCGCCACCCGTTGCCTTTCGCTGTGCGGCATGGAATTCACCGACCGGGCGGAAGCCTCTGGTGGATGACGTTGGTCGCGGGTGCGCATGGTGCCTGCACTAGCACGCGGTGGCGTGCTCGCCATCGCGCGTACCCTCCCGGCGCCGAACCGTCAGCGGTACCTGTTCCAGGAGCGGGAGATTCGCTAGGTGACCACCGACACCCGCGGCGAGGCACGTGAATTCCTCATACCGGCAGGCGAACACCGCATATACCGGACCGCACTCGGGTACTCCCCGGATACGGCGGATCGCGCCCTTCCGCGGATCTCGCGCACGGGCGTTTCACTGGCGCAGCGGTTCTCGTCACTCCAGCGAGACCACCGAGGACACGATTGTGCGGTAACTCGGTATCGCTCGGGTCCCGTTGCTCGACGGCACCTCCGGTCGTCCCTACCATCGCGTATATAGCCGAGCAATTGTCACTGACAATCGTCAGAAACTCGGCTTCTCACAACGGCGTGAGAGGTGATCACGATGGTCAACCGGAAGGTTTCTCTGTTCGAAAAGCGGCGTGTGGCGCGGGTATTCGCGGTGCTATTGCTCGCAGTCGGAGTCACGGCGACGACGAATCCCGGAATACAGGCATCGGCGGATGACTGTGCCGAGGTGGAGGTGATCGTCGCCAGGGGCACCCATGAGCCAGGGTTCCTCGGTTCGGTCATCGGCGATCCGCTGTATGACACACTCCTGCAAACGCTTCCGGGGAGCGCGGACGCGTACCGCGTGAACTACCCTGCGGATCTGCTCGATCCGGCATCGCTCAGCCGCGGCACCCAGGACATGACCGATCGCGTCATCCGGCAGTCGGCCGTGTGTCCGGATCAGCGGTTCATCCTGGTCGGCTACTCGCAGGGCGCGGTTGTCGTGCACGGTGTCCTCGGCACCGGCATCGTGACCACGCTGCCCGGCATCTACCCGCTGCCCGGCGATCTGCAGTGGAAGGTGGCGGCGGTGCTGCTGTTCGGCGATCCGCTGCGGCTCATCGGATGGAGCGTCCCCGGTCATTTCGGTTGGCGCACCGCGAATTACTGCGCGGGCGGTGATCCGATATGTGGCGGCGGATTCGATCCGACCCAGCACTCGAACTACGGCTGGGCCATGTGGCCCGCCGCCTGGTTCGCGGCGAGCCGGGTCTAAACCACCGGGAAATCCGCGCGGCGGGACCGACTGGAGTCGGTCCCGCCGCCGGTGTGTGGACCGTGCGTGTCCGAGCGGTACGCGCTACCAGTGCAGGCCGGGGACCACCCTGGCCACCCGTGCGGCGGGGCTCGGCACCGCCATCAGCGGGAGCAGCACCGGTGCGAGGGCGAGCAGCGCGCTGCGCTTGGGCGCAGGCGCGGACTGCCGATCGTCGGAGTCGGCGATCGGCACGACCGGGACCGTTGCGGGAACGCCCTGTGCCGCATGGGATTCGCCGAACATCCGGAAGCCCTGGTGCATGATGGTGCGTTTGACCGTCGGCATCAGCAGTTCGACAGCCTGGGCGAAGGTGCCGACGGGGGTGTCGATGCGGTCGGGCCGGTCGGTGAGCGCTCGCACGACGATGGCCGCGGCCTGGTCCGGGTCGGGGACCGGGAGCGAGCGGTAGAGGTCGGTGGGCGCGATCATCGCGGTGCGGACCAATGGCATCCGTACCGAGGTGAAAGTGATTCCGGCATCCTGATTTTCGACAGCGGCGATCTCGCTGAAATTGTCGAGGGCCGATTTGCTCGCCACATAGGCGGCGAAGCGCGGCACCTTGGTCTGCACGGCAATCGAGGAGATATTGACGATGTGCCCGAAGCGCCGCGCCCGCATCGAGGGGAGCAAGGCCAGGATGAGCCGGACCGCGCCGAAGTAGTTGACCGCCATCGTCCGTTCGAAGTCGTGCATGCGATCGGTGGAATTGAGCACCGAGCGGCGGATCGAGCGACCTGCGTTGTTCACCAGGTAGTCGACGTGACCATGGTCGGCGAGCAGAGTGGAGACCAGCGCGTCGACGGCGTCGGCATCGGTGATGTCGCACGGATAGGCATGGGCCGCACCACCTTCGGCGCGAATGGCGGCGGCGGCCGCCAGCAGGTCCTCTCGGCCACGGGCGACCATGAGCACGGTGGCCCCGCGCCGCGCCACCGCGTGCGCGGTGGCGAGACCGATGCCCGACGATGCGCCGGTGATCAGCACCGTGCGGCCGGCGAACGGGTCACCGTTGTCAGTGGCATGATCGCGGTTCGGGTCGAGGTTTTCACGCCAGTAGGCCCACAGCCGTTCGGCGTAGCTGTCGAAGGACGGCACCGACAAGTCGGTGCCGCGCAGCTGGGCGCGGGTGGAGTCGGAGATGAACTCGGCGGAGAAGGACGTGTGCGGCGCGACGGCAGCCGGAATTCCCAGCTGCTCCAACAGGAAATCGCGCACGGTGGGAACGCCGGGGAGGTGGGCGAGCCCGTTGAGTGCGAGCCCGCTGCCGGGCACCGTGCCGATCCCGGTCGGTGCGCCCGCGGCTGTGGCCAATGCGGCGTAGATCTCGCCGAAGGGCTGCGGTTGGGGATTGACGAGGTGGAAGGTGCGTCCGTCCAAGCCGTTTCGGCGCACCAGCTCGACCATGGCGGCCGCGACGTAGTCCACGGGTACGATGTTCGTTGCGCCGAGATCGGGCAGCGGCACGGGCAGATCGGTGGGCAGCGCGCCCAGCTTGGCGATGGCGGGGAAGAAGTAGTACGGCCCGTCGATCTTGTCCATCTCACCGGTGCGGGAATCGCCGACCACGATGGCGGGTCGATACACCCGCCAGCGCACGCCGCTCGATTCACGCACGAGCTGCTCGGCGGCGAACTTGGTGCGGTGATATGGCGAGATCAGGCGCTGGCCGAGGTCGAAGTCCTCCTCGAAGAACTTGCCCTTGTGATCGCCTGCGACGGCCACCGAGGAGACGTGGTGCAGCACCGCGCCCAGCTCGCGGGCCAGCGTGAGCACCGAGTGGGTGCCCGCGACATTGGCGGCGTGCGCGGTGTCCTCGTCGGCGGTCATGTCATATACAGCGCCGAGGTGGATGATGTGATCGGCCTGCGGCGCGTCCTTGTCGAGGCCGAGCCTATGGGTGGTGAGGTCTCCGACCAGTGCGAAGACCCGCTCGCCGCCGTGCCAGTTTTCGGCGAGCTCGGTGAACTTCGTCAGCGATGCGGCGCGCACCAGCACGTGCACAATGGCGTCGGAATCCGCGTCCAGGAGTCCCTGCACGACCCGGCGCCCCAGAAAACCGGTACCGCCCGTGACGATGTAGGTAGTAGCCATCGCAATCTCCTGCTCTTGTTCGAACCATGTTGTCGGACAACGCTCATCCGGCATGCGGCAGTGAATGCGGACATCTGGTGATGTCGGCCCCCGCGCGATAGCGGTCGGGCCGAAGTAGGTGACACCTTCGTCCTACTGGTGAGTAACTTTAATTCGGGCGGTGTCGCCGAGGCAAGCTACCGGGCCTCGTGTCGTCTGTGGGGTTGGTCACCGTATGTGCAGGTCAAACGGTATGTGTTACACAAAATTTCAGTTACTTGCAGTAGTGACTGGTCGCTTGTCCAGATTCACTGCTGGTGTGTGATCGGCCGCACACGCGAGATTGCCGGTGCGTTGCGAGCTAACGCTTTTCGGCACGGGCGGCCGGTGCCCGCAGCGGTGGGCGGCCCTTCGCGTAGGCCTCGAAGGCATCGAGGTCGATGGGGCCGACGGCCTTGTCGATGCCCTCGGTGAAGACGGTGAAGCCGTCGCCGCCCGCGGCAAGGAAGCTGTTGGTGGTGATCCGATAGGTGGCGACCGGGTCGAGGGGCAGGCCCGCGACGCGGATGCTGTCGGCGACCACCCTGCTGCCTTTCGGGGCGGAGGCGACATAGGTATAGGTGAGGCCGGCGGGCGACAATACGGTGGGCTTTCCCGGGTTGTCCCACTGTTGTTCCAGCAGTCGCAGTACCTGGCTGCCGGTGAGGGTGACGGTGACGACTTGGTTGCCGAACGGTTGGGCGGCGTAGATATCGCCGTAGGTGATCTCGCCGGATTTCAGATCGGCGCGCACGCCGCCGGGGTTCATGAATGCCGCCACCGCGGCGCCGGGCGCAGACGAGGTGGCCGCGAGCATGGAGTCGGCGATGACATCGCCGAGTGGTGATTCGCCGGAGGACGCCGGTTCGTGTGCGAGGGTCTGCGCCGTTGTGCCGACCACGCGGGCTGCTCGCGGTGTGGCCTGGCCGGCATAGAAGGCGACCAGGTCAGCGGTGGCCGAGTCTGGAGTGACCTCGCGGGTGACCACTCGATTCACCGCCGAAGCCTGCACCTGGTCGGTGCCGAATGTCAGGGTGATGTCGGTGATCAGCCTGCCGTAGGAGGCGGCCTGGGTGATCACCTTGCCCCCGATCGTGCACACATATGGTTGATGGGTGTGCCCGGTAACCAGTGCCCGCACCGCGGGGTCGGTGCGGGTGGCAAGCGCGGTTACCTCGGGGGTGATGTTCGCGCAGCCGTTGTAGTCGATCGCCGCGTCGGGCGCCGCCTTCTGTACGCCGCCATCGTGCAGCAGCGCCACGACGGTTTCGGCGCCCGCCGCCTTCATCTCGGGCACATAGGCGTTGATCGCTTCGGCCTCATCGCCGAACTCGAAGCCTCGAATGCCTTCGGGAAAAACAATATGCGCGGTGTCGGGCGTGACGGTGCCGACAATACCGATCCGGTGGCCGCCGACTTCCAGCATGGTCCACGGGCGCAGCGCAGACGGCAGTCCGCCCTGGGCGTCGGTGACGTTGGCGGCCAGGTATGGGAACTTCGCCCCGGTGAACGGCGCGCCGGGCGAGCAGCCGTCCGGTGCGCAACCGCCCTGCTGTATGCGCGCCAATTCGCTGACACCGTTGTCGAATTCGTGATTTCCCACCGCTGACGCGGCCAGTCCGGTGGAGTTCAGGAAGGAAATCGTCGGCTCGTCGTGGAACAGCCCCGACAGCAGCGGACTCGCGCCGATATTGTCACCCGCCGCGACCACGGCACTGGCCGGATATGCCTTCTTCAACCGCGCCAAATGCGCAGCGAGGTACGCGGCCCCACCGGCTTCGTATCCGGCGATCTTTCCGCTCGAACCACGCGGCGGCTGGAGGTTGCCGTGCAGATCGTTCAGTCCGAACAGGTGCACCTCGTCGGGTCGAGCGGCGCGCAGGTCGTCGGTGGAGATCAAAGGAATCACGCCGGACACGGTGGCTGTGGTCGGGCCGCTGTTCTGCGGCGACCCGGTGCCGCAGCTCGCCACCAGTGTGACGCTCACGAACCCGGCCATGACCACGGCGATGCGACGGTGCGCTCTCATAACCGAGACTTTCCCATGTCGCAGTCCGGTACGCACCCGGTCTCGGCAAGCCATATCCGAGTACACTTCCGATATGGCGAGAGAGCGCAAGACTCGGAAGGTGACGGTCACAGTTCCCGAGGAAATCGCCGTGACCCTGGACAAATGGCGCGAGGGCGGACGGATCGAATCGGTCTCGCAGTTCGTCGCCGAATCGGTCCGCCAGCGCATGGACCGCGCACAGTCGGTGGCCACTATCGAACGCGTCTACGGCGGCAAGCCGCCGCTGGAGATGATCAATCACGGACGCGCGCTATTGGGCTTACCGCCCCTGACCGAGGATGAGTACGCGGCCGGCGCCGCGTGAACCCGCCGACTCTGACCGGTGTCGTCCTCGATCTCGGCGCGGTCCTCGGCTGGTGCCGACGGGACCCCTACCCGCACGCGATCGCTTGGGCCACAGCTGGATCCGGCAATACGATCGTCGTTCCTGCCACAGTGCTCGCTGCGGCGAGGGCACTGGTGCCCGCCGACCAGCTGGATATCCTCGCGGCGCTGCTCGGCATGCCGCACACGGTGGTGCCGGTGCTCGACGTCGGCATCGCCGCCGACATCGGCGGCTTGCTGACCGGGCATACCGACGCTGACGCGCTCGTCTCGGCGGCGCACGCGGTGTACGAAGCCATCTCCCGGAGTTGGTCCGTGCTGACCGATCGCGCGCCGGTGCTACAGCTGTTGCACGCCGAGGTGCAGGCCGACACCATTCCGTAGACGGACCGACGCCTCGCCCCTCGGTTCGCGGGCCCTTCGGCCCTGGTGTGGAGAGTTGACGTTTCGTATTCTTGCGATGCATCGGGGGTCCATTGCCGGAAGCGTGACGAATGCCAAGAGAAGGAACCGTCGAATTCGCAGGGGGCAATGGTCGTGAGTAGTTCGTAGGATGAGTGTGGCGCGGTTCGATCACCTGACCGATGGCTTCCTGTCGGCGCTGTCGATCGGCGGTGGCGGGATCTCCGCGCTGGCCGATGCGTGCGTGCAGGTGTTGCCGGTACGTCGCGCCGCGATTCTCATGCGGGAACGCGATGCGGGGCTGCAACCCTGGTGTGCGAGTGACGGTGTCGCCGTCCTTGTCGAGACGGTGCAGACCACCCTCGGCCAGGGGCCTGCGGTGGAGGCAGTCACGGAGGGTGTCCCGGTGTCGCTGGCCGACCTGGCGGCCAGCAGTGAGCGGTGGCCCGGTTTCGCCGCGGAGCTCGCTCGCATCGAAAGGATTGGGCACCAGAGAATTTGCGGGCCGATGGTCGCGGTGCCATTGCACCTCGGCGCGGTCTGGTTGGGTGCCCTCGATCTCTACGGCGAGCATCCCGGTCTGCCGCGGCCGGCATTGATCTCGGCGGGCCTGCACATCGCAGATCTGGTGATCGCACAGTTGGTCGCGCGGACTGCGCAACCGGGTCATGGCGTGCAGCAGTGGTGGGATCAGCCGTTGACAAGTGGCGTGATCCATCAAGCGGCCGGAATAGTTATCGGGCAGTCGGGTATTCGCGCGGCAGATGCCTACGCGCGGTTGCGTGCCTATGCCTTCGCGCACGGGATATCGCTGGCCGAGGTGGCCGAGTCGGTGGTCGCCGACCGGATCCGATTCGACGTCGACTGATCACCGACGACCTGAGCGCATTCCGGTGGTTCGACGACGATGTCGGCGGTGTCGATCCGGCCCTCGGCGAGGTCGGCGAGGCGAGCGTCGGTGTGCGGGCATTACACGGATGATAGGCATGGCGACTCGGTCCGTCGACGGCCGCGAACTGCAGCAGGCGCAACAGCGCCGGTCGTTCGTTGCCGGCTGCGAGTGTGCGCAGCTCGCCGCGCTGATCGGCGAGCAGTAGACCGGCTTGGTCGGCGCCGGTCGAATCGAGGCAAGCCTCCAATAGTTTGCTGGGACAGCTCGAACACGTCGGATCTTCATCGAGACCCGCGAGGGATCGGATCGGCGAACGCGATAAAGGAGCCGAAACTCCGGAGTTGTCACTGTTTTCCGGGCAAGCGGATGAATGTCGCAGCGGCTCTGCTGGTTCCGGATGCCGCCGATCACCGAACGCGGATTCCATGGCAGTCTCCCGGATTCGACACATTTACGCGGAAGAAATTCAGCGAAATACCCTGACTGTGCATGACGCTGTGTTCGTTCGGGTCGAGCCATGTCGTCCCTGGTGACATCCAGCGGGCCGAGCGTATCGGCCCCACCGATTGTGTACGAGAGCAACGGAATTCGCCAACACGCCATACCATGGAAATATCGGCGAGTGCGGCGTTGGACTCGACAGGGCGATCGGTCTTCGTGTGCGGGGTGGTGCGGGTGTCGGACAGTCAGGTGCTCGTTGCGGCAGTGTCGCGGCTCGCGGACGCGGTCGCTGTTGTCGGCGAGACCTCGTGGATGGTGCGGCAACTGATGGACAGCGCCGCGGACGCGCTGGATCTGGCTGGCTGCACGGTGACGCTCGCCCAGGACGGGGCGGAGAGGTTCACTGCGGCGACACCCGACGCCTTGCTGGAGGTCGAGCTCTGTCAGCACCGCACCGGGCGCGGTCCGTGCGTGGCGGTGTTGCGGCACGGCGAACCCGTCGCGGTCACCGACATCGGCGGTCGTGCGGTATGGCCGGAATTCGGCGCCGAGGCAGTGCGGCAACAGGTTTCGTCGGTGGCGGCGGTACCGATGCGGTCGGGAGACAGCACGGTGGGGGCACTCTGTATGTACACGCGCGAGCCACGCGACTGGACCGAACAAGATCTCTCGGTGGGCGGGTTGCTCGCCAGCATGGCGGCCGGGCACATTGTCCAGTCGGCCGTCATTCGTCGCCAGCAACAGCTGACCGAGCAGTTGACCCACGCGCTGGATACCCGGATCATCGTCGAGCAAGCCAAGGGTGTGCTCGCCAATGCCCGGCGGACGACACCTGAGGCCGCTTACGAGCTCATCCGGGCCCATGCGCGGACCAATCGCGTGCCGGTGCAGGCGGTCGCCAAAGCCATCGTGGAGCTCGGGATTCGGATCTGATTCTGCCCCAGCAATTCTCGATATTCACCGTATCGACGAATTCGCGGCGACACGTCGCTAACAACCGGTAGTCTGGCGGCCGGTGGATCCTATGGCCCCTGTCCTCGGCCGGATTCGTTTACCGCACAGCACCGTCCATGCCCTCGACGGAGTGTTTCGACGTATCTCCTTCTTGTCGTATCACTGTTTGTCAGGGGGCAATCGTGACCATGCTCGATGCAGAATTGGTGCACCGCATCGGTAATGGCGATCGTGACGCATTTGCGCAGTTGTATCGCCGCACGCGAAACCTGGTATTTGCGCGAGTTCTCGCCGTAGTCCGCGACCCCGGATATGCCGAAGAAACCTGCCAGGACGTCTACTTGGAAGTGTGGCGGTGTGCGGGCAGCTTCGATGAACGTCGCGGATCGGCACTGACGTGGTTGCGTATGCTTGCCCATCGGCAGGCGGTGGACCGGGTACGGCACGAGCGGGCGACCGTCGACCACAATCACCAGTGGGGCACCCGTGCCTATCAGCCGCCGATGGATGTGGTCGCCGAGCAAACCCTGCGCAACCACGACCGCGACGTCGTCCGCAGGAGCCTGATCGGCCTGAGCTCGCTGCAACGCGAATCCATCACCCTCGCCTACTATCGCGGTCTGACCTACCCGCAGGTCGCGGCCCGCCTCGGCATCGGGTTGCCCGCCGCGAAATCCCGAATCCGCTCCGCGTTGCGGCGCCTGAGAACGGATCTCGCCGAGCAATAGCGCCCAGTCGCGGTAGCCGCCGTCACGATCGCTGCGTGACGGCGGCGACCGTTTCGGCGATGTTAGCGCGGAAGGCGCTGGGGGAGAAGGACATTGCGTGGTCCCGGATGGTTGTGGGGTGGTAGGCGGTCGGATCGAAGGCACGCATGGCCGCGGCCATACCTTCGATGACGTGCTCGTCGCTACCGTGGTCGACGTACGCACCGGTGACACCAGGGCGGACGGTATCGAGCGCGCCGCCCTGTCCGACGGCGAGAACCGGTGTGCCACAGGCCATTGCCTCGACCGGGACGATGCCGAAATCCTCGATGCCCGGCATGAGCAGCGCAGCGCAGCGCCGGTAGGTGTCGAGCAGCATGTCGAAGGACGTGGCGCCCAGGAAGGTGGTTTCGGGGCCCGCGATGGCATCGAGCTGGCTGCGGAAGCGGCCGTCGCCGAGAACGACAAGGCGGACTCCTGCGCGTTGGGCGGCGCGGATGGCGAGATCGGGACGCTTGTAGGGAACCAGCCTGCCCGCGAACAGGAAGAAGTCCTCGCGGGGGATCGCGGCATCCAGAGTGAACTGCTCGACCTGCACCGGTGGGTTGACGACCGTGGCGGGCAGGCCCCACCAATCCTGGACGCGGTCGGCGACGGCATGGGAATTGGCGATGATGTGGGTGAGGTGTGGTGCGGCCCGCAGTTCGGCGCGCCGGGCGAGCCCGCCGAGGGCGGTCAGGGCCAGCTGCCCCGCCCGCCCGCCCGCCTCTCGAGCGCGGAATTCGGCGTCCCACGCCCAGCGAGCGGGGCTGTGGACATAGACGATGGTCGGTGCATCCGTGGCGAATACGGCCTGCGTAGCGAAGGAGTGATGACTGATGAGAACCGCGTCGAACCGGCCGCGCAGCGGCAGGCGGCGCAAGGCTCGCGGTACGAAGGGCAACAGCGGGGCATGCGAACGGCGACCGGTGGCGGCATGGGCCCGGCTGAGCCACGTGTCATGCACCGTCTTCAGTGGCGTCCGAACCCCGCCCGGCTCGATGATCGGTGCGAATACCTCTGCGTGCGGCCAGGTTTCGACGAATTCGCCGATAACGGCCTCGGAGCCGCCGAACTCGGTGAAACGTTCGTGCACGATCGCGAGGCGAGGCTCGTTCATGCGCACCGACTCGGTGATCGGTGTGCATGCGTCGTTGCCGTCGGCGCGGCGATGGGTCATTCGACTTCCTGTCGGAGCACGGGGCCGGTCCATGATGGACCGAGGAGCGGATTCATGTCGGGTCGATCCTGCGGGGTGCGGTGTGTCGGCGCAATGCGGGTGCGACGGGTCGGCCTTCGAGCAATCCGTCCACACCACCCTGCTCGATCGCCTTGCGATATACCGCCGCTGCCTCCCGGCACGCGCTGACAGTGTGGGCGATGTCGGCGTCGGTGTGGGCGGCGGAGGTGACGAAGGATTGCCCGAGGACGCCACGTTCGAGGAGTTCCTGGAGAAACAGGGTGCGGAACTCTTGGGACGGCTTCCCCTCGGGATCTCGGGTGACGAAGATCAGGCAGGACGGGCGGCCGAGCACCTGCAGGTAGTCGGCGATACCGAGTTCGGCCGCGACCGCATTCACGCCGTCGGCGAGCAGCTGCCCGGCATGTTCCATACGGGAAACCGGGTCACCGGTGCGATATTCGTCGACCACGGCACGGAAGGCGGCCAGCGAGCCCGATTCCGGGCCGTGCGTCGTGGACAACAGGAATACGCGGTCGTGCTCGGTGCGCAGGCCACCGAGTTCCATGAACTCGCGTTTGCCTGCCAGCGCCGAGATGGGGAAGCCGTTGCCCATGGCCTTGCCCCAGCACGACAGGTCGGGGCGGACGCCGTACACCGCTTGGGCGCCACCGGCCGACCAGCGGAATCCGGTGATCATCTCGTCGAAGACGAGCAGGGTGCCGTAGCGGTCGCACAGCTCGCGAACGCCCTCGAGGAAGCCGGGTTCCGGTTCGGCGAGCGCGGTGGCCGCCTCCATGACGACGGCGGCGACCGCGCCGGTGTCGAGCACCGCCGCGAGGGAGGGCAGGTCGTTGTAGCGAAACTTCATGGTGCCCGCAGCCACGTCTCGGGGGATGCCGCTGTCCATCGGCGTGGTCCCGATGAACCAGTCGTCGACCGAGAAGAACGGCTGATCACACATCGCGATGACCGTGCGCCCGGTCGCGGCGCGGGCCAGCCGCACCGCCGCCGTTGTCGCATCGGAGCCGTTCTTGGCGAACTTGACCATGTCCGCGCCTGGCACCAGGGTCAGGAAATCCTGTGCGGCAAGCACTTCCAGCTCGGTCGGGCGGCTGAAGCTGACCCCGTCGGCGATCGCCGCGGTGACCGCGTCCAGCACCGGCCGGAACCCGTGCCCGAGCGTGACCGAACGCAGCCCCATCCCGTATTCGACATACCAGTTGCCGTCGGCGTCCCACACCCGTGCACCGCTGCCGCGGACCAGAATCGGCGCCATGAACTCGGGATATTGGTCGGCGCCGCGCGCGTAGGTGTGCGCGCCGCCGGGCACCAGATCGTGCAGGCGGGCTTGGAGTTCGTTGCTGCGGGTGAAGGGTCGGCGATCGGCCGACGGGTTGCTACCCGAGACATGGACCATGGTCGGCTCCCGATGGGTCGTGAGGTACGCACACAGAAAGCCGTCGGCACGAATCTGTTTTGCGCGCGATGGATCTCGGCATCACAGTACGTCCGGCTCAGAGACGTGTCCTCGTGAGGACTGGTCGGTCGATGTGGTTACCGCCCAGAGGTCGTGATCGGCGCGCCGACCGGTAGCGCCGACATAGGAGTGCATCCTGCCCTCGCGGAGCATCCCGACCCGAGCGGCGACTTCGGCGGCACCGAGATCGTCGAGTTCGATGGCCGTCTCGACCCGGCACAGGCCGAGCTCGGCGACGGCGTAGTCGAGCAGCAGTTGGGTGGCCGCGAGTCGGGTCGGTTCAGCACAGGCGGTGTCGGTCCAGACGAACATCTTCGCATTGCGGTCGAACATGTCGAGGTCGAACAGTCGGCCTTCGCCGATGTACGCGCCGTCCACCTCGATGGCGAGCACCAGTCCGGTCCGGGAATGCAGACCCGCCCTGGCGCGCAGCAATTCGCGCCACCACCGGAAACGGGAATGCCGTGCCGCCCAGGCGGCTTCGGAGCCGCCGGGTTCCGGATCGAGCCGGTCTCTGCTGTGCATGCGCACCGAGCACCACTGCGCCCAGTCTCCACGCCGACGGCTACGCAGCACCAGGGCGGGATGTTCGGCGTCGGTGAGCCGGATCGGTTTCGGTGTCCGCAGCGGATCCAGCATGTGCAATGCGCGGCCCGCGTAATACCGGGCGGTGGCGACGAGCACGGTGGTCGCCGGAATCGATGCCGCCTCGGGAGCGCTCGGCGGGGCCGGTGCGGCTACGGCCGACTCCTGGCCGTCGTAGCGGGTGATCCAGCTGGCCGTGAAACCGTTCGGCGGAACCGCATCCCTGGTGATCGCCCACAGTTCGTGATCACGCCGGGCGCCGCCGACATCGAAATATCGCGTCATCATCGCCTCGCGTCGAAACCCCATCAATGTCGCGCCGCGCGAGGTCGCGATGTTGGCGGGCGAGATCGGGGCGGTGAGGCGTTGCAGGCCTGCCGCCCCGAACGCGAAGTCCAGGATGAGCGCTGCCGCGAGTCCGCCGAAACCGTGCCGTGCCACGTCGGTATCCACCCAGAGACCCAGCTCCGCGGACCCGGCGTCGGGTTCGATCGAGACGAGCTCGATCTGCCCGGCGAAGCGGCCTGCGACCTCGATCACCGTGGAAAGCCGCCGACCCGCACGCGCCTGCGTGCGGACCATGAGACATTCACGAATCCACTGCTTTCCGCTGTGCCGCGCCGACCAGTTCAGCGGTGAACTGGTCCAGAACGGCTCGATGGTCCGCTGATCGCGCAACCGAATCCGACGCCACTGTGCGTAGTCCGCGATCCGGGGCGGCCGCAGTACGACGATGACGCCGTGCAGGGTGGCCGGCCCGAGTCCGATACCGGACAACGAAGGTGGGTGATCGGTCACGGCTCACTCCCGGGGTCGCTGACTACCGAGCGAGGTCGTCTTCACCGCACCGTCGGTCGCTACCGCGAGTCGCCAATAGCCGCCTGCCGGATCCTTGAGCACGATCCCGCTGCCCGGATGATCGGAAAGCCATGTACCACTGGAGAGGACAGCGGAGCGCACGGCTCCGTCTGCGGTCTGGGCCTGGAAGATATCGGTGTCGCCGCGCCCGGCCCTGCCGACGATCGTTCCGGTGAACCGCGGTGAATGCACGCTGTTGCGGCCCATCACATGCCAGGCGTCCGGGAACATCGTCGGACTGAGTTCATCGGTGGAACTGGAGATCAGGTTGATGGCGGTGCCCTCGGGGCAGCCCGCGGGATCAATGCGCAGCTCGATCGGCGGCTTGTCGAGGTCGGCGTCGAATTGCACATTGGCGAGATAGGGCTGACGGCAGTAGACCAGGTCGACGCCGACGGAGCGGGCGGCGACCTTGCAGTTGGTCATGCCGAATTGTGCGGGTCCGCCCCGATCGCGCTGGCCGATCGACAGCGCGATGTCGGCGCCCTCGAACCAGACATTGGTCAGCCACCAGTCATTGGCAGCGCCGTCGATGGCGATGTGCTTGTCGGTGGTGTGCGGGTCGTTATCGGAGACGAATTCGACATTCGTCAGGGCAAGTCCGGCATTGTGGTCGCTGCCGGTCCCGAGCACCCCGATGTAGTTGCTGGTGAGCTTGGAGGAGGTGACGTAGTTCTGGATGCACGACGTGACGATGCCCACGCCGAAATTATTGATGTCGCAGTTGATGAATGCGGTACCGCCGGAATTGTTTTCGAGGACGACACCGCGCTGCTCCAGAAAGCGTGGATGGTTGTCGCTGAGATGGTTGCCGCGGATCACCACGGCGTCGAACGAACAGCGGAAGCATTCCGAGAGCACGACGGCGGTGGAGTGCGGCGCCGTCATGAAGATGCCGAGGCGGGCGAAGCGGATCCGATTGCGCTTGCGGAGGTTGATCAAGGTGGTGTCCGCGTCGCAGACCACAACCGACACATCCGCGCCGTCGCCGAGGACCGTTGCGTAATCAGACATTTCCGGCCACGACCGCACCATGTAGTGCCCGGCGGGTAGGTAGAGCACCAGCGGCGTGCCGCCGACCGCGGCCGCCGCAGCGAACGCGGCGGTGTCGTCGGCGACGCCGTCACCGACCGCGCCGAAGTCACGGACATTGCGCGCCGCGGGTGCGTCGGTGACGTTGGGCGAGCGGAAGGGGTTACCGGGGGGATCGGAAGAGGCACACGCCGCGAGCGGAAGCGCTGCGGCGGCGCCCAGCGATGCGGCGAGCAGTCGTCGTCGACCGACGGCGTCCTCGGCCATCCTCATGGCCTCCCCATCAGTCGCTGCAGGCGGCTGCTCGGAACACTATGGGCGACAACACCGGTGAGCGTGGCGTCGCCGAAGGTGGCGAGCGCGCCGCGCACCTGTGCGGTGGAGGTGCCGCCGAGCTGGACGACGGCCAGGGTCTGATCGAACAGTCCGGCCAGAGCGATGGCATCGGCAGCGCCGGTGATCGGGGCCACCTGCACGATGACGTGATCGAAGTCGGTGCGCAGTTTGGCAATGACGGCCGAGAACCGATCGGAGGCCAGCAGATCGGAGGTCTGCGGATCGGTGTCACCGAGCGGCAGCACCGAGACACCGGTCTGCTGCCACCAGGTCACCGATTCCGGAACCTGTGCCGAGCCGCGCAGTACACGAGCCAATCCGGGGGACTGGTCCGAGGCGTAGGGCTGTAGACGACCCGCGTTCGACGTGTCGGCATCGACGAGCACCACATGACGGCCGGTGTCGGCGAACGATTTCGCCAGCGCCATGGTGACGTCCGATTCCGATGTGGTCGTCAGACTGGTCAACATGATCGCGGCGGCGTCGCCATTGCGCAGCAGCCGGGTGCGTAGCCGTCGGGTTTCGTCCTCGGCGCCAGGACGGCCGGCATCGAGGATGCCGAGGATCGGCACCGTAAGCACGGCCTCGAGTTCGTTGGACGTGCGCAACCTACGGTCGGTGCGATCGCGAACGAACGCAACCAGGCAGCCGAGGCCGAGGCCTGCGAGCACGCCGAGCGCGAGCAGCCGCGTCGTTTGCGGACCGGTCGGACCGGTGGGCAGCTCAGCACGATCGATCACCTCGACGCGGGCCGCGGGCGCCGCGCCGACCTCGATCGTTTCGAGTTCACCGATGAGGCGCCGGAATTGGGCGACCACGCCGTTGGCGATATCGCGCGCCCGCGTCGGGGTGCTGTCGGTGACCGCAATGTTGATCATGGTGGTGGCGGGCGGCGAGGTGGCGGTGATCTTGCCCTGGAGATCATCGATGGACATCTTCAGGCCGAGATCGTCGATGGTGCGTTTGGCCAGCGTGGCGCTGTTGGCGAGATCGACGTAGGAGCGCACGCGCTGCTGCGCGGCCAGGCCGCCCTGGTAGGAATCGTTCACCGAGGTTCCGGTGGCCATGGTGACATACATGCTGCTGGAAGCCACATAGGTGGTCGGCAGGCTTTGCGCGTACCCCACCGCCGCGAGCACACACAACAGCAGCACACTGGCAATGATCAGCCAGCGCCTGCGCGCGATATGCCAGTAGTCGATCAAACCCATTGCCCGGATCCTCTTTTCCCGATGAATACTGGTGTTGCTTGTGGCGGGGACAGCGGTGACGGCCCGGGCCGGGCCCGCCGCCGATACTCTTTGACCGCCAAATAGATGAGCCATGCGAGCACTGCGGACTGCACGAACTTGCCCAGTGCCTCCATGCTGCCCAGGATTCCGCGCTCGAACAGTGAGGAGGCGCCGGTCATGGCAAGGCCGAGCACCACAATCGGGAAGTAGCGGGAGTACAGCGATTTGGCCCACGCCAGCAGCAGCCCGAAGGTGAAGGCGACCGAGACCACGACACCGGCGTAGCCGCCGAGGACATAGCCCTCGTTGACGTTGCCTTCGGCCAGCGACACCGAGACTCGCGTCATGTCCACCGACGCGCCGCGAACGTCGTTGGCCCATGCGGTGCCGGACTGGAACTTCTCCGTGCCGAGCAACTGAGCCGGAATCAGGGTCAGGGTGGCGTGCCGGATCACCTCGTCGGGCGCCACCCAGAACCCGGGCCCGTGAAAGTAGGCGTCGGTGGCTGCCTCGAGCAGGTCGAAGCGGCGCAGGATACTGAGGAACGGCTGCACCATCGGGGGGTAGCTCGAATTGGTCAGTGCCGATTCGCTTTTGGCGAATTCCGTGGACTTGAACGACTGCAGCCAACCGAAGCCGCCGATGCCCAGGACCGCGATCACCATCACACCGACGGCTTTGCCTTTGGTCCAGCCGACGAGCGCGAAGCGGACAGCCACCGCAAGCGCGGCGCCGAGGATCGGGGTCTTGGACTCGGTGGCCACGGTCCACCCGAGCTCCATGACCAGCAGCCCACCCAGCATCAGTACCGTCGTCAGCTGCCGCGCGGGCCTGGCGAAGATGATCAATCCGAGCGCGGCGATGGTGCCGAGAATGGCGACGAAGTTGAGAATCGGGTTCGCGCTGTCGACATCACCGGCATGGCCGGTGGCGCCTGCGGCAATGGTCGCGCCGCGTCCGAGGACGCCGACGGCATAGATGGCCACCAGTGCCGGGATGAAGTCCGGGTCGGCGATCATCGCAGGCTCGCGCGCGACACCCAGCATCGAGGACCGAAGCCGCGACCAGGTCGCGTACCCGACGATGAGCATCGCGTACACCCACAGGCCGAATACGACGTGGTGCAGAACCAGCGCGATGCTGTCGTCGTAGCCGTATTCGGCCAGCCGTGGATCGGGCACGTTGTCGCCGTAGTGCGGATCCGGTTTCACCACCAGCAGCACGACAGGTCGTGCGACATATGACAGCGACCAGAATGCGGCCTGCGCGATGACGAATACTCGTGCGACACCAGGAATCCATGCAGCGGCCACCACGAGGGTGGCCAGCGCGCACGCGATCAGCGCGAGCTCGGTGTAGGCACTCACGACTGTGACTCGTCGGCACCGTGCGCCGTGTTACCTGGAAACGCGATATTGCCCACAACGGCAATGCCGCTCACGGGCCTTGCGACCGTCGGTTGCGCGAGCGAGGCGATGATTTCGCGGGCGCGATCGACATAACGATGGCCGCCGTCGACGATCCTGCGGTACCCGGCCCCGGCGACCGCGGCCGCCTGCTCCGGGTGCGCCGCGCACCACCGGACGATCTCGTGGAGCTCCGCGGCTTCGGTGAACAGGAAGCATTCGACGGTGTCGCGCAGTAGCTCGGCGTGCTCGTCGGTGCGTTGGCCGACGAAAAGGCCACCCGCTGCGGGCACTTCGAACGTGCGGCAGGTGTGAGTGTCGCGGTTGTCGGAGTTGAGCAGCACCAGATTGGCGGTGACGTCCGCGATCACCGCCGAATAGTGCTGTCCGTACACCGGTCCGGCCACCACCGCGCGGGTGGCGCGCAATTCGGGGACCCGACGCCAGCCTGGACCGCGGACCACCATCCGATCGCCGTAGGCCCGGGCCAGCTCGACCATGTCGTCGCGTCGGTCGGGGCGGCACACACCGATGAAGCCGAGCAGGAATTGCCGGGCGCCGCGTCGCGCCGCCGGATGATGCCAGGCCGGGTCGTAGGCGCTGCGCACGAAAGTCACCGCGCGGGCGCCACGCTCGCGCAACTCGACGACATTGTGCTGCTTGGTGGTGACGATCAGGTCCCATTCGGATTCGTGCGCGAGATACTCGGGACTGATGTTCTCGGGGTTGGCGACATCGTCAGGGCTGTAGTGCACGTGCAACCGGGCCGGGGTGTCCAGCAGTCGCCGCTGGTCGAGGTGTACGGATTTGAAAGCGAACAGCAGGTCGGGCCGGAAATCGGCGGCAGCGCGCTCGATGTCGGCATGGACCTGCTCCACAGCCCACGGCGCGCGCCGGTGCGTGGCCTTGGCGTACAGCCACGGCGGCGACAACCGCGTGGGCAGGGTGACCGGCGTGGAGTCGATCACGACGACCTCGTGCCCGGCCTGCCGGAATCCGTCGGCCAGCGAGCGGGCATTGCTGCCGACCCAATCGTCACCGACATACAGGATTCTCACGAGCGTCTCTCCTCACGCAAGAGCACGACCGCGGGATCGGCGGCCGACAGTGCGCGCTCGCGGCCGATGAGGGTGCGGACGCGCGCCAGATACCAGAACGCGACCGTCCATTCGACGATCACGCTGCCGTAGACCAGCGTCCACACCGAGTGGGTGCGGAAGGCGATGACCAACGCGACCGCCGCGACGCAGGTCCCGAGCATCGCACCGATCAGCACGCCGGTGGTGTCCTGACGCACCGGAAGCACCGCGGTGGTGATGAACGAGGTGATGGTGGTGGCGGGCAGCATGAAGACCTCGACGCGCAACAGCCCAACCGCCGAAGCGAACTCGTCACCAAAGACCAGATGGATCATCACGGGAGCGGCCAGCCACACGGCGACCACGGCAAGGCAGGCCAGACACACGCAGGCCGAAAGGGCCTGCAGAGCGCGGCGCCAGAACCCGGCTTCGGCGCTGCGCTTGGCCATCCGCGGCAGCAGTGCGAAACCGATGGGATCGAGCGTGGATTGGATGGCGCGGACCAGCCGGTCGCCCGCGGAGTACAGGCCGAGGGATACCGCGTCCAGCACCGCGGCGTACACCGCGGCGGCGCCCTGGCCGTAGGTGGTGACCAGTAGGCGTGAGGCGAAAACCGGTGCACCCGTGCGCAGCACCTCGCGGAAATGCCTTGGCCGCGCGGGCGGCCCGAATGATCGCAGCGAGTCCCACCAGGTCAGCACCACGGTGGGAATCGAAGAGACGAGCAGACACAGCATCGCGATCTCCGCGGTGGGAATTCGCGGCAGCACCACGACCAGTAGCACGAGATAGCCCACCCTACCGACCGCCTGATAGCCGGTGGACGCACCGAATCTGCCCTGCCCGATCAACAGCCAGTCTTCGGAGACCGACCAGAATCCGCCGGCGAAGAGCCCGAGCAGGAGCATTTCCACTTGGTCCGACGCGCCCGCGGCCAGGCTCAGCAAGAGGGCGGCGCCGATGAGACCGAGGATCGCGGATCGGATGGCGAGGTAGTCCCCGCGCAATTGGTTGATGTTCGCGATGCGATCGCGGTCGTGGGAATCGTGGACACGCGCGGCCAGGAAGGAGGTGATCCCGAGATCGACGAGCAGCGATCCGATGAAGTACGACGACATGCCGATGGCGAGCAGCCCGAGACCATGCGCCCCGAGCACCCTGGCGATCAGCGGCACCGTCACCAGGGTGATGACGTACTGCCCGTACTTACCGAAGGTGACGAGGCCGATGTCGCGCAGTACCGCGACAATGCCCTGAGAGCGGTGTTCACCGCTGTCGTTGCGGCCGCTGTCGCGTTTGCGGTGGGCGCCGCCGGTGGTCGATGGTGGCCGTTGGTCGGGCGGCGGTGGGTGGCCTGCCGTATGTTTGCGCTCAGACATGCGGGTTCCGTTCGACAGGCGGAGTCCGTTCGACAGGCGGAGTCCGTTCGGTCGGATTCGGGTGTCCCGCAGCGCCGGTGCGTCGGGTGAGGGTGTCGAGGAAGTCGGCGACAGTGTGCGCCGAGGCCCCGATATCGAAGTGTTCCGCGCGGACTCGGCCCGCGGCCGACACACGGGTACGCAGTGCGCGATCTGCGATCAGCGTGTCCAGCGCGGCGGTGAGCTGCTTTTCGTCACCACCGCGCACGAGCAGTCCGCTGACGCCGTGCTCGACTATCTCCGCCGGACCGCCCGGACCTGTGGCAATGACCGCGCAGCCCGCGTGCATGCCCTCCACAACGACCTGCCCGAACGGCTCGGGCAGTACCGAGCAGTGCACCAGGATGTCGGCGTCGTGCAGGTGGGGGTTCGGGTCCTCGACGTGTCCGGTGAAGGTCACCGGCAGTGCGAGATCGCGCGCGAGTTGCTCCAATTCGGCACGATAGGGCTCTTCGTCGAAGAAGGTGCCACCGATCAGAAAGATCCGGTGCGGGCGGACTGCCGTGGCTGCGGTGGCGCGCAGCAGGACGTCCTGGCCTTTCCATGGACTGAGTCGGCCGACGACGGCGACCACGGTTTCCTCGGGTACGCGCTGGTCGGCGCGGTGCGCGGCGGCGTCGGCGTGCAATTCGACGCCGGGGTAGGCGACGATGGCGGGGCGACGACCGGTGCGCAGCGTCGCCAATGTTGTTTTGCTATTAGCGATGTAGCCGTGCGCGACCAGCCGCCCGAGGGCTTGCAGGACGAGGGTCGGCACCCGACCGAAGTAGTCGACGGCGATGCGGTCGTGCACCTGCCAGACGAGCGGAATGCCCGCGCGGCGCGCGGCGACCGCGCCCATCACCAGCGCTTTGCTGCTCTCGGCGACCAGCACCTCGGCGTGCAGGCGTTTCGCGGTGGCGCCGATCGCCCAGCCCAGGCGCAGCAGGGCGAGGAACCCGGCGAGCAGCCGGAGGGGCCCGGATCCGATGGTCATGGCACGACTGTCGAACCCGCTTCGCTGCACACGGGTCTCGATCCCGCGTGCCCGCATGCGCTCGACCATCGGGCCATCCTCCGTGAATATCGCCGTGACCTCGGCGCGCCCGAGCTCCCGCAGTGCGGACAACAGCCGCAGCGTGGCGAGTTCGGCACCGGACGGTGCGGCGGTATGCGCGAGGAAGAGGGCTTTGGTCATTGCCTTAATTCCTCGTACATCGTCATATGTCGCGCCGCTGTGACATCCCATGAGAAAGTTTCTGCGTGCGAGCGACATTCGGCGGGGGAGGGTAGGATGCCGCCCAGCGCGGCGGAAATTCGGTCCCCGAGTGCCTCGGCGTCACCGGCGCGCACGATGAGTGAAGGGTCGAGCCCGCGGACCGAATCCGGGAGTCCGCCACAGTCGGTGACAATGGGCGCGCGGCCTGCCGCGAGCGATTCCAACGCGATCAGGCCGAATCCTTCCAGGGCGATGGTGGGGACGACGGTCAGTTCGGCCTGCTCGTAGAGCTCGGTGAGTCGCGTGTCGTCGATATGCCCGGCGAAGACTATAGATTCGGCGGCCTTGCTGTCCATCGCGGCGGCCTGAGCGCGCAATTCCTGCTCCGCCGTGCCGGTTCCGACAAGGACGAGACGGGCGTCGGGGTGCTGGTCGAGGACGCCCGGCCAGCAGCGCAGCAGATTGGCGATGCCCATGCGGCGTTCCAGTCTGCGCACACACAGGACGGTGCGCCCCGCGGATCCTGCGTTCGGCACCGGTGTCGCACGGAATCGACTGAGATCGACGCCGGGTGCGATGACCTCGATCCGCTCAGCGGGTACCCGATAGTCATTGGCGAGCACGTCGCGGAAGTAGTTGGACAGCACGACGAATCGGTCTGCCCCGGCGTACCGCAGGCGCTCGACCAGGTATTTCGCCTTTGCGCCCAGTTCGCTCTGGCCGGTGAGCCTGCTCTCGGCCGCCCACGGACCGTGGAAGTGCACGACGAGCGGGACCCGTCCGCGTCGGTCGATCGCGGCGGGTCCGTACAGGCAGAAATGCCGGTCGAGCACCATTGCACGACGCAATTCGGTGCGGTCCAGGAAGGCCGTGCGCGCCCGATGCAGGGTGGATCCGCCGAGCGGTCCCCAGGATCGGACGCCCGGCAGGCCCGGGCCGAAGTCCGTGGACGCCGCACCGAAGGCGGCAGCGGACACCTCCACATCCGGCTGTCGGGTGAGTGCGTCGAACAGGTCGGTGAAGTACCGATTCAGTCCACCCGGCGCCGCGGCGAACCACTCGGACCCTGTCATATGTACGCGGAGCGGCCCGGTCGGTGCCGTCACCGTTGCCCCCTGTTGCTGGTGATCTTGATGCGGGCCTTCCTACCGGGCTCGCTTCCCGCGCAACAGTCTAAGTGACATCCAGCATTTCGGGCTCCCGAGGAAGACCGACAGGTAGCTGGAACAGTCTGTTTCAACTCCCGACTGCCGGGCGCGCACGGTACCGCCCGGCGAACTGCGAGTCGACATCACAGTGCGACGGGATGTTTGCCGGGATCTAACCAAGGTCGAAAAGGTTCGGTTGACCCGCTCGATATCGTGCCGCATCCAGTCGGCGCAATGGCTCGAAAGCCGGTATCGAGTCGCGAGTGAACAGCCGGACGCGCGGTGCACTCGACCCAGCGGCCTCCAACAGGGCGTTGACGGCGGTACGGCCTGCCTCGTCGGCGCCCTCCATGGTGGCCAGGTCGAAATTCGTCTGCACATAGTCGGCGGCAAGGAAGAGATTCGGAATCCGCGTGTGCGCGGTGGGTCGATCGGCCCAGGACCCGATCGTATTGACCAGCAGTGGTTCGTCGTTGTGGTTGTGCCCATCGGTCCAGGTGATGCCGGGGTCGAGCAGCCACTCGCGCACAATGCCCTCCTTCAATTGAATCCTGCCGTCATCGTTGAGCGCCGCGGCCATCTGCGCCCAGGTCTCCTGGTAGATCTCCGCGCGTGTGCACTGCTTGGCGGTTTTCCCGAAGAGGATGCCCGGGGTATCCCAGTCCGCGATGTCGATGGTGAGACCGTCGACGATGCTGCCGTCGCCGTACTTCGCGGCGTAGTCGACGTCCCAGAACGCGCGCTGGGTATAGGAGGTCAGCCGCCACGGCGCATCGAGATAGATGTTGTATCCCGCGCCGAGTTCCAGCTTCTCGCTGACGAACATCTGCATGCCGTTCATCCAGTCGACATGGAGCGCGTCCATCCGGCCCAGCGCTGGGTCGAGGGCGCGGATCTCGGGCGACCACAGGCGGCGAGCCCGGTCGGTCGGCACCGCGCAAACATACCAATCCGCTGCGAAGACCTGGGTGGAGCCGTCCAGGCGTTGGATGCGGGCGCCGCCGATCCGATCGTCGTCCACCACGAAGCCCTGCAGTGCGTGGCCGGGATGGAACTGCACGCCCATACTGCGCAGCAGGGAGATCCACGGATCGAGCCAGGCCTCGTTGGTCGGACCGTTGAGCACCTCGTATACCTTCGGGCCGCCGGTCAGCTCCTGCATCAGCGCGATGAAGAAGCCCTCCATCATGTTGCCCATGGTCCTGGTGCTCGCCATGTATTCCTTGGCGGCGACGAGCGCGCGGGTGAGGCCGGTCGCCGCTAGTGCCTGGAACTGTGCCGAACGGGTGCGCGCACCGACGAAATCCCACCAGCTGACGTGCTCCCACTGCCCGAAGCGGCGTTCCTCGCTGGAGGTGAGATAGGTGATCACCCGCCCGGCCATATACATAGCCTCGTGCAGCGGGACGAGGTTGTTCTTCATGAAGACCTCGACGAGGATGCGCTGCATCCCCTCCGGTGTGAGCGCCTGGCGCGGATCGAAATAGAACCCGAACATCAAGGGAAAGCCGTCGGGGAGGTTGTTCGCGCGCGGGTAGCGCGGGTCGTTCACCGAGAAGGGAATCAGATTGTCGTAGACGGTGCTGCCGGTGCCGGGCACCGGTATGCGGCGCATCGTGTCGTGCACGTGGTGATAGAACGAGGTGAAGCCGCGGGCGCCGTGTTCACCCGGTAGCGGCGCGCGACCGTCCACGCCGGTGCCCGGCAGTGGGATGGTGCGCGACTTGCCGCCGAGTTCTTTGCGGTCGAAGACGGTCACCTGGAATCCGCGCTCGGCCAGTTCGTGGGCGGCGGTGAGCCCGCCGATTCCTGCGCCGAGCACCGCGACGGTGGTGCGGGCCGGACCATTTCGCCTGCGTGGAGCTCGGGCGGCGGCCGCTCCCGAGGTGATTGCCGCCGTTGCCGCCAGACCCGCGGTTCCCGCCGCTGCGGCGGCGCCGCGCAGCAACGAGCGTCTGCTGAAGCCCGAGTCCTGCGGGCGATGTGTCGATGAATCTCGAGTTGTCATGAAGACCCTGTCTAATTCTGACTATCCTGATCGTCATATTTAGCAGATGGTCGCCGCGGATGGGAGACAATGCAGGCATGACAACGACGTTGGCGCGCATGTCGTGAGTGAGCGTGGCGAGCGAACGGCAGACGCGGCCGCCCCGCGACAACGGCGGCCGGTCCGCTCCTATGGCGGCGTCGACGCGGAAGCACGGGTTGCCGCCCGGTGCGCAAAGCTGCTGGACGCCGGGCTCGAGCTGTTCGGCACCCGCGGGTATTCGGCGACCGGCATCAAGGACCTGTGCCGAGCGGCAGGGCTGACAGACCGATACTTCTACGAGTCGTTCGCCGGGACACGTGAGCTGTTCGCGGCGGTCTTCGACCACGTCATCGACGAGTTGTTCGCCTCGGTGGCGCGTGCGGTGGAGGCGACGCCGCCACGGGGGACGCGCAAGCTCCGGGCGGGGATCGGTACGTATCTCACGGCGCTGGCGCAGGATCCGCGCAAACTTCGCATCGTGTTCGTCGAGCCGAACGCGGCGGGGGCGGAACATCGCCTGCGCGATGCGTTATGGCGCTTCGCGCGATTGGTCGCGGCCACCGCCACCGAGGCACGGCCGGCGGATCACCCACCCGCACCGATCGTCGATATTTTCGCGTTGTCGGTGGTCGGCATGCTGGAGCGGGTCATTGTGGAGAAACAAGGCGGTCGGCTGGCGGTGTCGATGGACGAACTCATCGACTATTGCACTGCCTTTGCCGGGGCTTCGCTGCGGGCCATCCACACGGGCGAAATCGATAAGCGCACAAAGGATTAAGGAACGAAACCCACCGGAAGTGTTGGTCACAAGTCTGGCCGACATCTCTCGGGTGCGGTAGATTTCACAACGAGTTCGTGCCGGACACGAACCGACCCGCGGGGGACTGGCGGGAGGAAATCACAGTGGGGACCGAGCATTCGGTTGCAGATTATTCCGACATCGACCAACAAGACATTCGCGTACTTGTCGAGAACGGCGAGTATTGGCTACGCAATCGCGGCGATATCGCCATGATGACCGTCACCATCGAGCGGTTACGGGAACGCTGGCCACATGCGCGCATCGGCGTGCTGACCCATCAGCCCGCCGTGCTTCAGGCATTGCTGCCGGAGGCGGAACCGATTTGTGGACCCGAGTGGTGCTGGGGATCGGACAGTTGGCAGGGACGGCTGTCGCGCACCGCGGGCACGAGGCTGATCGGCCCCGCGGCGCTGCGGTGGCGCGCCGCGACCGACGGGCCGAAGGATCGGCTGCGTGCCCTGCGTTCCAGCGCATGCCTACGCCGGTATCACCACCAGTCGGATGTCGAGGCGGTCGGCGCCGAGCTTCCTGTCGAGATCCCAGCCGCGGTCGCCCAGGCGTCGCTGGTCATCGCCCTCGGCGGCGGCTATATGACGGATGTGGATCGCTACCAGGCCAATCGCACCCTCAACCTGCTCGAACGCGCGCACGCGTTGGGCATTCCCACCGCGATGGTCGGGCAGGGCATGGGGCCGCTGCGGGATCCGCTGCTACGGCGCCGCGCCACGCAGGTGCTGCCGGACGCCGATTTCATCGCGCTGCGGGAGCCGCGCCGCGGCCCGGAACTGCTGAGCGGTTTCGGCGTGGAGCCCGAACGGGTCATGGTCACCGGTGACGACGCGGTCGAGTTCGGTTACCGGTTGCGCGGCGCACGGATCGGGACCGATATCGGGCTGTGCCTGCGGGTGGCCGACTATTCGAAGGTCAGCGCGACCGCCCAGGTGACACTCGGCGGTGTGGTCCGGGACCAGGCCGCCGAGCTCGATGCCGGTGTGGTGCCGCTGATCATCTCCGAATACGCCTCGGAGGATCGACTCGCGACCTTGCCGCTGCTGGCCGGCGCGGCGCGGACGACGGCACCGGTCGGGCGCGGCGGCACCGCGCGCGATGTGGCACGTCAGGTCGCCGGTTGCAGGCTGCTTGTAACGAGTGCCTATCATCTAGCGGTATTCGCACTGTCGCAAGGCATTCCTGCGGTCGGAATTACCGCCTCGGAGTACTACGACGACAAGTTTCACGGCCTGGCCCAAATGTTCGGCGCCGGGCTGCAGGTGGTACATCTGAACGATGCGGAGCTCGAGGACAATCTCGGCCGCGCGATCCGGGAGGTGTGGGACAATGCGCCGGCTGTCCGGGATTCGTTGCGGCAGAAGGCCGTCGAGCAGATCGACGCCAGCCGGGCCGGCCTGGAGCGAGTGTTCCGGTTGGTGGAGAGCGGCCCGGTACGCCGCGCGACCGTTTAGGGGGTACCTGTCATGACAACACTGTCGGTATGTGTTCCGGCCTACAACTCGGCCCGCACACTCGCGACGACGTTGCGCTCGGTGCTGGAGCAAGATGTGGATTTCGAGCTCGTCGTCCTCGACAACGCGAGCACCGACGCCACCTCCGAGATCGCGCACTCCTTCGACGACCCGCGCATCCGGGTGCTCCGCAATGATTCCGTGCTGCCGATCGGCGACAACTGGAACACCGTGATCCGGGCCTCGACCGGAAAGCTTGTGAAGGTGGTCTGTGCCGATGACGTGCTGCGACCCGGTGCGCTGACCGCGCAGTTGGCGGTGATGGCCGACGAGTCGATCGCCATCTGCGCCAGCCGGTTCGAGGTGATCGACGAGGCGGGTGCGGTGCTGGAAACCGATCTCGGTTTGGCCGGGTTGGCGGGCAGGCAGCCGGCCCGGGTGCTGGCCCGCACGATCGTGCGCCGCGGGCCCGCTGATTTCGGGCCGACCGCGGCGGCGATGTTCCATCGCGAGCATTTCGATCGGGTCGGCGGGCTGCGTGGCGACCTGGTGTTCCCGATGGATGTCGACCTGTTCGCACGGGTGTCGTCGTTCGGGGTGTTCTACGGAATGCCCGAAATCACCGCCGCGTGGCGGAATTCATCGTTCAACCTGTGCAGCAGCACCTCGACGGTGAGCAAGCTCACCGATATGCTCCGATTCCACCACCGCCTCGCCGGCGACCACCCGGAGTTGGTGAAGCGTGCCGATGTGCTGGCCGGCGACACCCGACTGGCGCGGGCGGCACTGCAGCGGTTGCGGATCCGCACCGTCGCGACGGTGCGGCACCGTCCAGATCTGCTCTGAACGGCCCGCTCTCGGCTGTACACGCTCCTCGACGACGAACGTGGTGCCCCCTTGACAGGGGACGCCACGTTCGGTCTTTCCGAGCTCAGATGGTCCAGAGCCTGCCGTAGGTGATTACCGTGTCGCCGCTGGAGCTGACCACCCGGACGAACGGACGGATGTTGGTCGGACCGAGGACACCGGTGACAGTGCCGTGGAAGCCGGACATCCGGATGAATCCCGAAGAACCGGAGACGTCGCCTCCGGCGCATTCGACCGTCTGGATGCCGGGGCCGAAACCGACCTCGAGCTGGATGCCACCGCGCGGGATGAGGTCGTTGAGCTTCAGCAACGCGCCTTCGCTGCCGCCGAGGTCTAGTCCGAGACTCGGTGTCGACCACTCGAATCGCAGTTTTCCATTGAGGGTTGCCGGGAATCCGACCTGATAGCCGACGGTGATGTGGCCGGTCCAGTCCTGCGCGTTCGGGCCGGAGATCTGGAAGGCCGCCGCACCGGTGTGAAACCACTCGCGGGTCAATGGGTTTCCGTCCAGCGGTGCCACGAAATCGATACGGGTATCGGATTGGATTGCCTCGACCGAACGGTCGCTGTGGTCGAGGACTTGATTGCTGCTGTCGATGGCGGCGGCTGCGGTGGCGTTCGCGAAGATCAGGCCCGCCGCGAGGACCGCGGCCAATGCGAGCATGCGCAGACTACCGCGACGGAACGGTGTTGTTTCCCTCATCAGATTTTTCCCCTTGGATTCCCCTCGCACTGCCGAGCGCGCTGGCGCGCTCGACGCCCCACCCCCGGCTCATGGGGGCGACAAGCCCTTCAATCGTCCAGGGTGATCTACCAGCGGTAAATAAAGCTGGTCATGTCAACTACGGTGGGTTGATTCAGCAACAATGTGGTTTCGGCACAGCCAATTCAATGCAATATCTCACCATCCCTCCGAAGGGCCCGCCGGGTCGTCGAGCACCCAACGTCCTTCCAGCTCCGGGAACTGGGCTCGAACCTCGGGCAGCAGATCGCGCAGTGTGAGCAGCACCGAATCCGGTCGGGCCGCGACGAGTTCGGCGGGGGAGATGATCGGAATATCGGTGCCGGGCATCCGTCGTCCGTGTTTGGCGGGCGAGGCGTCGGCTACCGCCGCGACGAGTCCACGGTGCAGACCGGCCAGGCTGAACAGTGCCACCGCGCGGGAGGCAGCGCCGTAGGCGTACACGCGTTGTCCGCGTGCGGTGATCGCTTCCAGCCATGCCCGCAACATTTCGGCATGCTGGTCGGTCGTGCGCTGGAGCCCACAGAGAGCAGCAACATTGGTGGCTTCCGCCTCCGCGGCGAGTACGGCCTGCACTGCGCGATCCGATTCGACCGCACCGTGAACTGCACCGACCAGGACGGTGCCGCCGTACAGGTCGAATTCCCATGCCGTCACCACGCTCATGCCTGCCGATTTCAGCAACCGGACGAGAGCGGCCAGCGAATAGTAAGCAAAGTGTCCGTGCCTCAGCGCGTTCCACTGACCCGCCGAGACAATGGTGGCCAGTGAGTGGTACTGGACCAGCAGCAGCCCGTCCGGTGCGGTAGCGGCGGCACGTTCTGCGACGGCCGCGGCCTGATCCGGTTCGTGCATGATGCCGAAGCAGTCGAGCACGATGTCGGCAGGCTCAGCGCTGGTGCGGAATCCGCGTTCGGCGAGCAGCGGCAGCCAGGTGCCACCGTGCGGGCTGCCGAACTCACGCACCGTGGTCCCGCGCAGCAGACCCGCCTGCGCGACCCGGGCGATCGCATCGGCGGCCTGATCGCGCAGCGCCTGCGGTTCGACGCCGCGCGGCTCCTCGGTGCGGGTGTCGTCGTCGGCCAGCTGTGCGAGCCCGCAGGCCTCGCACACATCCATGCGGAGCGGATGCGTGTTCTCGTCGATCCCGATTGCCGCGTCGGCGCTGGGGAAGTAGTCTGCGGCGGGCACGGCGCCGAGATCGAGCACCGTTGTCAGCCGGTCGTTCCTGCAACCGCGGCAACGGCTACCGTCGGCGTTCACGACGGCCACATTCGTGACACCATGGCCACGTGCGTATCGAGCCGACCGAACTCGCTGATGTCCTTGTCCTGGCGCCGGAGCCCTTTCGTGACGAACGCGGTTTGTTCACCAGGACTTTCGATGCCGAAGAGTTCGAAGCCGCGCTGGGTGTGCCCGGTGCCGCGGCAGCGTTCCTGCAAGACTCGCAGTCGCGCTCGACCCGCGGGGTGATCCGGGGCATGCATGGCCGCTCCGGGCCCGGCGAGGCGAAACTGGTGCGGTGCGCGAACGGTGCGGTGCACGACGTGCTCGTCGACATCCGGCCCTCGTCGCCGACCTTCGGGCAACAGCAGGCTTTCCTGCTCGACGACAACGACTTCCGGCACCTGTATGTCCCGCCCGGGTTCTTGCACGGTTTCCAGGCGCTCACTGCGACGGCCGATGTGTGCTATCGCATCGACCGCCCGCATGATCCGACCGAGGATATCGGTGTCGCTTACGACGATCCGGACCTCGCGATCGGCTGGCCGTTGCCGGTCACCGTCGTCTCCGACCGCGACCGCGCCGCGGGCAGCTGGCAGCACCTGGTTATGCGAGTGCGCTGACACCCGAACCGTCGACCCGTCGCATCGAAGCGTCGAGAATCCCCGCGTCACGAAGCTTCTCGAGGTGCGGAAGTCTGGTGAACCGGTGGAAGAAGTCATCACTGGTGAGTCCCCTGGCCGTGTATTCCCGATACAGCTCGTGCGCGCCCGCCGGGATGGTCCATGCGGCATGGAAGCCGATGGCTTCGCGCGCGGCAGAGAAGTCGACGCGATAGGAGCGCGGATCGGCTCCGCTCTCCCCGGTGATATTGAGGCGCGCACCGGGCACCGCGTCCACCACCGCCTGCGCGATGTCCGCGACGGTCAGGTTGTTGGCCTCGGTGCCGATATTGAACGCGCGGCAGTGAATCGCCTCGGTCGGCGCGGTGAGGCAGGTCGCGAAGGCGGTCGCGATGTCGGCCGCGTGCACCAGTGGGCGCCACGGTGTGCCATCGGAGAGCACCTTGACCTCCCCGGTGAGCACCGCGTACCCGACCAGATTGTTCAGCACGATGTCCGCGCGCAGCCGCGGCGAGAAACCGAATGCCGTGGCGTTGCGGAGAAAGACCGGAGTGAAGTCGGCGTCGGCGAGTGCTGCGAGGTCGTCCTCGACGCGCACCTTGCTCTCGGCATAGGGCGTGATCGGCTTCAGTGGTGCGTTCTCGGTGACCAGCTCTTCGCCGGCGGCACCGTACACCGAGCAGGTCGAGGCATACAAGAAGCGCGCGACGCCCGCTGCTTTCGCGAGCCGGGCCAGCCGGACCGACGCGTGATGGTTGATGTCGTAGGTGATCTCGGGATGCAGCGCGCCCAGCGGGTCGTTCGACAGCGCGGCCAGGTGGATCACCGCGTCGAAACCAGCGAGTTGCTCAACGGTCACATCACGGAGGTCGACGGCGATGCCGGGCGGATCGCCGGGCAGAGTGCCGAGCACGCAATCGGCGAAGAACCCGGAATCGAGTCCGACCACGTCGTGCCCGTCGGCGCGCAGCACCGGAACCATCACGGTTCCGAGGTACCCCTGGTGCCCGGTGACCAGAACTCGCATGCTCATTTCCCTCCCAAATCGAGGACAACCTTATCGATCACGAATGCCTCGGCGTACTCGGCCCGGCACTGCACACCACGTAGTCGGGCCAGGCCGGTGAACGCCTGCTCGTCGAACCAGTCGCGGCCTGCCTGAGACGGATAGTGCTTCAGCAGCAGCCTGGCCTTCGCCTCCGTGCATTCCGTGCTGACCGGGTGGAATACGGTGGGCTGTGGCGTGTCGGTCTCCCACTTGAGGATCTCGTAGCCGAGTATCAGGTGGTTGCGGAACTCGGTGGGCACCAGCTCCGCGAGCAGCCGGTGGTCCTGGTGGGCATCGCCACGCTGTGGGGCGAAGACCAGATCCGGATCCGACTTGCCACGGAAGTGCTGCACGGCGTTCTTGATTCGGTCCCAGTGCGCAGGCGCCCTGCCATCGGGAACATCGAGCACGGTGAGATCGAGATCGGCATTCGGACAGAATGCGGCCAGCGCCGTCTGCTCCTCGAACTCCCGCTCACTGTCGCCGCCGGAGATCACCAGGGCGCGGACCCGCAGACCGGGATGCTTGCCGGCAAGTGTCAGCAGGGTGGCGCCCATACCGATGGCGATGTCGTCGCAATGCGCACCGAGCACAGCGATTTCGGTCAGCGGCGCGGTGGTCAGCGCGATCATGCGTCCTGCTCCTCCCACACCATCCACGGACGGACACCGGTGCGATAGCCCGCGTCGAGCTCGGCGCGTTCTTTGAACGTGTCGGCGGGCTTCCAGAAGCCTTCGTGCTGGTAGCCGAACAAACGCCCCTGTCCGGCCAGGGCGCCGCAGGCGTCTTCGACGAGATCGCCGCCCGGCGGCAGCAGGTCGAGAACTTCCTGGGTGAGCACGAAGTAGCCGCCGTTCTCCCAGATCGGCATCCGAGACACGGGCATGATCTCTTTGACCTCGCCGTTGGCCGTCATGTCGACGCAGTGGAACGAGGACTGTGGTGGTACGACCATCATCGATGCGGCGGCGCCGGAAGCGGTGAACTTCTCGATCATCTCGTCCAGCGGCGCGTCGGTGAGGACATCGGCATAGTTGGCCAGGAAGGTTTCTTCGCCCTCGAGATAGGGGCGCACCCGGCGCAGCCGTTCGCCGATCGCCGACTGGACGCCGGTGTCGACGAAGGTGATCGACCAGTCGCTGATGTCGCTGTGCAGCAATTCGACGCGGCCGTCGCGGATCACGAAGTCGTTGGACACCGATTCCTGGTAGTTCAGGAAGAAGTTCTTGATGTGCTGGGCGCCGTAACCGAGGCACAGGATGAAATCTTTGTGTCCGAAGTGTGCGTAGTAGCGCATGACGTGCCACAGCAGCGGTCGGGGGCCGACCATCTGCATCGGCTTGGGGATCACGTCGTCGGAGCCGTCACGCATCCGCATGCCGTAGCCGCCACAGAACAGCACAACCTTCATCGCGCAGGCCTTTCGGTGTTTTGATTGCTCGGATCGGCGCCGGAGTCCAGCGCGGCGAAGTGCAGCGTGGGTAGTGGATAGACGAGCTGGGCGCCCCATTCGGTGATGTGGCGAAGCTGCTCGGTGATCTCGGCTTCGAGATTCCAGGGCAGGACCAGCACGACATCGGGCCGATCGTTGTCGATCCGCTCGGGCCCGTGGATCGGAATCCTGGTGCCTGGCGTGAACTTCCCGTGCTTGTACGGGTTTCGGTCGACCGTATAGTCCAGCAGGTCTGGTCGGATGCCGCAATAGTTGAGCAGCGTGTTGCCTTTGCCCGGTGCGCCGTAGCCGACCACGCGCTTGCCTGCGGCGCGCTGTTCGAGCAGATAGCCGAGCAGCTCCTGGCGTACCGCATCGGCACGCGGTTGCAGGTCACGGTAGCCGGCGATGTCGTGGAGACCGGCGGCTTCCTCGGTGCGTAGTACCTCGAGCATCCGCTCGCTCGGCTCGTCGGCGACCGCCTCGGGTCGTGCCCAGAGCCGAATCGAGCCGCCGTGGGTGGCAAGCAGTTCGACATCGACCACCGTCAATCCGGCGGTGGCGAGGGCCCGCTGGGCCGAGAGCACCGTGTAGTACTGGAAGTGTTCGTGGTAGATCGTGTCGAACTGGCCCAGGCGTATCAGGTTCAGCGCATGGTGGACCTCGATGGAAAGCCAGCCGTCGTCGGCCATGAGCTCGCGCAGCCCGCGGGTGAAACCACGCAGGTCGGGGACGTGCGCGTAGACGTTGTTGGCGACAACCAGGTTCGCAGGCCCGTGCTGGGCGCGGACCTTCGCGGCGGAATCCTCGTCCAGGAAAGTGGTTTCGGTAGGTACGCCCGCCAGCCGGGCGGCCGCGCCGACATTGACCGACGGCTCGATCCCCAGGCACCTGATCCCCGCGGCGACTGCGTGCTGGAGCAGGTAGCCGTCGTTGCTTGCAGCTTCCACTATGAACGAATCCGGTCCGAGGCCGAGCTTTTCGATGGCGTGGGTCACGAAAGCTTCGGCATGCCGAACCCAGCTATCGGAATACGATGCAAAGTAGGCATACTCGGTGAATGTTTCCTCGGGTGTGATCAATGCGGGAATTTGCAAAAGGAGACACTCGTCACACAAGCGCAGATGCAATGGGAAGGTGGGTTCGGCGAGATCGAGTTCGGCTGCGGCGAGGAACTTCTCGCACGGCGGGGTCGCACCGAGGTCGAGAACGCTTGATAGCTTATTGGAATCACAGAGTCGACAACGCATGCAGGCCCCACTTCTGCGGCTAGTTTGATCGCCCGGCGTATTACCGGCACGCCCCAGACGTCGGTGTGATCCAGTGAGACGTTACAACGAATCGCCTGCATGGCAATGATGAAATCGTCTGGGTGATGGCGGTTTCTGGACGTATTTCTCCCATTGACGATCGGCAGCATCCGAACAGTTACCGCTGATGTCCGGGGCAATACCCTCATTGCGAAGCGCGATCGTGGGTGGCGCACGTGCGCCACCTGCTCGGTTGTCGCTGCAACCATCTTGGGGTGGCGAGCGGGAAGCTGACCAACTGGCCGTTGGCTATCGCGTGGAACGCTTTGCGGCCCTTGTGATTCGATATGTGAAACAGATTGTGTTCTGTAACAATCGGCTTCTGGTCACCGACTGATGGAACACCCCAGGCGGTCAGGCTGAGCCGAGGGGACCGATCGATGTCGATCGGGGGCAACGAGTTTCTCTCCCAAGGGGAGGTGCGTCTTCTTATGAGCTTCGAGCTCACCGATGGCGACGATCTGGATGTATCCGGACCGCCGCTGACTTCGCCGCGTTCGGAACGCGAGCGCTGGCAGGCCGAGTATGTACGGCGGTTGGCCGCAACGGATTCTGTGGTCATCGCCGTCGCTGTCGGGTTGGCGCAGGTCATTCGCTTCGGTGGGCCGGTCGCACCGCCCCTGGCCTGGCCGATGCCTTATGAGGTGGGCTATATAGTTGTCTCTACAACATTAGCTTTGGCCTGGATAACCTTTTTGGCCGTGTGTAATACCCGGTCACCACAGGTGGTCGGCATCGGCTCGGAGGAATACCGGCGGTTGGTCTCGGCCACATTGCGATTGTTCGGTTTCCTTGCTATCGCGTCGCTGATCTTTCAGATCGAGTTCGCGCGTGGTTATCTGGCGATCGCCTTGCCGCTCGGCTTGCTCGGGCTGATGTTCAGCAGGTTGCTGTGGCGGTTGCACGCGCGTGGGCGCCGCGGTATCGGTGAGTACCGCACATCGGTACTTGTGGTGGGTGGTGCCGAGGCGGCACAGGCGATGGCGACCGCGTTCTCGCGGGACCCGGACTCCGGCTATCAGGTGGTCGGTGTATGCATTCCGGACGGCGTCGATGGAAGCATTGCCTACGGCATCGAAGCATCGGGACGCACCTATTCGGTGGTCGGCGACGACCGGTCGGTGCTGGAGGCGGTGCGCCGCAGTGGCGCCGACACCGTCGCAGTCACCGCGACCGACCATCTCGGCCCGGTCGAATTGCGGCGCATGGCCTGGGAACTCGACCCGATCGGGGTGGAACTGATCGTGGCTCCCGGCGTGGTGGACATCGCGGGCACCCGCCTGACGAACCGTCAGGTTGCAGGCATGCCGATGCTCCATATCGCGAAACCGCAGTACGACCGTGCCAAGTCGACCGGCAAGGCGGTGTTCGATGCCTGCTTCGCCGGCGCGGTGCTGCTGACGATCGCGCCGGTGATGCTCGCCATCGCGCTCGCGGTCAAGCTGACCAGTCCGGGGCCGGTGTTCTACCTGTCGGAGCGAATCGGACGTGGCGGTAAGCCTTTCCGGATGATCAAGTTCCGCAGTATGTATGTCGACGCAGACAGCAATGTCGCCGCACTCATCGAGCGCAACGGCGGCAACCCGGTGTTCTTCAAGATGAAGGACGATCCACGCATCACGCCGATCGGGCGTGTCATCCGCAAGTTCAGCCTCGACGAGCTACCGCAGTTCCTGAACGTGCTCGGCGGGCAGATGAGCGTGGTCGGGCCGCGACCGCAGGTGCAGCGCGAAGTGGACTCCTACGACGGCAACATGCGGCGCAGGCTGCTGGTCAAGCCGGGGGTCACCGGATTGTGGCAGGTCAGCGGGCGATCGGATCTGTCGCTGGAAGATTCGGTGCGACTGGATCTTTCCTACGTCGAGAACTGGTCGATGGTGCTGGATCTGCTGCTGATCGCCAAGACCATCGGCGCCGTGGCCCGCGGCGAAGGTGCGTACTGAACGCCCTTGGTCAGGACGGCCGCCGAGCCGGGAATTCGGCGGCCAACTCCTCGAAGACCGCGGTGTTCATGGCGAAGGCGCGCTTGCCTTCGTCGAGCACCCTGCGGCGCTCGAGATCGTCGAAGGGCAGTTGGTCCAGTAGGGCCCGGTATTCGCGTTTGAAGGCGGCTGGGTTGCCGACGGCATCGAAGACGTAGAAGCGCACGCCATCGCCGCGATGTGGCAGGTTCCACAGTTTTTCGGCGGTGCCGCGGATGACCTGTCCGCCGGACAGGTCGCCGAGGTAGCGGGTGTAGTGGTGGGCGATATAGCCGGCGGGCCATTGGTGTGCGCACTCGACGATGCGGGCGGCGTAGGCGGCGGTCGCTGGCAGCGGACGCAGGTCTTCGCGCCAGGCCGGTCCGATCAGGTGGGTGAGGTCGCGTTCCAATTCCGCGGTCCTCGCCAGCTCCGGTCGGATGAACGGGCCGGCGACCGGATCGTCGGACAGGTTGTTCCAATGCCCTTCGAGTGCGCGATAGATGAACCAGAGCTGACCGGTGTAGCGGTGATAGGAGTCGACACCGAGTGCGCCGCCGAGCATGTCGCTCATGAACCGGGAGTTCTCGGCCTCGGTGTGCTGTTCCTGGGTGGCGGTACGGATCGCCGTCGAGAACGGAATTGTGTCCGACATGTCCGAAACCACCTCGCTATCTCGCGGGCGTCCGCGGTATGGCTACCCTAACTAATTGGTACGACGATACCGGGTCATCGCCGAAGTCGCACGGGAGTCCCGCAACGCGGCACGGAAGCCGCGGTCGGCTCGGCGGCGTCGCACGATCGGTCTGCGCAGCGCACCGAAGCGGCTCAGGATCCGGGGCCTGCGCACGGTGCGGTCGAACCATTCGCCGAGGGTGACGCCCGCGGCGAGTGCGCAGCCGACGCCGATGGCTGCGAGCAACTGGTTGGCTCCGATCAGCAACTCGTCGTTGAGCAGCGCATAGAGGCCGCGGTACACGCTGAGTCCCGGCAATAGCGGAGTGATGCCCGCGACCGCGACGACCAGCGGCGGCGTCAATGCCCGACGTGCCATCAGACCACCGGCCAGGCCGACCAGGGTCGCGGCTACGCCAGAGGAAACCACCGGTCCGAAACCGGTCTGCTGCACGAGCAGATAGCAGATCGTGCCCGCGGCACCGCTGCATGCGGCGGCGGCAAGCGCACGCCGCTCGGCGTAGCAGGCGAGGGCGAAGGCCAGCGTCGCGACCGCGCCCGCGAGCACCTTCACCGCCAGGTCGGTGATGTCGCGGCTGGCCAGATACACCGGCGGGACCGTGGCGCCGAGGAGGTCGCCGATCCGCAAGGCGACCGTGATGCCCGCGATGATGCCGCCGGTCATCATGACGACCTCGAGCATGCGCGCGGATGCGGTGATCGGTGCGCCGGTGATGGCGTCCTGCACCGCGCCGACCAGCTGCAAACCGCTGAGCAGCACGGTGATTCCGGCCGCGATGATCAGCGTCGGGTCGACATCGATATGCAGCGGCCCTGCCAGGGTGGCCAGGACGACTGCGGGTGCGGCCGCGATGGCGCCGCCGACCATGTGCTGGAAGAAGAACGGCAGCCCGAACCGATTGAGGACCCGGTTGGCCCGGTCGATCGCCAGGGTGGTTGCGAAACTGATCGCGGCGACGAGCACGCCGCCGCCGAGTAGTGCCGCGATGGCCGCGGCCAGCAGCGACCAGCCGAAGGTGGCCATCCAGCGGTGGTAGGGGTGCGGGGCCGAGGTGATGGCGTCGAGCGCGGCCCGCGCGTCCTCCGGGGGGACCACTTCGTTGCGGATGCGGCGCGTGAGTCGATCCACGGCGGCCAACCTGGTGAAGTCGAGCGACCGGTAATGCACGATCCGCATGGTGCTCGCGGGTGGCAGTTCCGGACCTCGATCGGCCCAGATCCTGATCGCGTCGTAGGTCACGTCGATGCTGCAGCGCGACAGTCCGTAGGTGGCGGCGATGAAACGCACCTGAGTGGTCGTGTCGATCACGCCGGTGCCCGACGCCAGCACCACTTCGCCCACGCGAACGGCAAGATCGAGCACCTCGGCGACGCGAGCGTCGTCGGCGAGATCGATCGGCTGCAGTGGGGTCGGGGCGGCAACGATGGTGTCGGCGGTGGCCTGCCGGTCGGCGACCAAGCGCCCGACAGCCTGACTCACCACCGGAATTCGCGGTGCCCGACGCCACCATCGGGCGCGTCGCCCGCCGAGTTCGTCGATCCGCGGATCGACGTCTTCTCCTCCCGAAAGTGCGTCAGAGCCCATGACCGCGAACCTAGTCATCTCGCGGTGTCGGCGTCATCCGCGCTGTTCGCGGCGGGCGTGTCGGTTCTTGTTCGGTGTGGCAACGGCCTTGGTCCTGTTCTGAAAAGGTGGTAGAACTTGTTCTAATTCGGCGATGGGAGCGCGTACGGTGCGGTACGGAATTGTGTTGTTCACCAGTGACCGGGGCATTACGCCCGCCGATGCGGCGGCTGCTGCCGAACAGGCCGGCTTCGATGCCTTCTATGTCCCGGAGCACACGCATATCCCGGTGGTCCGCGCCGCGGCGCATCCCCGCACCGGTGATGCGAGCCTGCCCGACGATCGATACCTGCGCACGCTCGATCCGTGGGTCGCGCTGGCCACCGCCGCCGCTGTCACCAGCAGGATCACCCTGTCGACCGCGGTGGCGCTGCCCGCTGAGCACCATCCGATCACCCTTGCCAAAACCCTCGCCTCGCTGGACCACCTGTCCGGCGGCAGGGTCAGTCTCGGCGTCGGATTCGGTTGGAACACCGACGAACTCGCCCATCACGGGGTGCCCGCCGGCAAACGCCGGACGGTGTTGCGTGAACATCTGGACGCGATGCGGGCCATCTGGTCGGAGGAGGAAGCAAGCTTCACCGGACAGTTCGTGAACTTCGGTCCGAGCTGGTCGTGGCCGAAGCCGGTGCACAAGCGCATCCCGGTCATTCTCGGTGCGGCGGGCACCGAACAGTCCTTCACCTGGTTGGCGAAGAATGCCGACGGCTGGCTCACCACACCGACCGAGGACGGTCTGGATACCAAGATAGAACTGTTGCACCGGGTCTGGCGCGAACACGACCGCACGGGAACCCCCGAAGTCATCGCGCTGGCCGGACGGCACGATGCCACCCAGCTCGCACAGTGGGCCGAATTCGGTGTCACCGAGGTGGTTTTCGGCCTGCCGGACCGCGACGCGGACGACGTACGCGCCTATCTGACTCGGCTGGCGGGAAAGCTGGGCATCGAAGCAGCCCACTGACATCGGCACTGCCACACAGATCTTCCGCCCGCCGCACCGGCAAACCAGGTGCGGCGGGCGGACTCCCATGCTAGTCGCGTCGCCTGCGTGCGAAGAACCAGCCACCGACCGCACCGAGCACACCGACGCCCACCGCCCCGACAATGGCCACCACGATCAACGTCGAGGACTTGGTGTCGGTCGCGCTCGCCGCGCTCGCGGCCTCGGGAGTGCGGCCACCGGTGGATTTTCCGCCGCCCGCGGGGGTGGTGTTCTCGCCGAAGACGCCGTCGGTGGCCGAAGTCGAATACTTCGGTCCGTCCTCTCGAGCACCGGACACGGTGAGGTCGAGGCGAATCGGGACCGGCTTGGTTCCGCCTTCCTCGAAGGTCGAGCCAACTTTGACCGCGATGTAATACCAGCCGGCGATCGCCTGCCTGCGAATCTTCAGGTCGTCGGCCTTGCGGTTGTTGTATCGGATCGGCACAGTCGCCAGCGCGGGCTTGTTGGACGGCAGCACGTTGTCGGTCCCGGTGTAGGCCGCGAAGTCTTCGTCGATCTCCTCACGGATGGGTGAGTACAGGGTGGTGCGGATGTTCGAGATGTTGCTCAGGCCACGGTTGCCGTTCTCGCCGTAGTGCACCCGATACGCCAGCCCTTGTCCCCAGTTCAACCGCACACGGTAGAAGACGAACTCGCCCGGCCGCAGGGTGTCGGCGTAGCTGCCGCTGCCCGCCAGGGTGGAGGCGACATTGAACGACCCACCGCCGGCCGTCGTGGTGCGTGCGCCGGTCGGTTCGGTGAAGGTCGTCCCGGGGCGGACGGCCACCGGACCGGGATCGGTTGCGGCGGGCTCGATTCCGACGAGCAATTCGATCGGCAGTCGTTCCGGTACACCGGTGGACACGTGGTCCCAGGTCAGCGCGAAGTAGTACCGGCCGCCACCTTTGCATTTATCGGAGCTGCCGCCGTCCTTACGTTCCTTGGTCGCACCGTCGAAAGCTTTGGCGACGGTGAGTGCTTCACCGTCGCTCGAGCTGGTCGTCATCTCGGATTCGAAGACGTTGCAGTCCTGGCCGTCTGCGCCGTAGACGCGCATGTGAAGGGTGTTGATGTCGTCGGTGGAGGAGATATTCGGCAGCCGCGGGAACGACAGTGTGCCGCTGAAGTAGGCGGTGGCACCCGTCGGGACATCGACCGCCCAGTAGCGCTTTTCCTTCTGCCCGATGGTGTCCAGATACTGACCCGGTGCGGCAACCGGTGCGGTGTCGTAGCTGCCGGTGCCGGTAATCGGCACCCCCGCCGCCTGATAGTTGCGCAGCGCGGCCGCGCTGACTCGTGGCAGCGTCCGTTCCAGCGTGGGGCCGTCGGCCGCGTCGGTGTAAGTGCCGCCGGTGGCCTGTGCCATGCAGGTCAGCTGGGCGCGGGCCTTGGCGTCCACGGCGAAACCGATCGCGTGCATCACCAGGTCGAGGCCCTGTTGCTTCAATTCCCTTGCGACCTCACACGGGTCGGGCGGGGAACAGGTGTCGTCGCCGTCGGAGACCAGCACGATCGAGCGCGGTCCCGACTTGGGCAACGTCGCTGCGGCTTGGCGCAGAGCGGTGCCCATCGGTGTCCAGCCGCTCGCCTTGATGCCGTCGACCGCGCTGGTCAGTGCCGCCTTGTCGAGCGTGTCCGGCTTGTGTAGCACCTGCACATCCCGGCACCCGGCCGGCTTGTCGGCCTCGGCGTTGCCGGTGCTTGTGCCGTAAACAGTCAGCCCTACCTTGGACTCGGCGGGCGCGGAGGCCACGAAGGTCCGCACGGCATTCTTGGCCGCGTCCATCATGGTGCCCGCCGGGTCGGGGCGCTGCATGGAACCTGATGCGTCCAGGATGAGCATGGTCGGCGCGTATCGAGGGGCCTCGGGGCTCTCCTCGGCGTGTGCGGGTAGCGCGGCAACGGAAAGGCTTGTCAGCCCGATGGCTATCGCCGCGGTGAACTCGGTCAGTCGCTTGGTAACTCTGGACATGGTCCTCGTCTGCTTGTGTCGCCTGCGGTATTGCGAGTCGGACATTACAGACGGCAACCAGTCGGTTCCCGTGTTCACAAGCTGATCGGCATGACAATCGTCCATTGCTGCTGGTTATCGCACCAGTTCGGCGCATGCGACGACCCGCCAGGAGCGGGAACTCCCGGCGGGTCGCCTCGCGCTCAGCGCAGGTCGCGGCGCCGGAAGGCGACGATGCCTGCCGTCAGCAACACGCCTGCGATCCCGAGCAGCCACAGCACCGGGGCCGCCTGGAAGGGCGCGCCGGGCAGCTTCGGCGGATGGACGAACGGCACCAGATCGACCAACCACTGCGGCAGCCCGTCGAGCGAGCCGAGGAAGAAGATCACCAGCATGACGCTCAGCACGCCCCAGGCGACCGGCGTGAATCGTGGCGCGATGCCGTAGATGGCCACCGCGATCCCGGTCACCACCCATACCGCGGGCAGCTGAACCGCCGCCGCGCCGAGGCCGTCGCCCAGTGTGGCGACCAGGTCGCCGTCCATCGCGCCGTAGACGAGGCCGATCGCCGCCCCGGCGATCATCAGGACGACCGCCGGACCGAGCAGTGCGAAACCGATGTGGCTCACCGCGTACCGCACCCTGCTCACCGACCCGGCCAGGGTCGCTTCGGCACGTTGACTGGATTCCTCCTCGTGCAGGCGCAGCACCGCGGAAATGGAGTAGGCGGCCGCCGCGACGGCGAGCATGGCGACGGCGAAGGTGATGAAGGAGTTCTGCAGGACGTCCGTGCCGCCAACTCGGGCGAGCATGTCGCGCAGCTGCCTGCTCTCGTCGAGCATCTTGCCGACGGAGTCGAGCGCGCCACCCATCAACATGCCGTAGAGGAGGAAGCCGATGGACCAGGCCAGCAGTGAGCCGCGCTGCAGCCGCCATGCCAGCCCGGTCGGTCCGGACAGCGTCGGCGCCGCAACCGGCGGGCCGGGGCGCTCCGCAAGCAACCCCGAGCCGGTGTCGCGACGGCTCAGCAGCACATAGGCGGCCGCAGTGGTGACCACCGCAACCGCCACGAGCGGAATCAGCACCCACCACCGTTCATCCGCGAACGGCCGCATCTGGATGCACCAGCCGAGCGGTGAAAACCAGGACAGCACACCGTTTCCCGCATCGCCGACCGCGCGCAGCGCGAACGCGGCGCCGAGCGCGCCGAACGCGATGCCGCGTGCGATTCGCGCGCCGGTGCTGACCTGGGCTGCGACCGCGGCGACACCGGCCCAGGCCAGACCCGATGCGGCCAGCGCCGACCCGAAGGCCAGCGAACCGGTGGCCGGCAGGTCGTTGGCGGTGAGCAGCAGTGCGCACAGGAGGCCGGCGACCAGGCAGCCTGCGGCGGTCATCAGCATGGCCGCGGTGAGTCCGGCGTAGCGACCGATGCTGGTCGCGCCGACCAGCTCGGCGCGTCCGGTTTCCTCTTCGACCCTGGTGTGCCGGATGATCGTGAGGATCGTCGCGATCGCGATGATCGCGAAATATGGTCCGGCCTTCCACAGGGCAATCGAGCCGAGTTCGGTGCTGAACACCGGCCCGTACATGGCGACGAGGGCCGGACTGTCGGTGATGGACTTGGCGTAGTTGTCGAGCTCGGCCTGCGTGTCGTAGACGCCCTTGGTGCTCGCGACGTAGGAGGCGGGCAGCAAGCCGAACGCGAGTACCCACAGCGGCAACACGATTCGGTCCCTGCGCAGGTAGAGACGAAGCAGCTGGACGGTACCCGCGAAGTCGGCCGAGCCGCGCACGGCAGGGGCCGCGTGGTGCCTGCCCGCGATGGCGGTGGTCATGCCCGCACCTTCTCTCCGGAATGCGTGGTGGCGGGCTGAGCGCCGTTGCCGTCGACGTGGTAGTGCCGCATGAACAGTTCTTCCAGCGTCGGCGGCGCGCTGGTGAGGCTGCGCACTCCGGTGTCACCGAGCACTCGGATCAACTCGCCGAGGTGCTCGCCCTCGACCTGACAGCGCAGTGTCGAACCGTCGAGTTCGACGTCCTCGACACCGGGGATGCGGGTGAGATCGCCTGGGTTGCCGATCAATTCGGCAGTGATGGAGGTGCGGGAGAGGTGTCGCATGTCCACCAGCGAGCCGCTCTCCACCGTGCGTCCGGCCCGGATGATGGTCACCCGATCGCACAGCGCCTCCACCTCCGAGAGGATGTGGCTCGACAACAGGACTGTGGTGCCGCGCTGGTTGGCCTCCGCCACGCATTCGCGGAATACCTGTTCCATCAATGGATCCAGGCCGGAGGTCGGTTCGTCGAGCAGCAACAGCCGCACGTCGGAGGCCAGCGCGGAGATCAGCGCGACCTTCTGCCGGTTGCCCTTCGAATAGGTGCGTGCCTTCTTGCGCGGATCGAGGTCGAACCGTTCGATCAGCTCGGTGCGCCGCCGCTCGTTGATGCTGCCGCGCATTCTGGCGAGCAGGTCGATGGTCTCGCCGCCCGACAGGGAAGGCCACAGCGTGACATCGCCGGGTACATAGGCGATGTCGTGATGCAGCGCGACCGCGTCGGTCCATGGATCGCGGCCGAGCAGTCGCACCTGTCCCGAGGTGGCGCGCAGGATGCCGAGCAGAATCCGGATAGTTGTCGACTTGCCTGCACCGTTGGGGCCCAGGAAGCCGTGGATTTCGCCATCGGCCACCGACAGGTTCAGTCCGTCGAGTGCAGCCACATGGCCGAAAGTTTTACGCAGGTCATGGGTTTCGATGACGGTGGTCATCACTTCTCCTCTTCGAGTGCGTCCAGCAGAGTCGAGTCGGTCAGTAGCCCCTGGGTGAAGAGCTCGAGCGCCGGGAGGGTCGTCAGGTCGGAAATTTCGCGAATTGCCTTGCGGTAGTCGATCTTCTTCTCGTGGTGCATGCGCATCTGCAGATACAGATTCATGGCTCCGACGTGGCAGAGCGTGATGTAGCGGGCTCTGGCCTCCGGATCGCGGCTCGGCTTTGCTCGGCCCGCGTCGACGGCGGCCTGGGTGTAGACCACCGCATCGGAGATCATGTGTTCGAGCAGGTCCTCGGCGAGCTGTCCGCCGGCCTGAAAGCTGCGCAGCATGTAGCCGACCACTGGTGCGTACACCTCGATTTCGGCGAGCGCGGTGAGCATCCCGCCCGGTCCGGGTTCGGCGATTGTCTTGGCTTTTTCGATCCGGATGATTTCCAGCACGCGTTCGTCGCAGGCGGCGCGCAGGCCGTCCTTGGAGCCGAAGTGATGGTTGACCAATCCCGGGGAGACGCCGGCGGCAGCGGCAATAGCGCGGACGCCGACCTGGAATCCGTGCTCACCGAAAACATCGATAGCGGAGTCCCGGATGCGGGCTGCCGTGTTCAGATCCGCGGAGGATCCTTGCGGTACGGGCTGTTGGCTAAACACATGTTCAATATACTAAACGAGCGTTCAATGTCCAGCAAGGCTTGGGTGAGGAATGTCGTGTCGTGGGTTTGTCGCCCGGTGGCACCGGGCAGGCGGGCTATGGTCGAGGCATGACTACCGGCAGCTCGACGACGGCAGATCACCTACGTACGGCGCTGGACGGACCCTGGGAGACCGTCCGGCAAGAGGCTCGAATCCAACTGGCCGGTGTCGAGTTCACCGGTAATCCCGCCCTCGACTACCAGGCCGCGCGGGCGCGGGTCCTCGACCAGATGCGCAAGATCGCGACGATGGGGTACGCGGAGCGCGGATTTCGGCGAGAGCACGGCGGTACCGGCGAGCCGGGTGCGGCCGTTGTGGGGCTGGAGATGCTGGCCTACGCAGACCTGTCGTTGTGGGTGAAATCGGGTGTGCAATGGGGTTTGTTCGGCGGCGCGGTGGAGAACCTCGGCACCGAACGCCATCGGGAGGTGATCAAGCAGCTGATCTCCCTGGACCTGCTCGGTTGCTTCGCGATGACCGAATCCGGGCACGGCAGCGATGTCGCGAATCTGGAAACCACCGCCACCTACGACCCGGAAACCCAGGAATTCGTGGTGCACAGTCCGACGCCGTCGGCGCGCAAGGACTACATCGGCGGCGCCGCCGAACATGCCAGGATGGCGGCGGTGTTCGCACAGCTGATCACCGAGGGCGAAAGCCAGGGTGTGCATTGCCTGCTGGTGCCCATCCGTGACGAGCACGGCGTCGATCTGCCCGGCGTGACCACCTTCGACGACGGGCTCAAAGGTGGTCTGCTCGGTGTCGACAACGGCCGCATCGTGTTCGACAACGTCCGGATTCCGCGCGAGAACCTGCTGAACCGCTACGCCGACGTCGCACCGGACGGTACCTACAGCTCCGATATCGAGAACCCGAGCCGCCGGTTCTTCACCACCCTCGGCACCCTGGTGCGTGGACGGGTCAGCGTGGGCGGCGCCGCGGCGGCAGGTGCGCGGGTCGCGTTGAGCATCGCCACGCGCTATGCCTTGAAGCGCCGCCAGTTCGCTGACCCGGACGACGGCAGCGAAACGCTGCTGCTGGATTATCGCAGCCATCAGCGCAGGCTGCTGCCGCTCATCGCCCGCTCCTACGCCCTCGCCTTTGCGCAGAACGATCTGGTGCGCCGGATGCATCTGGTGCAGACAGGCCAAGACCTCGATCCCGGCGCGCAGCGGGCGCTGGAGAAGCGGGCGGCCGGTCTGAAGGTCGCCCAGACCCGGCACGCCACCCGGGCCATCCAGGAATGTCGCGAAGCCTGCGGCGGCGCAGGCTATCTCACCGAGAACCGGATCGTCACGCTCAAGGCCGACACCGACGTGTTCACCACCTTCGAGGGCGACAATGTGGTGCTCACCCAATTGGTTGCCAAGGAGCTGCTCACCGCGTACTCCGACGAGATCCGCGACCTGGACGCGTTGGGCTGGGTGCGCTTCGCGGCGACCATGGCCGGTGACGTGGTGCGCAAGCGATCCGGCGTGCGCCAACTGATTCAGACCCTGCGTGATCGCAACGACGATTCGTTCGACGAGGGCGACCTGTCCCGGCGCGAGGTGCAGCTGCAACTGTTCGCCGATCGCGAGGACTACCTGGTTCGCACCGCAGGCCACCGGCTGCGCGCCCGCGCCGGGGAGACCGGACCGTTCGAGGCCTTCAACAACGCCCAGGATCACATTCTCGCCGCGGGTTCGGCACATATCGATCGCCTGGTGCTGGAGGAATTCATCGAAGGCATTGCGGGCATCGCGGATCCGCAGGCGCGTGCGCTCGCCGAGACGGTGTGCGACCTGTTCGTCTACTCCGCCCTGGAGGAGAACTTGTCCTGGTTCATCATGCATCGGTTCATGTCGGTCGAGCGCGCCAAGGCGGTTCGACGCGGGGTGAACGAGCTGGTCGACCGCCTGCGCCCGGAGGCGCTCACTCTGGTCGAGGGGATGGGTGTGCCCGAGAACATGCTGCGCGCCGCGCTGCTCGAGGACGCGAGTGTGTACGAGCGTGCCGTCCCGGCATCGCCCAGCACAACACCGTAACCATCGCGATGGCCGCGGCAATGCCGCCGACAATGTCGGTCGGGAGGTGGTAGCCCAGGCCGATCATGCCGATGGCGGCCGCGCACAGCGATACGGCGGCGAGCGCGAGCACCACCGCCCGCGCTCGCGAGGCATCGATCAGCACGAGAAAGGTGGCGGCGATCGCGACGAGGTGCACGGTGTGGCCGCTCGGGTACGCGAGGTAGTCGTGCAGCGGCCGCTCCCAGAGCGGCTTGAGCAACCAGGCGTTGACCGCGACGGCGAGTTCGGGAACCACGACCATCGTTGCCGCACGCCACCGTTCACCGCGATAGCCGAACCAGCAGGCGGCCACGAGCAGCAGCGGTATCAGGATGTACCCGTTGCTCGGGATCACCAGAGCTCGATAGATGTCGGGATGGCTGTCCAGCGCCGTGTGGATCGGTTCGGCGAGGTCGCGGTCGAGTTCGGTTGGTCCCTTGTCGCGCGGAAATGTCAGTGGCAGCCCCCACATGACGGCAGCGCAGAACAGGACAAGGCCGAGCCGGAGCGCGGCCGGTGAACCGAGTACCTGTTGGGCAGTCCTCACGCCGATGACGATAGCCACCGGTCGTGGTGGATCAGCCGGGCCCGTAGGTCAGGATCGCGGTGACGACGAACCACAGAACCCACGCGAAGCCGATGATCATGCCGATCGCCAGCGTGATCCGCATGAACGCCCTGCCGAGGTCCATATCGCCCGACTCTCGCGGATACAGCTTCCATGGGCTGTACCAAGGCGCTTCGATCACCAGGGCCGGCGAGTGTGCTTCCCGCTCGGCGATCGCCAGTTCCTCGGCGTATGCCTCGGCCTGCGCCTGCTGGGGGCCGCCGTGCCACAGCGTGATATCGATCGGGCCGATGAACCCCTCGATCAGCAATTCCTGCGGCGCGGGCAGATAGGGGAGGATACCCAGGCTGCGGAAGGCCACCGCGACGTCATTGGCCGTCCACAGTTGCTGCTCGCTCTCGGCCAGGGTGTCGAAATAGTGGCGCAGCCTGCCGGGGTCGGTACCGAGGATGACATCGAAGCTCGGGTCGCTCCATGCCTGCTGAACCTTCAGCTCCGCACCGCGCAACGGGACGATCAACGCGACGCCGTGTACCGCGCGCTGGCCGAGGCCGCGCGCGGCCAGCCAGGTCTGCAGGGCGAAAGTGTGCTCGCGCGACTTCTCCAACGGGGTGCGTCGATCCCTGCCCTCGATGGCGACCGGCTCACCCGAGATCGTCCATGCGCCGTTGAGCGGGATTTCCAGCACGCCGTCCTGGCGGGCGACCAGTGCCTCGGCCTCGATCACCACGCAACTGTTCGGTGTCCAGACCACGGCGTCGAACTGGTGCAGCCGATCCTTGTGGAACAGACTGCAGTTGATCGTCGCGACACCATGCGGGCTTGCCGGGTCCTTCCAGGTGCGTAGCCAATCGATCAACGCCCGCTCGGCGTTGGTGCCTGCCGGATTCTGCACTCGCACGAGCATTCACGACCGCCCTTCACGTCGAAACTCGATGGTGGAAAGGATACGAGCACTCGGGCCCGGTTCGCTGCGCCTGCGGCCAGACGCGGCGTGTTGGACACGAGATCTACTGTGGCTGTTCGGCGACCACCTTTCCGGCATGCACCGCGGCGACCAACGCGCGGTGGTCGGCTTCGGTGCGATCGGCGTAGCGAACCGCGAAGCGGGCGACCGCGTCGTCGAAACGATCGTCTCCGTCCAGGTAGCCCGCGACCAGCCGTGGATCGAGCGACCGCGAATGTGCGCGAGCGAGTAGGGAGCCTGCGAGCCTGCCGTAGTCGTCGAGATCGCTCGACGGCAGACCCGCGGGATCGATATCGCCTTTGAGGTTACGAAATTGGCGCACGACGAACGGTAGCGCTCCGGAGGGCAGCACGAGGGTGGTCCAACCGAGCAGAATGTCACTCTCGGACTGAACAAGCCTGGCGCCCTGCACAATTCGCTCCCCCTCGTGTCGCTGCCGTGGCGCGTCCAGGAACGGGGCCAGCGCGGACGCGTTCGCCTGTTTCACCTGGAGCACCAGCGCCTCTCCGTCATTGCCGTGCAGCAGCGCGACATAGCTGTGCAATCCAACACTACCTGTACCGACGATCCGAAAAGCGATGTCGGACACGGCAAATCGGGCGATCAGATTCCGGCGGGACTCGGGCAAGGTGTCGGTGTATTGTTCCAGGCCGTCGGTGACCGCCGCGGCGACCGCGGCCTCCACGTGGGTGAGAATCGGTGGGTCGCTGACGAATCGGTGCTTGCTGATGCCGGTCTCGTGATCTTCCAAGTGCTCGGTCCACTTCGCCACCACCTTGGCGCTGTTGTTCTTGCGCGCCTTCTTCGCGGCCTTCTTGAAGTCGTCGAGCAGATCGTCGGCTCGGGCCTTGCTGATCACCGATTCGTCGGGCAGCGCCGACCACGATTCCATGAACGGCAGTCGTGCCAGCTGGGTGACGGCGAGCCGGTAGGAGGTCGCCGCGTCGCGTGCCGCCTGGTAGCAGTCGTCTTCGTCGGCCCCGCCCTCGCGGCCCGCGAGCACCAGACTCGCCGCGAGTCGTTCCAGGTCCCACTCCCACGGCCCGACGATGGTTTCATCGAAATCGTTGATGTCCATGATGATTTCGCCGCGCGGCGTACCGTAGAGGCCGAAGTTCGCGGCATGCGCGTCGCCGCAGATCTGCGCGGCAAGGCCGCTGTCGGGGCTGCCTGCCAGATCTGCGGCCATCAGTCCGGCCGCGCCACGGTAGAAGGTGAACGGTGTCGCGAGCATGCGGCCGATGCGCAACGGCGTCAGATGCGGCAGCCGACCCGCATTGCTCGCCTCGATGAATTCGAGCACGCTCGGACGCGTGGCCCAGGTGGCCCCGCGATCCCGAGCGGTGACCGGAACCCGCTGGCGTTGGGCACGGCCGCGGGCCAGCACCTCGTCGGCGGACACGTAGGTGCGAAGGTCGATACCACTGTTGGACACAACATCCCACGCTAGCGGGTATCGAACCGTTTGGTCTTGTCGGATTCGCCACGTCGCTCGGCTCCCCGCCGCGCGCCCGGAGCCGGGGAGCCGAGCGACGGGACGGTTGCTCAGTTGGCTGGAACGACCGGAGTGATCGGAGTAATCGGCAGACGCAGCGCGCCGGGCGCCGCACCGGGGACAGCCGGGTGGTTCGGCGCGATCGGGGTGATTCGCTGGTAGGCGGTGCCGAGTGCCGGGCGGGGGTCCGCCTCGTCCTTGTTGGGCCAGAACGCCATTGCCCGCTCGGCCTGGGCGGTGATTGTCAGCGACGGGTTGACGCCGAGATTGGCCGTCACTGCCGAGCCGTCCGCGACATGCAGCCCGGGATGCCCGTACACCCGCTGATACGGGTCGACCACGCCGGTGTCGGCGCTCTCGCCGATGACGCAACCGCCGATGTAGTGCGCGGTGGCCGGGATGTTGAGCACATCCATGATCAGGCCATGGGTATCGCCGTCCACCTTCGCGCCGAAGCGGCGGCCGACATCGTGGGCCAAGGGAATCCACGTCGGGTTCGGTTCGCCGGTGCCCGCCTTCGTCTTGAGCTGCCCGCGCTTGCGGAAGGACGTCAGCGAGTTGTCCAGCGACTGCATCACCAGCAGGATCACCGACTTCTCCGAGGCATGCCTGGCATTGAGACTGCGCAGGAACACCAGGGGATGCAACACGATGGCCAGCAGGAAGCGCAGGAACCGGAATGCGCCGCCGTCGACGATCGGCACCGACATCGGGAACAGAGCGTTCTGCCCCTTCCCGTAATGGCACACCTCGATATGGGTGTCGGCCTCCGGATGGATCGAGGAGGTGATCGCGATGCCCTCGGCGAAATCGCGGCGTGAGCGACTGACCACATTGAGGATGGCCTCGGAATTACTGCGGGTCAGTTCGCCGAGGCGCGGCGAGAGGTTGGGCAGCACGTGCTCGTCGCGCATCTTGTGCAGCAGCTTCTGGGTGCCGAGCGCGGCCCCGGCGAAGACGACCTGTCCTGCGGTGAAGGTTGTGCGCTCCTTGCGGATCCAGCGATCGGACCGCACGGTGTCGATCGCGTAGCCACCCTCCGGAAGCGGCCGCACCGCGGTAGCCGTGGTGAGTGGGCGGACTTCCGCGCCGGCCTGTTCGGCCAGGTAGAGGTAGTTCGTAGGCGTGGTGTTCTTCGCATTGTTGGGGCAGCCGGTGAAACATTGTGCGCAGTGCACACAGCCGCGCCGCCGTGGGCCCGCGCCGCCGAAATAGGGATCGTCCACTTCGGTGCCCGGGTCACTTTCGTTGAAGAACACCCCCACATCGGTCGGATGGAAGGTGTCTGCGACGCCGAGGTCCTCGGCGATCTCCTTGATCACCTCGTCGGCCGGGGTCATCCGTGGATTGGGCGCTACGCCGAGCATGCGCTGTGCCTGGTCGTAGTACGGCGCGAGCTCGGATTTCCAGTCGGTGATGTGCGACCACTGCTTATCGGTGTAGAAGTTCGGCAGCGGCTCGTAGAGGGTGTTGCCGTAGATCAGCGAGCCACCACCGACCCCGGCGCCGGAGAACACCGCGCACTTGCCGAGGACGCTGATCCGCTGTGGACCGGTAAGACCCAGCCGCGGCGCCCAGATCGAGTTGCGCACATCCCAATTCGTTTTCGGGATGTCCTCGGCATTCCAGCGTCTACCCGCTTCGAGCACACCGACCCGATACCCCTTCTCGGTCAGCCGCAGCGCGCTCACACTGCCGCCGAACCCGGAACCGATCACTACCACGTCGTAGTCGAATGCGGGCATGACTTCCTCTCACTGACCGATCAACGGATGAGATGTTTGCACAGTCATTCTGTCACCGGGTCGGATGCGACGGAATGCATAGCATGCCGCCGTGCCGATGTGGTCGCAACCGGTGTGCCCGGATGGCGCCGACGGGGGTCGGTGCGGTATGCACGGGCTGTGACAACGGAATCGGGGACCACGGAGCCGGGCGAGCGCGCCGACTCCGGCAATGACGGCGTGGCGGGCGGCATCTTCGCCGACCGCATCCTCACCGTCCCCAATGCGCTGAGCGTGCTGCGCCTCCTCGGGGTGCCGCTGTTCCTGTGGTTGCTGCTGGTCGAGCGGGCCGACGGCTGGGCGTTCGCGCTGCTGGTGGCCAGTGGCGTCACCGACTTCCTGGACGGCAAGCTGGCCAGGCTGCTCGACCAGTCCTCCCGCCTCGGCGCGTTGCTCGACCCGTTCGTGGACCGGCTCTACCTGGTGACGACACTGGCCGCTTTCGTGATCCGCGGTCTCATCCCCTGGTGGGTCGCTGTGATCTTGGTCGGTCGTGATCTGCTGCTCACGGTGACGCTTTCGGTGTACAAACGCCGCGCACTCGACCCGCCGGAGGTGATCTACCTGGGCAAAGCGGCTACCTTCGCGCTGATGTCCGCATTGCCCTGGTTGCTGGCGGGTCAGATGGATTGGGCGCTGGCAGGTTTCGGCCGAGCCTTCGGCGGGGCATTCCTGGTCTGGGGTACGGCGGTGTATGTGTGGACCGGTGTCCTCTACACCGGGAAGGCCGTCGCCGTCGCGCGAGCGATACCGTCTGTGCCGCACCGGTCCACATAGCGATTAGAGTTTGCGTGAAGGTTCCCGACGGAAAGGACGGCCTGTGACCCAGACCCCCGAGGATCTGCGCTACACCGAAGAGCACGAGTGGGTGCAACGGATCAGCCCGACGCGGGTTCGGGTAGGCATCACCGATTACGCCCAGTCTCAACTCGGTGACGTCGTGTTCGTGCAGCTGCCGGAGGCGGATCGGGATGCGGCGGCGGGCGAGAGCATCGCCGAGGTCGAGTCGACCAAGAGCGTGTCCGATATCTACGCTCCGTTGGCCGCGAAAGTTGTTGCGGTGAACGAGGATCTGGTGCAGCAACCGGAGACGCTGAATACCGATCCGTTCGGCGAAGGGTGGCTGTTCGAGCTCGAACTGGCCGACCCGGCAACCCTGGATGCTGCACTTGGTGAGCTGCTGGATGCCGCGGGTTATCAAGGAGTTATCGGGGGCTGAATCAGCCTTCCCGGTTCTACCTGCACGGGTACGCCCTGGCAGGGTACGGTCAATGCCAACAGATGTGCCGGTGAGCTGATCCGGTGTTCTAGCGTCAACGACCCCAGGTCGTGGCGGTGAAGGCAGCACCTGCTTGCACGGATAATCAGGTTCGAGGAGGAGAGAAACGGTGAGCGAGAACAAAGACCCGGGTTACGGGGAGACCGCGGCCGAGACGACGTCGGTCTTCCGCGCGGATTTCCTGAACGAGGTCGACGCGTCGCGCTCCGGGGAGCCGACCGGCGAACAGCCGGTCCAAGGGGTCGAGGGTCTGCCGGTTGGAGCGGCTCTCCTGGTCGTCAAGCGCGGACCGAATGCCGGCTCGCGGTTCCTGCTGGATCAGCCGACGACATCGGCAGGTCGCCATCCCGACAGCGACATCTTTCTCGACGACGTCACTGTCAGCCGTCGGCACGCCGAGTTCCGGCAGGACGACGATTCCTTCCAGGTGGTCGACGTGGGCAGCCTCAATGGCACCTATGTCAATAGGGAGCCGGTGGACTCCTCGGAGCTGCAGAACGGTGACGAGGTGCAGATCGGAAAGTTCCGTCTCGTCTTCCTCACCGGCCCGCGCGCCCAGGTGAACGAGTCGTCTGCGGGTGCTGGCAGTCTATGACGCACACGGCACGGGTCCTCGTGACGGCCGTGTTGGCAGAGAAGAACGCGGCTTCATGAAAGACTCGATGCTATGACGGGCGCGGCGCAGTGGGCGCGCGGAGGCATGTCGATCGGCTCCGTGCTGGACCTGCTGCGGCCGGACTTCCCGGACATCACCATCTCGAAGATTCGTTTCCTCGAGGCCGAGGGTCTGATCCGGCCGGAGCGCACTCCGTCCGGATACCGCAGATTCTCGATTGCCGACTGTGAACGGCTCAGGTTCGTATTGACCGCGCAACGCGACCAGTACCTGCCGTTGAAGGTGATCAAGGAGCAACTCGAAGCGATCGACAGCGGTGCGGCGACGCTCGGTGTGCGGGAAGCCCGCGCCCGGGCGCACGCCGTCCGTGACAACGAGGTCGCCACACCCTCCGAGAATGGTCGTGCCGCGCGCGGCGCGAGTGTCAGCGCGCCACGCAGGCTGGGTGTCGTGCCCGGTGAGGTCTCGCCGGACGAGCTGCGATTCGATCACGAAATCCGGCTCACTCGTGCCGATCTGCTGACCCAGGCGGATATCGACGAGAAGTTCTTGAACGACTTGATCCGGGCGAATCTGATCACCCCCGGCACCGCGGGCTTCTTCGATGCCGAGGCGGTGACGCTCGCACGGACCGCCAAGGCGATGGCGGAATTCGGTCTGGAGGCGCGGCACCTGCGCGCCTTCAAGCTCGCCGCGGACCGGGAAGCGGCACTGGTTGCCCAGATCGCCGCCCCGATCGCCAAGAGTCGCGATGCCGGCGCCCGTGCCCGCGCAGAGGAGACCGTACGTGAGCTTGCCGCGCTGTCGCTGACCCTGCATACCTGCCTGGTGAAAGCGTCGGTGCGGAACTCGCTCGGCGGCTGAGCCTTCGGTGCATCGCCGCTCGTCACGGCCGCAGCGGGTTCCACTCCGACAACACCGAGATTTCGGCTGTGCACACGGATCGCTCGACCCCTTCGCGTTCGCTTAGACTCGGTGGTACGGCGAGCTCTGCGGTAGTCATGCCGGGTGGCCGGCGGAGGTATTGGGAGGCAGTGCGATGAGTGAGCGCAGCGAGCGAATCATGTCACAGGGCGCTTCGCGCATGCCGGAGCTGAGCGTTAGCGAGGCACAGGCATGAGTGAAATGCGCGTGATCGGCATTCGTGTCGAGCAGCCACAGAACCAGCCCGTGCTGTTGCTCCGTGAGGCGTCCGGCGATCGGTATCTACCGATCTGGATCGGACAGGCCGAGGCGACTGCGATCGTGCTCGAGCAGGAGGGGGTGACCCCGATTCGTCCGTTGACCCACGATCTGATCAAGATCCTGATCACCGACCTCGGGCACACCCTGAAGGAAGTGCGGATCGTGGATCTGCAAGAGGGCACCTTCTACGCGGATCTGGTCTTCGAGAACGATCTCCGGGTTTCGGCGCGGCCGTCGGATTCGGTAGCGATCGCGTTGCGGGTGGGTTGTCCGATCTATGCCGAGGAACCGGTGCTCGAGGAAGCCGGATTGGTCATGCCGGATGAGCGCGAGGACGAGGTCGAGAAGTTCAAGGAGTTCCTCGAATCGGTGTCACCCGATGACTTCAAAGCCACGGACAGCTGAGGGATTTCGAACTTTCTTTTAGACCTCAACTACAGGTCGAGACTCTTACCGCGCGTCGCGTTTGGTCGGACGATGCCGCTCCCGGGACAATCAGAGGGAGTAACCTCGATAGTTGGGCCACGTCCGTTATGACTGGGTGTATGTGGTCAACGGAGCCGGGACATTGATGAGGCCAAGGCGTCGGCGAAGTAAGGGAGTGGTCAGTGGCAGAGCAATCGCAGGGAGTGGTACAGCCAGGCCTGTTCCCGGACGATTCGGTACCTGACGATCTGGTCGGTTACCGCGTTCCCAGCGCATGCCAGGTAGCCGGGATCACCTATCGGCAGCTCGACTACTGGGCGCGCACCGGTCTGGTTGTGCCGTCCATCCGGAGCGCCGCGGGATCGGGCAGTCAGCGGCTGTACTCGTTCAAGGACATTCTGGTCCTTAAGATCGTGAAGCGACTGTTGGACGCGGGTATCTCGCTGCAGAACATCCGTATCGCCGTCGACCACTTACGCAGTCGCGGCGTGCAGGACTTGGCGGGCATCACGCTGTTCTCCGACGGTACCTCGGTGTACGAGTGCACCTCGGCCGAGGAGGTAGTTGATTTACTGCAGGGTGGGCAGGGCGTTTTCGGCATCGCGGTGAGCGGTGCAATGCGCGAGTTGACCGGCGCAATCGCCAACTTCCCAGCCGAGCGGGCGGTCAGCGGCAGCGCGAGTGAGCGCCCCGAGGACGAACTGTCGTTCCGGCGCAAGGCGCGGATGAACCAGAAGACCGGCTAGAGATTCAGCAGGCCGGCTGGAGATTCCTGGGAGTGCCCGTCGCATGCGGCGGGCACTTTGCTTTGTGTGGAACGTGACGAGGGCGACACATCAGGGGTCCGGTGGCGCGGTTCGTTGCGCGCGCGGCATAAACTAGCGGTGCGTCGCCGCCGTGCGGGAGAGTCCCGGCCTTCAGAAGAGTCCGGGCGCCGAAGGAGCAGCACCTCCCCGTCAATCTCTCAGGCAACAGGGACCGTACGGGCTTCGACGCCTCTGGAAAGTGGTGACCGCTGCAGACAGCGCACGGTCACCCGCCCATGGGGAAAGGGGGCGCACCCCGAATCTCTCAGGCTCCACGACAGAGGGGGAGGGCTGGTATCCGTCGACCGTAACGGTCGACCCGCCCGACCTTGGGAGCTGCTGCCGTGACTCGATCATTCGCCGACCGCCATATCGGACCCGACCGGGACGAACTCGCCCGGATCCTGGACGTCGTCGGCGTCGGTTCGTTGGAGGAGCTCGCCACCACCGCCTTGCCCGCGAGCATCCTCGACGGCTCCGGCCTCGACGTGCTCCCGCCCGCGGCCACCGAGCACGAGGTGCTGACGGAGCTGGCCGAGCTCGCCCACTCGAACGTCGTCGCCACTTCGATGATCGGTCTCGGCTACTACGACACGTTGACTCCACCGGTGCTGGTGCGCAGTTTGCTGGAGAATCCGGCCTGGTATACCGCCTACACGCCCTACCAGCCCGAGATCAGCCAGGGCCGCCTCGAAGCGCTGCTCAACTTCCAGACCATGGTGTCGGATTTGACCGGCATGGAGGTCGCCAACTCCTCCATGCTCGACGAGGCCACCGCGGCTGCTGAGGCGATGACGCTGCTGCGCAGGGCGGGCCGGTCGAAGTCTGAGCGGCTGCTGATCGACACCGACCTTTTCCCGCAGACCAAGACCGTGCTGCACACCAGGGCCGAGCCGCTCGGCATCGAGATCGTCGAGGCCGACCTCTCCTCCGGCCTGCCCGACGGCGAGTTCTTCGGTGTGCTGGTGCAGATTCCCGGTGCGTCGGGCCGGGTCGTGGACTGGGCGCCGCTCACCGAGGCGGCGCACGAGCGCGGTGCGCTGGTCGCCGTCGGTGCCGATCTGCTTGCGCTGACGCTGATCACGCCGCCGGGGGAGCAGGGCGCGGACGCCTGCTTCGGCACCACCCAGCGGTTCGGCGTGCCGATGGGCTTCGGCGGACCGCACGCCGGATATCTGTCGGTGCACTCCAAGCATGCGCGGCAGTTGCCGGGCCGGCTGGTCGGCGTCTCCGTCGATGCGGACGGTTCGGTCGCCTACCGGCTGGCACTGCAGACCCGTGAACAGCACATTCGCCGTGAGAAGGCGACCTCGAATATCTGTACCGCCCAGGTGCTGCTCGCCATCCTGGCCGCGATGTACGCCAGCTATCACGGTCCCGACGGGTTGCGGGAGATCGCACGGCGGGTGCACGGCCATGCGCGGGCCATCGCCGCCGGCCTCGACGGCGCCGTCGTGCACGACAGCTTTTTCGACACAGTGCTGGTGCACGTGCCCGGCGGCGCGGAAGCCGTTGTGGCGAAGGCGAAGTCGCGTGGTATCAACCTGCGACTGGTGGACGCCGATCACGTCGGCATCGCCTGTGATGAGGCCACCACCACGGGGCACGTCGCCGCCGTGCTCGAATCCTTCGGTACTGCATTGTCTTCCGAGGCTGCGGCCCCGGCGCTCGCGGGCGGATCGATCGAGACCCGTGCCTCCGAATACCTCACGCACCAGGCCTTCACCAGCTATCACACCGAGACCGCGATGTTGCGTTACCTGCGGCGGCTGTCGGATAAGGATATTGCCCTGGACCGCAGCATGATTCCGCTCGGTTCCTGCACCATGAAGCTGAACGCGACCGCCGAGATGGAGGCCATCACCTGGCCCGGCTTCGCGCGGGTGCATCCGTACGCGCCGGTGGAGGATGCATCGGGGCTGTTGCGGGTGATCCACGATCTGGAGAGCTGGCTCTCGGCGATCACCGGGTACGACTCGGTGAGCCTGCAGCCGAACGCGGGCAGTCAGGGTGAATACGCGGGGCTGCTCGCCATCCGGCGGTACCACCTGGATCGTGGTGACACGCACCGGGATACCTGCCTGATCCCGTCCAGCGCGCACGGTACCAACGCGGCGTCCGCGGCGATGGCCGGGCTGCGCGTCGAGATGGTGAAGTGTCGTAACAATGGTGACGTCGACCTGGACGACCTGCGTGCCAAGATCGCCGACCACGCCGACCGGCTCGCCTGCATCATGATCACCTACCCGTCCACGCACGGCGTGTACGAGCACGAGGTCGCGGAGCTGTGCGCACTGGTGCACGACGCGGGCGGTCAGGTGTACGTCGACGGCGCGAACCTGAATGCGCTTGTCGGACTTGCCCGTCCGGGTCGCTTCGGCGGCGATGTGAGCCACCTGAACCTGCACAAGACCTTCTGCATCCCGCACGGCGGGGGCGGTCCAGGCGTCGGCCCGGTGGCGGTGCGCTCGCATCTGGCGCCGTACTTGCCCGGCGATCCGCTGGAAACCGGTTCGCATGCGGTGTCGGCCGCCAAGTACGGCTCGGCCTCGATCCTGCCGATTACCTGGGCCTACATCCGGATGATGGGCGCCGACGGTCTGCGCAAGGCCACGCTGACCGCGATCGCCTCGGCCAACTACATTGCCCGCCGCCTCGACGAGCATTTCCCGGTGCTCTACACCGGCGAGCACGGCATGGTCGCCCACGAGTGCATTCTGGATCTGCGCGAGATCACCAAGCAGACCGGCGTCACCGTCGATGATGTGGCAAAGCGTCTGGCGGACTACGGTTTCCACGCCCCGACCATGAGCTTTCCGGTCGCGGGCACCCTGATGGTGGAACCGACTGAAAGTGAGAACCTGGCCGAACTCGACGAGTTCATCCTCGCGATGACCTCGATCCGCGATGAGATCGACAAAGTGGCCGCCGGCGTGTGGCCGGTGGAGGACAACCCCTTGCGCGGCGCACCGCACAGCGCGGCATGCCTCGTCGGCGAATGGGATCACCCCTACAGTCGGGAGGTCGCGGTGTTCCCGCACGGTCTGACCCCCGACCGTGGCAAGGTCTGGCCGTCGGTTCGCCGGATCGACGGTGCTTACGGCGACCGCAACCTGGTCTGCTCCTGCCCGCCACTGGAGGCGTACGCCGACTGACCACCGCGGCATCGGCCCGCCTTCTCGCTCCGGAGGTTGGGCGGGCCGGTGTTGCGTGAGCATCTGTTCGTTGTTGTGCCGCAACGGGTTCGGCTGCTGTCCGGCACCGGCTGCGCGTTGCGGACCGATGACATCTGCGGCCGATCCCGAATCCGGCAAAGGGGCAAGCTCAATGCCCGTCGCGGTGGATTCCTTTACTCCGCAGTCGAATTCGGCGCGGACCTCTTCGGGATCAGTCCCAACGAAGCCACGGTGATCGATCCTCGACAGCGGTTGCTGGTGGAGGCAGAGCGCGCGGGCGCGGCTCGCGCCGCACGGGGGCCGGATTGATTATCAGGGGTCCGTGCGCTCGGCGATGAGGGAACGGTCGAGCCGGACTCAGGGGGTGGTCAGTGCGTGCACCATGGCGGTGCCGAAGCTGATGTCGTCGGAGCTGGTCAGGCGGGTGTAGGTACCACCGGTGCGCTGGGTCGCGGCCTGCAGGGTTTCGGTGCCGCTGCCGCCGATGACGATGACGTCGATGCGGACCGGGCGGGTTTTGTCCGCGGCATTGCCGATGTCGGTGAGCAGTTTGGCGCCGGTGACCGTCGAGTCGTCGTCGGGGCCGTCGGTGATCAGGAGGACCGAATTGGTGCGGCCGGCGGTGTATCCCTGGACCGCGGCGCGATAGGCGGCCAGTAGCGACGGGTACGCCTGGTCGGTGCGGGATTCGGTAGGGCGCAGGGCACTCAGCGTTGTGGACAGTGCGGTTCGATGGTCGGCGGTGAGCGGTGCGGTGACCGCCTCGACCTGGTACGGAGCGGCACCGTCGAGATTCTTGCCGAAGGTCCAGACGCCGAGGCCGAAGTTCGGCGGCATGACATTCATCGTCGAGGTGAGTGCGCCGAGGACATTCGTGAGCCGGGTGGTGGACCCGTCGGTGTTGCCCATGGAGGCGGAGACATCGAGCAGCACCGTCGACTGCACGCCCAGAACCGGATTGGCGAGGGTGGCGCGCACCTTGTCCAGCGCGGCGCGCGATGGCACGGCGGTCGCGGTGGACGGTGCGGCGGCGAAGCCCGCGGCGGCGAAGGTCTGTGCCTGCTGCGGAGTGCGCAGGTAGTCGGCGAATATGCCTGCGATCAGGTTCTGGGTCTTGTCGACCCAGGGTCCCGACATCAATGCGGCCGGGTGGTCGGCCACCGGCGCCGCACCGGCGGGGCTGAACGTTGTGAGTCCGTCCTGCGCCTTGGCCTGCTGCGCGGTGGTGGCCACCGCATGAACGGGCCCGCCTGCCGGTTGGGGCGCGCCCGCGATCGCGGCGAGTGCCATCGTAGTGTCCTGGGCCTCAGGTGCTTTGGCGGCGAGCAAGGAGATTGCGGACACCACCTGGCCGGACTGCGCTGCCTGATCGGAGAGTGGATCGGTGCCGGACACGGTCGAGCCGACCGCGGCGGCGGCGGCCAGCGTCGCGTCGCCCGGCGGCAGTGCCATGCGTAGTCCGGCCCAGTCGGACAGGCCGATCTCGGCAAGCGAACCCTGTTGCAGGCGTGGCAGATCTGACCAGGTGACCTTGGCTTCGTCGAGCGCCAGGCCCAGTTCTTCCGGGACGGCGAGCACGATCGGGCTGACCGCGACCGGCGCCGGATTGCCCTCGATCAGGCCTGGTGTCCGCATGGATTCGATGGAGCGCAGCGAATCGGCGATCCACAGCGCGGGCTGGGGTCCGAGCTGTTTGTTCCACGGCGCGTTCGCGGTGAAGGCCGCCACCATCGCCCCAGACGGCTGGGCGGTCACCTCGACCTTTGCGCAGTGATCACGGATGCGCGGATTGGTCGCGTTATAGCCGTCGGCGATGGTGCGCACCGAGGGCGCGATGTCCGGGTCGGCTGTGACGTACAGCGTCGCGGGCCCTTCCACGCACTCCGCTGCGGCGGCGCTGTCCCGATCGGCGGCTCGGTTGCTCAGCTTGTTCCAGGCGAACACGCCCGCGACTAGCAGCACGACGGCCGCCACTGCGATAACCGGACCTTTGCTGACCCCTCGTGATCGGGTTCCGCTGCGATGAGTGCCCACGAGAGACAAGTGTATGTTCACGTGAGATTTGCGGAGGCGGGTGTGGCATCGATAGAGACGTCCGACACCAAACCGCCCGTCATACCGGTGTAGGCCGGGACTGCGGGTCCCGGCTTACACCGGCTGGTTACGGCACCGACATTCGGCTACTCGCGGATCATCCGCCCACGGTCGAATTCATGACCGCCCCAGACACCGGATTGATTGGTGCGAGAGGCGAATTCACCGCAAGCTGCCCGGATCGGGCAGTGCGCGCAGACCTCGCGGGCATAGTCGAAATCCTGCGACGGATACGGGAACCACGCTTCGTGATTCGGGTCACCGCGGCAGGCGGCCCGGTGCCAACCCTGGCTGTCGGAGAGCGGGAGCAGGTCGGTCAGTGTCGATTCGGCGGGTGCAGTTGTCTCCAGTCGGACGTTCATGACGATCCTTCTCCTTTCTCACGCGGCTCGAGTGCCTGCCAGTTGCTTCCAGATCTGCCGCTGTCGCTTTTCCAGATGATGTGGCGCCTTCGGTTCCCACAGCAGCCGCATGCCCGCCTCCTCGGGGGTGCGGTCGGCCTTGATCGTGTTGCACGGCGCGCAGCAGGCGATCAGGTTGCTCCAGGTATTGGGTCCGCCGCGGCTGCGCGGGCGGATGTGGTCGACGGTGCGGGCCCACGCGGCGCAGTAGCCGCACCGGTGGCTGTCGCGCCGCAGCACACCGGCCAGCGTCGCGCGGCTCTCGTCGTGCACGCGGACTCTGTGCTCGAGGTAGACATAGCGCAGCAACCGGATAGTCTCCGGCAGTGCGATCTCGAGGTTTTTGGACCGGATCGGGAAGTGTGGCTCCCGGTCGGCGACGGGCTCGGCAACCCCGCCCATGAGCAGCACGACCGCCCGCTCGGCGGTGATCTCGTCGAGCGCCTCGTAGCTGGCGTTCAGCACCAGCACGCGGGTGTGTATCCAGTTGTCGACAGTCAACACCACCGGGTCGGTGGCACGGTGGAACGTCATGGGAATCACCATGTTTCGAGTGAGAGCGAGCGAATTCGAAGGAGGGCGGGGCGGCGGGGGTCAGGCGTCGGCCGGGAGGCGGCCGAGATCCGATCCACTGTTGGTCGCGCACCGGCGCATTTCGATCAAAGCCACCTCCTCCTTTCGTGGTGCTCTTGATCACCTCGGAATCGGGTGATCGTCGTCGAATCACATGGTGGCACACCACACCCGCCGTTGTCGGGTCATTTTCGGGGCATCGTGCGCTTCTGGCGATCAGCGGTGGCGGCGTTTCCAGCCACCGGGAATACACAAAGGCGTTTCTGCGCAAAGGTATTGACATACTGAGCCGCGTCGAGTTTCGGCCGTCCGCTGTCGGGGTCTGCCATGGGATGGCGAGGCGCGCATCGTTCTCGAGGTGGACTGCCCACCGATCGAGTCGTGGGAACGAGGGAAATGATTGCGGTCGAAGTTCTGCTGTGGGGACTTGTCGCGGGGCTTGTCCATTTTGTTGCGATAGTGGTCGTGTACGGAAGTCCCTTGGTGAAACGGATTTATGCCGCCGGCGGTGCGGAGAGCACACCCGCGCGGATCGGATCGGCGCGGCCTCGCGCGATGTCCACTCGTTTGCTGGGTACTCAGATCGAGGTGTACATCATGACGATCGGGTTTGCCTGGCTGCATCCATTGCTCCCTGTGCACGGTCTGGCCGGGGCGATGTTGCTGGCCGGGTTGTTCGCCGCGCTGCGGGTTTATCCGCCGGTCTTGGCCTTGTGGATGCAAGGCGCCTACTCCAACGGGTACCTCTGCGTCGAAGTCGTGAGCGGTGTCGCCGGTACCGTTGTCGTGATGCTCACGCTGAATCTTCTGATGTGAGGGTCAGCCCCAGAGTGGGCCTAACCTGTTTCGAGCTGTGTCCAGCGGCTCATGCCTGCTCGACCAACCACTGGCGCAGCCACGAGGTGGCGGTGGTGCCCGACGGGTCCACGACGTAAGCGGGATAGTTCTGGTGGACGAAGGAGTTGTAGAACTCCTCGAGTTTCTGCTTGCGCTCGTCCAGGCCTGGATCGGCGAGTTGGTTCTGCACCATCGGGACGATGCCGACGCTCATCAGATCGTTGAAGATCGCGACGGCTTCGGCCTGGTATCGCCACAGCTGCGCCGGATTCGGATCGGAAACCTGGGCAAGGAAGCCCGCGAAACGGGCCGCGAAATCGGTGGGCGGGGTCGAGCAGTACAGGTCGCCATCCGCGCAGAAGGTTCGAGTCTTATGGCTGAGGAGGCCGAAGCCGCCGATTCGCGGGCCACCCGCTCCCGCGCCCTGCACCGGCGGACCGATGAGCGCGTCATTGGGGGAGCGGCGCGGATCCGAGACGAGGCCGACCGCGACGATCCGTTCCGGTTCGACCGGGCCGAGGCCGGTGCCGATTTCCGCGGCCAGGTCGCCGGCGGCGTCGGCGCCCTGGCTGTAGCCGATGAGCGCGATCTTCGTCGCGTCGCACCGCTGAGCCATGGCGGTGACCAGGCCGCGGGCGTTGTCGGTGGCCTGCTTCTTGGAGCGGCCGTAGACGTCGGCCTCCCAGGGGAATGCGGTGGCGGCATAGCTCACGTAGTCGGTTTGCACATCGGAGGGCAGATTGTCGGTGACAGTCGCGAGCATGCCCTCGCCGGGCTTGCTGTCGGAGGTCTCCCAGGTACCGGGTATCGCGACAACGTAGAGGTCGGGGCACTGGGGTGCGGCTGGCGCTGTGCCTGCGCCGCTGACGGCGCCTGCCGCGCCGATCGTGACGGTTCCGACCATGGCGCCGATCATTCTGCGAATCATCATGTTCATACCCCGGGTGCTGGTTCCGAAGCCGGCTGGTTGCCGCTGGCGACTCCTTTGGTCCCCACGCTGACAACCGTACGGTCTGTCCGCGCGGTTCGACGGGAATCGCGGCCGACACAGAGTAGACATTTTCCGCCGACCGCTCCGTGCGGGCTTCTCGTCAGTGGGAATAATTCGATTCCGGGTCTGTGGCATTCGAATTGGGCGGACGACCAGCTTCATGTGCGGGCCGCCCTGTGCGACAAGAGGTTTGCCGGCGTGTCAACCCTGCTGGAGTCGCGCTGCGCCGAAAGACACGTTGAAACGATCACACCAGATGCTGACGCTGGTCAATGTCGTCAGATCGGCGTCGGCGGGGATGGGGTAGTTCTGGCTGCCTTTGTTCCCCTTCAGACTGCCGAGGTCGATGTGCTCGCCGTCGTCGAAAACACCCCAGCCGTCGCGCCCCTCGAGCACGGGCGCATCGGCGAGCCACACGTGCAGGTCCGGACCATCGGAGGTGTCGAGGTCCGCCAGTCGTAGCACCCGACTCCCGTCGGGCAGCCGCAGGATCCGGACTGTCCCGGACGTCGAGTGTTCGTGGGAGATCAGGGTGCCCGAGGCGAGCGTGCGTGGCTGCTGCACCGCGCCCGGGGAGGCAGGGGCAGCGACCGACGGCGCCGCCTCGTTCACTGTCGTGTCGGTGAACAATCGCCACGGCTCGAACAGTGCGAGCCCGACGCCGACACCGATCACCAACAGCCCGGTCAGCACCCAGGTGATCGGAGAACGGGCTATCGTGCGGATGGACACCATCGTTCTCCTCCGGATGTCGTGGCCGCGGTCACGACCTAGTCAACCTCGTTGTGGCGGATTCCGTCCCCCACTTTGTCATCCAGAGCGCTCGGCGTGGCGTTAATGCGGGGTGTTGTTTCCAGCGACCTGCGAGCAGACGCGTGTTGTCTGTTCGAGCGACCCGCAAGTGATGTTCAGCCGATCGGGGAGTGCCCCAGCAGCACGCGTCCGCTGAACCGGGTCTGTTTGGCCCGCGGGAGCGGGTGGAACAGACACCCGTGCACGTCGCGGTAGCGCATTTCGATATCGCAGGTGCGGGAATATCCCAGGCCACCGACGGTTTCGATGGCAAGGCGGACCGCGGAGATGAGAGCCTCGGCGGCCACCGTCTTGCGACTGAGGGTGCGGGCGGCGTAGGCGTCGGTGTTGTCGAAGCGCAGATTGTCGGAGTCGGTGAACATGGCAGCGATGAGGTCGGCGGCGGTGGTGTGGGCGTTGGTCATTTCGCCCACCAGCTGGAAGGAGTGTGAATCGGTGCGGTCGGCCACCAGCAGAGCGGTCGATTCGACGGCGCCGTCGACGATGCCGAGATAGGCGGCCATCACCAGCGGCATGGCCGCGCCGATCACCACGTTCAGCACCGGTGGCCAGACGCCGACCGGGCGGACCAGCGAGACCGCGGCATCGGGCACGAAGACCTCGTCGAAGACCACGGTGTGTGATCCGCTGGCTCGCAAACCGAGTGTGTCCCAGGTTTTTTCGATCCGCACACCGTCGGCGGAGCGCGGAATCGCGCAATGCAGCACCTGCGGCCCTTCCGGCGCGTCGTCCCATCGGATGCTGGTGACGAGCACCGTGCCGATCTCGCAACCGCTGGCGGGAGCCTTGCGCGCGCTGACGCGGTAGCCGCCGTCGACGCGCGAGGCCCGGCCATTGGAGTCCACCCAGTCCGAGGCGCCGGTGCTGACCAGGATGGCGCCCGCAGCGACCTTGGTGAAGACCGGTGTGGCGTCGATGCCGTGGTGATGCCGCCACACCTGCGCGGCCACCAGATGTGAATGCATGGCGAAGGCGACCGCCGTGGAAGGATCGTGGCGGCCGAGTTCGCGCAGGATCGCACCCATCTCCTGGTGGGTGGCACCGCCACCGCCGAATTCGGTGGGCACGAGCGCGGCCGTCAGTCCGGTGGTGCGCAGGAGGTCGTAGGCGTCCTCGGCGAGGTCGCCGCTCCGTTCACGTTCGGCGATGCCTGGGCTCAGGTCTTGGCCGACCTGCCGCGCGAGGGCGATCCAGTCGGTGACGGTCCGGGTGGTGTCTACAGCGGTAGTTATCATGTTTCGAAGTTAGGAACGGCCGCGATAAACGGATAGTCCAAAAAGTGGACTCTCCCGGTTCAGAAGTAGAACCCATCGCGAGGTGACCATGATCCACCCCCCACCGACTGCGGGGTACGGCCAGTACTGCCCGATATCGCGGGCCCTCGACGTGCTCGGTGAGCGCTGGTCGTTGCTCATCCTGCGCGATCTGTTCCTGGGCACGTCCCGATTCAACGACCTCGCCCGCGGGCTGCCCGGCCTGTCGCGCAGCCTGCTCACCAAACGGCTGCGCCAATTCGAGCGCGCCGGTCTCGTGGAGAAGGCCGGCGGCAACTACCTGCTCACCACGGCAGGGCAGGAGCTGGAACCGATCCTCTTCGGCCTCGGCGAATGGGGCGCCCGTTGGACTTTCGGCGAACCGCGGCAGGAGGAGCTCGACCCGGGTCTGCTGGTCTGGTGGATTCACTCCCGGTTGGATACCTCGTCCTTCCCCGGCAAACGGCACGTGTTCGCGGTCTGCTTCCGCGACGAGGTCCGCCGCTACTGGATCGTCGTCGAATCCGGCATCGCCTCGGTCTGCGACGGTGACCCCGGCTACCCGGTCGACGTCACTATCCGCGCAGACCTGGCCTCGCTCTATCAGGTCTGGCTCGGCCGCATGTCCCTGCCGCACGCTGTGCGAACGGGCCGTGTCGAATTCGTCGGCCCGTCCGCACTGACCCGCCGCATGCCCTCGGTGCTGAAACTGAGCCCCGTTGCGCCGTACTCGGATTCGCTACCGACCCTCGACCCCGCCACCCGCGCCTCGTAGCGGCGCCACGAATCGTCGGGACGGGGGTGGTGACATCAGAGGTTCCCGACGAGGTGCTCCAGACGGCGCGCCACCAGTTCGCGTGCCTGTTCGCGCAGCGCCGGGCGGTAGCCGCTCGGATAGACCGGATCGCCGGGGGCGTAGTCCTTCAGGACCTCCTTGGCCAGCGTGATCTTGTGGACCTCGGTCGGTCCGTCGGCAATGGCCATGACCTCGGCATAGTTCATCATGTCGACGAATGGGAGATCGGTGCTGACGCCGATGGCGCCGTGCAGATGCAGTGCGCGCTGTGCGATGTCGTGCATCACCCTGGGCATCGCGACCTTGATGGCGGCGATGTCCTTGCGCACCTTCAAGTAGTCCTGTTCTTTATCGATGCGCCACGCGGTGCGTAGCACGAGCAGCCGGAACTGCTCCATCTCGATCCAACTGTCGGCGATCCGTTCCTGCGTCATCTGCAGTCCGGCCAGCGGTCCTTTGCGCATCGGCCGGGAGACGGCGCGCTCGGCCATCATGTCGAAGGCCTTGCGCACCAACGCGACCGTGCGCATGGCGTGATGCACGCGGCCGCCACCGAGGCGGGTCTGTGCCACGATGAAACCCTGACCTTCGGCACCGAGCAGATGGTCGGCGGGGACCCGGACGTCGGTAAAGCGCAGGTGGCCCTCGTGCTCGCTGAAGCCGTGGACGTGGAAGTTCTTGACGATCTCGAGGCCGGGCGTGTCGGCGGGCACGATGAACATCGACATGCCCTGGTATGCACTGACTTCGGTGTCAGTGACGACCATGACGATGTGGAAGCTCGCGAACTGTGCGTTCGAGTTGAACCACTTCTCGCCGTTGATCACCCAGGAGTCGCCGTCGCGTACGGCCGTCGTTGTGAATGTCGTCGGATCGGAGCCGCCGGTCGGCTCGGTCATCACATAGCAGGAGCCGATCTCACCCGACAGCAGCGGCTCGAGGTACTTTGCTTTCTGCTCCGGTGTGCCGTAGTGCGCGAGAATTTCCGCGTTCCCGGAATCTGGTGCCTGACAACCGAATACCGAGGGCGCCCACATCGAGGTACCGAGTACCTCGTTGAGCAGCGCGAGCTTCATCTGTCCGTAGCCGGGGCCGCCGAGTTCGGGACCGAGGTGGCAGGCCCACAGGCCCTTCGCCTTCACCTGTTCCTTGAGCGGCCGCATCAGCGCCATGGCTTCGGTGTTGGTGCGGTCGTAGGGATTCGGGTAGAGCAGATCCAGCGGTTCCACCTCGGTGCGGACGAATTCCGCTGCCCAATCCAGTTTCTTCTGATATTCGGGGTCTGTTTCGAAATCCCAAGCCATGGTGAGCCTTTCGTCTATTCGGTCGGGTGCACAATGCCGTCGAGGAAGGTGGTCGCGAGGATGTCGGCGATCTCTTCTGGTGTGTGACCCCCGTGCGGGCGGTACCAGAAGGTCACCATGTTCAACATGCCGAGCACGCTGTTGGTGACGACATGGTCGTCGGTGCGCAACAGTCCGGCCGCGCAGCCCGCGTCGATGACGCGCTGCCAGCACTGCTGCACCTGATCGCGCAGGTCTTGCAGTTGGGTGCCTCGCTTGCCGGTCAATGCTGTCACGTCGCGCAGTTGGATGGCGACCTCGCGACGGTGCCGGACGATCAGGTCGACATGACTGTGGATCAGTTTGCGCAGCTTGGTGATCGGGTCGTCGTCATTGTCGGCGATCTGTTGGGCATCGATGAGCATCACTTGGATGTAGTCCCGCAGGATCTGCCACAGCAGTTCTTCTTTGGAGCCGATGTGGTAGTAGAGCGCGCCGCGCTGTACCCCGGCCCGGTCGCCGATTTCGGCCACGCCGGTGCCGTGGAAACCCTTCTCCGAGAACAGTTCCACGGCCGCATTAACGATGCGCTCGCGAGTGGCCTCGGCGGTTGTTTCGGTAGCGGGCGGCCGACCGCGACGGCGTGGCACGGCGATATCGGTCATCGACGTGGATCCAGCACGACTTTGCAGACCCCGTCGGCCCGTTCGGCGAACATCCGATAGGCACTCGGTCCCTCGGACATCGGGAGTCGGTGCGAGACAACCACTTCGGGAGTCAGCCGCCCGGCCGCGGTGAGGCGCAGCAGTGCGGGCAGTTCGTATTGGATCGAACACAGCCCGATGTGGAACTCGAGCTCTTTGACCTGTGCGAGCTGCATATGGAAAGGGAACGCTCGATTTTGGCTTACGCCGACCACGCTGACTCGGCCCCGATGGCCGACCGCGCTGATGGCGAGCTTGATCGTCGCATCGGCGCCGACCGCCTCCAGCGCAACGTCCGCACCGCCGCCGAGCAGGTCGCGGATGGCCGTCTTGGGGTCGTCGGACTCGATGGGCTCTGCACCCAATTCGGCTGCGCGCTTACGGCGCTCGCCGATCAGATCGACGCCGAGCACCCGTGCGGCGCCCATCGCGAATGCCGACTGGACCGCCATCAGCCCCACCGGCCCGAGCCCGATAACCACCACGGTGTCACCGGGCACGATGCGGGCCCGGCGCGCTCCGTACCAGGCGGTGGGGGCGTTGTCGGTCAGCACGACCGCGGCCTCGTCGCCGACCGCGTCGGGTAGGCGCACCAAGTTCCCTTCGGCATGGGGGACCGCGAGTAGTTCGGCTTGCGTGCCTGCCAGCGACCCGCCCAGCCCGTAGCAGGCATCGATCGGTAGCGGATGGCGTTCGCAGGCAGCGACGGTGCCCCGCTTGCACTGCGGGCACCGATCGCAGCCGACGGAGGCGGAAGCGAGGACCCGGTCGCCGATCGCGAAACCTTCGACATCGGGACCGAGTTCGATGATCTCGCCGACCGCTTCATGGCCGACGGTGTACCCGATGCCGTCGGTGAAGCCGTGTCCGGCATAGATGTGCAGATCGCTACCGCAGATGCCGGCCGCGGTGACGCGAATGATCGCCCCGTCGCGTCCCGGCAATGTTGGATCGGGCACCTCGGTGAACGAAATCTGTTGCGGGCCTGTATAGGTCAATGCCTTCATCGGATGTTGCCCTCCGCGTGGTCGAGCGCTGTCTAGCGCGAAATCGGTGGGGTGTCTTCGTATTCAGGTGCTTTCATCGCCATCCACCATCCAGAGCCAAGGTGGCTCCGGTGCAGAATGCCGACGCGTCGGTAGCGAAGAAGAGTGCGGCGCCGACGATCTCGTTCGGCTCGCCCACCCGGGCCAGTGCGTTGTGCCTGGTCATCTCGGCCCGTAGCTCGTCGGGCCACGACTTGGCGATATCGGTGGCGAAGGCTCCGCACTGGATGGTGTTGACGCGCACAGCCGGTCCGAATGTCTGGGCAAGACCGCCGGTCAGATTGGACAACCCGGCCTTCGCCGCCGCGTAGGGAACCGCGAGCGGCTCCGGCCGTGCCGCCTCGATCGAGGAGATGTTGATGATGGCACCGCCGCCCGCGGCCGCCATGCGCGTGCCGATCAAGGTGGACAGGCGGAACGGCCCCTTGAGATTCACGCCGATCACCTTGTCGAACATCGCTTCGGTCACGTGGTCCAGGCTCGGATACAGCAGCGACATTCCCGCGTTGTTGACCAGCACGTCGACCGTGTCGAATTCGCCGTAGGCGGTGTCGACCAGTGCATCGCACTGTGCCCAATCGCTGACATTGCACGCCACCGGCAAGGCTCGGCGACCGTAGGTGCTGCGCACCTCGTCGGCGAGCGCGACGCACCCCTCGAGCTTGCGGCTTGCGATCACGACATCGGCGCCCGCTGCGGCGAACGCGAGCACCATCTCCCTGCCGAGGCCTCGGCTACCTCCGGTGACCAGCACGACCTTGTCCGCCAACGACTGTCCCGGCAACGACACCCTGCACTCCATTGGTCTAGGCATACGAACCTGTAGGAAATGTTCCAATCAGTACATTAAATGTACCGGCCGATACAATCAAGGGTCTGTACGACCTTCGGTCGCACTCGTCAGACGCGCAGACGAACGAGCATCCGTGGTCGGCGTGGCGGAATGCTGTGGCAGAAGGCGCCAGGAGTGCGACGCGTCGACCCAACGCACCGAGGTGTCACTACCCACGGGTAACATTGACGGCGATTTTCCTACCCGGCTTTCTCAAAAGTGAGGCAGTAGATGACAGAGCGGATTCAGGTCGGCGGGCTCCAGGTGGCCAGCGTTCTCCACGAGTTCATCGAGAACGAGGCGCTCCCCGGTACCGGCGTAGATTCCGCCGCGTTCTGGGCCGGCGCCGAGCAGGTCATCAATGACCTCGCTCCGCGCAACCGTGTCCTGCTGGCCGAACGCGACGAGATCCAGGGCAAACTCGACGCCTGGCACGCCGAGCATTCCGGCGCGAACTACGACAAGGCCGCCTACAAGAGCTTCCTCGGCGAGATCGGCTACCTGCGCCCCGAGCCGGCCGACTTCGCGATCGCCACCGAGAATGTAGACACCGAGATCGCCGTCACCGCGGGTCCGCAGCTCGTGGTGCCGGTCATGAACGCGCGCTTCGCGATCAACGCTGCCAACGCACGCTGGGGCTCGCTCTACGACGCGCTCTACGGCACCGATGCCATCTCCGAGGCCGACGGCGCGGAGAAGGGCACGAGCTACAACCCGGTCCGCGGCGCCAGGGTGATCGAGTTCGCCCGCGCTTTCCTCGACACCGCGGCACCGCTGGCCAACGGCTCGCACCGCAGCTCGACGCACTACGCCATCGAGGACGGCGCACTGGCCATCACGCTGGCCAACGACGAGGTGACCACGCTGGCGGCCGACGGCGCCGAGTTGGTCGGCTACCTGGGTGACCCGGCATCGCCGACCTCGGTGCTGCTGAAGCACAACGGATTGCACGCCGAGATCCAGATCGACAGCTCCTCGCCGATCGGCAAGACCGACCCGGCGGGTGTGAAGGACGTGGTGCTGGAGTCGGCGATCACCACGATCATGGACTTCGAGGATTCGGTGGCAGCGGTGGACGCCGAGGACAAGGTCCTCTGCTACCACAACTGGCTCGGCCTGATGAAGGGCGATCTGGCGGAGAAGGTCAGCAAGGGCGAGAAGACCTTCACCCGCACCATGAACCCGGACCGCGTCTACACCGCCATCGACGGTGGCGAGCTGGTGCTGCACGGCCGTTCGCTGCTGTTCGTGCGCAATGTCGGCCACCTGATGACCAGCGACGCGATCATCGACTCCGAGGGCTATGAGGTGCCGGAAGGCATCATGGACGGTCTGATCACCTCGCTGATCGCCACCCACAGCCTCGACAAGGACACCGAGCTGAAGAACAGCCGCACCGGCTCGGTCTACATCGTGAAGCCGAAGATGCACGGCCCCGACGAGGTCGCCTTCACCAACGAGCTGTTCGGCCGGATCGAGAACGTGCTCGGCCTGCCGCGCAACACTCTGAAGGTCGGCATCATGGACGAGGAGCGCCGCACAACGGTGAACCTGAAGGCCTGCATCGAGGCCGCGCGCGAGCGGGTCGTGTTCATCAACACCGGCTTCCTCGACCGCACCGGCGATGAGATCCACACTTCGATGGAGGCCGGGCCGATGGTCCGCAAGGCCGAAATGAAACAGCAGCAGTGGATCCTGTCCTACGAGGATTGGAACGTCGACACCGGCTTGGCCACCGGCCTGCCCGGCAAGGCGCAGATCGGCAAGGGCATGTGGGCGATGCCGGATTTGATGCACGACATGCTCGAGCAGAAGATCGGCCACCCGCGTGCGGGCGCGAACACCGCATGGGTGCCCTCGCCGACCGCGGCCACCTTGCACGCCACCCACTACCATCAGGTGAATGTCTTCGAGCGGCAGCAGGAGATCGCCGCAGGTGGCCGCCGCGCCACGGTCGACCAGATTCTGGAGATCCCGCTGGCGGCGAACCCGAACTGGTCGGCCGAGGAGAAGCAGCAGGAGCTGGACAACAACTCGCAGGGCATCCTCGGCTACGTGGTGCGCTGGATCGACCAGGGGGTCGGCTGCTCCAAGGTGCCCGACATTCGCGACGTCGGCCTCATGGAAGACCGTGCGACGCTACGCATTTCGAGCCAGCTGATGGCGAACTGGCTGCGCCACGGCGTTGTCACCGCGGCCGAGGTGCTGGCCAGTCTGGAGCGGATGGCTCCGGTGGTGGACAAGCAGAACGCGGGCGACCCGAGCTACCGGCCGATGGCGCCGGACTTCGCGGGCAGCATCGCCTTCCAGGCCGCCAAGGAACTTGTCCTCGACGGCACCAGGCAGCCCAACGGCTACACCGAGCCGATCCTGCACCGCCGCCGCCGTGAGGCCAAGGCGCTGGCCTGCCTCTGAGTTCTCGACGGCAAACCCCCTGGTCGGCGCAATGTCGACCAGGGGTTTCGGCTGTCAGCCGAAGGTCGCTGTCGGGTGGCCGGGCGAATTTCGGGCCCGATGCCTATCCGTTACCCTTGGCCTGCACTGCAGAAGTCCGATGTGAGGAAGTTTTATGGGAAGCGTTGTCCTTGATGTGATCGCCCTGGTGGCCAACCGCGCCGCGTCGTTCTGGAATTGGGCTGTCACCGGCTCGGCCGGTTTCCCGCCGCTGTGACGCCGAGCTGATCGTCTAGCATCCGCCCCTGGCTCGTGGCCGTCGCTTTCGGTCGCCACGGCCAGGGGTTTCTTTATCCGGTAGGTGTTTGCTCGTCGTACGCTGCCGCTCGGCATATATGGCGCCAGAGAGCCCGTGTTTGCGGCTCGGGCGACCGCTGCGCACCGTATCTTGTTGGCATGAGCAGTGTCGGCACAGCCTGCGCGCGTTCTGACGCGCCGCGCTGGTTCGTTCTGTGGATAAGCTTCCTCACCGGTGTGGTCGCGGTCGTGGGCGCCGCGCTGTGCTGGGAGTTGGCCGCGTTCGGCGATTATTTCACCAAAGTGCTACTGTGGGTGGGACTTTCGGTGGTCAGCGTGATCGCGCTGTTGTTCGGACTTGTCGGTCTGGTTCGATATCACGCCATTCAGCTCAGTCTCGCGGTGCCCTTGTCGATCACCGCACTCGCCGCGCTGGTCTGGTTCGAAGTCCCGCAGGAAGTGGGCTGGCAGGTGTCTCGGGGCATCCTCGAAGACCAGTCGATCGATTGCACCGACCCCGGCCGGCACACCAGGCTCGGTGTCTACACCGTTACCGCTGTCACTCCGCGTGACGGCGGCTGTCTGTTCTACGTCCAAGGGGCATCGACAGATTTGGCAGGCTTCGCCTACTTTGCGCCCGAAAATGCGCCGCCGAATCTGCGTTCACCGGCCGAACGAGGTGTCGGATATCGGCCCTACGATGGCCGCTGGTACCGGTTCGTCGACTCGTCCTGAGAACCTCGAGTCGAGCGCGGGCACATCTCAATCCCTGGTCATGATCGAGATACCTGCGCAGAGCGAGCCGCCGATCTCGGCTCGCTGGTATGGACAGTGCGGCGTCAGGGGAGGGGGTGGGCGCCGAGTTGGGTCAGCAGAACGCTGATGACACCGACTTCTTGGCTTTGAGATTGGAACATGGAGCGGGCGGATTCTTCGACCGGTCCGGCGCGGAGGAGTCGGTCGGCGGCCTGGGACATGGTGAGGCCGCCCTGATGGTGGCGGAACATGAGTTGTAGGAAGAGGATTGCGGCGTCGCGCCCGCGGGCGATGGCGAGGGCGTCGAGTTCGGACATGGTCGCCATCCCGGGCATGGCGGCATCCGGCGGCGCCTGCTCGTTGTCGCGGGTGGCTACCGAATGTTGGTGCGGCGCAAGTCCTTCAGTGTGCATCCAGGCCATGGGGTGTGGGGACAAGGGAGTCTCGTTCGCGAGGCGGAGCCAGCCGAGCATGGTGCCGATTTCGATGCGTTGCGCATCGGCGAGCTGCTGTGCGAGGCGCACAACGGTGGGGTCCGCGCCGCGGTCCAGTCGTTGCACCATGATCAAGGCCTGTTGATGATGCGCGGTCATATCCTGGGCGAACCCGACCTCGACCGAGGTGAGAATCGGTGCGGCGGTGTGGTGTTCGGGGACGACGAGTGGGCGCAGGGCCGCTCCGATCACCAGCAGCACGAGAGCCGACGCGGCGATCGCGGTGCGCTCGAGACGGCCGGTTTTCCAGATCGTGGTGTGTGAATCGACTCGGTACGCATCGGCGTCGTTCTTGCCGGCCACGCCCGGGTGGATGGCGTCGTCTGTTCGGTTCGAGCTGGACAATTGTCTATGACCCGACGATCGATTGCTGGTCGGAGGGCGGGCTGTACACATCGTTGTCGAGTTGCAGCACCATGAATCCGTTGTCGGAGCAGGCGACGTAGAGCTGGTCACCGCGCCACTCCGGCGGCGAGAAGCACCAGTCGGTGGAGACGTCGCCGAAGGCGAGGTTGCCCGTGCGCGGGGTGAGGGCGTCCCAGGGGTTGAACTGTCCTTCGAGCACCGCGCGGGCGGCAGGTGGCGCGGTCATCAGCGGGACGCCGATGATCGAGGCCAAAGCGTGCGGGGAGTTCCAGAGCGAGAGGTTCTGGCCGGTGCGGGCAGGCGGATTGAAATAGGCGATCTCGCGAATGCGGTACGGGTTGCGGATATCGAAGACACGGATGCCGGAGGAAATCCAGCCGCAGGCCAGTGCGGTGGGGTCGGTTGGGCGGTCCGCGGCGCAGTAGTGCGATTCGTAGGCGAAGACCGAACCGCCTATGGACGAACCGATATTGGCGTCGATGTGCTGCGGTAGGTTGATCTCCAGCTTGATCTTGCCCGCGACCTTCGGGGCGGTGTCATCGGAGATATCGATGAGTTTCACACCGCCGGAACCACCTTCGTCGACGGTGTAGAGGTACGGCCTGCCGCTGTAGGTGACCGGAATGCTGTGCTGGGTGGCCCAGCCGTCGGTCCAGAAGGTGCGCCCGATGTGCTGCACCTGCGGGTTGGGGTCACGTCGCTGCACTGCGCTGATATCGAGCACGGTGAAGCCGCCCAGCGCCGAAAGATACATCCGATTACCGTCGGGGCTGATGCCGAAGCCGTGTGCCTCGATACCGGTCAGGCCCTGCCAGATGACGCGCGGGTTTGCCGGATCGGTGAGGTCGACGGCGCTGACGAAGCCGGGGGCGATACCGGAGGCCCAATAGGTGTTGCCGTCGGGGGAGAAGCCACCCTCGTGGGTGGTGATCGGTAGTGGCATCAGCAGATTCGTGCCTGCGCCGGGATTGAGCAGGCGCGGATGCGCGCAATCGGAGATGTCGTAGACCGACAGATAGCCGACGCCCTCACCGACGGGAACGCCGGTGCCGACCAACAGCTTGCGTGCGGCATTGACCTTCAGGCTCTCCCAGGTGCCCGCGAGCATGGCGGGCTCGGTCAAGGTCGCCGTCGGCCGCGGGTTCGCCGGATCGGACACCTCGAGCACTCGGACGCCGCGACCCTCGCTGATGAGGTCGCCCGGGAAGAACGAGCCCAGGTAGGCGCAGTTCTCGTAGCTGGTCGAGGTGATGCCGGCGCCGCGCCCCGCGAAGCCGCCGAGCATGGACATATTGCACCGGTAGCCCTGGGTGCTGCGCCGGCTGTCGCGGTCGGCGGCAGGCACGTCGCCCTGGAGGCCGGTTTCCGGCATCGATCCGGGTCCGCAGTCCGCACGCGGCACCGAAGTGCGGCCGACATCGAGGAATTCCTGGACGAAGGTGGCGATATCGGACTGTAGATCGGCCGACGCGCTGCTGGGCACCATCATCGCGGCAACCACCGCGGTGGCGCCCAACGCCAGCGTGCGGGCGCGGCGAATCCTCACCAATGGGCGCATCGTTGCATCCCCCAAGCTTTCTGAGATCTCGGACCATGCCGGCCGTGCTGACTCAGTCAGCAGGCGCGAACTGACTGAATGGTAGTAATAGTCAGTAACTTATGGCAGTGGTTTGGCGATAATCCCTCATGCTCGGTTGTTCGGAATGTCTGATGCCCACCGAGATCCCCGCATCCTGCGCTGGTCGGAGTGGGCGGGGGCGGTGTCGAACCGGGCGTAGCTCTGCGCGGAACTAGCTGCCGAGCGGAGGAGTGTCGAGCGCCTGGGTGTCGACGGCGAGCAACGTGTCGCAGAGTTCTAGGAGGCGCTGTCTCAGTCGACCCGATCGTTTCGCGAGGTCCGACTGTGTTCGGGCGTATTCGGCTCGCCCCGAGGGCGTTTCGATCCGCACCGGCTCGTACCCGTAGCCGGACAGATCATACGGACTCGCCCGCATATCCAGTACCCTTGCGGCGCAGGCGAACTCGAAGAAGTCCAGCAACGTGTCCGAGGCGATGAGTGGGGCCAGTTTGAAACCCCATTTGTAGAGGTCCATGTTGGCGTGCAAGCAGCCGGGCTGTTCGCGGGAAACCTGGTCCGCGCGAGTCAGCGGTTCGATGTTTCGCCCGACCGCTTCCGGTGTGAAGAAGCGGAAGGCGTCGTAGTGGGTGCAGCGCAGCGACATCGACTCCACGACCTCGTCGGTGCCTGCCCTGCCCAACCGCAGCGGAACCTGCTGGTGGCGGACGTCGTCGGTGCGATAGACCATCGCCCACTCGTGCAACCCGAAACAGGACAGTTGTGCGGGTCGAGATGCGGTGGCGCGCAACAGGTTCGCGACGAATTCGATGGTGTCCCGGCGCCGTGCGAGATACGCGGGATCAGCGGTGAACGTGCTACTGCCGGACTCGGATTCGAATCGCGAACCGTCGCAGGCGGCGAGCTCGATGGTGCTCGGATCCGCCGCGGGATCACCGGTCGGCACGACGCGATGGTATCCGCGAGCACCCTCGTATTCGGCCGCGCCTGCGAGGGCCACCCCGTAGCCCGGATGCCAGCGCCGCAACTGCGCGGGCTTGTGACCGTAGTAGGTGAACAGGAAGTCGATCACCGGATGCGACGACCCCGCCGCCCGCCGTTCGAGATAGGGCCCGACGAGTTCATCCAGCCGTGCCCGATGCGCAGTGGCGTGGGCTCGCCACTGCGCTTCGGGCAGTACGCGCAGACTCATCCGAACGGGACCTGCCTCATTCGATCACCCGATGCGTGTTGTCGCGGACCGTGCCGACGAACTCCTCCACCAGATCCTCGAGCGCGACGATGCCGGTGGTGTTGCCGCGACTGTCCACCACCCGGCCGAGGTGGCTGTTGGTGCGGCGCAGCCGAGCAAGCGCCTCGTACAACGTGGTGCCCATGCTCACCGTCGGCAACGGACGAATATCGGTGCGCGGGATGGGGGTGCTCGGTCCGGCCGTCTCATCGGCGACCTTGTCGAGCACATCCTTCACGTGCAGATAACCGACCAGCGAACCATCGATGGCGCGGACCGGATAACGAGAGAAACCGGTCTCCGCGACGGCGGACTCGATGTCTCCGAGCGTGGTTCCATCGCCGCGCAACGGTACCGACCTGGTTGTTTCCAGCGGCACCACGACATCGGCGACGACGCGGTCGGAAGTGCCGAGGGCCTGGGTCAGCCGCCGGTGTTCCTCCTCGTCGAGCAGTCCCTCCGACCGGGATTCACCGATCATCTCGGCCAGCTCGACGCTGGAGACGGTGGCATCGAGCTCGTCTTTCGGATCGATCCGCAGCAGCCGCAACGACAGGTTCGCGGCCATGTTGTAGATCGCGATGAGCGGGCGAGCCAACCGCAGCCACGCCAGGTGGATCGGAACCAGCAGCAGTGCGCTGCGTTCCGGACCCGCCAGCGCGATGTTCTTCGGGATCATCTCGCCGAAGAGGATGTGCAGGATCACCACGATGGTGAGCGCGACGGCGAAGGCAACCGGATGCAGCAGCTGGTCCGGCAGGCCGACCAGCTCGAACGGGCCCTCCAGTAGATGTGCCACCGCGGGCTCGCCGACTCGGCCGAGCAGGATCGAGCAGATGGTGATGCCGAGCTGTGCCGCGGCGAGCATCATCGACAGGTTCTCACCCGCGCGGATCACTGTGTTCGCGTTGCGCTTGCCCTGTGCCGCAAGCGCTTCCAGGCGGTCCCGGCGGGCGGAGATCAGCGCGAATTCGGCGGCGACGAAGAAGGCATTGCCCGCGAGCAGCACCACCGTGAGCAGCACTCCGAACAGATCACCCACGACTGTGCTCCTGGTCTGCGTGGTGCACCCGGGAGTGCAGCACCTCGGCGGCGACCGGGATCAACCGCACGCGGTCGATGCGCCGTCCGTCCATCCGTTCGATCTTGGCGATCCAGCCGCCGTCGTCCGCGTCGTTCGACGACCGGTTGTGCGAACCCGGATTCGGCAGCACCACCTCGTCACCGGTTACCGGAATGCGGCCGAGCCGGGTGAGCACGAGGCCGCCGAGTGTCTCGTACTCACCTTCGGGCGCGTCGTAGCCCGTCGCGCGCGACACCTCGTCGATGCGCAGCAGACCAGAGCAGTCCCAGCCGTCGGAGACCCGGCGGACGTCGCGCTCCTCTTCGTCGTGCTCGTCGCGCACATCACCCAGGATTTCCTCGATGATGTCCTCCATGGTGACGATGCCTGCGGTGCCGCCGTATTCGTCGACGACCAGCGCCACCTGCATGCCGTCGCGGCGCACTCGTTCGAGCACCTCGTCACCGTCGAGACTGGCGGGCACGATCGGCACCGGCCGCGCGAGCAACTGCAACGGGATGGTGCTCCGGACGTTGGCCGCATGGGTGAACGCCTGCTTCACGTGCACAACGCCGAGGGTGTTGTCGAGATCTCCGTCGATCACCGGGAAGCGGGAGTACCCGGTGCGCCCGGCGGCCGCGATGAGATCGGCGATGGTGTCGGACTTGTCCAGCGACTCGATCTTGACGCGCGGGGTCATCAGCTCCTCGGCGCTGCGCTCGCCGAACTGCAGCGAGCGGTCGATCACCACTGCGGTGCGCTGATCGAGCGCCCCGCGCAGTGCGGACGTGCGCACCAACGAGCCGAGCTCCTGCGGCGAACGCGCGGAGCGCAACTCCTCCGCGGGTTCCACCCCGAGGCGGCGGACCACCCAGTTCGCGGTGCCGTTGAGGAAGTGGATCATCCACTTGAACACCACCGAGAACGCGATCATCGGACCCGCGGTGAGTCGTGCGGTGCCGAGCGGCATCGCGATCGCAATGTTTTTGGGCACCAGCTCGCCGTAGATCATCGACAGCGAGGTGGCCAGCACCAGCGCCAGCGTCAGTGAGATTCCGTGCGCGGCACCTGCGCTCACGCCCAACGCGGTGAACGGCGGGGAAAGCAGCCTGGCCAACACCGGTTCGGCAATGTATCCGGTGATCAGCGTGGTGATGGTAATCCCGAGCTGGGCGCCGGAGAGCTGGAACGACAGCGTGCGATGTGCCTGGCGGACCATCCGTGAGCGTGCGTCACCGGTACGCGCATGCGCCTCGACGGTGCTGCGTTCGAGTGCGGTCAGGGAGAATTCGGCGGCGACAAACAGCGCGGTGCCTGCGGTAAGTGCGATGAAACCGACCAGGCTGAGCACGGTGAGCACGACAGACATCGTCAGCACCGCCCGCGGGACGCGGCACGGTCGACCGCGGGGAATCGAATTGAATCGGAGTGGACTGCTGCGGGAAGGAGAGCGCCGGGTTTGTCACCCGGCTCGGTAGAGGAGCCCTCCTGTGCGGCGCCCTCGGACGCGGGTGACAACTTGTTCCTTTCGCGAATGGGAGCTGTAAGCCGGAGACCGGCAACCCTCATGCTACCGGCTGTGTCTTTTGGCCGCGCCTGCGGCGCGGCGTGTTCGCGGCCCCCAAGGCTCGCGTCCGAGCGGCCGAGACTCGTGCCTGCGGCACATGCGCTTCGGCCGCTCGGACGCGAGCTGGCCGCGAACGGTCGCTCGTAAGACTCGCTCCGTTGTGGGTGGGTGGTGTCAGGTGCAGGTAGGTGCCATGACGAGGCGAGCCTGCTGGAGATGTCGGCGCGGCCCTTGGTCGCCGTGGGGCGGGTATGCCTTCGGCGAGACCGGCGGGCGACTGCACTGGGAGGATGATCTTGTTGTGCAGTTCGGGTGAGGCCGCGCGTGCCGGGGTAGGTGCGCGCGCAGCACCACCGATGGATTGCGTCTGGACCTACCAGCCGCTGGGGAGGGGACGGCCCTCGGCGAAACCTGCGGCGGACTGGACGCCGAGGACCGCCTTGTCGTGCAATTCGGCGAGGCTGCGAGCGCCCGCGTAGGTGCAGGCGCTGCGGACGCCGGAGCAGATGTGGTCGATGAGGTCCTCGACGCCGGGGCGCTCCGGATCCAGACGCATCCGTGAACTGGAGATGCCCTCCTCGAACAGTGCCTTGCGGGCCCGGTCGAAACCGCTGTCGGAGGCGGTGCGCGCTGCGACGGCTCGCTTGGAGGCCATACCGAAACTCTCCTTGTAGGCGTTGCCGTCGCGGTCGACACGCAGATCGCCGGGCGACTCATAGGTGCCTGCGAACCAGGAGCCGATCATCACATTGGACGCGCCTGCGGCTAGTGCGAGTGCGACATCGCGCGGGTGCCGGACGCCACCGTCCGCCCAGATGTGCACACCGAGTTCCTTTGCCGCGGTGGCGCATTCGGCGACCGCCGAGAACTGCGGGCGGCCCACGCCGGTCATCATGCGGGTGGTGCACATAGCGCCGGGCCCGACACCGACCTTGATGATGTCCGCGCCTGCCGCGGCGAGGTCGCGGGTGCCCGCCGCCGAGACGACGTTGCCCGCGACCAACGGCACGCCGAGGCCGAGGTCGCGGATGGCGCTGAGAGTTTCGAGCATCTTGGTCTGGTGGCCGTGTGCGGTGTCGATGACGAGCAGGTCGGCGCCGGAGTCGGCGAGCGCCTTGGCCCGGGCGGCCACGTCCCCGTTGATGCCGACGGCGGCGGCGACGCGCAGCTGATTGTTGGCGTCGACATTCGGCTGGTAGATGCCGTCACGGACCGAGCCGGTGCGAGTCATCACACCCGCGAGGGAGCCGTCCTCGGCGACGAGCACGACCAACTGGGCATGCTTGGTCTCGAGGAGATCGAAGATGTCGCGAGGTGAGGTGCTGGCCGGGGCCTGCACGAAATCTGTCATCGCGACGTCGCGCAGCCGCGCGAACCGGTCGACGTCGGTGCACGACGCCTCGGTGACGACGCCGATCGGCTTGCCGCTGTCCACCACAACAACCGCACCGTGGGCACGCTTGTGCATCAAGGCGACGGCCTCGGACACCGAACGCTCGGGGTCGAGGGTTACCGGGGTGTCGGCGGTGAGCGATCGGCTCTTGACGAAGCCGATGGTGTCGGCGGCCGCGCTGATGGGCAGGTCCTGCGGCAGCACCACGATGCCGCCGCGACGGGCGACCGTCTCGGCCATCCGGCGCCCCGCGACCGCGGTCATATTCGCCACGACGATGGGGATGGTGGTGCCGGACCCGTCGGCAGTCGACAGATCGACGTCGAACCGCGACGCGACATCCGTCCGATTCGGGACGAGGAAGATGTCGTCGTAGGTCAGGTCATACGGCGGCTGATGGCCGGGGAGAAACTGCACTTAACCGATGATATCCGGCTCTGTGGGGCCGCGTGCAATTCCCCAGTATTCGACGCGTGGCACAAGAGGGACACCTCACAGCAGCTGGCGGTTACCGGGTCGGGGGAGCAGTGCGACCGATACCAGCTGGTGGCATGGATGGGCGTGCCCGGATGACGGCTGATCCGCGGCGGTGGAGGGAACATCGGCGGTGCGGTATTCGGCTACGTGGTGCCGAGTCCGTTCTCGGTCGCGGTGACCGGCTTGCCCGTCGGGCGTCAAGCCTCCGCTTGGGCACGTGAGAGCTGGATTGTGGTCGCACACATGACAATGACCGTGCAGCCGATCACCACGAGGCCGATGGTGTTGGTGCGCAGCCGCTCGTCGAGGACGGTGATACCGACGTAGGCAGCGGCCAAGGGCTCGGTGATGGTGATGGCGGGCAGCGAGGCGACGAGGGGGCCGGCTTGGAACGCGCGCTGCTGAAGGTAGAACCCGATCAAACTGGCGGCGACGAGCGCCCAGGTCTGCCAGCTGCCGAGTACCTGACCGAGGCCGTGCTCGAACAAGGTCGTGACGTATTCGGTGAGCGCGGCGGCCAGACCGAACAGCGCGCCGCCCGCTGTGCCGAACAGCATCGCGCGCAGGGCCGGGACCGGGGTGGCGGCACCGACCGCGATCGCGGCGGCGATCATGCCCAGCAGGATCGCCAGCGGCACGATCCACTCGAGCAGGGGTGCGTTGGCATTCCCCTCCGTCGGATCACCAACGATCAGGAAGCACGCCAACGCCATGACGAGTGCGATGGCCGTCGCCCAGGTGCGTCCGGTGACCTTGCGTCCATTGAGTCGCGCGGACAGCGGCAGCGCGAAGACGAGCATGCTCACCAGGATCGGCTGGACGAGAAGCACCGCGCCCAGTGCGAGCGCAACGACCTGCATCGCGAACCCGCCCGCGTCCCCGAGGATCCCGGCCCACCACCGTGGATTACGCAGCAGTGCGCGGATCAGCGACGCACTCTCGGGCACCGCCGCAGCCGCATGCTGCTGGGCGACCGCGGCGAGCGCGAACAGCAGCGCCGCGAGCAATGCGCAGACGATGGCGCCCAGCGGATGGTGGGGCATTGGTCTAGTTTGCCGTGCGGTTGCCGTTACCTGGTACGCCCTGGGGTCGACCGGCGCGTCGACGTGTATTTCCGGGCGTGTCACCCGCGGTGGTCCGGGTTGGCGCGGCCTTCGACGAACCGGTCGCGCGCCCGGTCGAACTCGTCACGTGACCGGTTGTCGCCGCACCGGCAGTCCGGTTCGACGACGCCGCGCCCGCGGTACGTGACGTCTTCGTCGCACCCGCTGCGCGGCCTGCCGCTGCCGCGGTGCCTGCCGAACGGCCGGAATTCTTCGTTGCGCCTGCGCCGTGCCCGCCCGAACGCGCGCCGCGACCGCTCGACCCGCGACCGCCTGCCGCGGCACCGCCGGACTTGCGGCTCGCGGACCCGGATCGACCGCCGGTTGCCGTGGACTTCGGCTCTGCATCGTTGGCCACCGCGGCAACGATGGGTATGCCCGATGGCTGCCTGGCACCGGTGATCGCGATCAGTCGCCGATCTCCCGGACCTACCGCCACCGCGTCGATATCCACACCCGCCTTGCGGGTCATCTTGTCGACGTCGTCACGTTCGTCCTCGGTGACCAGCGTGACGACGACACCGTCCTCGCCCGCGCGGGCCGTACGCCCGGCACGATGCAGGTAGGCCTTGGACTCGGCGGGCGGATCTACGTGCACGACAAGAGAAATCCCGTCCACATGGATACCGCGCGCGGCGACGTCGGTGGTCACCAGCACCGGGGTCGAGCCGTCGGAGAACGCGGCGAGGGTTCGGGTCCGGTTGTTCTGCGCCTTGCCGCCGTGCAGTGCGCCCGCGGCGATGCCCGCGGCGCGCAATTGCTTGGCCAGCCGGTCGGCGCCGTGCTTCGTCCGTACGAACATGATGGTCAGACCGTCGCGGGCGGCGATCTCGGCGATGACGGTGCGCTTGTCGATCTTGCGCAGATGCAGCAGATGGTGCGACATGGTCGCGACCGAGGCCGACGGCGGCGCGGTCGAGTGCGTGACCGGGGAATTCAGGTAGCGCTTGACGAGCTTGTCGACCTCGCCGTCCAGCGTGGCCGAGAACAGCAGTCGCTGACCTTCTTTCGGCGTCCGGTCCAGCAACTTGGTGACCTGGGGCAGGAAGCCCATGTCGGCCATGTGGTCGGCCTCGTCCAACGCGGTGATGCGGACTTCCGAGAGATCGGCCGAGCGCTGATTGACCAGGTCTTCCAGTCGGCCCGGTGTGGCGATCAACAGGTCGACGCCGCGCGCGAGCCGGTCGGCCTGACGCTTGATCGGCGCACCTCCGACCACCGCGGCGACGCGCAAACCGAGCGAAAGCGCCGGATTGTCCAGTGCGCGCTCGATCTGTGTAGCCAGCTCCCTGGTCGGCACCAGCACGAGGCCGCGCGGTTTGCCCGGCTTGGCCGACGCACCGGCGAGTTGGGCGAGCATGGGCAACCCGAAGGCGAGCGTCTTACCGGAACCCGTCGGCCCGCGCCCGAGCACATCCCTGCCCGCCATCGCGTCGGGCACCGTCGCGGCCTGGATGGGGAACGGAGCCTCGATGCCGTCGTTGCGCAGTGCCTGCACCAGCGGGACCGGCAGACCCAGATCGGCGAAGGTCACGTCGGGCGCCGCGGTGGCAGGGGTCGAGGAGGTCAAAGGTGTGTGTGCCTTTCGTGTCTCGGCGCGGCGGGGAAACCGGGCACGGGTGGTGCCTGCCGAGAAAGTTGGCCCGGCCTTCGGGAAACGAGCTGGGGCCGGGTGGTCAGCGGGGACCGGGTGATTCAGTTGCGGAGCAGCCGATCCAGTTCGACCAGCCAGGGTACCGCGACGGCCATGGTCGGAACGACAAGGATGGCCGCCGACCCGAGATAGGCGGCTGAGGCTACCCGGATATCGCCGATACGTCCGCCGAGACGCTGGATGCGGATCAGCGTGGTCGGCCCGCCCGCGGCCAGCGCGCCCTGTGGAGCGGTGGATTTCGAACAGGCGACCAGCGCCCGCGCGAGCGGTGTCGGGCCGGTCACCTTCACGGCGGAGTCGTCGGCGAGTAATTCGATCAGCAGCTTCACCGAGCCGAGCGCGGCCCCGCTGCGCACCACTCTCGGGAAGGCTTCATGGACCGCGGTGAATGCCTCGAGCACCAGGTCGTGGCGGGCGCGCAGGTGCGAGCGTTCGTGACTGACGATGGCGGTGACCTCGGCATCGGCGAGATTGGTCAGCGTGCCCTCGCTGAGCACGACCCGTTGGCGCAAGCCTGGGAGGCAGTAGGCGATCGGCTCGTTCGAGGCGAGCACCCGGATGTCGGCTGCGCGGCGATGCGGTCCGCTCTGGTCGAGCAGGTCCACGAGCATGCGGTGACGAGCGCGCCGTCTGCGGGTATGTACGCCGACTCGAATCACCGCGTAGATCAGCCGGGCGCCGATCATCAGGGTCAGCGCGAACACGAAGACATAGGCCAGCCACAATGGCAGGCCGAGTGCGTCGATTTCCCTGGCCGGCGAGGTGGTCGGTCGGCCATCGGGTCCGGGGACGAGCAGTTCGGCGGCGATGGCCAGGCCGGAGCCGAATGCGCTGAGCACGGCGGCCAGCGCGATGGCCTGCCACAGTACGAGCGCGGCCCGAGGCGTCCGGTATGTCCAGGTCGCCCGGCTCAACAGTGCTGGGGCAGGCCCCGCGAGAAGCAAAGCGAGTCCGGCGAATACCGGCGCGGTTGCGTTCATCGACTCAGCTCACTGCGTTGTGGGGCCAGGGCGCTCACGGCATTGTGAGGCCAGGTCCAAGATTACTGCGCCGGCGGCGCAGTGCCCTCGGATGCTTCGAGCTTAGCGAGTGCTTCGCGCAAAGCATCAGCCTCATCCCTGCCGACCTGCTCGACGAAATGGACGAGTGCCGCCGCTCGGCTGCCCGCTTCGTCGGCCTGCTGCAATGCATCGAACATCAAACTGGCGACCAGCTCGTCGCGAGTGTGCACCGGCGCATAGCGGTGCGCGCGATCGTCGCGCCGCTGGACGACTAGGTTCTTCTTCGCCAACCGCTGCAACACCGTCATCACGGTGGTGTAGGCAAGCTCACGTCGCGCAGCCAATGCCTCGTGCACCTGCCGGACCGTTTGTGGTTCGTCACTCGACCACAACTGGTCCATGACCGCTTTCTCGAGTTCACCAAGTCCTGCCATCCCACAAGTTTACGGACTCAACGACACAATTGCGTACTACACGTCGTCGTAACTGTCCGATAGCTGTGTGGCATTTGTCATACTCGACGGCTTCGGCCCGTAGTCCGTGCGCACATGCCTGGTGCCGATGGGCACGATCATCGGCCGCCCGGATACCGGATCTTCCAGCACCGAGGCGTCGAGATCGAACACCTCGCGCAATAGCTCGGCATTGATGATGTCACCCGGCTTGCCCTGGGCGACGATCCGGCCCGCCCGCATGACAATCAATTCGTCGCTGTAGCGGATAGCCAGATTGAGGTCGTGCAGCACCATCACCACGGTCCGGCCGAGATCGTCGTGCAACCGGTCGACGAGATCGAGCACCTCGAGCGAGTGGGCGAGATCGAGGTAGGTGGTCGGCTCGTCCAGCAGCAGGATGTCGGTGCCCTGGGCGAGCGCCATCGAGATCCAGGCCCGCTGGCGCTGCCCGCCGGAGAGTTCGTCGAGCGGACGGTCGGCGAGATCGGCGATGCCGGTCTGTTCCAGCGCGGTCATCACCTCGGCCTCGTCGGTGACCGACCACTGCCGGATCCAGGATTGGTGCGGGTGGCGGCCGCGAGCAACCAGATCGGCGACCGTCAGCCCTTCCGGCGCGACAGGGGACTGTGGAAGCATGCCGACCACGCGGGCGACATCCTTGGTCTTCATCGACGAGATCGCCTTGCCGTCCAACAGGACTCGGCCCTGCCGTGGCCGCAGCAGGCGGCCGAGCGAGCGCAGCAGCGTCGACTTGCCGCAACCGTTCGGGCCGATCACGGTGGTGATCACGCCGGGGGCGACGTCGATGCAGAGTCGGTCGACGATGACGCGATCGCCGTAGCCGAGGGTGATGTCCTCGGCGCACAGCCGGTGCGCGTCGGCGCTTTCGGCGGATGCGGTGGTCATGACAGGGTCGCCTTCCGATTCATACGCACGAGCAGGTAGAGCAGGAACGGACCGCCGAAGGCTGCGGTCACCACACCGACCGGCAAATCCACCGGAAACAGTGTTCGTGACGCCACGTCCGCGCCGACCACCGCGATGGCACCGACGAACGCAGAGCCGATGAGCGGTTCGCCAGGTGTTCGCAGCAATCTGCGTGCGATCTGGGGTCCGGCCAGGCCCACGAAACCGACTGGGCCGACGACCGAGGTGGCAACCGCGGCGGCCACGACAGCCGCACCGATCAGCACTGCCTGTTGTGTTTGGATCCGCACACCCAGCACCCGGGTGGTCTCGGTGCCGAGGCGCAGCGCGGCGAGTGTGCGGGCCGAGCCGAGCGCAACCACGACGACAACGGTCAATGCGAGCGTCGCCGGGATCAACCGGGACTTGTCGGTGCTGTTGAGCGACCCGTTGAGCCAGAGCTGGGCGCGTGCCGCGTCCTGCAGGCTGGCGCGGGTGAGAAGAAAACTGATGCCGGAAAGGAGGAATGCATTCACACCGATGCCGACGAGTACCAGCCGCAGACCGGTGACGCCGTGGTCACCGGTCGGGCTGCGTCCCCACGCGAGCAGATAGATCGCCACCGCGGTGAGCAGCCCGCCCGCCAGTGCGGCAAGTGGAGTGCCGACCGTTGTGGCGAAACCCGTTGTGGCGCCGCCGGTTCCGACGATGACCGCCACCGCGCCGACGCTTGCTCCCGCGGTGATGCCGAGAACATCCGGCGCGGCGAGCGGGTTGTGCAGTATCGACTGGGTGAGGGCGCCTGCGAGACCGAGCGCGGCGCCCACCACCACCGCGGTGAGCGCGCGGGGGAGGCGCGACTCCAGCACGATGAAGCGCTGAGAGCGTGTGCCGCCGCCGGTCAGCACGTCGAGGGCTCGGTCGACAGGAATGTGCGCGTCGCCGATCGTCATGTCGAGACAGAACATGGCGAGAAGTACTGCGGCGAGTATCGACACGATCAACAGCATCATCGGCCGGAACATCAGCGACAGCGGGCCGATGCGCAGGGCAGGGCGGATCCGGCCGAGTCCGGCGGATTCTCCGATGTCTTCGGACGGTGGGCTCGTTGTTGCCGGTGTGTTCGAGGAAAGCGTCACAGGTTCACCAGCTTTCGGCGCCGCACGAGCAGAATGAAGAACGGCGCGCCGATCGCGGCGAGGGTGACACCGACCTCGAGCTCGCCGGGCCTTGCCACGACGCGTCCCACGATATCGGCAATCAGCAGCAGCGATGCGCCGAACAATCCCGAGTACGGGATCAACCAGCGATAGTCGGGCCCGGTGAACACTCGGGCCAGGTGGGGCACCATCAATCCGAGGAAGGCGATGGGGCCGACGGCGGCGGTCGCGGCTCCGCACAGCAGGACGATCGCGGTCAGTCCGAGCGCTCGGCTGCGCCCGACATCGACACCGAGCCCACGGGCGACATCGTCACCCAGGCTGAGCAGGTTCAACCCCGGCGCCATCGACACCGCCAGCACCAGACCGCCCGCCAAGAACGGCAACACCTGCCAGAACACCTCGGCGTCGCGCCCGCTCACGCTGCCGACCACCCAGAACCGATATGTGTCCAGCGCCGTGGCATCCAGCAGCACAACGGCATTCGTCATCGCCTGCAGGAATGCGGTCACCGCCGCACCCGCCAGTACCAGGCTCAACGGGCTCGCCTTCCCGCCGCCGATGGACGACACCGTGAACACCACGAGCCCCGCGATCAGCGCCCCGGCGAAGGCGAACCAGATGTACTGCTCGGGCGCGGTGAAGGCGAAGAGGTAGACGCTCAGGGCCGCGAGAAACGCGGCGCCCGCATTGAGGCCGAGCAGCCCTGCGTCGGCGAGCGGGTTGCGGGTGTAGCCCTGGACCAGCGCACCGGCGATGCCGAGTGCCAGTCCGCAGGCGAGGGCGAGTGCGGTGCGGGGTAGCCGAAGTCCGCGCACGATCTCTTCGGCCGTCGATCCGGCCTGGCAGTGGAAGGGGCCGTCAGGGCAGGTGAGTGCGTCGTGCATCGCGGCATAGACAGTGCCGGGCGAGAGCGTGCGGGTCCCGATCGCGATACCGGCCACCGCAGCGGCCAGCAGCAGAGCCGTCAACAGGAGCAGTCCGAGCCATCGTCGGCGTGCGGTATTCGCCTGCGGCTCGGGGCTGCGTGGCCGCGCCTGTTGCGCAGTTTTCGATCGTGCCGCTTTCGACGCGGCGGTGCCTGATGCCGTCACGGCGACGAACTACTCCTGACGTTATTGTCCTGCGCGGGTTGCAAGGTCTGGTAAGCCTAACCTATCTTCCGCTATGGACCCATGACGGAGCCGACCCCGAGGAGGTTCGATGCCCGAGCCAGTGATGACCTACGCGGCCCGCCGCTCCCACGTGGAATTCGGGCGCGCGTGTAATCGGCTTCGCGCACTGCAGCCGGAATACCCGCGCGTCTACGCGGTGGCTGCAATGTCCGAGCAGGGCAAACGTCGGTGGTGGCGACTTTCGGATGGATTGCGGGAGGGGCGGATCGAGCTGATGTACCGTCGCCACGCGGCGGAGATGATCAGCGCGGACACTGCCGCCGAAGTGGTGGCGACCGCCCTGATCCACGCGGTGATCGGCCGGGTGGTCGCACTGGTGGTCTCCGAGGGTCGGGCCTGGGATCCGGGGCTGGAGAACCTCTGGATCCACACCGACAACGATGGCGGTATCGATTGGGCGGGTCTGGTGGACACCACCATTCGCGTGCTCGATGGTGACCGGTTGGTCGGGGAGGCGGGTGTGGTGACGCTGCCGTGTGCGCGTGCGATGTACCTCTGGCTGGCGCACCGGTGCGAGCCGTCGCTGACGATGATCCAGTACAGCCTCGCGCGCTGTTCGGCCTTGAGCGCCCGCCGCTTTTGGTCGTTGGTCGGCGAATCCATCATCGGCGCAGCGACTTACGTGCCGGACCTGGCGCGCACGGATGCTCTGATGGGCGCGCAGCGTGGCCAGGGGTTGCTCATGGCGTTGGAGGAGCGAGGCCTGCCGGTGCGGCGAACGGTGGGTTGCCTGATCCGGTAGCCCGAAATGGTGACCCGTGCGGCGCATCGGGCGTCAGCTCGAACTCCATCCCGACCAGCGGTGGACGTCGACGGCGATTACCGGTCCAGGGGGCGGCTGTTTCGTGTAGTCGGGATAGCGTGTGGCCAACTGGCGCTTTGCCATTCGCGCCTCCTCGGCGCCGACGATACGGGCGTTGCCGTCGGCGCGTGCCCACCATAGCTGTGCCCAGTCGTCGTCATAGTGGTCGACGAGCACGCTGACCGCCGGATTGGCCGCGATGTTCGCCAACCGTCGCAACTTCGTGGATGTTTTGGGCTTCGCGTCGACACTCGTGTAGACGACGTCGTCGACCAGGATGAACACGATCGGGACGATGTGTGGCAGGCCGGACGTCGACGCGGTCGCCAGCCTTGCGACCGGGCTGGTCGCGAACCGTCTGCGTGCTTCGTCGGGACTCAATCGCATGCCGGCCTCCTCGAATTGGCGCGGTGTCCACAGCAAGTATGCGGCGAACGGGACTTGTTCGTGCTGCCACACCTGTCCGTGTCGCCCCATTGACTAACGATAAGCAGCTGCCTATCGTATGCACTTGCAGATCAATCTGGCCTCTAGCTGAGTTAAGGAGGACGGGGCAGGTGGTTCGCGCCGTGGATGGTGCGGCTCCGCTCTATCGCCCCTGACTATCAATGGGAAAAACACCACCTCTGTGGAGGGATCTCGTCGACGACCGCAGGCTGCCGTGGCAAACCTGGCGTCGGCACCGCGCGCCCGGTTCGTCACTGGCCGACCTTGTGCTCAACAGCAAATGGAAATCCGGAACAGCGGCCCGAGCCGGTGGCCCGTTCATGATCAGCATGACCCAGTACACGACCACTCGAGCGACTGACATTCCGGCCATCTGGCGTGCCTCTGAGCGGTTGGGTGATCAGCTGGCGATGATCGACGGTGCGGTCGGCGTGCTGACCTATTTTCGACCCGCACGCCGTCAGGTCGGGTCGCTGTCGATTTGGGCGGACGACAGGGGATTGGCGAAATTCATGGGCCTGCCCTACCACGTCGAAATCATGCGGAAGTATCGGCCGCGCGGTCTGCCGATACGGTCGGCCAAGTGGTGGACCGAGGAATTTCGCATCGGTGCGGCGATGATGGAGGGATTGCAGCTGCTCGACGATCACGATGAGCGTCGTGTGGTGCGCCCCAAGGTATGACGAGGTCACTTGGGTGCCTTGGCACCGCAACTGCGCTCAGGTGAGTGGATGGCCCCACGGCGTCTTCGATGTGAACTTCGCGCTGTGGGTGCCGGGCCATGGCCGAGACCAGCCGACGCCGATGCCCCGATGGTGGTTGATCCGAACGCGGTGTAAACCGAGGAACAGGAGACGTCTGCGGTGGTGTTCTGCAGCGGAGGGGTCAGCAGGCGATCCAGCAGGTTCCAGATCGGCTTTCGTGTATCAGTCGGTGAGGCAGGTGCTGTAGTGCGGCGGATGCGGCCGTTTGAGCCACGGCGGGGTTTCTCGGCCCCCTGATAATCGATACGAGGCGCGCGCTGCGGCGGTCGTGCACTCCCGAGAATTGCTCTCCGACAACGATATCGATGAATGTGCCGTCGCGACGTTCGTACTCGAAACCGGTGTACCGGTCGAAACTCTTCTGCTGTGCCTCCGCGGGAATCGTTGCGCGCTCGCGGTATCGGAGGTCGACCGTGGCGCGGGCGCCGTCCATTATCTGGCGCTCCACGCGAATTCGACGCGATGGTCACTCTGGAGGTCGGGAACCACCATGCAGGGCGAAGCCATGCCGGTGAGGGCGCTGACTACGGTGTCGGGTGACGTGCCCTGTTTCGGTCGTCGCGCGAGGTTGGCCATCATGCTGCGCATCAACGTCTCCGGCGGAGAACAAGTTTGTGCGCTGGGCGCTGTCGAGACGGACAAGGTTGCCAGAACAGACTTCTCATAGGAGATGAAATAGTCGCAGCCGCTTTCTCCCAGCTCGGCGCGTGCAGACGATGAGGCAAAGGAGGGTGCCCACTCCTTCCACTCTCAACTTATAACGCACCGGGGGGCTTGCGGCAAGACCCGGGTTGTGCCGCAGAATTGCCGGCCTAGGCCAGAACCCGTGGAAATCGGAGTCGTGAAATTGCGTGAGTTGTTGTCGACGTATGGGTCGCGTGGGGGCGTCGAACCGCTGGTGGGACTCGCGGTGCGGTTGCGGTCACTCGGCGCGGAGGTGCGGGTGTGCGCGCCGCCGGACGAGGACTTCGCGCAGCCGCTGGCCGGTGTCGGTATGCCGATGGTGCCGGTCGGCCGGTCGGTGCGCGCGCTGACGACTACGGCGCCCCCGCAGGCATCCATGCCCCAGCGCGCGGCCGAAGTGATCGCGGCCCAGTTCGAGGCGGTCACCACGGCGGCGGAGGGATGCGACGCGCTGGTGGCGACCGGCATGCTGCCTGCCGTGGCCTGCGCGCGGTCGGCGGCCGAGAAACTGGGCAACGTTCGTGACTACGTCATCGGTGACCAGCCGTGGCTGGCATCGGATCCGACCCTGGACCCGTGGCGGGAGACGCCCGACCTCGAAGTCGTACAGACCGGCGCGTGGATCCTGCCCGACGCTCGCCCGCTCCCGGACGAACCGGTGGCGTTCCTGGATGCGGGCCCACCGCCGGTGTACGCGGGCTTCGGCAGTATGCCCATGCACGCCTCGAAGGACATCGCCCAGGTAACCATCGAGGCGATCCGCGCGCAGGACCGCCGCGTACTCGTGGCCCGTGGCTGGGCGTACTGGGCAGGCTGGATTGCCGACCCGGGCATCGGCGCTGCCCACGCCAGGCCGACCCGACCATCGAGTCCCTGTCCGCCGCGCTCGCGACGGCACTCACCTGCGAGACCCGCGCACGAGCGACCGCGACGGCGGGCACGATCCGCACCGACGGGGCGAGGGTGGCCGCGACTCTGCTACTCGACGCTGTCAGCCGAGAAAGAAGGCGGGTGTCTGCATGAACCACGTGGGATCGTCGAGCCGGAAAAGTAAGGGGCATATGTCAACTCGAGGGTACGAAGCGGAATTGCGGTCCGAGCGGAGCTACGTGGCCGAGCTCTACACACGGCTCGACGTCGAGCGCACGCGAGTGCAGGGTAAGTACAACGCGGCGTTGCGGGGAAACGGCGGGACACCGATGGAACGAGAAGTCGAGGTGCGCGCGCTGGCGAAGGAAGTGAAGCGGCTGGACGTCGCCGACAACGGGCTGTGCTTCGGTCGGTTGGACACCCTTTCGGGCGAACATTCGTACATCGGCCGGATCGGCCTTTTCGACGAGGGCAACGAGTACGAACCGGTGTTACTCGATTGGCGGGCGCCGGCGGCGCGCGCGTTCTATGTCGCTACGGCCGCGACGCCGGAGAACATGCGTCGCCGCCGCCAGTTCCACACCCGCGGGCGTCAAGTGGTCGGCTTCACCGATGATGTGCTCGGCCGCCCCCGCGGTGGCGAGGGAGGGGACGCAGCCCTACTTGCGGCGGTCAACGCGCCGCGCGGTGACGGGATGGGTGACATCGTGGCGACGATCCAGGCCGAGCAGGACGAGATCATCCGGCTCGATCACCCAGGGGTGCTGGTGATCGAGGGTGGACCGGGCACCGGGAAGACCGTGGTGGCGCTGCACCGCGTCGCCTACCTGCTCTACACCCAGCGGGAGCGGATGGAACGCCAGGGTGTGCTCGTGGTCGGGCCCAATCCGGCGTTCCTCAACCACATCGCCCGTGTACTGCCGTCGCTGGGCGAGACCAATGTGGTGTTCACGACCACCGGCGACCTTGTGCCCGGGCTGCGCGTCACCGCCGAGGACACCCCGCACGCCGCGCGGCTCAAGGGCTCGCTGAAGATCCTGGACGTGCTCGCGGCGGCGGTCGCCGATCGCCAGCGACTGCCGGAGGAACCGGTGACGATCGAACTGACGGACGTGACGGTGCGGATCGACGCCGAGACCGCGGAGTGGGCCAGGACGGAGGCGCGCGCAAGCAGGCTGCCGCACAACGAATCCCGCGCGGTGTTCCGCGAGATCATCACGTGGGCGCTCACCGAACGGGCAATAGCCCGGATCGGCAGGGGTTGGCTGACGCGGTCGGACCGCGAAGCCTGGGAGCAGCTGCGAGAGGACCTGCTCGAGGAGCTCGCCGATCACGACGCTTTCACCACCGCGCTCGACGAGTGCTGGCCGATACTGTCGCCGGACACACTGCTGGCACAGCTGTACACGTCTCCCGAACGGCTGCGAGCGGCAGGCGCCGACCCGGCGCTGCTGCGCGCCGGCGGTGACGCCTGGACGGTGTCGGACGTGCCGCTGCTCGACGAACTGGTCGACCTGCTCGGCTGCGACAAGCCCGCTGACCAGAGCGTCGAGCGGGAACGGAAAGCCGAGGCCGAGTACGCCGCCGGCGTGCTGGACATCATGATCAGCCGCGAGGACTTGATGGACGACGAGGACCACCTGCTCGCCCAGGACTTGCTCTATGCCGAGGACCTGGCAGATCGCTTCCTCGAGCGCGACACTCGGGAACTCGCCGAACGCGCTGCCGCGGACCGGGACTGGACCTACCGGCACGTCGTGATCGACGAGGCCCAAGAACTGTCCGAAATGGACTGGCGGGTGCTGATGCGCCGCTGCCCGGGCCGATCCTTCACAGTGGTGGGAGATCTCGCCCAACGCCGGTCGGTGGCCGGAGCGACCTCATGGGACACGATGCTGCAGCCGTACGTGCCCGGTCGCTGGGCCTACCGGTCGCTGTCGGTGAACTACCGCACCCCTGCGGAGATCATGGCCGTCGCCGCCACGCTACTGGCGGAGTTCGCACCTGGGGTCACGCCACCGGAGTCGGTCCGCGCGTGCGGCGTCCGGCCGTGGTCCAGGCGCGTCACCGACGACGAATTGCCCGCTGCCATAGAGGAATTCGTCAGGGACGAAGCCTGCCGCGAAGGCACCAGTGTCGTGATCGGGCCACCGGGTGTGCCGGGCGCGGTAGTGGCGTCGGAGACGAAGGGATTGGAGTTCGACGCCGTTCTGGTCGTGGAACCAGAACGGATCCTCGCGGACGGTCCACGCGGCGCGGCCGAGCTCTACGTCGCCCTCACCCGCGCCACCCAACGCCTCGGCGTGCTGCACCAGGAGCCATTGCCGCAGGCACTGACCGGACTTGCCGAAACCGGGACATCCGCCCAGGCCGGAATCAACGGTCGGCGTAGTGCCGCGGGGAAGCTACCGGCACAGGGCTGATCCGGCCGCCCGGTCGAGGAGCGTCGACGACGAGGGTCGGCGCGTCTCAACCGTGGCCTGTGGCCCGCGAGTGAGTCGAACTTGTGCATCCCGCTGCAGCGGGATGCACCCTCCTTACCGAACGAAAGCAGCACGGCCGTGAGCTGGCGCTCCCGGCCGCCGCTGCTGTTGGTTCGGCGAGGATCTGGACTACATGGTGCCGGTCCAGATGATGGCCATTGTGGCGAAAGTGAGGATCGTGACGCAGACGCACATACGTGCGACGTTGCCCCAGTTGTGCATTGCCTTGCGGACGGTTTTGCCGATCTCGGCCCACATGATGGTTCTCCCTTGGTGGTTACCCGGTGCGGGGTGCACCGTTGCGACCGAGGAGACCAGTGCTGGTCTGTCGTCCAAAAGTGTTGGGACGAAAAAAGTCCTTCCTGCCTGGTGAAATGCGGTTACTATCAGTGTCTTTCGGACGTCCGGACTATGTCCGGACGCCCCGTACATCTACTTCGCCGAGGGGACCCTGGATGGCTCCACAACGACGCCCGGCGCCGGTGACCGACGAACAACTCGACCAGGCGCAAACACAGGAACAGTTGGGCGCGCTGCTGCGCCAGGCGATGGGACACGCGGGTCTATCGCTGCGCGGGCTCGAGGCTGCCGCGAAGACAGCTGAGGCAGGACGGGAGCCGCGGGTCGGGTTGACGCGCACGGCAGTCCACGACATGGTCAACGGTCGCTACCTCACCGACCCGCGTGTCCGCTCGGCGGTGACGTTGTGCGGTGTACCGGACGCCCAGATGCCGAAATGGCTCGCCGCGTTCTACCGAGTGAGCGAACAACCGGTGGTGGACGCACCGACGGCGGTGCGCCCCAAGGCCTGGCACAAGCCGCCTCGGGTCAGGATCGGTCTTGCCGTCGGTGCTGTGATTGTTGTCGTGGTGGGGATAGGGGCTTTCACGTGGCCGAGGTCCGGCGATGATGCTCCCGCCGCTGAAGCCCCGCTGACTGTCGAGGCTGCGACGGTGGTCCGCGGGGCGTGTACAACATTGGTGTTCGACAAGGCGATCGGTGAGCTCGGTGCGCCGCCGAAGATCTCGGCGGACTATGGGCGATGGGCGTGGGAACACGATGGCGTCGAGGCCGACCCGATGGGCGGCCACCGGGCTGGGCGCGTGGAGTTGAGTATGCGCGGAACGAGTGCGATACCGGTGACGATTACCAGCGTCGACGCGGAGATCGTCGAACGCCGACCGGGCCCGCTAGCAGGAATCAAGGTGGGCGGCCAATGCGGGTCGTCGACGATCGGCCGGCTGGCCGAGATCGATCTGGATGCCGATCCGCCCAAGATCACCGGATCCAACGCCGACCCGAAAAAGGTGTGGGGTCAGGATGTCAGCACGACACCGTTGCGGTTCCCCTACCAGGTCAGCGCCACTGATCCAGAGTTGCTGTTGATCATCGCCGAAGTGCACAGCAACGACACCGTGTCCTACCGATTGCATATCGGCTGGACCGACGGCGCCCATTCCGGCACGAAGATGATCGACAACAACGGCAAACCATTTCGGGTCGGGACTGCGGATCCGAAAGCGCCGCTGTACGTCGCGAGCGGCGCGAGGTTCTCGGAGATCAAGTAAACGCCGCGCGCACTGGTCCTTCCGACTCAGCGGGGCCCGGTGTGTCTCTTCGATTTCGGAGTCGCCGATCGACATCTGGTGCTGCGCGCCGGCAAATCCTGGGGAAGATTGCCCGATCGTGACGTCCACGCAATCGGTGTCGCCCCGTCGGGCCTTGGGCTGCAACGACGCGAGCACTGCGCGCACACTGCGTGTTCGGCCACTCTTCGTGGATCACACGGCTGGATGTTTCTGGGTTCCTGGATCGTCACGCCTGCTTGGAAGCGAGCTCGATCACGGTGATATCGGAGGGGGCGCCCACCCGGACCGGAGGTCCCCACGTGCCCGCGCCACGGGTGACGTAGAGCTGGGTGTCGCCGTAGCGTTCCAGGCCTGCGACGGTGGGATTTGCCAGGCTCGCAAGGAAATTGCCGGGCCACATCTGGCCGCCGTGGGTGTGGCCGGACAGCTGCAGGTCGACGCCGAACGCGACCGCGTCGTGGATCTGTACCGGCTGATGCGCCAGCAGCACCGCGGTACGCGCGAGATCACGGTCCCCGAGCGCCGCGACGAAATCCGGTCCCTGACCGATACGTTCACCCTGAATATCGTTGACGCCTGCGAGATCGAAATGCGGCAGTTCGGTGCGGCTGTTCGCCAGTAGGCGCATTCCGAGTTCCTGCACGTGCTCGGTCCACCGCTCGGCGCCGGAGAAGTATTCGTGGTTGCCGGTCACGAAGTAGGCGCCGTGTCTCGCGCGTAGCCGCGACAACGGTTCGACAGCCGAGCGTAGGTGTTCGACGCTACCGTCGACCAGATCGCCCACCACAGCAATGAGATCCGGCTGGGTGCTGTTGATCGTGTCGACCACCCGCTCGGCGAACCCACGGCCCAGAATCGGACCGAGATGAATATCGCTGACCACGGCGATCCGGAACCCGTGCGCGGCGCGCGGCAAATTGGCCAACGGCACCGTCAACTGTTTCACCCGTGGACCGGTCAGCACGCTGTAGCTGCCGTAGCCGACGGTCGTCACCGCCGCCAGCGCCGCCGCACCACTCGCTGCACGAGAAACGAACAGCCGGCGTGAAACCGACGCGGGATGTTCCTGGTGGTCTCGCGTCGCGGCGTGGGATACCCCGGTTGTGGGAACCAGTAGGTCCTCGGGTGTGGGGACCATTGTCGCGGAGCTGTTCGCGCGCGTGATCCACCGTCGCAAGAGCGGCCGGACCAGCTCGCCCACCAGCAGCCACAGCACGAGATAGACGAACAGCGCGCCCCACATATAGCCGGGCCAAGCGATGATCTGGATGATCAGGAACGGAATCCCGGCCGACTCGGCCGCGAACGCACCGATCAACAGCGCTGGCCCCGCGACGATCACCCCGGTACCGGCTCTACGGGCGATCGACCCGCGCACCGTCGCATCGCGCACGAGTCGCCGCCACAGATACCAGTGCAGCCCGCCGAACACCCCCACAGCGACGAGTCCCCCGACAACGAGCACCACGACAACGAACACCACGCCCACGGCCTCACTCTATGTCGAGGCCAGCTTCGACGAGCCGAACCGAGTGGTAACCCGCGGCGCTCCACCGCGGCGGCGCAACATGCCATCCTCACTCGTCCCGGCGGATCATGTTGTTCCGCAACATACTCAGCGTGGTGACGTACATGCGGTCGCGTGGGTTCCCGACCACGGCAGCCCATTGACGCGAGAATTCGGGATCGTGTTGCGGCCGGCTTGTCGAGAATTTTGTCGATGCGTTGCCGAGATTCCATTCGAGGGCTGTCGCGCACAGGTGTGCAGCTCTCGGTGCGAAGAGAGGGCGGCGGGTTTCAGGTGGTTGACATCTGAAACCCGCCGCCGGCAAAGGATCGGGGCCGCCGCAGCCCTCGGGGCTCATCCGATCCGAACGCCGAAGTTAGTATAGGTCAGGCTTACCTAACTTTGCAACTGCTGTAACGCATGACCGCACGGTCGGGTACCCCGCGGGATGGTGCGCGCCGTACGCCCCGGCATGGTCGCCGCACTTTTTTGACCGGACCGAGACCGTGACACACCGGCGTGGTTCTGGCTGACGTAGGTCGGCGGTCTGTACACACCACCCGTCCGTTCGACGAAGGTGGTGGAGATTGTTCGATGAGGTGGACCGCGATGTGGCACAGATCCCGCTGGGTCGGTGGGGCCGGGTCGCTTCGAGCGAGGGGCTGGTTCCCTGGATGGTGGTCGCTGATGACGGCACCTCTGTTGAACCGATCCGCCGGTATCCGATCGACTTCGTCGCACAGTCGAACAGCCCGAAGTCGGTGCGCGGCTACGCATTCTTCCTGTTGCGCTGGTGGCGCCGGCTACGAGTCGTCGAGGTGGAATGGGACCAAGCCACGCCGTGCGAGGGCCGGGATTTCGTGCTGTGGCTCAGGCAGGCCCGCAAGCCCCGGAACTCACCGCGGACGAGATCGATCGTGGCAGTCGGCACGGTCAACTCGTGTCCGACCGATCCGCCACACGATCAACTATCAGACAGTCCTGAGTCGCCGATGTGCCCCGTGACGGTGGTGTGGGCGATCAGCGGGCGGTCCCAGAGAGCGAGGAGGTCGTTGGCCACGTCCAGGACCCCCAGCGGATGCTCGTCACCCCGCACCGCAACGCAGGCGGCGGACAGTCCCCGCGGGACCGCCCCGGCGTCGAGGAGGACACGCCACTCGTCCGGCCCGAGCGCAAGGTATTCCAGCCCGGTCAAGCCGGTGATCTCCAGAGGGTCGGCGAGCGTGCCGGGGTGCGCGGTGAGGGTGCGTACCCGCGGCAGCCCGGCGATGGGGGCAAGGCTGAGGGGTGTGCCGCTCCAACGGAAGATCTGCACGACCTCCAGGTCGGGGTGTGCAGCGGACGCGACGTCGACCAGGTCGTGCCCGTCGCCGACCCAAGCCGTGACCGGCAACCGCTGCTCTTGGCGGCCGGCGCGGTCGCTGCTCTCGAAGAGGTTGAGGACCAGCTCCGTCAGGGATTCGCCGTACAGTTCGGCGCCGATGCTCTGCTCGTGATCGATGAGAATGACCTGGCCAAGGTGGCCCCGCGGTCCGGGCGTCAGGTCGACGGCAAAAGTGTCACCGCCGTTGCTGCCGAAGGCGATCCAACCAGGCGAGCCGACCAGGCCCTGAACGGCGGCGTCGGACGGGGTGACGACCGCCTCGGTCGCCGCGTACTGCCACGGGCACGGTCGCCGGGACGCGTCGGCTACGAACAGCCCGTCCAGGGAGAAGAGTTCGCAGCCGACCGCGGACTCGGCGGTCTGCACCTCCGCGAAGTAGGCCTCCCAGTCCCCAGATGCGTCCGGTCCGGCCGGACCCACCCTGGTCACACGGTAGAGCGCTTTGAGCTCGTCGGTCAGTGTGACGCCGAGCCGTTCCTCGGCGGCGGCGATCTCCTCCTCGGTTGCGCCGACGGCGTCGGGGAGCCTCTCGCGCAGCGTCCGTTCCAGCAGGGCCGGGTCCGAGGACGGCGCCACCACTGCCCCGGGCACCGGTTCGGGCAGGCGCCGCCAGGGTTCGGCGACGACGCCGTCGACCAGGACGAGCGTGCCCGGGCTCGGGCTCCGAGAGCCCCACGCGGACTCTACGGCGGGGCTGGTGCCGAACACGTGCAGTACCGTTTGCCCGCTCGGCGAGACGTCCGCTGCGAACAGCACCTCGCGGATGTCTGCCTCCGCGAGCGCGCGCTGTACTGGCGCCGCGGCCCGAGTAATGGCCTGTTGGTCATGGGGCGCGATCGACTGCCCCCGTGGTGGGAGCCCATAACTCAGGCTCCACCCCGTCGAACTGATACTTCCCGCCACGCGGCTGGTATCGGCGACGAGCTGGTCGGCGTGCTCGGCCCCAAGGAGCGAAAGTAGTGGCTCCCAGGTAGCGAAGTCGTGGATTGCGGGCACAGGCGTCCTCCAGACGGTGCGGCGGTTATGGGTGGCGCTCCGAAAGACCGTACCGGCCGTCACCGACAGCCTTGCCGAACTCCGACACAGGAACGCCGTGCGGTGTAGAGGGGGTTCCGGTAGTAATCGCCGGGAAACAACGGATAGGCGTAATCCGTTGGTAGCGAGCCGGTTTCGTGCTCGGGATGCAGGTTTGGGCTGGTCGTGCTCGGCTGATCTCGATCTGCTCGGCGATCAATCGCAAAGCCCCCGCGACCGTACGGATTCACCCTCGAGTCCATCCAGAGCAGTGGCATCCCACCCTCCTTCTTCGTGTTGCCGCGCCCATTGGCGAGTTCCGACAGCTGTGCCTACCGAGGGCGGTTGTGTCGGCGACATCGTCAGAGCCGCCGGTGTTCGAGAGTGGTTGTCCCGTCGCCGATCTTTACACCGCTGACCGGTTCTGGTCAGCTACTCGCATGGTCTGGGCAAGCGAGTACGACAAAGCGATGCCGCTGGTGGCGGAACACTTGGCGAAGATCGACAAGGCGGTCGGCCGGACGCGATCGACGCGCGCCGGAGGACCGTTTCCAGTAGTCCGCCATGCGCTCGCCGAGGCACTGGCCGAAGAAGGCTGCGGACACGTCGAATCGCAGGTCGTCGACGAGTACGCAAGGCAAATCGCCGAGGATCCAGCAAATTCTCGCGACTGACTCGACCACGCCGGGACGGTCGTTCACCGGCAATGAGCCGCGTTTCATACTCAAACAGCGACGCCATAGTCCAGAGAACATTTATGTGGTGTAAAGGTGAACGTATGACGCAGCAACATGTGACCGCGCTCGAATCGCTGGCCGATGTCACGCCCGAACTCATGACCGAGCTCAGCAAAGGCACCTTCACCGATCTGATCGGCCTCGAGTTCACCGAGGTGACCCCGGACGTCGTGCGCGGTGAACTCACCGCGGGTCCGCAGCTGCTCCAGCTGGCTGGGATTATCAACGGTGGCGTGTACTGCACGATCGTCGAAACGCTTGCGAGCGTCGGCGCCGGTGTCTGGTTCGCCGCGCAGGGTAATAAGGGGACTGTCGTCGGTGTCAACAACAGCACCGACTTCCTGCGCGCAGTCCGCGAGGGCAAGGTCTACGGCGAGTCGACGCCGCTGCACCGCGGTCGGCTGCAGCAGCTCTGGCAGGTGGTGCTCACCGACGACGCCGGTCGCACAGTGGCACGCGGGCAGGTCCGTCTACAGAACCTGCCCGCGCGGGACTGACGAGTTGCTTGTCGGGCATGGCCGGATCGGCCGTGCCAGAATGGCCGTCACCCATCGATCCGCCCAGCTGAGGAGCCCGGATGCGTCTTTCGCCGCACGAGCAGGAACGGCTGCTGTTGAGCTACGCGGCCGAGCTGGCCCGGCGTAGGCAGGCCCGCGGGCTCAAACTGAACCATCCTGAGGCGGTCGCGTTGATCACCGACCATGTGCTGGAGGGCGCGCGGGACGGGCGATCGGTCGCGGAGCTGATGTCGTCGGGGCGAACGGTCCTCGCGCGTGCCGATGTCATGGAGGGTGTTCCGGAGATGATCCCCGATGTGCAGGTCGAGGCCACCTTTCCGGATGGAACCAAGCTCGTCACCGTCCACCACCCGATCGGGTGAGCGCGCCATGATTCCCGGCGAATACCTCTGCGCTGACGGCACTATCGAGCTGAACGCAGGCGCGGACCGCATCGAGCTCGACGTCGTCAACGTCGGCGACCGGCCGGTCCAGGTCGGCAGCCACGTGCATTTCCCGCAGGCCAATGCCGCATTGCGGTTCGACAGGGCCGCCGCGCACGGGCGTCGTCTCGACATACCTGCCGGGACCGCCGTCCGCTTCGAACCCGGCCTCGGGCAGCGTGTCTCGCTGGTGCCGCTCGGCGGCACCCGTGAGGTCTACGGCATCAGTGCGTCCCCGCCCGGCCGTCTCGATGACTAGCGCGACATGGTGCGGGCTCGCCCTGTGCGACACCGTATTCCAGAAGGTAGGACGCCATGGGTGAACTGAGCCGGGCCCGCTATGCCGAGCTGTTCGGACCCACCGCGGGTGACCGGATTCGCCTCGCCGACACCGATCTGCTGATCGAGATCACCGAGGACCGCAGCGGTGGCCCTGGACGGGCGGGCGACGAGGCGGTGTTCGGTGGTGGCAAGGTGCTGCGCGAATCCATGGGACAGGCCCGTGCCACCCGCGCCGATGGCGCGCCGGACACCGTGATCACCGGTGCGGTCATCATCGACCACTGGGGAATTATCAAGGCCGACATCGGTATTCGCGACGGTCGGATCTGTGCCATCGGCAAGGCGGGCAACCCGGAAACCATGTCGGGAGTGCATCCCGACCTGGTGGTCGGGCCGTCCACCGAGGTCATCGCAGGCAACGGCCGGATCATCACCGCCGGCGCCATCGACTGCCACGTGCACTTCATCTGCCCGCAGCTGATGGACGAGGCACTCGGCGGCGGCATCACCACCCTGATCGGCGGCGGTACCGGCCCCGCCGAGGGCAGCAAGGCGACCACCGTGACACCGGGGTCCTGGCATCTGGCGCGCATGCTGGAGGCCACCGACGGCTGGCCGATGAACATTGTGCTGCTCGGCAAGGGCAACACCGTCAGCGCCGAATCGATGTGGGAGCAATTGCGTGGCGGCGCTTCGGGTTTCAAGCTGCACGAGGATTGGGGCTCCACCCCGGCTGCCATCGATGCCTGCCTCACCGTCGCTGAAGCGGCGGGGGTCCAGGTGGCGTTGCATTCGGACACGTTGAACGAGGTGGGCTTCGTCGAAGACACGCTCGCCGCCATCGCGGGCCGCGGTATCCACGCCTATCACACCGAGGGTGCGGGCGGCGGCCACGCGCCCGACATCATCACCGTCGCTTCCCATCTCAACGTGCTGCCCAGCTCCACGAATCCGACTCGTCCGCACACCGTCAATACTCTCGACGAGCATCTGGACATGCTGATGGTGTGCCATCACCTCAGCGCCTCCATCCCGGAGGATCTCGCGTTCGCGGAGAGCCGCATTCGTCCATCCACCATCGCCGCCGAGGATCTCCTGCACGACCTCGGCGCGATTTCCATGATCGGCAGTGATTCGCAAGCCATGGGCCGCATCGGCGAGGTCGTCATGCGCACCTGGCAGACCGCGCATGTGATGAAACGTCGCCGTGGCGCGCTGCCCGGCGACGGCACTGCCGACAACGTCCGCGTCCAGCGCTACATCGCGAAGTACACCATCTGCCCCGCGATCGCCCACGGCCTCGAGGACGAGATCGGCTCGGTGGAAGTCGGCAAGCTCGCCGACCTGGTCCTCTGGGACCCTGCCTTCTTCGGCGTCCGACCGCACGCGGTGCTCAAAGGCGGCATGATCGCCTGGGCCGCTATGGGCGACGCCAACGCCTCCATCCCGACGCCGCAACCGGTGCTGCCCCGTCCGATGTTCGGCGCCGCGTCCGCCGTCGCCGCGTCCACCTCCGTGCACTTCGTCTCCGAACACGCGATCGAGAACAGGCTCGCCGATCGTCTCGATGTGCGACGAAAGCTGCTGCCCGTCAAGAACGTTCGCAAGCGAACCAAGGCCGATATGCCGCACAACGATGCGATGCCGCGGATCGAAGTGGACCCCGATACCTTCACCGTCCGCATCGAGGGCGAGGTCTGGACCGAACAGCCCGCCACCGAACTGCCGATGGCACAGCGCTATTTCCTGTTCTGAGCCGATCCCCGGTAACCGGTCGGTTGCACTCCACTCGCGCCCGTCGGTAGGGTCGGGCGAATCAGAGTGGGGGCGGGGCATTCCGGGTTCGTTCCCATCCGGCGGCGCGGTCGGGCGCATAGTGAAGGGACGACATCGGTGAGTAACGATCTCAGTGGCGCGGCCGACGAACTGGCCAGGTGGGCGGAGAATCTGGAGCGCAAAGCGCAGCAGTACCAGGACCTCCAGGGCAGGATGGCCGCTGTCAGCGTGACGGATACCTCCGCGGACAAACGCGTCAGCGTGACCGTCGATGCCAACGGTGTCACCACCGGCATCTATCTCGCCCCCGGCTCGCGCGGCATGGACCCGGCCGTCCTCTCCACCGAGCTCATGGCCTGCACCCGCCGCGCCCAGGCGAAACTGCGCACCCAGGTCACCGACCTGATTCATAATGCTGTCGGTGTAGACGGCGCCGGGCAAGCCATCATCAGCCAGTACGCCGAGAAGTTCCCGGACACCGACCCGACCGACGCGCCGCCTTCCTACACCCCGCCACCGGTGCCGCCTGCGCCGTCGCTCTCCTTCGATGCCGCCCCACCGTCCGCGTCGGTGCCGGGCAAGCCACCCGCTGGTACGCGCAAGCCCAACCGCGACGACATCGTCGTTCCCGACGAGCCGAGTGAAGAGGATCTGTACTACCAGCGCAAGTCCTGGTTGGAGTGAGCTGGTCCGGCTGAACTCACCGATCCGCACATTCCGAGGATCCGGCCCGCAGAGCGAGAACTTCGTCCGTTATCGGCTGATTGTGGACACCGGCACGGTCGTGATTCGGGCCGACCCGACTTCGTGGCTGTGGTGCCGACTCGAGAGAACCCGGCGGGTTCTGGTGGCCGACGTCATCATGCCGAGCGGATCGCCTGGACAATGATGTCGGCGACGCCGCGCATGCCTTGCAGCGTCGGGTGGTAGGGGACAAGGGTTTCGGTGGCGAGCACGGGATCGAACCAGCGGACTCCGACGGGGGCGCACATATCGTGGCCGACGGATTGGGATCTGGTGTCGATATAGGTCGCCGATCGGGCGGTTGCCTCGTGGGAAACGACGGTGTTGAGCCGGTCGAATGCGGCTTGGACGTAGGAGGCGTCGCCGGGGCGCAGGCCGGGAAGTTGGGGGCAGCCGCCGTCGCGGACATAGAGGGGCCAGCCGTCCACGAAGATGGCGGCGCTCGGGGCGAGCTTTGAAATCTGCTGCAGGGCAGCGGAGTATGGTGCCGCGATGGCGTCGATATCGGCGTCCCATGTGGGGTCGACGCAGGCGCCGCCGACTAGCCCGGCCAGATGGCAGGTGACGACGTGCTTGGTCATCCGGGCGTCGTTCGCCCCGATGTGGAGGGTCACCAGTCTGGTGGCGGGGCCGAGAGCCGCGAATTGCGGTGTGATGCCGGGGCCTTGGGAGCTGGTGAGATCGCCGATCTTGGCTGAGCTGCAGGTCCGGTCGTCCACCCGCAGGCCGAGGTCTGCGGCGACCAGCTTCGGAGTGTTGGTGGTGGAGCGGGCGCATTGTGGTGGAGCGCTGGTATCGAAGTTCTGCACGCCGGTCGTCGCCGCGCCGGAATCGCCCAGCGCCACGTACTCGGCACCGCCGTCGGTGGGCGTTGCCGCGGCGGGTGTGAGGAATGTCGAGGCGAGCGCGAACACGCCAGCGGTGATTGCGGCAGCGTGCCAACGGATCCGGCGGGTCGTCATGGCTGCACTCCCGGTCGGTCGAATTCCGGCAACGCCGCGGCGAGCCAGGTTGAAAGTGAGACGCGGCAGTCTCGATTGTGACGCAGGCTACTCGCGGTGCGGCGGCTCTCGCAAGGCCACACGCCGCGACATTGGCAGGCCGGGTTCATCAGCCGCGACAACTCTGTTGCGATGGCAGACTGCGACTATGACGACATTCGACTGGGCCGATGTTGACACCTATCTCGTGGACAGGCTGGTGGGAGACCGGGATACCACGGCGGCATTGGCGACGAACGCGGCGGAGGGGCTGCCCGCCATCGATGTATCCGCCGCACAAGGGAAGTTTCTGAACCTGGTCGCGCGGTCGATCGGCGCGCGGCGGGTGCTCGAAATCGGCACGCTCGGCGGGTACAGCACGATTTGGCTGGCCCGTGCGGTGGGGGAGAAGGGGCTGGTGGTCACCCTCGAATTCGAACCCCGCCATGCCGAGGTGGCGCGCGGCAACGTGGACCGCGCCGGGGTGGGCGATCAGGTCGACATCCGGGTCGGCGCCGCGCTCGAGAGCTTGCCGGTGCTGGCTGCCGAGGATCCCGAGCCTTTCGACCTGGTATTCATCGACGCCGACAAGGTGAACAACTCGAATTACGTCCAGTGGGCGCTGCGGTTGACCCGTCCCAATTCGGTGATCATCGTCGATAATGTGGTCCGCAACGGTGCGGTGGCCGACGGGGGCTCCACCGAACCGGCGGTTCAAGCCAGCCGCGATCTGATCGACCTCCTGTCGAACAACCCGCAGTTGGACGCAACTGTCCTGCAGACCGTGGGCTCAAAAGGCTGGGACGGCTTCGTCTACGCCGTCGTCAACGCCGGAACTCCCGCCTGAGCCTGTCACGGCGTCGCGAGCGGGACCTGGAGGATGGCTTCACGCGTTGTCTCCAGGTCCCGTTCGCACGCGAGGCGAGGTAGGGGTCAGGGGATCAGGACTACTTTGCCGACGGTGGCGCGGGTTTGGAGAGCGTGGTGGGCGGTCGCGGCGTCGGCCAGTGCGAAGCGCTGGACGGCCGGACGTAGACGGCCCGCGGCGGCTTCGGCCAGGGCGCGGTCTTCGAGAACGCGGACATTGCCGCCGGCTCGCTGTAGCATCGGCGGTCCGATGACCAGCTGTGAAGTGATGCCACGCTCGGCCAGTTCCTCCTCGCTCAACGCGAACGGTTGGTCACCGGGCTTTCTGCCGGACCAGCCGTAGACGAGATGCTGTCCGCCCTTGCCGAGTAGATTTACTGCGGCACGGGTGATTTCGCCGCCGACCGAGTCGAAAAGGATGGTGGCGCTGCGGTCGCCGAGTTGAGCACGGACCTGCTCGACCCAATCGGATTGTGTGTAGTCGACGGCGATGTGTGCGCCATTGTGTTGCACCAGTTCGACTTTTGCGGGCCCGCCGGCGAGTCCGACCACTGTCGCCCCGGTATTCCGGGCGTACTGGACCAGCAGTGTCCCGATGCCGCCCGCGGCGGCTGTCACTACGGCGACGCTGTCCGGGCCGAGCTCGGCGAACTGCAGGATGCCCATGGTGGTGCGGCCGGTGCCGATGACGGCGACCGCCGCCGCCGGATCGATATTGTCCGGAATTTCTTGCAGCCGAGCGGCTTCGGTCACGGCGAGCTCGGCGTAGCCGCCGGGCGCATTGCCGAGATGCGCGACGACCTGTTTGCCGAGCCATGCGGTGTCGACGTCGGCACCGATCTGGTCGACAATGCCGGCGACCTCGCGCCCAGGGACAGTGGGCAACTCGGGGAGAGGGACCGGGCCATGCGCGCCGCTGCGGATCGTGGTGTCGATGATGTGGACACCGGCTGCCGCCACCGCAATGCGCACTTGGCCCGGTCCGGGTTTCGGATCGGGGACCTTCTCGTAGCGCAGGTTTTCGGCGGGGCCGAAGGTGTGAAGTTGGATGGCGTGCACGGGGGCTCCTGTTCGTGGGGTGGTCGTGGCCCACTTTTCAACATCAACCACGGTTCAGGTCAATTGCACTGTGCGATGTCGAGCCGTTCGGTGGTACGGCATGCAGATCTGCGTCGAATTCATGACTATACGTAGATATGCGCATCAATGCACTTCATGCACAGGAGGTGATCCGCCTGAATGTCCGGTCGAGCCGGACGCGGCAAGGACGGGGAGGGGGCCGTGTTCGCCGCGCGGGCAGCGGGCAGTGCGGTGATGCGCCAGCGGGGCGAAGATGCTTGCGCTCGCTTGGTTGCGCACCCGTGCGTAGCTCAGGTGCAACTGTATGCGCAAGAAGTGCGGGCGAAGGTCTGCCGAATGGGGCAGGCGCCGTCGGCCACGGAGTGTTACCGCTTGGCGCGCGCCTCGAAGCCGTCGCAGAGTGCGGACAGTCCCAGGTAGAGCAGGTCCTCGGAGGTGAGGTCGTTGACGCCGATGCCTTCCAGTTCGGCGAGTGCAGGCGGAACCGGCTGCTGTGACTTTCCTTGCAGCAGGGCGCGCAGGCCATTGTCTCCTTCGGGGTTGATTCCGTCGCGGGCGAACAGAGCGCCGCTGATCTGCGGCAAGGTCGCGCCGGAGATGTAGTTCCACACCGTGAAGGCCATGGTTGTTGCCTCGCGGGCCGAGACGTTCAGCTCACGCAGCCCCTCGACGAGCCACGCCAGGCATGTCAGGCTCTGCGGGCCGAAGCTGTAGCGGGGCATCGCGAAGGTGAGCAGCACCCACGGATGTTGCTGGTAGAGCGCCCAATCGATCTCCGCGGCGATGCGGACCCGGTCGCGCCAGGTCCAGTTCCTGCCCTCTGGTGACGGGTACGGATTGCGGCGTGCGACCTCGTCGGTCATCGCGGCGAGCAGCTCGTCCTTGTTCGCGACGTGCCGGTAGAGGGACATGGCACCGACGCCCATGCGCTCGGCAATGTGGCGCATCGATAGCGCATCCAAGCCGCCGGTGTCGGCCAAGGTGATGGCGGTGTCGACGATGGCGGATTTGGTGAGCTTCGGCTCAGTCATCCTATGACTCGCTTCCAGTTCCCGGCTCGGTTGCGTACACTGTACCCGGGCTCATGCGTACGGCGTACGCGACGCGGGAATCGAATCGACTGAGGTGTTGGAATGACAGAGGTGCAGGCAGTGCGGCCGACAACGGCGCCGTTACCGGCCGGCTCGCGCCGGGCCTGGCTGGGTCTTGCGGTGCTTGTGCTGCCGGTGCTGCTGGTGTCGATGGACATCTCGGTGCTGTTCCTCGCCATGCCCACACTCACCCTCGACCTCGACCCGTCGGCCACTCAGCAATTGTGGATCCTCGATATCTACGGCTTCCTGATCGCGGGCCTGCTGATCACCATGGGCAATGTCGGCGACCGGATCGGGCGGCGCAATATCCTGCTCGTCGGCGCCTCGGTCTTCGGCGTGGCATCGGTCATCGCGGCCTTCGCGCCGAGCGCGGGTGTGCTGATCGCCGCGCGCGCATTGATGGGCGCGGGTGGCGCGACGCTGCTGCCGTCGAGCCTCGCGCTGATCTCCAGCCTCTTCCCGAATGCTCGTCAACGCGCCGCCGCCATCGGCGTGTGGACCGCTTTCTTCGCAGGCGGCTCGGCCGTCGGTCCCATCCTCGGCGGGCTGCTGCTGCACCATTTCTGGTGGGGCTCGGTCTTTCTCATCAATATCCCGGTGCTGCTGGTCCTGCTCGCCTTCGGCCCGTTCCTGTTGCCGGAGCACCGCTCCGGCGTCCTCGGTCCGCTGGACATCCCGAGCGTCGTGCTCTCGATCGGCGGCATTTTGCCGATGGTGTACGCGATCAAGCACCTTGCGGCCGAAGGCCTGGATGTGGAAGCACTCGCCATCGGGTTGGTCGGTGTGGCAATGCTGATCATCTTCGTGCGGCGGCAGCGGCACCTGGCCGAGCCACTGCTCGATCTGCGCTTGTTCCGTCGGGCCCAGTTCTCCGTGGCGATCGGCTCCAGCCTGACCGGCATGATGTCGCTGGCCGCGATGAGCTACCTCACCAGCGTCTATCTACAGTCGGTCACCGGTCGAGATCCCCTGGCCGCAGCCATGTTCGGCATCCCGATGGCGGTGGCGGTGTTCGTGTTCTCGATGGGTGGGGCTCGCGTGGCCCGGCGCTTCGGTGTCCGGAGTTCCTTCGTGTTCGCCCTGCTGGCCTCGGCGGCTGGCAATCTGTTGCTGCTCGGTGTCGGCGTCGACGGCGGCCTCGCGTGGTATCTCGTCGGATCCACGATCGCGGGTATCGGCTACGGCCTCGCCTTCACCATGGTGTCCGAGGTCGCGGTCTCCTCGGTGCCGCCGGAGCGGGCCGGCTCGGCTGTCGGTATCTCCGAGACCAGCTTCGAGCTGGGCAATGCCCTCGGGCTCGCGCTCCTCGGTTCGGTTGCGGCCCTGGTCTTCCGGTCGGGCGGGGACTACTCCGCCACGCTGGGCGAGACCCTGCAGCGATCCGACGGCAACACCGCTCTCCTGGACTCCGCTCGCGAGTCGTTCGTCGCCGGGATGCACGTGGCGACGTCGGTGGGCGCAGTGCTGTTGGTTGTCATGGCAGTCGTGGCCTACCTTGCTCCGCGGCAGCATCGCTGATCCAGCCGGAGGATGGTGCGGCTCTATCCACTGCCCTGGCGTGGGAGTGGGACGATAGGGCCTGCCGCAGCGGCTCGGGAACGGTGGCCGATCATGTCGGCGCCGCCGATACCGGCTGTGTAGTGGCCCTTCGGCCAATACAGTCGAGGGTGTGAACGAGACACCGGCCACCGGCAATGGACGGCCGCTCGCCGAGCGGATCGCGAGGCGGCTCCTCTACCCGACCTCGCGGCCGCGCGAGAAATCGTTGCGTGCGGAGGTCTCCGGCCGGGTCGTCTTGGTGACCGGCGCGTCGCACGGCATCGGAAAGGCCAGCGCCCGCAAGTTGGGAGCGGCCGGTGCGATCGTGCTGCTGGTGGCGCGCTCGCGCCCGGACCTCGAGCAGGTGGCCGCCGAGATCACCGCGGCTGGTGGCACCGCACACGTGTACCCCACGGATATGACCGACATGGATGCCGTCGAGCGACTCGGCCGTGAACTGCTCGACGCGCACGGGCACATCGACGTGCTGGTGAACAACGCGGGCAAGTCGATTCGCCGCGCGATCGACGAATCCTATGATCGCTTCCACGATTTCACCCGCACCATCGACGTGAACTACCTCGGCCCGGTGAAACTGTTGCTGACGCTGCTGCCGAGCATGCGGGAACGCAGGCGGGGCCACATCGTCAACATCTCCACTTGGGGTGTGCTGATGCCGCCCGCACCGAGGTGGGCGGCGTATGGCGCCTCGAAATCCGCCTTCGACGTCTGGCTACGCAGTGTGGCCGCCGAAGTCGCCGCCGACAAGGTCACCACCACCTCGATCTACATGCCCCTCGTCCACACCAGGATGAGCGCGCCCACCGACTTCAGCCGCGTCCCCGGCCTCACCGTCGACGAAGCCTCCGATCTCGTCTGTCATGCGATTGCCGCCAAGCCGCGCGAGATCGCTCCATGGTGGTCACCCGGTGTGCAAGCATGGTCGGATCTGACCCGTGGTCGAGCTCAGCGTTTTATGGAACGCAGCTTTCGCCGCTGATCGTCGTGTGGGGAACCCCGCCGGGAGTCAGCCGCGACACGCCGCGGCATAGGATCGACGGATGTCACGATCCGCCGAGCGAGCTACCAGCCTGGCGATGCTCTTCACACTCGCCGACTCCCGGCTGCCGATCGGTGGGCATGTGCACTCCGGTGGCGTCGAGGAGGCGGTTGCTTCCGGGCTCGTGCGTGATGTGGCGACGGTAGAGCTTTATCTCCGGCGTCGGATTCGCACCTCCGGGCTGGTTGCCGCGTCGTTGGCGGCGGCGGTGTGCTCGGGTGCGCTCGAGCCGGCGCGTGCGGAGGCCGAGGCCGACGCGAGGACACCCGCGCCCGGTGCCCGCGCAGCGTCGCGCGCACAAGGCCGCGGTCTGCTGCGTCTGGCCAAACATATTTGGCCGCACCATGATTGGGTCGCGCTCGGGTCGCGTCCGCATCTGTCCACGGTGTTCGGTATGGTCGGTGCGGCCTGCCAGGTCACGCCGCTGGAAACCGCGGGTGTTGTCGTTTATACGGCACTGACCGGCGCGGCGACCGCTGCTCAGCGACTACTCGCCTTGGATCCGGCTGCCATTGCCGCATGCACGGTCCGGCTCACCGATCTCTGCGATCGAACCGCCGCCGAGGCCGCGACCGGGCTCGCCGCGCTGTCGGATCCGTTGCAGGACGTGCTTGCCCAACGCCACGCGCAACGGGAAATGCCGCTGTTCGCCAGCTGACCGCGCCGGACTCGAGACAAGGAGATCGTCACTCATGCCCCCACATCTGATCGACGGCGAACCGCACGCTCACACCCCTGGTCGGCCGAAGCGTGCGCGCACAGCGGGGGAGGCGCTGCGCATCGGTATCGGCGGACCGGTCGGTTCCGGCAAGACCGCGCTGGTTGCCGCGCTGTGCAGGCAGCTGCGGGAGGAGTTGTCGCTCGCGGTGTTGACCAACGACATCTACACCACCGAGGACGCGGACTTCCTGCGCAGGCACGCGGTATTGCCGGATGAGCGGATCACCGCGGTGCAGACCGGTGGTTGCCCGCATACCGCCATTCGCGACGACATCACCGCGAATCTCGACGCCATCGACGATCTGATCGCGGCGAACCCACCGCTGGATCTGATCCTGGTGGAATCGGGCGGCGACAACCTCACCGCGACGTTCTCCTCCGGCCTGATCGACGTGCAGATCTTCGTTGTCGATGTCGCGGGCGGTGACAAGGTGCCACGCAAGGGCGGTCCAGGTGTTACCTTCTCGGACTTGCTGGTGATCAACAAGACCGATCTCGCCCCGCTGGTCGGCGCCGACCTGGGCGTCATGGCGCGGGACGCGGCGAAGGTGCGGGAGGGACGCCGGACGGCAATGGTGTCGCTCACCGACGATCCAGCGGCAACACCGGTGCTGGCCTGGGTGCGCGAGCAATTGGACGCGATCGCCGAACAGGATCACCGGCCCGGTGCGGCCGAATCGGCCGTTGCGCACTGAATTACGAATCGTCGCGGCGATCGGATCTCTGCCGGAGATCCATGCGAGCGGCGGGCTGACGGCGCGGCGCACCGGTCCCGACACGGTGCACATGATCGGTACCGCCGCCACCCCACTGGGCGGCGACGAGCTCGACATCGCGATCACAGTCGGCCCCGGCGCACGATTGTCGGTGCGCTCGGTGGCGGCGACCATCGCGCTGCCCAGCGCGGCGACATCGCGATCGAGCGCGCGGTGGTGTTTCGACGTCGCGGCAGGAGGCGAGTTGGACTTCGATCCGGAGCCGACGATCGTGGCGGGCGGTGCCCACCATCACGTTGTCACTACGGTCCGATTGGCGACCGATGCCCGGTTGCGGCTGCGCGAACGGGTGCAGATCGGCAGGGTAGGTGAGGACGGCGGTGGCTGGCGCGGTGATGTGATCGCCGATATCGGTGACCTTCCGCTACTTCGGCACCGCCTGGCACTCGGCGCGGGTGGTGCGGCCGACGATGGACTTGCCGCGCCGCGCGCGTTGGACAGTGAGCTCGTTTATCCCGACGATCGTCCGGTCGAAACAATCGGTTTGACCGGGTCCCGCCTGCCCTTGGCAGCCGGCGGGACGCTGTTCACCCGAGTTGGTTCACTGCTCGCCGGCTGATCCACCGGCCGACGAATGCCGTGCAGCGGGCCAGCGCCCGTTGATTGCTGAGGAATTGCTATCGCGCGGTGTGGTCGGACGTGCTGATCTCGTCCGGGTGCCTGCTCCGGCGGTGTTCTCCACGGGCCGAGTGGGTGTCGCCGATGGCCACGCACGAAGAAGTGCGGTCGAGGCGGTTAGCGAGAGCGAGATGGGACACAAGGGAAGGGTGGGAGCTCGACAGCGCGGTCGAGTTCCCACCCTTCCCGGTTGGAGCTCGGTTAGTGGCCGACGGCCCGCGAGGGTGCGTTGAAGGCGTTGAACGCACCAACCGCGGCACCTGTTGCCGCACCGACGGCCGCCGCGGGGACCGTGATGACCGCGGCACCGATACCGGCGCCCAGCATCGGCCCTGCCAGGAGGCCGATCGGCAACAGCGGCAGACCGGCCACCACGCCGACCAGGCCGCCGAACATGGCCGAGGTCAGCGCAATCGGGGTCGACGCGGCTGCCCCCGCTACCGCTCCCATCGCGGCGGTACCGATGGTCTGTCCGGCGATCCGGTCGGACCTGCTGCGTTCCATCCCGGTCGAATCGAGGAACGTCGCGAGGTGGGCCTCGATCATCGCGGAAGTGTCGTTGATGTGGATTGCCTGTTCCTGGTCGATCCAGTCCGGCGCCGGTGTCGTGACGTCACCGAAGCGGAACTGACCGGGAGGTGGCGCGATCGGCGGCACCGGGGCCACCGGGAGGGGCGGATGCAGCACCCCGACTGGTGCGAGATAGCGCTTGTCCGGCGCGGGTCGCGACCACTGCAGTGAGCTGAGCGTGTCGTCAGGGATGTCCAGCCCCTCGTACGGCATCGCGTTGGGCGAGTCGGCCGCAGGCCACTGCAGGTTCTGCTCGGGGTGCGCAACCGCGTTCGACTGGGCGGGTGCGGCATTGGCGGTGCCGGTTCCCACCAGCGCCAGGACTAGCGGTACCGCACCCGCCGCGACCATCGAACCTACTTTTTGTCGCTGCGGGTTGGGAGCTCTGTGCTTGCCCGTGGCCATACATCACCTTTCTTTCCGGAGAGTTGTCGTGTTCGACGTCCCACATTCGGACCCGACGGGGCGCGAGGATTGGTCGATTCTCAGGAAAGGCAAAGGTTTATGCATTGCCAAGAATTAGCTGATGTGTGGAGTCGTGCGGTTCCGGGCGGTTTTCGCCTGGAAACTCCCGTCCGATTCGCGGGCCAGGAGTTCGCTCGAAAGTGGCACGGGTGAGCTGAACAGTGACGTTGATCGGGCTGCGGCCGGAGCCCGCTCCCTCAGCCTGCCCTGCGGTCGGCTGCGGCCTTCTCCGCCTTGTCGAGGGCCTTGGCCTTCTCCACGGTCTTGCCGTTCTCCGCGGGCGGCGCGCCGAGCGCGGCCGCGAGCTCGTCGGCGTCTTCCTCGTCGGCGTTGACCGTCTCGAGAGCGAGGCGGGCGAACACCCACTGCTCGGTTGCCGCCATCTGACCGCGGCTGCGTCCCAGGAAGGTCACGAACCACTGAATGACGGTGATGATCCGGCTGCGGTAGCCGACCAGATAGTAGAGGTGCAGTGCGAGCCAAGCCAGCCAGGCGATGAACCCGCCGAACTCCAGTTTGCCGATCTGGCAGACAGCACTGAACCGCGACACCGTCGCCATGCTGCCCTTGTTGAAGTAACTGAACGGCTTGCGATCCTGCGGCGCTTGGCCTTTCAGGCCGGCTTTGATCTGCTTGGCCGCATAGGTCGAACCCTGGATCGCGCCCTGCGCCATGCCGGGCACGTTCGGTACCGACATCAGGTCGCCGACGACGAAAACGTTCGGGTAGCCCTTGATGGTGAGGTCGGGTTCGACGATGACACGTCCAGCGCGATCGACCTGGGTCCCCTCGGACTGCTCGGCGAGCATCTTGCCGAGTGGGCTGCCCTGGACGCCGGCCGACCACACCTTGCAGGAGGACTCGATGCGGCGCACGGTGCCATCGGAGTCCTTCACCGTGACGCCGTGTGCGTCGATGTCGGTCACCATGGCGTTGAGCTGGATTTCGACGCCCATCTTCTCGAGGCGCCGCTGTGCCTTGCCGCCGAGCTTGGGGCCCATCGGGCCGAGCACCGCGCCTGCGCCTTCGAGCAGGACGACTCGGGCGTCACGGGGATCGATGTTGTGGAACGTGCCTTCGAGAGTGCGATCGGAGAGTTCGGCGATCTGGCCCGCCAATTCGACACCGGTGGGTCCGGCGCCGACGACAACGAAGGTGAGCAACCGGTCCCGCATTTCCTGCGTGGTGGCCAGTTCGGCCCCTTCGAACGCGCCCAGGATGCGCGCACGCAGCTCGAGCGCGTCATCGATGGTCTTCATGCCCGGCGCGTAAGTGGCGAACTTGTCGTTGCCGAAGTAGGACTGTTGCGCGCCAGTGGCCACGATCAGGCTGTCGAACTCGGTGATCGTGTTCTGGTTGAGCAGTTGCGAGGTCACCGTCTTGGCCTGCAGGTCGATATCGATGACGTCGCCGAGTAGCACCTGCGCGTTCTTCTGCTTGCGCAAGACCAAGCGCGTGGCAGGCGCGATTTCGCCGACCGAGAGGATGCCGGTGGCCACCTGGTAGAGCAGCGGCTGGAACAGGTGGGTGGAGGTCTTGGAGATCAGGGTCACGTCCACATCGGCGTGCTTGAGGTGCTTGGTTCCGAACAAGCCGCCGAAGCCGGAGCCGATAACCACCACCCGATGACGACGGTTCTCGACAGACTCAGTGCTCATCGTCCTGCTCCTCGACAGACCTGGGCTTGGCCCCACGAACGTTGTTGACCCGCCTTACGGTAGTCGGCGCTGACTCGACCGTCACGGCGAGATCCCGGTTCCTGCTGTGTTGTGAAGCGATAGCACCCTGCCGCCGATCCGCCGGGTAGAGCGTTGCTGGCGCGAACCGACCGAATGAATGTGAGAAAGAGAATACGATAGATGCTGTCGTTCAGGGAGGTTAGCCATGGTTGCCCGCGACCGTGTCGTCGGCCGAAAGCCCAGCGCACAGCCTGAATCCGAGAACGCTTCGTTGATCGATATCCCGGACGGGCATCTCATCGATCGCGCATTGCGGCGCGTTCCGGAGCGCCGCAGGGTCCTCGCCTCACCGCCCCGTGGCAGCGCGACCACAGCGGTCGACGGCGACGCGGGTCTGCCTTATTTCGGGCGCGGACTGCACTATCTGCGCTGGGGTCCGGCGGAGATGATGGACCGCTATCGCCGCTACGGCCCAGTGTCGCTCAACAGCTCCCTCGGCATCGATCGGGTGCTGGTCTGTGGACCCGATGCGATCGATGAGGTGCTCGGCAGGCGCCGCCGCGATTTCGGTCAGGGGTGGAACTACTTCATCGGCCCGTTCTTCGGGCGTGGTCTGCTGCTGCTCGAATTCGAGGAGCACATGTTCCATCGCCGGATCATGCAGCAGGCGTTCACCAGGGACCGGCTGGAGGCCCATCTGGCCGCGCTGACGCCGGTGGCTCGCGAAGCCGTCGGGCGCTGGGTGTCGCGCGGCGAGACCCACAGGACAGTCAAGCTGTACCCGACGATCAAGGAGTTGACCCTCGAGATAGCGGGGGAGACCTTCATGGCCGTGGATGTCGGTGCCCAACGCCGGATGCTGCTGAATGCCTTCCTCGACTGCACGCACGCCGCGCTCTCGATCATCCGTCATCCGGTCCCCGGCGGTCATTGGCGTGCGGGCCTGCATGGCCGCAAGGTGCTGGAGGACTACTTCACGGCGATGCTGCCCCAGAAGCGGCGCGCCGAATCACTGGACTTCTTCTCGGGTCTGTGCCATGCGCGCACCGAGGACGGGGCAGAATTCAGCGACGCCGATGTGGTGAACCACATGATTTTCCTGATCATGGCCGCCCACGACACCACCACGACGACGGCCACGGCGGTCGCCTATTACCTGGGTAGACATCGGCAATGGCAGCAGCGCGTGCGTGCCGAAGTGTCGGCCATCGATCACGAAACCGGCGGTGCTGCACCGACGATCGCGGATCTGGACCGGATGCACGACCTCGACCTCGTGATCAAAGAGAGCTTACGGTTGGTGCCGCCGGTGCCCGGTCTGGTGCGGCGGGCGGTACGCGACACCGAGATCGCGGGCCGCTACATTCCCGCGGGCACGCCCTGCGATCTCGCCTACAGCGTCAACCATCTGCTGCCTGAGCTGTGGACGAGGCCCGAGCGATTCGACCCCGAGCGTTTCGCCGAACATCGTAGGGAAGACAAGTCGCACCGTCTCGCTTGGCTGCCGTTCGGTGCGGGCGCACACAAGTGCATCGGCATGCACTTCGGCACCTTCGAGGTGAAAACGCTCATCGCCGCACTCGTGCGCGCATACGAGTGGTCGATCCCCGAGGGCTATCGAATGCCCTGGGGTTTCTCCACCATTCCGTTTCCGCGAGACGGCGCCCCGGTCGATCTGCGCCGCCTGTGACGGGAACCGCGCAGCAGCGTCCTCGGCTGCGGCGCGGTCGCGGGTGGTCAGCGCCCGGCGAAAAGGAGTTCCGCAACCTGGGTGTCGGTCTCGGCGCCCTCGGTGTAGCCGCCCGCATCGCCGAGCGAACTCATGATGGCCAAGGTGTAGCGCTCACCGGGGCCTGCGAAGCCGACCGAATTCACTACCCAGCCACCCTGCTCGGCAGACCAGCCGTTCTTCAGTCCCGGTTGCATCTTCGGACCCGCGCCCCACACACCCCAATGCTGGTTCATGTCCACCGAGCGCATCCGGTCGAAGAGATAGCTGCGGTCGTCGGGATGCATGTGCGTGAAGATATTGTCCATCAACCGGTCCAGGTCGGCGGCCGTGCACTTCTGGAAGGACCAGTCCGGGAACAGCGCGGTGCTCGTCGGCAGCGGGACGAGAGTGGCCATGCCGTTGGCGCGGAAGGCATTGTTGTAGGCCATCCGATCGAAGCCCGCGTACTTGTTCCAGAGGAAGTCGGCGGCGGCGTCGTTGGAGGTCGCCAGCATCGACTCCATCAATCCGCGATCGCCTGGCGTGAGGTCGATCGCGCCGACCCGCGCGCGATTGAGCAGGTCCTCGGCAATCGCCAGCTTGATGGTCGAGGCGGTCCAGACCGAGTTCTCGGCATTCTCGTTCGCGTACACGCCACCGCTGACCCGATCGCGCACCACGTAGCCGGTGACGCCGGGCCGGCCGCTCAAGTAGGCGTCCACCGCCGCGATCCGGTTGCTCATATCGCAGTCGAAGCCGGGCAGGCAGCCTTGCATATGCGCGGGGGGCGCGGCGTTCGCGATCGGTAATAGCGCAGGTGCGCTCGGTATCAAGATCGCCGCGGCAGCAAGGACACAGGTTGATGCGGCCACACGGGGAACGGCCCGGGTGACGGCCAAGGGGTAACGCACGAGGGACCACGATGGCACATCAGCGTGCTGGGCGCACGTCTTGAGCTGGGCCGGCGACTGTGCTAATGCGAACGTTGCGGGCTTGCCTCGCAGTGTCTTTCGCGGTGGGCCGATCAGCGAAAGGCCGCGCGCAATTCCTCGACGGTTCGTCCGTTGAGCCGATAGCAGTGCGCGAAGGCCTCGGAGTGACTATCGCGAGGCCAGGAGTGTAAGACGCAGGTGCGGCCATATGAGCGCGAGTTGACCAGCTCCCATCGGTCTCCGACGTGGCGAACTGTGAACCCGCCTCTCGGAACCAGGGGAATCACCATCGCAACCATGAAACGCGAACCAGCCTTTCGTGCAGTCTCCCGTTCCTCCCCGGGTGAGCACTGTTGCACATCGAGCCACTCGATCCGAAGTGACACGACGAAGTAAATCGTTCGCGTGTGGCTTATTTCACTCTCGGGCCACTGGGGTGCCGAAATTGCGTACCGATCGCTGGGCGTATAAACGTGCACGAAGCCCGAGGCGTTTCGACACAGAATCCGGACCCGACGAGAGGGCGTAGATGCCGCTGCACATCCACCGTGCCGAGCGCTCCGACGCCTTGGCGGATTCGCTGGCTGCGATGCTGGCCGCGCCGTTGCCCGATCCGTTCGCCGCGGAGGTGGTCGCGGTGCCTGCCAAGGGGGTGGAGCGCTGGCTGATACAGCGGTTGTCGACGGTGCTCGGCGTCGGCGGTTCGGCACGCACCGACGGTGTCGCGGCGAATATAGAATTCCCGTCGCCTGCCGCGCTGGTCGCCGCGGCGCTTGCCGCGGCGAGCGGGGTGCGACCCGAGGACGATCCGTGGGCGTCCGAGCGTGTGGTGTGGACGTTGCTGCAGGTGATCGACGCGTCGCTGTCCGAACCGTGGTCGGCGGTGCTTGCCCGGCACTTGGGTGCCAACGATCCTGCCGGGGCCGACCATCGCGTGGGTCGCCGCTACGCCACTGCCGCGCACTTGGCCGCGCTGTTCGACAGTTACGCCGCGCAGCGCCCGGCGCTCATCACCGAGTGGGCGGCCGGTGCCGACACCGACGGCGCCGGAGATCTGGTGCCCGACGATCTGGTGTGGCAGCCGGCGCTGTGGCGTCGGTTGCGGGCCGAGGTCGGTGCGCCGAGCCCGGCCGAGCGGCTTGCGGGCGCGTGCGACCGGTTGCGTGCGCAGCCCGAGCTGGTCGATCTTCCGGCTCGGCTGTCGCTGTTCGGCGTGACCAGGCTGCCGACCGATCAGCTCGCGGTGCTCTCGGCACTGGCGGCCGAGCGCGACATCCATCTGTGGCTGGCCCACCCCAGTCCCGCCATGTGGTCGCAACTGGCCGGGCGGCCGGTCGCGGTGGCCCGCGTCGACGATGTCGCCGCGACGGTCACTCGGCATCCGCTGCTGTCGGGGCTCGCACGCGATGTGCGTGAACTCCAGCGGCGGGTGGCAGGCGTCGTCGCCACCGATGTCCACCACCCGGAGGACACCGCACCACTGACATTGTTGGGTGCGATGCAGGCCGGGATTCGTGATGATGCCTGGCCGCCGACCTCGGGTCTCGGTGTCGCAGGCGACGGCAGCGTCCAGGTGCATGCATGCCACGGCCCCGCACGTCAGGTGGAGGTGCTGCGGGAATGCCTGCTCGGGGTGTTCGCGTCGGATCCCACCTTGGAGCCGCGCGATGTGCTGATCATGTGCCCCGAGGTCGAGGCGTATGCGCCATTGGTTCGGGCCGCTTTCGGGCAGCGAACGTCGGGTTCGGTTGAGGCGGTTACGGATTCGGCGCATCCAGCGCATCGTTTGCGGGTGCGGCTCGCCGATCGAGGGCGTGGGGTCACCAATCCGCTGCTCGCGGTGATCGGGGTGCTGCTCGAACTGGCCGACGGGCGGGTGACGGTGACTCAGGTGCTGGACTTGGCCGCGTCCGAAACCGTCAGGCGCCGTGGCGGATTCGACGACGATGATATCGAGCGGTTGCGCGAGTGGGCGGCCGAATCGGGAGCGCGGTGGGGGATCGGGCAGCGGCAGCGGCAGGCGTTCGGGCTTGCCGACTTCGCACAGAACACCCTCAACAGTGCGGTGGACCGGATCCTGCTCGGCGTCACCGCGGACGAATCATCGGAGGACTGGCTGGATCTGGCGCTGCCGCTGGACGACGTGGACAGCAACGACGTCGATCTCGCGGGCCGGTTCGCGGAATTCATCGACCGGCTCGCCGTCTGTCTGCGCGACCTGCGTGGGCCTCGGCCTGCCCACGAATGGGCGACGGTGCTCGTTCGCTGCCTCGACCTGCTCACCGATGTGCCCGAAAGCCAGGCGTGGGTGCGCACCGAGGCACGCCGCGAACTGGCCGCCGCCACCGAGCATGCAGGTGGTGTGCCGCTGCGACTGGCCGATGTCGGTGTGCTGTTGGCCGGACGGTTCGCGGCCCGACCGACGCGCGCCAACTTCCGCACCGGTGAGTTGACGGTCTGCACGTTGGTGCCGATGCGGTCGGTGCCGCACCGCGTTGTGGTGCTACTCGGCCTGGACGACGAGGTGTTCCCGCGGACCAGCGGCGCCGATGGCGACGACGTGCTCGCTCGCAATCCGTTACTCGGCGAACGGGATCCGCGCAGCGAAGACCGGCAGCTGCTGCTGGACGCGATCATGGCGGCGCGCGAGCGGTTGCTGGTGTTGCACACCGGCGCCGACCCGGTGACCGGTGCGCACCGGCCCCCCGCGATTCCGGTTGCCGAACTGCTCGACGCGATTCGGGCGCATGTCGGTGCCGACGGTATGTCGTCGGTGGTGACCCGGCATCCACTGCAGGCCTTCGATCGACGTAACTTTCTGGCGGAGAAGCCTTTCAGCTTCGACACGGTCGCCTTGGCGGGGGCGCGGGCCGCAGACGGTGCCGCGCAGCCGCGCGCGCCGTTCCTCGCCGGGCCGCTGCCTGCTGTCGAGCTCACCGATGTCGCACTCGCGGACCTGATTTCGTTCGTCGAACACCCGATTCGCGCGTTCCTGTGGCAGCGTCTCGGCCTGCGCGTGCCCGAGCACGACGAGGACATCGCCGATCGGCTGCCCATCGAACTCGACGGACTCGCGAAATGGGAACTGGGCGAACGCCTGCTCGCCGCCCGGCTGACCGGCGCTGATCCGGCCGGTCTTCGTGCTGCGGAATGGCGGCGCGGGACGCTGCCACCATTCGGTTTCGGCGCCGCTGTTCTCGACGAGGTCGAGAACACCGTCGACAAACTGGTCCGCGCATCGCTGCCGGAATATCAGGGATCGGCACGTGCTGTCGACATCGCGATCGATCTCGGCAACGGCCGCAGGCTCACCGGGACGGTGCCCGAGGTGCGCGGCGAAACCCTGGTCCGCACCACGTTCTCCCGGCTCGCACCGAAACATCGCATCGCCGCATGGGTGTCGCTGCTCGCACTGGCGGTCACCGAGGATCGCTCGTGGCGCGCGGTGACCACCGGGCGCGGTCAATTCGGTCGCCCCGCATGGCGTTCCGTGCTCACTGCCCCCGATGCGCCCGCCGCACTGACGGTGCTGCGGGAACTGGTGAAACTGCGCGACGCAGGTCTCACCGAGCCCCTCCCGATCGTTCCGGGAGCCACCGCGGCCTACGCCGACCGCCGCTTCCGTGGCGCCTCTGTCGAGGAAGCCTGCGCTGCCGCCGAACGTGAATTCAACGGCGGTCCCAACGGGCCGGGCCCCTTCGGCGACCACAGCGACCGCCACCTCCGCTACGTCTGGGGCAACGCCCCCCGCCTCGAACACCTCATCGAAGCCCCCGCGCCCGCAGGTGAACCCGGTGAAACCACCCGGTTCGGTGCCCTGGCCCGCCGCATGTGGGCACCGCTGCTTGCCGCTGAAAATCAGGGTCAGCCGTGACGGCCTGCCCGCGCTGCGCATGGTGCGGCGGCATGGTTTCCGGGGTTGTCGGCGTGGCATATCGGGGGAGCGGGGCCGGGCGGGTGACGATGGTGGCGAATTCTGGGTGGCCGGGTGGTAGCCGGGGTTCGCAGCTGCGGCCGTCGGGGACGTTGTCGAACAGTGGAAGTGGGTGGTGGGCGTGACCGTTGAGGACACGGCGTTCGCCATCCCGGAGGTAGTGGCGGCCGATCGGTTCGATCCGAATGGGCCGTTGCCCACCGGTACCACCGTCTTGGAGGCGAGTGCGGGGACCGGTAAGACGCACGCGATCGTCGGACTCGCGGTGCGGTACGTGGCGGAGGCCGGGATCGATGTCTCGCAACTGTTGCTGGTGACATTCAGTAGGGCTGCGACGCAGGAGCTTCGGGAGCGCACGCGGGATCGGTTCGTGGCTGTTGCCGCCGCGCTGGCCGATCCAGAGCTGGCGCGAAGGCACTCCGATGAATTGATTCGTCTTGTGGCCCAGGCAGATTCGAGTGAGGTGCGGACCCGCCGACATCGATTGCTCGCGGCGCTCTCGGATTTCGATGCCGGGACAATCGCCACGACGCACAGCTTTTGCCAGCGCATGCTGGACGAGCTCGGGTTGGCCGGTGAGCACGATCCCGGTGTGCGTCTGGTGGAAACCGTCGACGATCTGGTGGGGACCGTCGCCGACGATCTGTTCCTGAACCGGTACGCTCGTGCCGAACCGCCGTTCTCCTTGAAGGAGGCGCACACGCTGGCGCTGGCCGCCGTCCGTGACCGGCACGCGGTGCTCGTCCCGACGGGTGACGGTGCGGCGGGGGAGCGGGTCGCCTTCGCGACCGCTGTCCGCGCCGAGACCGAACGCCGAAAGCGCCTGGCCGGTCTGCGCGATTTCGACGATCTACTGGTGCTGCTGCACGACGTGCTCGCCGACCCGGCGCACGGTCCACGTGCCTGCCGCCGCATTCGCGATCGCTATCGAGTTGCCCTCGTCGACGAGTTCCAGGACACCGACCCGCTGCAGTGGGACATCCTGCGCCTCGCCTTCCACGGCCACTCGACCCTGGTTCTGGTCGGCGATCCCAAACAGGCCATCTACGCATTCCGCGGTGCCGAGGTGCTCAGCTATCTCGACGCCGTCCAACACGCCGACACCCGCAAAGAACTCACCACCAACTGGCGCAGCGACGCAGGTCTACTGGCGGCCCTCGATCACCTGCACGGTGGAGCGGCGTTGGGCCACCAGGAAATCGCCGTTCACCCGGTGGCCGCCACCCGGCCCTGGTCCCGGTTGTCGGGCGCCGCGGACCTCATCACACCGCTGCGTCTGCGCTGCCTGCCCCGCACCGGTGCGGGACCGTTGAACAAGTCCGGCTTCCCCGCCGTCGGCCGCATGCGCGCCAAGGTCGCCGAAGACTTGGCGGCCGATATCGTCGGTCTGCTGGAATCGGGTGTCCTCGTCGAGGTGAAGTCCGAACCACCAGCCGTGGCCGCCTTGCCGGGTGCCAGTGCCACGGTCGAAGCGGGTGCCGACGCTGGTGGCGCCTTGGGCGGTGCGGTCGTTCCAGGCGTGGTGCGCAGGCCGATCGGGCCCGGCGACATCGCAGTGCTGGTGCGCACCAGGTCTCAGATCGATGTGGTGCGGGCGGCACTGGATCGGGTGGGAGTTGCTTCCGTTCTGGCGGGCGGCACCAGTGTGTTCGCGACGAGCAGCGCCACCGATTGGCTCTGGCTGCTGCGTGCGCTCGAACAACCGCATCGGTCCGATCGGGTGCGGTTGGCCGCGTGCACACCTCTGCTCGGGACTACCGCCGTCGAAATCGACAGCGGCGGAGCCGACCTGGTGGGGCGGATCAGTTCGCAGCTGCGTGAGTCTGCGCGGCTGTTCGCGCGGGCCGGGTTCGCGGCGGTGTTCGAGAAGCTTGCCGCCGAAGCGGACCTGGTACCGCGTTTGCTGACGATCGAGAGCGGCGAGCGGCAGCTGACCGATCTGCGGCACATCGCGCAGTTGCTCGATCAGGTGGCGTTGACCGAAGGTCTCGGGTTGACCGCGCTGACCCGCTGGCTTGCCGATCGGGTGCGCGATCCCGCGTCCGGGTCGGTAGCCGACCGGAGCCGCAGGCTCGATCGGGATGCGGCGGCGGTGCAGATTGCCACGGTGCATGCGAGCAAGGGTCTCGAATTCCCCATCGTCTACCTGCCGTTCGCGTGGGACAACGCGAAAAACCCTTATCCGGCGACCCTGCTGTATCACGACGACCACGGTGCGCGCGTGCTGGATGTCGGCGGCCAGGACGCCGCCGGGTACGCCGAACGCAAGCTGCGCAGTGAGACCGAGGAAGCGGGTGAGGAACTGCGCTTGCTGTATGTCGCCCTCACCCGGGCGATGTGCCAGATCATCACCTGGTGGGCTCCAGCGATCACCACGGCGGCTTCGCCGCTGCACCGGATGATCCTCGGTCGCCCCGACGGCGGTGACATTGTCCCCGGCCGCGCCGCCGTCCCCACGGATGCTGCTGCGGTCCAACTGCTTTCGGCATGGAGTGCGGGATCCGCCACGGCGATCTCGGTAACGGGTGTCGAAGCATCCGACGCCGTCGAGATCCGGCGGGTGCGTAGCGAATCAGCGACCGGAGCGCTCGCCGCCGCACAGTTCTCCCGCGTGATGGATCAGCAATGGCGGCGCACCTCCTACTCGGCATTGACCGCAGGCGCCCATGATGCGGCTGTCGTCGAGTCCGAACCCGAGGACGATCGAGGTCCGACCGACGAACCGAGCGCGCCGAGGCCGGCGGAGATCGAGCCGCCGGTAGCGGGGGTTGCGTCGCTGATGAACGCCCTGCCCTACGGCGCGGAGTTCGGCACCCTCGTGCACGGCGTACTCGAGCTGATCGATACCGACGCGGCTGATCTGGCCACCGAAGTGCACAGCCGCTGCCGCGCGGCGACCGAGGAATTGATGGCAGAGGCGGATCCGGAGATCCTGGGTGCCGCATTGCTGGCGGTGCTGCGTACGCCGCTCGGATTCGGTTGTCTCGCCGACATCTCCGGACGCGACAAGCTGAACGAGCTCGAATTCGAGCTCCCCTTGTCCGGCGGCGACACCCCCGGCGCGCACGCGGCAACGCTGGGGCGTATCGCCGACCTGCTGCGCGAGCACCTTCCGTCGGATGACGACTTCGTCTCCTACGCCGACCAATTGGCAGCCCTGGACGATGTCCCCCTGCGTGGCTACCTCACCGGCAGCATCGACGCGGTGCTGCGTGTCACCGAATCACCCGGCGCTGAACCGCGATTCGTCATCGTCGACTACAAAACCAACCGCCTCGGCACCGGCGACCTCACCGTCGACCACTACACCCACGACCGGATGGCCGCGGAGATGCTGCGCTCCCACTACCCCCTACAGGCACTGCTCTACTCGGCAGCGCTGCACCGCTACCTGCGCTGGCGTCTGCCCACCTACGACCCGGTCCGCCATCTCGGCGGCGCCCGCTACCTCTTCGTCCGCGGCATGATCGGCCCCGAAACCCCGTCGGGTTGTGGTGTCTTCGACTGGAACCCGCCGACCGAGCTGATCGTTGCTCTCTCCGCTCTCCTTGCTGGCGAGTCCGACCGATGAGGGCGACTGCCGTCCATCGCACACGAGGGGACTCGGCGCCTGCCAACTCGTCGGAGACAGGTTGCAAGGAGCATGACCGTTCGGCGCCACCCACCTCGTTTCCTGCACAAGCGGCTGTCCCGCGGGCGAATTCGCAGCGGGGGATTCAGCAGGCGCGCGGCAACGTCGTCAGAGTAGGCAGGGTGATGATGTGTACCGCCGCCGTATGGGCGCAGATGGATGTCTCGTGTACGGATGCGGCGACCGTACTGCGCCTCGAGCGCGACAGCCCGGTGGTCTCGATCGGGAAGGCGGGGCGATGACATCGATTCAGCTGGCGCAGCGGGGGACCGGGTTGTTGCGGACCTTCAATGAGGCAGGGGTGCTCTCGGCGGCCGACGTGCATGTGGCGCTGCGGTTGGGGCGGATGGGGCGGGAGTCGTCGGAGGAGGTGTTGTTCGCGGCGGCGCTCGCGGTGCGGGCGGTGCGGTCCGGGTCGGTATGTCTGGAGTTGCATCGGATGCGGGAGATCGGCGTGGATGCCGACGAAACCTGGGACGCCGGAGTGGGTGTCGATCCCGCGACGTTGCCGTGGCCGGAGACAGATGTTGTTGTCGCGGCGTTGCGGGTCAGTCCGCTGGTGTGTGGTGGACCGGCGGGTCCGTTGCGGCCCTTGCGACTTGTCGACGTACAGCGTCGCACCGAGGCCGGTCCGCTTTTGTACCTGGACCGGTATTACCAGCAGGAGCAGACCATTCGGCGAGTGCTCACCGAGCGTTCGAGTGATCATCCGGTCGTCGATCCGATCATCGTGCGACGTGAGTTGGACCGACTCTTCGACCCGTCGGTCGGTGCGGCCCCCGATCGGCAGCGGTTGGCCGCCGCGCTGGCCGCCACGCACTGGACCACCGTGGTCGCGGGTGGGCCCGGCACCGGCAAGACCCACACCATCGCCAGGATCCTGGCGTTGCTCGATGCACATCAGCGGGCGAATCCGAAACTGCCTGCGCTGCGGATCGCGATGGCAGCACCCACCGGCAAAGCGGCTGCGCGCCTGCAGGAAGCGGTGCGCGAGCAGGCCGACACGCTCGGCCTGCCGGAACTCACCGCCGCCACCCTGCACCGGCTGCTCGGCTGGCAGCGCGGCCGTACCACCAGGTTCCGGTACCACGAATTCAACCGGCTGCCCTACGACGTGATCGTCGTCGACGAGACCTCGATGGTGTCACTGACGATGATGAGCAGACTGCTTGCCGCACTGCGCCCGGACACCCGGCTGGTGCTGGTGGGCGACCCGGATCAGCTCGCCTCGGTTGACGCGGGAGCTGTCCTCGCTGATCTGGTAGCGGGACCCGTTGTCGGCGAACCGAATCCGGTACTGGACGCGGTGCTCGATGCGGATTCGCTGGAATCCGCTGCGGTCGAGGACAGTCCGGAAGCGTTGACCAGCGTGGAGCGAACCAGGCTGCAGGGCGGCATCGTCCGTCTGACCCGCGGTCGCCGCTTCGGCGGCAAGATCGCCGAGCTCGCTGTCGCGATCCGCGCGGGCGATGCCGACACCGCGCTCGAGTTGTTGCGTGCGGGCGGCCGGGAACTCTCGCTGAGCGCTCCGGACAACACGACGGCGGTCCGCGGCGATATCGTGCGGGCCGCACGGGAAGTCACCGCGGCCGCACTCGACGGTGACGCCGCGGACGCACTGCAGGCCCTCGAATCCCACCGACTCCTGTGCGCGCACCGACAAGGCCCGTTCGGTGTCGAACGCTGGGACCGCATGGCCGCCGAATGGGCAGCCGCGGGCGGCGCGGGCCCCGACACCTATCAGGCTCCCTGGTATCCCGGGCAACCCCTGCTGGTCACCGCCAACGATCATGAGGCTCGCATCTATAACGGCGACACGGGTGTGATCGTCCGCATGCCGGACGGTTCGCTGCGCGCGGCACTGCAACGCGGCAACGAGCCTTACCTCGTGCACCCCACACAATTTCCAGCGGTGGTGACCGTGTTCGCCATGACCATCCACCGCAGCCAGGGCAGCCAGTACGACACGGTCTCGGTTGTGCTGCCCGAACCCGAATCCACGCTGCTGACCAGGGAACTGTTGTACACGGCCGTGACCAGAGCCCGCCAACACGTCAGGATCATCGGCACCGACGACTCCATTCGCGCCGGCATCGCCCGCCGCGTGCTGCGCGCCAGCGGTCTGTCCCGGAGCTCGATGGTGCGCACATGATCGGCCGCGGGGGTATCGGTGAGCTCCCGACCTCGGAATCTCACGTTCTCCCACCGGCTGTCGTCTACCCGGTGTGAGTTTGCCTCCGTTCGAGGAAGTGGTGGCCGAATACGGCCCGATGGTGTTGCGCGTGTGCCGGGCGGTGCTCGGTCCAACCGACGCCGCCGACGCATGGTCGGAGACCTTCCTGTCGGCATTGCGTGCCTATCCTGACCTCGACCCTGAGACGAACATCGAGGCGTGGCTGGTCACCGTCGCGCATCGGCGCGCCATCGATGTCGGGCGAGCGCTGACCCGCGCGCCCGTCCCCGCCGACACACTGCCCGAGCGTCCGGCCCCCAACGCCGATCCGGCCGGTTACGACCCCGATCTGTGGGACGCACTCGCGGCGCTGCCGACCAAGCAGCGCCAAGCGGTCGCCTACCACTACCTGGCAGGCCTGCCGCACGCCGAAATCGCACAGCTGCTGGGCAATTCCACCGACGCAGCCCGCCGCGCCGCCGCGGACGGGCTGAAATCCTTACGCAAGCTCTACCCGAAGGATCGATCATGATGGCTACCATCGACCGCGGGGATCCCCTCTTCGACGGGCTGACCCCCGGCAGCGCCGACCTCCTTGCCGCCTTGCATCGTCGTCTGGCGGCCGAGGCGCAGTCCGCAGACCTACTCGACGTCGCCTACCGCACGCTCGACACACCCGTCGGCACCCTGCTGCTCGCGGCTACTCCCACAGGCCTGGTCCGCGTCGCCTATCCGAACGAGGACCACGACACCGTCCTCGCCACTCTCGCCGAGCGAGTCAGTCCACGAGTCCTCGTCGCACCCGCGCGTCTCGACGCCGCGGCAAGGGAGATCGACGAGTACTTCACCGGCGCCCGAACACAATTCGATCTCCCGCTCGACCTGCAGCTCACCGGCGGCTTCCGTCGTCAGGTCATCGAGCACCTGCGCGACATCGGTTACGGCCGTCGTGAAAGCTATGCCGCTGTTGCCGCCGCGGTCGGCAACCCGCGCGCCGTCCGAGCCGTCGGCTCCGCCTGCGCGCACAATCCCCTCCCGGTGGTCATCCCGTGCCACCGCGTCGTGCGCAGCGACGGCACCATCGGCCAGTACGTCGGCGGCGGCGCAGCCAAGAACACCCTGCTCACCCTCGAAGCGGCATAAGCCGTCGAGCCTCGGCCTCGGACATCTGTGCCAATGCCGAGTTCGGTCGACCAGCGGCCGCCCGATGGACGGCGTAGGGACGTCGTGCAGAACGAAGGAGAATTCGATGACTGCCTCGGAAATCATTGCCGCACTGTCTGATCGGGTCGACGCACAACAGTGGGCCGAGCTCACTGCCGAGATCGATGCGCACGGCAGCGCGCAGACAGGACCGTTGCTCACCCCCACCGAATGCGCCGAGTTCGTATCCATGTGGGACGAGCGCGCCCGGTTCCGTTCCACCATAGATATGGCGCGACATCGATTCGGCGAGGGTACATACCGGTACTTCGCGCATCCGGTTCCGGAGCCGATCATCGCCTTGCGCACCGCCTTCTACCGCAGACTAGTGCCCATCGCCCGAACCTGGGCGGCACGTCTCGGCGACCACGCACCGTGGCCGGACGACTTCGCCGACTGGCTGGAAGCCTGCCACGCCGCGGGGCAGAACCGACCGACACCGATCCTGTTGCGCTACACCAGCGATGACTGGAATGCTCTGCACCGCGACCTCTATGGCGATCTGGTGTTTCCGCTTCAGGTGGTGATAGGCCTGGACCGCCCGCGCGTGGACTACACCGGAGGCGAGTTCCTCCTCGTCGAGCAACGACCGCGCGCCCAGTCGAAGGGCACTGTCACGGTGTTGGAACAGGGTCACGGCTTGATCTTCACCACCCGCGACCGCCCAACCCCGAGCGCCAGAGGATGGTCGAGAGCCCCTGTGCGCCACGGCGTCAGTCGCATCCGCACCGGCATCCGCCACACCCTCGGACTAGTCCTGCACGACGCCGAATAGTCAATTCTCGCCATGTCCGAGCGGATCTACACACTCATCGATGCCGACGGCCGCCCGTTCCGGACGTCGGTACCTGGCCGGTTCGGCGGGCATCGCCGCAGCAAGATCTACGGCCGTCTGGACTGTCCCTGCGCTCTTCGCGCCCTCACTCGTGGCCATTACCACCCCCATCGCGTCTTCTTCGCCGACGAAGCCACCGCCATCGCCGCAGGCTACCGGCCGTGCGCCAGCTGTATGAAGGAGCGATTCGCGGTGTGGAAAGCCGGCCAGAGCGGGGGCAGGAGGTCAGTTCCGAAGTGATGCTGTGGGCGCGACAGGTTGGGGAAGCAGAAATCCGAGGACGATCCCGGCGACGGGAAAGGCGCACAGGATAGTCAGCGCGGCTGGGGGGCCGTGCCTATCTGCGACGACGCCGAGGACGGGGACGAACAGTCCGCCCGCGCTGACGGCGAGCCCGAGGGTGACCCCGGCGGCGGTTCCCGGGCGGGTCGGCAGGTAGTCCTGTCCGAGCTTGACCAGCACGGCGAAAGGAACATTGACGGTGACGCCCGCGAGCACCGCGAACAGAAGTCCGAGTTCGGCATTCGGAATCAGGCGGAGCGCGCACAGTGCGGGCAGGGCAGCGACGCTGCCGATCCGGATGGTGCACAGCATTCCGACACGGTCGGCGATGCGTCCACCGAGTAGCGTGCCCGCGACACCGCCGCCGAGGAACGCGGCCAGGGCGGCGCCGCCGAGGGCGTGCGAGGAACCGAGGTGGTTGATCCAGTACAGCGCGATGAAGGTGTTCATCCCGGCATAGATGACCGACCGGACCAACTCGACCCCGGTGAGCAGAAAGAACGGCACCCACCGGTCGTGACCGTCGATGCTGGGCTGGATAACGGTGTTTCGGGTTCGGCGCTGCTGATAGCGCCACAGCATGAACCCCATCAACACCGCGGGCGGAATGAACAGCGCAGTGGCACCGACACCGAGCGAGACCAGCGCCGGCGTCGCCAAGGCCGGTGCCAGGAAGAATCCGACGCTGCCGCCGGCCGCGAAGAGGCTCATCGCCATCGCGCTGTGCCCCGCGTCACGGCGCGCGTCGCGCCCGGCCGCGGGATGAAATGCGGCGACGCCGAACCCCGAAAGCAGGAGTAATGCCCACACCAACGGATACTCGGGTGCGAGGCCTGCCAGTCCCGCACCGAGGCCCGCGGTGACGACTCCGGCGGGCGCGAGCCACAGCACTGGCCGCCGATCGGCGAGCAGACCGAGGATCGGTTGCGGCAGTGCGCTTCCCAATGTCGCCGCGAGGGCAAGTCCGGCTGCCTGGAGGTAGCTGTAGTCGCGTTCGAGAACGAAGAACGGAATGCTCGCAGGGACCAGTCCCTGATAGAAGTCGTCGACAGCATGCGCGATCACCCAGTACCGCATTCGTTGCCACACCGATTCCACCGGCGCGGTAGATACGGTTTCGACCGGCGTATTCACCATCGCTGACCACCATTTCCCTCGTCGTCGATGGTCAGCGTAGGGATGGGCGAGCTGGCTGGCTTCCGATAAAATGCCGAGTTATGTCGATTATCCGCCATGACGATCGAACCACGGTGGCCCACGACCTCCCCGGCGGATCACGCATCGAGCGGCACCGGCACACCGAGCACCAAATCGTGTATCCGAGTGCCGGAGTGGCGGAGGTACGCACCGAGGCAGGCTGCTGGATCGCCCCCGCCGATCGGGCGATCTGGATACCCGCCGGGTGTTGGCACGAGCACTACTTCTATGGGCCGACCCGATTTCACTGTGTCGGCTTTTCCGCCAACGAATCGGTATGCTGGGCAACGCCTTCCGTACTCACGGCACTTCCGCTGGTCCGCGAGCTCATCATCGCCTGTTCGACCTCCGACCAGCTGCCCGAGGCCGAAGCGGCACGGCTGCGGCAAGTTCTGCTCGACCAACTGCGCCGCAGCCCCGAACAACAACTCCGGTTGCCCGCCGCCTCCGATGCGCGGCTCCGGAAAGCTTGCGCGCTGGTCGAGGACGACCTCTCGGTGGTGTGGTCACTGGCCGACTTGGGTGTCCGGGTCGGTGCGGGCGAACGAACCCTCACCCGCTTGTTCCGTACCGAGTTCGCCATGACCTACCCCCAATGGCGAACCCAACTCCGCTTGCATCGGGCGGTGCAACTGCTTGCCGACGGCCTCGCCGTGACAGCGGTCGCACATCGCTGTGGATGGGCGTCGACCAGTGCGTTCATCGATGTCTACCGCCGGATGCTCGGGCATACACCGGGGACCTATTACGCCGATCGAGACTCGAAACGATGGTGAGGTCGCCGCGCGGATTACGCTGATGCGCGAGTGAGGGCGCAGACGCCGGTGACTGCGTCGCCATCGACCTGTACCCGGGCCCCCGGTCCGGTGTCGATGAGTCGACGGGCCGCGACATTGCCCTGCGTCGTCGTCGCCGTGATTCGGGACGCGCCGGTCTCGGCGGCCAGCTTGTGTAGCCGCGCGGTGACAACGCTGCCTATCCCGCGGCCGCGATGCGACCGGCCGATCCAGATTCCCGCCTCCAGGTCGTTCCCATGGGGTTCGAGCCGGGCAGCTCCGACCGTCTCGCCGTCGACTGTGATCACAAAGGTCCGTTCGCTCGGGCGGGTGGGATGCAGCGCGCGTCCGCGATGGAATTCGACGAACGCGTGCCTGCGCTGCAGTGTCCATCCCGGAGGTCCGTCGACGGCCGCCATCACCTCGAACGGGTCGGCATCGGCGACCGCCGCGTCGAGCAGCGAGCGCAGGTTCTCCTCACTGAGCTCCTCGAGCGTGACAGACGACGGAAGTTCGTTCACGGTGTCGAGGCTCCCCTGGTGTGCCGCAGCCAGTCAACAGGTTTACCACGACGCAGCTGACACGACCGTCACCTGGGAGTGCGCGGACGTCTGGTCACAAGTCCGGCTCGAGTCGACCGCGTGCTCGGCCGCGCGGCGAGTCGATGCCATGATCCCCCCGCGACCGCAGGCCTGGCGGGGACCCGTTTACGGCGGCCCCCGGTCGAGCCGGAAAATGCTCAGTCGCGGAATCGGTCGGCAACCCAGTCGGCGAGTTCGTCGCGGTCGTGGTCGAGGGTCGCGAAGTGGGCGCCGAGATCGCCGGGGTCGGGGTCTGGAATCTCGACTTCGTCGGGCTTGTACCGAACGTAGAGCGGCTTGTTGGTCGGGTTCTCGGCTTCGAGTTCCTCGACCAGCACATCGACGCCGGGGACGGTGATCGTAAAACCGGGCAGTTGCACCTCGGTGGTCTCCGCCTTGACCCGGGTGTCGTCGGCCGACTGCGAAATCCGAATGGGTACTCGGATTTCGACGCTCGGGTTCATCAACGCCAACTGGTTGTCGAACTTCGCCTGCTCCGGGTTCGGGTTGCCGGGGTAGGTGGGGATCAACGAACCGGGCGGGGTTCTGCGGAACTGCTCTGTTCCGAGCAGGCCACCCCAGGACTTCTCGTCGCTCAAACCCGCACGGCATTTGGTGAGGACATGCGGCCAGACGTCGCGCGCCTTGTTCGACAGCACCTGATCGACGTCGATAGTGTTGTCGCCACCGATCGCGCCGGATAAGAACAGCGGGGTAAAGGCGAACCCGCCGTCGCCATTGGTCGGTACCAGAGCGCCCGCGCGGACGATGGCCTTCGGGTGATTGGCAGGCGCTACCGCGGCCACTCCGACCAGGCCCTCGACCCGGCCCGTCGCGTGATGAGCGGAGAACAGCGCCGCTTGGCCGCCCTGTGAATGCCCGACTATCGCGAACTTCTCGGAGATCACCCTGGGGAACAATCGACGAGTCGTCTCGACGATGTCGAGGACACCGTAGGCCTCGGATTCGCCGAGCAGATACGGATGCTGCCGTCCGGTGACGCCGAGGCCCTCGTAATCGGTCATGGCCACTGCCCAGCCCCGGTCGAGGAAGTGATTGAGCAGCCGTTGGGGATATTTGTTCATCAGGTGCGCATCGGAACCCACGTAGTCGCGCGACGGCGCACACATGTGGCACACACCGACAGTCCCGTGCGCCCAGGTCACCAGGGGATATCCGGCGTCGTCGAGTGGTCGCTCATGCGGCAGCGCGACGATCCCGGATGTGGCGATCACTTCCCCGTGCACGCTCTCGGATCGGTAGAGCACCAGCCAGTTCCGCCCGTGTGTCAGCTCCGCCTCCGGGTTGTCCAGCGGCCGCACATAGATCGCGTCACCGACGGCGCCGTCGGACAAGTCAGCGGGCGGATCGTAGAAGGCGTCCCCTTCAGGTGCGGGAGGGCCGTCGAACTCCAGGTCGCCGTCCATTGCGGTTCCTTCCCGGCGGCGACGGCTGCACGATACTGCCCGGCGAAAGCCCGCCGCCACACCGATCGGCATCGACGTGATATCCAGTCCGACACTACTTTTCGACACACACCCCGCAGCGTGTTTTTCTCGAAAACGAACCTGCGGTCCCGGTACACCATGGCCGACAGACCGAGTGTCGCGAGCCGGACCGAAAAGCGGGCCGTACATCACCGCGTACTCGCATGCAGCGGAATGTCGACCGCGCCGGTGAGCTCACGTTCAGCCGGCCCATACGACTTACCCGCGGGTGGTCCTGCCCGCCGAACGCGTCCCTCGTGGATCGGGAATCCGTCACTGCTACCGGTCCGGGAACTCCGACCACGCAGCGTGGGTCAGCGGAAGCGCAGGAGCATCACCAGGCTGGTGGTGCCCGCTCGGTTGATGATTTCGGAGCCCGCCACCTCGACGAAGCCGAGACGAGTGTAGAGGCGGCGGGCCTGGTTGTCGGCGCGGACACTGAGGCTCATGCCGTCGTAGCGAGTGCGGGCAGCGTCGAGGAGGCGGGCCAGCAGCGCGGTGCCGAGTCCGTTTCCGCGCGCGGCGGGGCTGGTGGCGATGGCGAGCTCAGGGATGTCGTCGGCGACGTAGCCGTATCCGGCGTTCTCCCTGTCGAACAGACGAACCCATGCGGCGCCTTGCAGCTGCTCGGTCGAAGCGCCGCCGACGATGCCGAGATCGCCCTCGGCGCCCCACTTCTCGACGTAGCGGGCAAGTTCGGGAACCGCACGCAGGTCATCGGGGGTGGGTGTGCCCTGTTCCGCGGCGTGCGAGGCCTCGTACAGCATGTTCCAGAGAAACGGTTCGTCGTCGGTTTCCGCGGTGCGGAGAAACAGTGATGCCATGATCGACGACGATACTGACCCCGCGACAGGGCAAGCCACGGGAAAAGGGATGCGCGCTGCCGTGATCAGCTTCCCGGCGGCAGGAGTGGGACGACCGCTTCCGCGATCTCGGTGGCGCCGGCGCAGGGGGAGAATTTGCGCGGGTGCAGTCCGCGCGGGTCGTCCACCAGGACGTAGAGCGATCCGTTCTTCATGTCGACGTTGATCGTGCAGCCGCCCGGCACATCGGGGTGGGCTTCGTAACGCAGCGATCTGCGGCCGTCGATAGTCAAATCTATTGCGGTGGGGAACTTTTCACGAACCTGAGCGAGGGTGCTATTGGTGGTCTGCACGCGGAATGTGTAGGCACTCTGCGCAACGAACAAGCAACCTTTCCAGCGAACGTCGCCGGTGCTCTCCTGTCTGGTGGCAGGGGGGCGTGCGTTCCATTGATGGGATGCAAGGAACGACGGTGTCAGTGCCGTACACGGATCGAAGGGGACGCTCTGCCCGGATCCGCTCGTCGACGAGCCGAGCGCGGCCGATGACGGTCTGGCGGTCGAAGACGTTGCCGAAGGCCGTGGCTCACCACCGCATCCGCCGAGGACGGTCACCACCAGAGCGACCGCCGCGACACCGGTCGACCGACTACCGGCGCTGCGCCTCATGGGGTGATCTCACGCATCTGTCCGGCGAACTCGGCGTCGGTGCGCTCGAAAGCTGCGCGAATGGTGGTGAACAGGGACTGGATCTCCGTGGCGGCCGTTATGTAGTCCCCGAGGGTGACGTAGGCGTTGTTGGGCCCGCCGAACGCTTTCTCCCGAAAAAGCTGTACCAACTCGATCGCCGACCACAGTCGGGTGTTGTCCTCGCCGAGGCCCCAGTACTCGCGCTCGCCGAGTGCGCGCGCGTCGCTCTGGGCCGAGGCCAGGTCGATGATCAGGTCTCGGCAGGCCCTGTCGATGTCGAGGAACGCCTGCGGCGCCATCCGCACCTTCAGCGCGCCCGTCTTCGCGTCCTCGATGTAGGCACCGAACGGACTGTCAGCAGCCATGAAGGTCGCCCCCTTTCCATTAGCTCCGTCTGATCAATTAGACGCACCTGATCGCGAGCCAGTTCCATCGAAGCACAGAAATCATCGGCTTGAGTGGCGCAAAACAGACAAGTGACGGTTGAGGTCGACCGCCGAATTCGCGCACGGCGCAACCACCTACCGCTCCCTGATACGCAATTGCCATGGGCGACTGCGCCGTCCGTCTTGTTCAGCATGGTCGATGAGCTGGTCATCGAGATACCGACAGCGCTGGGGATCGACTCGATTCGTGGTGCGCGCCCGACACGTACGCATCTCGCCGAAGATGCTCCGCGGTATGACCCGATGTCAGCGAGTGGCCATCAGGACACGGTGGCCGCGGGCTGCTCGACATGTTCGGTGACCATAGTGCTGGGTCGAGGTGGTCCGCCCGCTCCGGGCATCCACCAATTCGCGCGGCCCATCAGTTCGACCAGCGCCGGGACCAGCAGCATCCGGACCAGGGTTGCGTCCACGGTCAGCGCGATGATCATGCCGAGACCGAGGAAGCGCATCGGTGTCAGCGGCGAGAGGGTGAACGCGCCGGTGACGAGGATGAGCAAGGTGGCAGCCGCGGTGATCACCCTGGCGGTCTTGACCGTGCCGTGCCGAACGGCAGTGGTGGTGTCGGCGCCCGCATGGTGTGCCTCCACCATGCGGGACAGCAGGAAAACCTCGTAGTCGGTGGACAAGCCGAAGACCACGGCGATGATCAGCACCAGCATGCCTGCCGCGAGTGGGCCGGGACTGATGCCGAGCACGCCGGAGAGGTTTCCGTCGTAGAAGATCCAGGTGAGTACGCCGAATGTTGCGGCGAGGCTGAGAAATGCCATAACCACCGCCTTGAGCGGCAGCACGATCGAGCGGAATGCGGCCGACAGCAGTAGCACAGTGGCGGCCACCATGATCAGGATCATCCATGGCATCCTCGCCACGATCGAATCGACGCTGTCGACGGTCGCCGCGGTATCGCCACCGACGCGAAGTGTGGTCGCCGCCGGGGGATTCAGGTTCCGGATGGCCTCGACGATCGCGGTAGCGGCTTCGCTGCGATCGGCGGCGGACAGAAAAGCGTGCAGGACGACGAAGTCATCGGCGCGCCCGACCTGGAACACCTGACCGACACCGTCCACCGCGCCGATGTGATGAGTGGCCGCATCGACTGCCGCCGCATTCGGCGGGGTCCCGTCCTGACCACGCAGCACCGCGGTGACGCCGCTGCTGGCCGCCGGAAACTTTGCGGTGAGTTCGTCTACCACACTGCGCATTTCATTGGCAGGAGGTAGGGCACGCTGATCGATATCGCCGAGCCGGACTCCCGTCAACGGCACCGCGAGCACTAGCAGCACCGCGCCGACGGCGACTGCGACAAGACCGGGCCGCCGCAGCACGCCCTCCACGACGCGACCCCAGAACCGTTCGGTCCGCTGCTCGGGTGTGGTCTGCCCGATCCGAGCGCCCAACAGCGCCAGCATCGCGGGCAGCACAGTGAGCGACAAACCCGCAGCGAGAGTAACGGCCGCGATCGCGCCGAATCCGAGCGACCGCAGTACCGCCTGGGGATAGAGGAAGGTCCCTGCGAAGGCGCAGATCAGCAGCAGGGCGGAGAAGGCGACTGTGCGACCGGCTGTGGCACAGGTCCTTTCGATCGCCGAGGCGACGGTGTGTCCCTCGGCGACTTCCTCACGGAACCGGGTCACCATGAACAGCCCGTAGTCGATCGCCATGCCGAGCCCGAGCAGCGACGCGATATTGACCGCGAACGTACTGACTTCGGTGACCTCGCTGAGCACACGAATCGCGCCCATCGAGCCGAGTACCGCGAGCAGCCCGACGGCCACCGGAAGCGACGCGGCCACCACACCGCCGAACAGCAGAACAAGGATCAGCAGCGTGATCGGCAGCGAAATGGATTCCGCCACCACCAGATCGTGCTGCGACTGACTGTTGATTTCGGTCGCCAGCGCGCTGTAGCCCGACAGTTGGGTGCGGATCCCGGGAACCTGCAGTCCTGCTTCGATATCGGGGTAGGCCTGGACGCGCCGGGTTTCGTCGCCCGCGGTGAACACCACGGCCAGTGCCTGCCTGCCGTCGGCCGAGCGCAGGAACCCTTTGCGCGGCGGCACGCTGTTCCAATAGGACTGGATCGGGCGCTGCAGCAGCGTCGGATCGATCCGGCCGAGCGCCTCTTGGACGCGCGGGCCGATGTCGTCGAGGGTCTGGCCGTCCGGTGCGGAGTAGAGCGCAACGACGTCGGGGTTCTGCGGTCCGAAATGTTCGCCGACCACCTGATCGACCAACGCTGATTCGCTGTTCGGGTCGGTGAATCCGCCCGCGCTGACCTTGTCGGCCGCACCCGTGCCGAGCACACCGAACAGCAGCATCGTCCCCACGACGACCGCGAGCACCACGCGTGGACGCGCGATGATGAAGCGAGCCGAGGTGATCACAGCTTTTCCCTGACCGGTAGCTCTTGCTCGAGCCGGGCGACAATGTGGTCGAGGAGTGCCTCGAGCCGGGCCTCGACGCCGACGCCGTTGCGGCACGACACCGATAGTTCGGTCTTGCCGCCGGACTCCACGAGACCGAACAGCAACGGCATCGCGACGCTGTGCTGCGGAACCACTCGAATGGTTGTCGGGCGGAAGCCCGGCGGCGCGAGGGCGTCGAGGTCGAACGCGCCGACATGAGAGACGATGGCGGAGGCCAGATTTCGGCCGTACCGGGAACCGAGCCAGTTCGTGGTGCGCAGGATCGCCCGGCCGATGAGGTCCGGCATTCGCACCAGACCGCTGTTTTCCATCTGATTCAGTTCGCGCTGTTCGGCAAGACCGGCCTTGATCTGCGCCTTGGCCACGGTCCAGTCCTGGCCCGGTTCGAGATCCAGGAACAGCGGCAGCGCCAGGTTCGCGGTGGAGCGTAGTTTCGGGTCGTGCCTGCGCAGATCGACCGGCATCATGATTCGCGACGGACCGTCGGTCTGTTCCGCCAGGATGGCCGCGACGCGCGCGACGCCACCCGAACCGGTCGCGTCGATCGTCCGGTGCCGCAGCAGATGTCGCGGTCGCCCCGGCTCCTGACGGCCACCGCCGACCGCGCTCCGATACTTCGGCAGCGGCAGTGTCGCCTTGCCCTGCGGCGTCCCCATCCGGGCTACCAGCTCGTAGTCGGCGACGGGGTCCGGCATGGCGTCCGTTGTCTCGCCTCGCAGTACCTTGAGCACGTTGGTCATCCAGAGCACCATGCCCACGCCGTCCATGACCCCGTGGAAGGCGCGGAATAACAGCGTGACCGGTTCGGCCGTCAGCAACACCACTTCGGTTGTCGCCTCGGGAGTCGGCCCGATCGGGCTGGTGAGGATGTGATCGGATTCGAGGTCGGGGTACCGAATGCTATGGCCGTCCACGACCCGCACCGCCGCAGCGATGCCACTGTCGACCCACTCGTCGCCGATACGCCGCAACCGCGCGCCGGGGCATGCTTCGGAAGCCACGGCCACTGCCTGTCCCAGGACCTCCGGGTCGATGGTCCCTTCACCGTGGATCATCGCCTGCATGAGGAACGGCGGTGCCAATTGCCGCATCGGGAAGTACATCCGCTCGGTGGGAGAGATCGGCCGGCGGAAGATGCTGTCGTTGCTCATGATTGCCTCCATCGACGACAAAGTTCGCGAAGCTATCGCAATGTCCTGGTGAGCTCGACGACCCCACCTCGAGTTTCGAGCCAGGCGAGAAACCCGGCGAGTCCGGTATCGCGGTCCACGATCGGCCGGTAGCCGAAATCACGCGCAGCGGCGCTGGTGTCGTAGGTCGCCGATCGAGTCATCAACGCGACGGCATAGCGCGACAACGGCGGCGACCACCGGGTCGCTACAGCTGGAACGCGCCACACGGTCTCGATCACGTTCACTATGGCCGCGAGCACGCGCGGGTTCAGTTGCCGCGTGGGCGGTTGATAGCCGAGATCCATCGCGACGGAGCCGAGGAACTCCCACACATTGGTCTGCTCGGCGTCGGCGATGAAGTACGCCTTGCCACCCGCCGATTCCGCCGCGGCGGCCTTGATGCAGGCATCGACGATATTGTCGACGTGACACAACGAGGCGAACACTGCGCGGCCATACGAGAGATCGGGCAGTGTGCCTGCCGCGGTTCGGCTCAGCAGCCGCACGATCGGCCCCGACCGGTCTCCTGCTCCCCAGATCGCCCGCGGGCGCAGCGCGCACGTGCGGAAACCCGTTGTGTCGGCTGCCAATACCGCGCGTTCGGCGGCGGCTTTCGTCTCCGAGTACAGGTTCAGATAGCGCCGGGGATAGGGCAACGACTCGTCGACATCGATCAGGTCACCGCCGTGGTAGTCCATCATCGCGCTCGGGCTGGAGATGAACACGAACCGCGAGGCTCCCTGGTGGCGCGCCGAATGGAGCAGCCGCTCGGTGGCCCGAACGTTCTCATCCCAGAATTGGTCCCGGGTGCCGCGCTCGTCGACCCGTGCGGCACTGTGGAACACGACGTCGACGCCGCTGGTCGCCCGGATCAGTGCGGCCTTGTCGCCGAGGTCGCCGACGATCACCTCCACCTCGGCGCGAGCCGCGCCGAGATCGGCCAGATTGCTGGTGCGTCGCGCCAGAATCGCCACATCGTGCGCACCGTCCTCGACCAGCCTGCGCACCAGCGCACCACCGAGAAATCCGGACGCGCCGGTCACCAGTACTTTCACTGCGTCACCTCCTGAGTCGCCCACCAGGTCATTCCGAAGATCTGGGTCAGCACGGCGGTCTCCACTGCGGGCCGGCCCGAACCCTCCGCGGCCCGCAGCGCGGCCGGAATCTGCGCCGCGTGCACCACGACACTCAGAAACAGATCGACCCACCACGCGGCCCGCAGCAGCCGGTTGCGTGGTGCGCTGTCGGAGGCCGCCGCCACGACACCCGCGGCGAGGTACAGCCAGCCCAGCACCGGAATCGACCGCAATATCACGGTTCTCATCGGGTTCCCACCTTCTCGGTCGCCCAGGCCGCCAGCTGTTCGCGCCCGATCTTCGCGTTGTGTCGAATGTCGACCGGGAACCCTGGGTGCACCAAGAAATCGGCGATATCCCGGGTGAGCTCGGACTCCGCAGCCAACGCCCGCAACTGCGAGGCAACCGATGCCGCATCGGTGCCCGGCTTCGTCTCGACACACAGCACCGGTCGGTGCGCGCCGAGCTCGCCGACGCCGACCAGGGCTGTCCGGGCCACGCCCGCAACGGTGTTGAAGATCTGCTCGACCTGAACGGTGAACATCGGCCCGTTCGCGGTGACCACGCGTTGGCTCTTGCGTCCGCAGAACCAGATTCGCCCATGGTCATCGATCCAGGCCAAATCCCCGGTGCGGTGCCAGATCACGGGGCCGTCGACGATCTTGCCCGCGGTGTTGGCCGATTCCGGCCAGTAATAGCGCGTGCTGACATTCGGGCCCGAGACAACGAGTTCACCTATGCCTCGGGACGTTTCGAGCTCATCAGCCAGCTCCTCGACCCGAGCCCAGGTCGGAATCGGCGCATCCGTGATGGCGACCAACCGGGCGTTCACCCGATCGGCGGGCCTGCCGATGCAGGTGCCCGCACCGCGATGGGCGCGATCGACGAGTCCGTCGAACAGTTCCCTGGATTCGATGGTGGACATGGGCAGCGCCTCGGTGGATCCGTAGCCTGCGTAGATCAGGACGTCCTCGCGCAACACCATCCGCAGCCCGGCAATGCACCAGTCGGGCACCGGAGCGCCGCCGGAATAGATGCTGGCCAAGGTTGGCAGCTCGACCGCGTGTTCCTCGAGATATCGCAGCAGCGGGATGAGCAGGGCCGGGGAGGCGAACATAGTACGTACCCCGAACTTCGTTATCGCGTCGACCACCTGGGCTGGATCGGTCGAACCGACCTTGCTCGGGATCAGTGGCGGTAGGACACACCGCGATCCGAGCAGCAGATCGAGAATGCCGACGAGCGGCAGGGTGATCAGTGAGGTGCCTGGTGCGATGTGGCCGCGGGCCGCGTCCACCTGCTCGATCATCGAGGCGAGGTTGCCGTGCGTGAGTTCGACCGCTTTGGCCGGACCCGTGCTGCCGGTGGTGAATCCGATGACGAGGACTGCGTTGTCAGCAGCGGGCGTGCGCGGCTGCGGGGCCCTGGTGGGCCGGCGCTCCCAGTCCCGCAATGTCGGTCCGCCCCAGAACCAGCGCTTGCCGACGGTCAGGGTGGTACGCACCTGGTGGAAGCTGCGTCGGAACAACACGCGCAGCGCTTGTGCCTGTGGGATGCCGATGAACGCCTCGGCGTCGACCGCGCGCAAGCACCGCAACATCTTTCGCACGCCCATGCCGGGGTCGATCACCACCGGGACCGCGCCGATCTTCAGCAGCCCGAACAGGATCGCGTAGAGCTCGGGACTCGGTAGCACCAGCACGATGGTGCGGGTGCCGTTCGTGACGCCCGCCGCGGTCAGCCGTTCGGCGATTGCGTCGGACCAGTCGTCGAGCTCACGGTAGGTGAGGTGCCGGTAGGCGGGCATGCCGGCGGGATTCTGCCCGTCTGGGTAGATCACCGCTTCACGATCCGGTTCCGTGCGCGCAAACGCACGGAACCGGTCGATGGCTTCCCAATAGGTCGCCATTGTCACGCGGGCGCCCCCACGAGCGCGGGCAACCGGTACAGCGCCGCTGCCGCCGATGGGCCTGCGCCCGCCGCGACGAACAATAGGTGTGTATATCCGCCCAGTGTCTCCTCGGCGACGGCCTTGTCGTAGGCCAGCGGGAGTGTCGCGGTATGCGGGTCACCATCGGTGAGATCTGGTAAACGCACAGAATTCGCCGCGATACCGAGGTGCTCGGCGATGCGCAGCGGGAAGGCCGCGCTCGGCGTCGACGCGATGAGCGCGATGCCCGAAAGATCGGTGAGCCCGTCCTCGGTCAGCGCGGACCACGCCGCCTCCAGTGCCGTATCCAGCAGTCGATCCTGGAAACCTTCCTCCCGCACGACCGTCATCAGGCCGCGGCCTACCGACCCCATGGTCGCGGTGTCCACATAGGCCTCCACCACCGGGGCGCCCGCACCCATGGCGGTGTGCACAGGGCCGAACCCGCCGGGCTCGTCGGTGTGCTCGAGCAGCAGCGCCGCGCCCGCGGTGGCGTAGGGGAATTCGTCGTCGGCGATCGACCTGGTCTGAGACGGATGCGTGTCGCCCGAGACGATCAGCACGTGTTCGGCGCTGCCGGTCTCCAGGATGGAGCAGGCCACTTGGACGGCGTTGAGCACGCCGACGGCGCCGTTCATCAGGTCGAAGGAGAAGGTCCGCGGATCGTCTTTGCCGTATTCCAGGCCGATGCCCGCGGCCTTCTGGATCAACGCGGAGACGGCCGGTTCCACGGTGTTGGAGTCACGGAAAATGCCGGCGTTGATGAGCACGCCGACCTGGTCTGGTCGAACTCCCACCCGCTCGAGGCTCTGCTTCGCGGCGCGGCCGCTGTTTTCCACAATGCTGTGGGTGTCGGTGGCCCGGCTGATTCCGGTCGATTTGATGCGCACGCCCATGGCGGACCTCAGACCTTCAGGGAGGAGATGGTGGTGGACAGGAAGCCGGTCACGATGCCGGAGGCGGCGGGGATCATCAGCAGCTTCGTGCCCGCCGGGATGTTCTGCTCGCTCAGCTGGTCGTGCAGTACGACGAAATGCGAAGTGGTGGAGGTGTTTCCGTACTTCTCGATGACCCGAAGATCTGGTGGCATCGGGTGTCCGAACTCGCGCTCGCAGATCGCGTTCATCCACGGAATCGCGGCAGCGCCGAATTGATGGTGGATGACGTAGTCGAAGTTCTCCTCGGCGAAGGTGCGGCCCTGGGATTCGAGGTAGTTGCGCTGGCTGTCGGTGCCGAGCAGGAACCGATCCTCGTTGTGCATCTTGCGGTTATCGGTGTACAGGGCGACACCCTGGCTCTTGTCGCTCGGCATGCCGAGGCACAGATGCGAGTATTCCGCGGCCGTCATCAGCTCGATGTAGTGGATTTTGTCGGCGTCGTCGACCGCCTGGTCCAACACGATGGCGGCGCCGGAGTCGCCGACCGAGAGCGAAGCGAACTGCAGATCGTATTTCTCGGAAATCTCGGCGACCGCAGTATCCGCGATGGGAGTAATCGCCTCGCCGCTCACCACCATGCCGTTGCGGACGGCGCCGGAACGGATCATTCGATCGAGTATGTAGGTTCCGGTCAGCATCCCGGCGCAAGCATTCGAAACGTCGAAAGTAATTGCTTTGTTTGCACCGATACGCTTGCCTATTGCCGATGCGAACGACGGCTCCATGTACATCCGGGTGGCGTTCTTGCTCCGGGTGATCGACGTCGAGATGATGATGTCGAGATTCGCCGCAGAGTACTGTGACCTGGAAAGACAGTCCTCCGCTGCATGGAGGGCGATGGTGAAGGAGTCCTCATAGCTCTCCGGTCGAGTATCGTGCACGCGACGTTCCTCGACTCCCGTGATTCTTTCGAGATCGAACGACGGTGGCACCTTCAGTCGCGAGATCAGCTCCTTGGTTGTGACGATATTCGAAGGGAGATACGCGCCGATGGATTCGAACCGAGAATGCGACACTTGCGCTCCTGGAAATCGTTGACAGATACGTTCCGGATCTTCTCTGATCTGCGGTGCTGCGGAACATTACCCGACGGTAACTATCGATGGGTAAACGCACAGTCCGCGAATCCTTCTGGGACAGTTGACCTTTGGGAGTGTCTGTACCCTGAAGTATCGGCAACTATCGTTCAACTGGCTATGGTGGATCGTGGTGATCGTCGCGCTATTCGAGCCCTGCGTGTGGTGGCGCATCGGGTGAATTCCGCCCCGCCTCGGACTTCATGGCGAACGGGTGGCTAATGTCCGTTTCATCGGGTGTTCGCGGTGTCCGGCGGGAGCGGCGGCAAGGTGACTGTGAGTGACTTCACTGCTGGTCTTCGACATCCGCACCGATCGGTTTCGGTCGATTGTCCAGCTGTTCAATCATCAACTACGTTGTGGCCGAAGCCAACCCGGCACTCGCCGACGCGGGCCGTCCGCAGGACGTAACGGCGACCCCCTCGCACGCGCACCGAAGCGCAGTGGCACCCTGTGTGCGTCGGCGCCACTGCTTTCTGGAGTGAGTCTGGGACGACGAGAGTTCCGTCCAGGGCCGACTGATCCAAAAATACCGTTCCGGCCGATAGGCTGGAAATACTGTCGGCGCGCGCCGGGGCGTCGCGCCGGAACCGCCGATGACGGAGGACGAGATCCATGACGATCGCGGGTGAGCACGTCGATGTGCTCATTGTCGGTGCCGGGTTGTCCGGCATCGGTGCGGCCCACCATCTGCAGCGGGCATTTCCGCGACGGACCTACACCATCCTGGAGAGCCGTGACGCGATCGGCGGTACCTGGGATCTGTTCCGTTATCCGGGAATTCGCTCCGATTCGGATATGTATACCCTCGGCTACCGGTTCCGGCCATGGCTGGGCGAGATGGCGATCGCCGACGGTCACGACATCCTCCACTATGTGCGTGACACGGCCGCGGACGCCGGGATCGATCGGCACATCAGGTTCGGCCACCGGGCGGTCCGTGCCGAATGGTCCTCGGCCGACAACCGCTGGACGGTGCAGGCCGAACACTCCGACACTCGGGAAATCGTCACGTTCACCGCCGGGTTCCTGATGTGCTGCTCCGGCTACTACCGCTACGACGAGCCCTACACGCCCGATTTCGCGGGCGTCGGACGCTTCGCGGGCCCCGTCATCCACCCGCAGCACTGGCCCGACACCCTCGACGTCGCAGGCAAGCGGATCGTGCTGATCGGCAGCGGCGCCACCGCTGTCACCCTCGCTCCCGCGCTCACCGCGCAGGGCGCGCATGTGACCATGCTGCAACGCTCGCCGAGTTACATTCTCTCCGCACCCGCACGCGATGACTTGGCCGTCCTGGTCCGCAAATACCTGCCCGCCCGTGTCGCCTATGCGGTCGCGCGCGGCAAGAACATCGCGCTGTCGACGACGATTTATCAACTGTGTCAACGATATCCGAAGGCCATGCGCAAACAGATCCGGGGGTGGCAGCAACGTTGGCTGCCGCCCGGCTACGACATCGACACCCACTTCACCCCGAGCTACAACCCGTGGGACCAACGACTCTGCCTGGCGCCCAACGGCGATTTCTTCCGTGCGATCCGCAAGGGTGAGCTCGACGTCGTCACCGATCGGGTCGACACCTTCACCGAGAACGGCCTGACCCTCGCCTCGGGCGCGACCTTGGATGCCGACATCGTCATCACCGCGACCGGGCTCAATTTGCTCGCCTTCGGCGGGATGGATCTGGTGGTGGACGGCCGCCCGGTCACGCTGTCGGACCACATGGCCTACAAAGCGATGATGCTGTCGGATGTGCCGAACTTCGCCTACATCATCGGCTACACCAACGCCTCATGGACGCTCAAGGCGGACCTGGTCTGCGAATACGTCGTACGCCTACTCCGTCACATGGATACCCGTGGTTACACGAGGTGTACGCCGGTGCGCGATCCGTCGGTCGGCGCCGCGCCGCTGTTCGTGAACTTCAACCCGGGCTACGTGCAGCGCGCGGCAAGCCAGTTCCCGATCCAGGGGACCAGGGCGCCGTGGCGGCTACGAATGAACTATCTGCGTGACCTGGTTGCCCTTCGGCACGGCACGATCACCGACAGCGCCATGAGCTTTGCCCGGGCGCAGCGGCGAGATGTCGTGTCGAGCGAGGGGTAGGCGGGTCAGTTCGCGGAGGGATCGGACACCGCGGCCGAGGATCTGGCGGCAGCGATATTGCGAATCACGCTGGTCGCATGGTCGTCGAACCGTTTCTGCGGCATGTCGATGGTCCCGTCCAGCCAGGGGCGGTACATGTAGGCCATCGCTCCGAAGATCGCGTTCGAGTTCAGGGCATTGTCCAAGGAATCCGGCGCGGGCTGTCCGTCGGTGCCCGGTCCGATCGTCCAGGCGATCGGGGTGGTGAACTGCTCGATCAGCTCGTTGCCTCGCTCGCCGAGCACTCGCCTGGCCTGCGATTCGACGAACATGATTCGACCGCGGCGCCGATCTTCGACCAGGTAGTCGGTAAACGCAGAAATGGCATGGCGGAATAGCTTTTCGGGTTCGGGCGGTGCGGTGGCCAATGCGGCGAGTAGTCGGTCGCGGGCACCGACGACCACCGTCTCGAGCGCGGTGGTGAAGAGGGTATCGAGGTTGGGGAAGCTCTCGTAGAAGTAGCGCTCGGTCAAGCCGGCCTGCCTGCAGACGCCGCGCATGGAGGTCTCCGATGCGCCGACGGTCGCCATCAGCTCGATGGCGGCCTCGATGAGCTGCTCGCGGCGTGCGGCGATCCGGTCGGCGGGCGGGCGGCCGCGCCAGCGGCGCATGCCCGGTATCGATCCGTCGGATTCGTCCATGAGTCGATCCTCCCACGAGGGAGAAGTTGACATCATGTGATGTTGACATCACTTGATGGCAGAAATACATTAATAGTGCGGTTTTGCAGGACCGAGACGTGAGGACCACCCAGATGAGCTCTGTCTACGCCGATCAGGCGCACGCCATCAACGCGCGGGACGTCGACTTCGATTTCGACACGGTGCCGATGCACTACATCCCCGGTGAGGTCATGGCGACGCACATCATCAACGTGATGCACCTGGTATTGCCCGAGGGCGAACGCGCGATGGCGCAGGCGCTCGCCGAAGCTTTACCCCTGATTGATGACGAGCGATTACGCGAGGAGGTCCGCGGCTTCATCGGCCAGGAGACGATGCACGCGAGCTCGCACGAGAAGGCGCGCAACCAGCTCGAACGGCTCGGCCTGGATGTCGCGCCGATGGTGGAACGGGTGGGCTGGCTGGTCGATCGAGTGCTCGGCGATCACGGACTGGCCGGCCGCGCCAAGCGCGAATGGCTGTGTGAGCGACTGGCGTTGTTCGCGGGGATGGAGCATTACACCGCCGTCATCGGGGAATGGCTGCTGACCAACGACAAACTCGAGGCCAAGGGAATGCATCCGGCGATGCTGGATCTCATCCGCTGGCACGGCGCCGAGGAGGTCGAGCATCGCAGCGTGGTCTACGACGCGTACATGTACGTCGATGGCGGATATGCGCGCAAAGCGCGGCAGGCGATCATCGCGAGCACGGGATTGCTTGCGCTGTTCGTCATTTCGAGCGGCTATCTGTTTCGGCGCGACCCTTCGCGGAACAAGGGCAGATGCTGGCCGCTACAGCTGGCCAGCGCGTCACTACGCGGTGTCGTACCGAACTTCACCACCTTCTTCACCGAGATCCCGCGCTACCTCGGGCCCGGTTTCCACCCCTCACAGCTCGGCCCGATGGACAACGCGCTGCGCTACCTCGCACAGTCGCCCGCGGCACGGGCGGCGGGCGCATGACCGCGCAGCTGGGTGCGCAGTCCCGGCCGGGCACCGGCCTGCGGATGCTGGCCTCCGCGGTTGACGCGTATCGGCGTGTCTTCGCGGAAGGTGAAGCCGCGCACCTGCTTTCCCGGCCCCAGCCGGTGCGGCACGCTGGGTTCGACTTCGATGTGATGATCGATCGGATCGAGCACGAAGCCGACGGAGTGGTCAGTGTGACACTGCGCGACCCGGACGGCGGGGCGCTGCCCATGTGGACACCGGGCGCCCACATCGATGTGTTCCTGCCTTCGGGGCGACAGCGGCAGTACTCGCTCACCGGTGACCCGGCCGATCGAGGTTCGTATCGGATTGCGGTGCGCTACATGGCCAATGGCGAGGGCGGCTCCCGGGAGATCCATGAGCACCTGCGCGCCGGTGACCGGCTGTCGGTGCGCGGTCCGCGCAATGCGTTCCCGCTCGTCGCGGCGTCGGAGTACCTGTTCGTCGCCGGTGGCATCGGGATCACGGCAATCCTGCCGATGGTGACCGCCGCCGAGCGCGCGGGCACTCCGTGGCGGCTGATGTACCTGGGGCGCTCCCGTGCGCGGATGCCGTTCCTGAGCGAGTTGGCGCAGCTCACCGGCGGTGACGTGGTGGTGAGGCCGGACGACGAGTTCGGAGCGCCGAACCCGCGGATGATTTTCGAGCAGACGCCCACCGGCGCCTCGGTCTATGTCTGTGGTCCGCCTGCGTTGGCCGAGGCGGCGCGTGAGGTGTTGTCGCTGCACGATCCGTCTGCGTCACTGCACACCGAGCGGTTCTCCGCGATTCCGGTCCGAGACGGCGATCCGTTTCATCTGTGGTTGCGGCGCAGCGGGATTCACGTCGACGTTGCCGCCGACGAATCCACGCTCGCGGCGATCCGGCGGGTGCTGCCCGGTGTAGCGTACTCCTGCCAACAGGGTTTCTGCGGAACCTGCCGGACCGGCGTGCACGCAGGCGAGGTCGACCACCGCGACCGGCTCCTGCTCGAAGGCGAACGCACCAACACCATGCTGCCCTGCGTATCGCGTGCGCGCGGCAGCGAACTCGCACTGGAGATGTAAACCGGGTTCGACCTGTCGGCCGCGACGGTGTCCGCGACCGGCTGCATCCGGGAGCTCGGCGGGCAATGAGGCCCGCCGGGAAAGGAATTCGGCGTTGAGTCGTACGAGGTGGGGGTTTGATGAGTAGTTTCGTGCTGGGTCTTGCGCGTCAACTGCTGGCGTTCTCGACCAACCCGTCCGCCGAGCTGAATGTGTGTGATCGGGTAGTGATGATCACCGGTGCCGGCGCCGGTATCGGGCGTGCCCTTGCCGAAAAGCTCTATCGCACCGGTGCATTCGTCGCGCTGATCGATATTGATCAGAACGCCGCAGCGCGGGTCGCCCGATCGATGGGGGAGCGGGCGTTGGTGGTGCGCGCCGACGTCTCCGATCGAATCGGCATGCGGGAGGCCGTCTCCCGGGTCCGCGAGCGGTTCGGTCGTATCGACGTCGTGGTCGCAAATGCCGGGGTGGCCCCGGAACCGGCGACCATCAGGACGATGAAACCCGCCGATTTCGACCGGGTCATCGGCATCAACCTCACCGGGGTCTTCAATACGGTGCATCCGGCGCTCGATGATGTCGTCGCGGTCGGTGGTCATGTCGTGGTGGTGTCCTCGACCGCGGCATTCGCACCCGGTATGGCGGGATCGCCGTACATGGTGAGCAAGGCCGCGGTCGAACAGCTCGGCCGTGCGCTGCGGGTGGAATTGGCCGCGGTGGGCGCCACCGCGGGCGTCGCCTATTTCGGCATCGTCGATACCGCAATGACCCGTGGCATGCTCGACGACGATGAGCTCGGCGAGGAGGTCGCGGCATTGCTGCCGTGGCCGCTCAATCGTCGGATTTCCGTCAGCGACGCGGCCGAATCCATCGCACAGGGCATTGCTCGCCGGGCCCCGCGGACGCTGGCTCCCGCCCAATGGGAGCCGTATGCGCTGCTCCGTGGTGCGGTCAATGTCGTGCTCGATCAATTTCTCGCCGACGACGAGCGGGTTCGTGCCCTGCTCAATCGGGTGGAACAGCGGCAGGTCGAGCGGAGGCGGCCGAGCCCGGTGCCGCGCTAGCGATGACGCGGCGGGTGCGGCACCCGCCATGGGGCGGTGCCGCACAGCGAGGGCGCCGCTCTGCGGTAGCTGTCGCCCGCCTGTTGACGAAGAGCTGCGTGTCGGTCCGCCGGTGTGTGTGCAGCCGGTTGCGCGGGACACCGATCGGTGTCATGACGGTCATGGCACCGGCGGGAATATGCCGGGCAGGTCCATCGCATATTCGAGATCGACGCGGGTGCCGAGCGTGGTGAGCAGGACGCGGATCATCGTAAGGCGTGCGGCGGCAACGGTTTCGAAATCGGGTTCGGTGCCGGGAGCGGCCCCGGAGGAGATGCGGTAGACGACATATTCGCAGACGTGCAGAGCGGCGTCGAGGTCGAGCGGGGTCGGGACGGGGCGTCCGAGTTCGGTGAATTTCTCGGCGACGAGAACCCGAATGTCGTCGAGGGCGCGCTCTCGATAGGCCGATACCGGTGAGGCCGGGTCGTGCAGTTCCGCGAAGAGCGGGCGCAGCATCGCACCGTGGCCGTTGGCCCAGTCGAGATAGGCGTCGATGAGCCGGATGCCGAGCTCGACGGGTTTGTCTGTGTCGGTCAACGCGGTGCGGATGCCACCGACGAGGCCGTCGTTGGAGGCGTCCAGCAGCACGTGCAGCGGTTCTGTCGCGTTGCCGAAGTAGCGATAGAAGGTGGGGCGGGCCAAACCTGCCTGCTCGATGATCTGGGCGACGCTCAGACCGCGCGAGCCGTTGCGGGTAAACACTTCCGCGGTCGCTAGCACGATCCGTGCGCGGACCTCTTCGGCCTGCTCCTGGGTCTGCGGCGGTCGGCCTCGCCGGGTGGTCGCGGCGTCAGTGGACATGGTGATGCCTCACAAGGGCGAGCCTGACATGCCTGTCGTCCACATCGGAGAGCTTGACACGGGACACCGCATACCTATTAATCTAACACTAGTGTTCAGTTAATGCGTGCAGGTGATTCGCCGCCTCCGACCGTCCCATGAGAGGGCCGACAATGACGACCGCCCCACAGCTGGCTCCCGCTGATGCGCTGCCGGAGTCGCTGGTACAGCCATTGCTCGCCCGTGCTGTGGCGGGCGGTGCGCCATCGGTCGAGGTGTTCGCACCTGCCACCGGCCGCAAGATCGCCGATCTGCCGCAGTCCTGCACCGCCGATATCGAAACCGCGTTCACAACGGCCCGCGAGGCGCAGCGCGGGTGGGCACAACGCCCGGTGCGCGAGCGAATCGCGGTGCTGCGCCGCTTCCACGACATCGTGCTCGCCGAGCAGAACACCATTCTCGACATCGTGCAGACGGAGGCGGGTAAGTCCCGTGCGCATGCCTTCGACGAGGTCGGCGACGTCGCGGTGAACGCACGGTATTACGCGTCGGTCGCCGCGAAGCTGCTGGCCGACCGCAGGCCGCGCGGTGTGCTTCCGGTCCTGACGCAGGTCGATGTGCGGCACCGTCCCAAAGGCGTCGTCGCGGTGATCTCGCCCTGGAACTATCCCTTGGCGTTGGCCGCCTCCGATGCGCTCCCCGCCCTCGTCGCGGGCAATGCTGTGGTCGCGCGCCCGGACAACCAGACCGCGCTCACTGCGCTGTGGGCCATCGACGCCGCCGAGCGGGCCGGTCTGCCGCGCGGGCTCTGGCAAGCTGTGCTCGGCCGTGGCTCGGTGATCGGCGGCGAGGTGATCGCACGTGCTGACTACGTCGATTACACCGGTTCCAGTGCGACGGGACGCACCATAGCCAAGCAGGCGGGTGAACGGCTGATCGGATACTCCCTCGAGCTCGGCGGCAAGAACCCGCTGCTGGTGCTCGCCCACGCCGACGTCTCCCGGGCCGCCAAGATCGCGATTCGCGCCTGCTTCGCCTCGGCGGGGCAGCTGTGTGAATCAATGGAGCGAATCTACGTGCACGACAAGGTCTACGACCAGTTCGTGACGGAGTTCGTCGAGTACGTCCGCGCGCTGAAGCTCGGCGCGGAACTGGACTTCAGCAGCGACATGGGCTCCCTGACCTTCCAGCGTCAATTGGATACCGTCAGCGCTCACGTCGACGATGCGGTGGCCAAGGGCGCGACGGTGCTGGCAGGTGGCCGCGCGCGGCCGGAACTCGGCCCCTACTTCTACGAGCCGACCGTGCTCGCCGATGTCCGTCCCGGCATGACCGTGTACCGCGAGGAGACCTTCGGCCCTGTGGTCTCGATCTATCGCGTCGGCAGTGACGACGAGGCCGTCGAGCAGGCCAACGACACCGCCTACGGTCTCAACGCCAGCGTCTGGACCAGGGACGCCGCCCACGGCCGACAGGTGGCCGCGCGCATCAATGCCGGGTCGGTGAACGTCAACGAAGGTTTCATCGCGGCATGGGGCAGTGCCGATGCACCTTCGGGCGGGCTCGGTATCTCCGGTACCGGCCGTAGGCACGGCCCGGAGGGCTTGCTGAAGTACATCGATACCCAAACCATCGCCGTGCAGCGAGTGCTGCCCATCGCGCCGCTGCCCGGCATGTCCGAAGAGTTGTGGGCGAAGACGATGACGCTCTACTTCGGGGTCATGAAAACACTGCGCCAGAAGTAACCACTGCGCCGACAGCGACTTTCACGAGAGACGATACAGAGGCAAGGATGAAATTGGACACCGTCGCAGGTAAGAAGGTTCTCGTCACGGGTGCGGCGATGGGCCTCGGCAAGCTGTTCGCCGAGCGAGCCGTCCGGGAGGGCGCCGCGGCGGTGGTGCTGTGGGATGTCAACGAGGTCGGGTTGAAGGACACTGCCGGCGAACTTACCGCGCTCGGTGGCAATGTCCACCAGTACGTCGTTGATGTGGCCTCCGAGGCTGCCATCATCGAAGCCGCGGCCGTGGTGCGCAACGAGGTCGGCGATATCGACATCCTGGTCAACAATGCGGGCATTGTCCGCGGCAACAGCTACTTCTGGGAAACCACGAATCGCGCCGACATCGACAAGACGATGGCGATCAATTCTCTTGCCCCCATGTACATCACGCTCGAGTTCCTGCCCGCGATGGTCGCGGGCAAGGGCCAGGCGCGGGTGTTGAACATCGCCTCGTCGGCGGGACTGGTGTCGAACCCGCGGATGAGCGTCTACGCCGCGTCCAAGTGGGCCGCACTCGGCTGGTCGGACTCGGTGCGCATCGAGCTCGAGCAGGCAGGCCATGGACACGTGAAGGTGACGACGGTCTGTCCGACTTACATCGACACCGGAATGTTCGACGGCGCAAAAGGTTTCCTGTTCACGCCGATTCTCGAGCAAGACGAGGTGGTCGACACCTCGTGGCGGGAGATGAAGGCGGGCAACCCGTTGGTCATCCTTCCGTGGACCTCACGGCTCAACAAGGCGATCTCGGGTCTGCTGCCGATAAAATTGCGCGACCTGTTCCTCAACACCGTTGGCGTCTACCACTCCATGGATGAATTCACCGGCCGCAATAAGTAACACGGCTGTCCGAGCCGAGACCGCATACGCTGCTGCGGTGAACCGGGCCTGATTGCGGCAAACGTCGAACTGCCCGAGCGCTGTGTCCGGCTCGTCGAACGGACCTCCTATGGCCTGGTGCCGATGACGACGGTGGCGTAAAATTCTTCGGATTCTGCTGTGCGTGCGGCGAATCCGTGGTCGATCAGGACAGCGGTGGCAGTCGGCGCTTGGGCTGCACTGGATTCGACGAGGAGGTGGCCGCCGGGGGCCAGCCATGATTCGGCGGCGTCGACGACGCGTCGGAAGATGTCGAGGCCGTCGGGGCCACCGTCGAGTGCTGAGCGTGGCTCGTGGTCGCGTGCCTCGGGAGGCATCTGGGCGATCTTTTCGGACGGGACGTAGGGTGTGTTCGCGAGCAGGATGTTGATGCGGCCCCGCAGTTCGCGGGGCAGCGGCTCGAAGAGGTCGCCCTCATACACTGCCGCACCGATCGGTGCGAGGTTGCGCCGGGCGCATTCGACCGCGGCGGGCTCGATATCGGCGGCGGCAAGTTCGATCGACAGACCTGCGTCGGCCAGTGTTTTCGCCAACGCCAGCCCCAATGCGCCAGAACCGCAGCACAAGTCGACGACCACCGGGTGCTCGTGTGCGCGAGCGAGCTCGGCGGCCTCGTCGACAAGGAAGCCGGTGCGTTGCCGAGGCACGAACACCCCGGGGGCCACCGCGACGCGCAGGCCATGGAAGTCGGCCCAACCGAGCAAGTACTCCAACGGCATACCCGACACCCGTTGAGCGACCAGGCGCTCCAGCTCCGCACCTGTCTCGGTGGCCGCCGCGGTCAGCAGCGCGGCCTCCTCTTCGGCGAACACACAGCCGGCCGCACGCAGCCGCGCCACCAGGTCGGTACTTTCGGTTGACATCACCAGGACATCCTGCCGTGTCGTGCACGGCCGGTGCCGACCGACAGTGTTTCGCCGTTAGCGCGCGGTCGCCAGCTGGAATGTGCGGGTGGCATCGAGGTAGATCCCGCGCTGCCCCTGCCTGGCGGGCGGTGGTAGCTGAGAAACCAGTTGTTCCAGCGAGGTGGTGGCGCCGACCACGCGCGTTCCCGCGACGATGAAGTCGGCGACGGCTCGGCGAATATGATTGGGGGAGGTCACCACCACCGCGCTGCTCGCGCCGAGATCACGCAGCATCGTGGTGCTGAACAAGGCGTTCTGCACCGTGGAGCCCGCCCGCCGTTCGACATGGACGCGGTCCGCGGGCAAGCCCCTGTCGACCAACCAGTTGCGCATCGCGTCGGCTTCGGTGATGCCGTTCTGTGGGTTGCCGCCGGTGACGATGACCGGTGAGAACGGCGAGGCAACGGCCTGCAACCAGGTCGCGGTCAGCCGGTTCACCAGCTCGGGACGTAAGGCACCGTCCGGCAGCAGGCCATAGCCGAGCGCGACGATTCCGGTTTGCGGGCCGACGATGGCAGGCAGTGGATTGGGCAGGGTGCCCACGGCGGCTGTGATCGCACCGAGCACGTTGGTGGTGCCCTGCGCCAGCTCCGGATCCACCGCGTTGAGGCGGGCCATGGCGTCGGCGAGGGCGAGTAGATCTCCTGCGTAGTGGGACCAGATGGCCTGTAGCGACAGTGCTTCGGCGTCGGTGGGGTCCGCGCCGAGTAGTTCGCGCAGCTCGGCACGGCCCGCGGCGTCGTTGCCGTCGGTGAAGTTGCGCTGGGCCGAGTTGTAGAGGGCGTCGGTGTCCGGGGCGGCCTGGGCGGGCGCGCCGGCGAGACCGGTGATGGTGACGGCCGCGAACCAGGTCGCGATCAGGGTTTTCCAATGCCTCGAGATCTTCACTACAGTCGACACCTTTCCGCGCATGAAACGGGGTATTCGGTATGTCAGCTGACAGTTAGCCGGAAGCAAGCATTGATCACAATACGACTGGTAGAGGTCATATGCGTGTAATTGCCAGGACGAATCGGTGGTTTCTTCTCTGCCTCGGGGCGAACTAGACGTGACTGCGGGTGGCCGCCGCGACGGTGCGCACGTCGTGACCATTAAGGTGTGACAACGTGGATACCGTTTCGCTGTCCGGCAAGGAACTCGCCGCCGCCATCAACTCCGACACCAAGGCGCGCGCCGCCATGCTGGCCGCGGGTGGACCCGCCCCGCGCCTGGCCTTGGTTATCGCGAACGACGACCCGGCCAGTGCCTGGTATGTGAACTCGCTGCGCAAGGCCGCCGAGCGACTCGGAATCACGTGCGACACCGTCGAACTCGGTGCCGACGCGAGCGCCGAGGTAATCCGCGCGGAGCTCGACGCCCGTAGTGCGGACGCCGCCACCGACGCGATCATGCTGCAGACACCGCTGCCCGCCGGTGTCAGCCTCGACGACGTCAGCTCCTCGATCGCCGCGACCAAGGACGTCGACGGTGTCAGCCCGCTGTCACTGGGCCTGCTCGCCAGCAATCTCGACGGTTTCGTCCCCGCCACCTCCGAGGCCGTCGTCGAACTGCTGAAGCATCACGAAATCCCCCTCGCCGGCCGGCATGTCGCGGTCGTCGGCCGCTCGAACATCGTCGGCAAGCCCTTGGCGCAGTTGCTGCTCGCCGAAAACGCCACTGTGACCGTTGCGCACTCGCGCACCACCGATCTCCCCGCGGTGACCTCTGCCGCCGATATCGTCGTCGCCGCTGCGGGACGCATCGACCTCGTCACCGGCAAACACATCGGTGAAGCCGCGGTAGTCGTCGACGTCGGCACCAACGAGGCCCCGGACGGCAAGATCGTCGGCGACGTCGAAGCGGATTCCGTGCGCGGTAAGGCGGCTGCCCTCAGCCCCGTCCCCGGCGGCGTCGGACCCGTCACTACGGCACTCCTCATGCGCCACGTCGTCACCGCGGCCGAAAACGCCCGCCGCGCCTGAATCGGTCGCAGGCGATGGCGGTCCGATTCTCGGTTCCTTCTAGGTGGAACCTTCCCATTTGTGGGGGTTTGTGAGTTCCGGCTGGATGTGAGCGGCTGATACTTGGCGACATCCAATCGCCGGCTCATCGAGCAGCTGATCGGCGCCCTGGGCATTGCCGCGAACCGTAGGGCGATCAACGTCGACCGCTACGGCAATACCTCTGGTGCCGGCATCCTCATCCTCCTCGCCGAGAACGTGCGTATCGCGGTGATCGGGCTGGGCGCCGGCGACCCGATAGTGATCGCAGCCGTCGGTGCCAACCTGCATTCCGGCGCTCACTTCATTCGGCTGTAGCGCGCCGGCCCGCTGCGCGCTCGGCACGAGAACGACTCTCCTTCAAGGGAAGTGGCGTCGTTCTCGCATTCGTCATCCAGCGGCCCGCCGCGGCGAATACCTGTTGATCGAAGCTTCCTCCACAAGCACCTCGTGCTGAGTTACCCCTCGGCGGGTGTCGATCTGTGCCCGAGACACGGTATGCCGGTCGCGCGAAAGGTGGGATCGCTGATATGGCACGGGAATTCATCGTCGCGATTGGGGTTGCCGCTTTTGCGGTGTTGCTGTTCGTGCTGGGAGACAGGTTACGGCCGGAGTCGTGGCGGCAGACGGGCGACGAAGCCGTGGGGGACACTGGTTTTCGACCTGATCAAAACGTTCTTCGCGGCAACCGTGGCGTTCGTGGTGATCATCTGCTGGCAGCAGTATCAGACCGCGCGCGGTTACACTGTGGCCGAGGCGAAGTCGTTGGTCGACCAGGAGGGGTCGGTGATGGACCGAGAAGGTCACCTGAGTCAACAGGCCCAGGGGACTCTCGACACGCTCCGCGACAGCGTGGATTCAAACAGTCTGCCGGTGTGCGATTTCACGGTGGCAATGCTGAGGTAGAGCTCCTCGGCGATCTCGGCGTTGGATAACCCCTGTGCGATCGCGCGGGCGATGTCGAGCTCGCGAGCGGTGAGCGCGTCGAGGGCGCGACGAGCGGCCGCGCGTTAGACGCTGCGCTTGTCGGCGGGTGGGTAAGCGGTGGCCACAGCGATCAATTACGTTGTGACACTGGGTGACAGCACGGGATGTCCCGACGCCTTTGATCGCGGCGATGACGTGCCGATCAGCACAACCGTCAGTAGTCCGCCGACTATGCTGCCACATACTGAGCGGCCGTGGCGGCACCTGACCTTGGCGCATGGCTGCGATGCTATCGGTCACCAAGGCAGGATTCGCGTCCGACCCGATGCGGCACAACCGACTTCGGTCTATCACCGATTCGCCGAAGGACGAGGTGGGCGGAGATTTACGACCGACATCCGGTGCCGAAATACGCGGCTCGCGGACCGGCGGCAGCCCGCCTACTCGGCGGCGGCGATACTGGTGATGAGCGTTCGACCGCCCGCACGGGCGGTCGTCACCAGTTGGGCGTTGTAGGCCACCGGCAGTGCGTTGGGGCGCTGTTCACTCACTCGGACGAGGTACTGGCCGGCGAACGCACCGGGGGTGATGGTGACGCAGTGCGTGGTGCCCGCGGGGATCGTGTCGATGCCGTGCTGGATATCTTCGGCCGACGACACCGCCGCGTTGGGCGCTACGACAGCCTGGGCCTGCTCGCTGGAGCGTGTCACGTAGTAGGCGTATTGGAACGCGAAGATCGCCGCCGGGCCGGAGTCGACACCGCCCGCGCCGTTGCCTTGGATGCGGTTGCCGACTTTTTCGGCGGGGCATCGGGTCGCGGGAATGGTGCCAGAGACCGGGATATCGGTCGAGCTGGACGCCGCGGTCGGTGCGGGAGTCTGGGCACCACGGAATTGGACAAACGCGGCGGCGAGCAGTGCCGCGGCGCCGAGTGAGGCGAGCAGCGCGGGCATCCAGCGCCGACTGCCCTGCGGGAGCTGATACCAGCGCCGCCGCACCCGCGACCGGTCGATCAGGCGCGCAAAGACATCGTCATCGTCGTCGGCATAGTCGGGGGCGTAGGTCGCGGCGGGCGTCTCGGGTTCGGCGGGCATTCGATGCGCCCACTCGGACCAGTTGCCTCGAGAGGTTTCTCCAGGCCGTCCTCGCATGTCCGGTCGATCCATTGCCCCACCTTCATCAGCTCATACCGTCAAGTTCGTTCCCCACTCTGATAGCTCCGGAGGATACTGCGCATCGACCGCAATGCAAGCGAACGGGTCCGGCCACGTCATCGATTACCGTCCGTCGGCACGAAACAATTGCCCGGTGCTCGAATGTCGAACGCGCACATGGACAGCCGGATCCTGCTCGCGACCAGCGGTACGGTTCTGCGGAATCGCGGTCAGGAGGTGGGAGAGTGCGGTCGGTCTACCAGTGCACGCTGACCGGGTCGCCGATGCTGGCGATTTCGTAGTACCAGGCGGCGTCGTCGGGTGCGAGGTTGATACAGCCGTGGCTGACGTTCGCATAGCCCTGGGAATCCACCGACCAAGGCGCAGAGTGCACGAAAACGCCGCCCCACGTGAGGCGTTCGGCATATTCACCGTTGATGACGTAACCCTCGGGGGAACTCAACGGGATGCCGATCGTGCGTGAGTCGAAGACTACCGAGCGGAAAATCTCGAGAATCGGGAAGGTGCCTGTCGGGGTCTCGTAGCCCGGCTTGCCCATCGAAGCGGGCATCGTGCGCGGCGCCTGGCCGCCGATGGTAACCGTGAAGGTGTGGTTGGACATGTCTGCGTCGGCGATCACACCGGCGTTGGTACTGAATTGCGTTCGCGCACTACCTATTCGAACGGAGATCGGGGAGCGGGCGGGAAGGAATCCCGTGGGTGTCCACGTCACTTCGCGGTCGTTCGCCCATGCGAACGTGCCCGGGAGCGATCGGGTGGAAGTGATATCGATGGCTCGTTCGGCGCGAGCGCGATCCACGACAGCCGCCGTGAACTGGATCGTGATCGGATGAGCGATACCGACTTCCTGGCCTGCCGATGGTGTGACGGTCGCTACCGAGGCGGCCGACGGTGTTCCGATCGAGGTCGCGAATGCTGTTCCGGACCCGAACGCGGCCAAGGCCATGACCATGGCCGCGAGGAACGGATATCTGAGTGCGCTCCTCATGGCTCCACCCCTTCTAGATGGTGTGGTGGCAGAAATCCATTCTAGGACTTCATGATCAACTCGACATACCGAATCCGTAACGCCCCCCGGCGGTAGGCGAACGGTGCCGGCACGTCCTCCTCTCCGACCGTAGCGCACCCGGCCGTGATCTGGCCGGGGTTCGGCAGGTCGGTCTGGCCTGCCGGCCGGTGCCCAGCTCGCGGTGCCGAGCACCGGCTGTGCGGCGGTGTCCTCGTCGGGGCCGCGCCATATAGGTGCCACGCCCGCGAGTATCGGCGCGGCAGCGGTGATAAGCCTGGTGTTCGCGAGCGCCGGTGAGCGAGCAGGTACGGGCGCGTTCTGCTTCGTGCGCCGAGGTCATCTAGCACTCGGACCTCGTTGTCGGTCTATATATCGGGCGTACCCGGCACGGTGGTGCGGAAACCCCCGGTTTCCGGGCCCGCGATCAGCTGCGCACGGCGTGCAGCACGTCGGCGTGGAGGGCGTCGGCACGTGCGGTGATTTCCTCCACGCGCATCAGCACGGGTGCGAATCGGTCGCCTTCCGCGGCGCTGAGGGAGGCGACGTTGATCTCGATATTGAGCTGCGAACTGGTGGCGGCCGCGCGAGCGGCATCGGCGGCCGCGCCGATATCGGTGACAACGTTCGGGTTTCCGATCGGAAGCAGTTCCGCGGCAAGCGACAGGATTTCGTCGGCCTCATCGACGACGGCGGCGGGCACCCGGGCGGCCTCGATCAATGCGGCGGTGATGGCCTCGGTGCGCTGGGCGATGTCTTCCGGGGTGGACTTCGGCAGTTTGTAGGCAGCACCAACGGCGGTGAAGGCGGCGGCGTCGGCGTCGGCGAGGGCGAGGGCACGGTCCCGCGCGGCGTCGGCGGCCTCGATGATGCGGTCGATGATCGGGCGGTGCTCGGCGTCTTTGGCGCGGGTGGTGTAGCGGGCGACCATCGCAACCAGTGCGGCGCCCTGGGCGGCGTGCAGTGCCGCGACCGCGCCGCCACCGGGAGCGGGCACCTTTGCGGCCAGGTCGGTCAGGTACTGCGCGAGCGTGGCCCTGCCGAAGGAGGAGGGTGCAGTTTCCTGGGACGACGTGGTGGGCTGCGACACGGCGGGTGGCCTTTCGTTTTCTTCGGCGATCACGGGGAAGTCTCGCCGATTACGCTACCGCCCGCGCGTGGGTGGCCGGTGCGCGCCCGGTCCGTAGCTGCGGTTATGTTGAGTGTTATGCGGATCGGATTGGGCATCAATTACTCGGGCGGTTTCAAAGAGGCGGCGGCGGAAGTGGCCGACCTCGAGCAAGCCGGGCTCGACATCGTGTTCGTCCCCGAGGCGTACTCCTTCGACGCCGTCAGCGCGCTGGGCTACCTGGCCGCCAAGACCACTCGTCTGCAGCTGGCCTCGGGCATCCTGCAGCTCTACACCCGCACCCCCAGCCTGACCGCGATGACCGCGGCGGGTCTGGACTTCGTCTCCGACGGCCGCTATGTGCTCGGCCTCGGCGCGTCGGGCCCGCAGGTGATCGAGGGGTTCCACGGCGTCGCCTACGACTCGCCGATCGGCCGCACCAGGGAACTGGTGGAGATCTGCCGCAAGGTGTGGCGGCGCGAGCGGCTCGAATACGACGGCAAGTACTACAAGATCCCGCTGCCCGCTGGCGAGGGCACCGGTCTCGGCAAGCCGCTCAAGTTGATCAATCACCCCGTGCGCGAACGTATTCCAGTGCTGCTCGCCGCGCTCGGCCCGAAGAATGTGCAGCTGGCCGCCGAGATCGCCGAGGGCTGGCAGCCGATCTTCTTCGTGCCCGAGAAGGCCAAGCAAATCTGGGGTGAATCGCTGGATGCCGGTCTGGCCAACCGCGATCCGATCCTCGGCGAACTCGACGTGTATGCCGGACCTGCGCTCGCGATCGGTGAAAATGTCACGCCGCTACTGGAATTCGTGAAGCCGCACCTCGCGCTGTATATCGGCGGCATGGGTGCGAAGGGCAAGAACTTCTATCACACCCTCGCCACGAAGTACGGCTACGGCGCGGAGGCCGACCGTATTCAGGAGCTGTACCTGGCCGGCAAGAAGGAAGAGGCCGCCAAGGTCGTTCCGGACGATCTGGTGCGCGACATCTCCCTCGTCGGCCCCGCCGGCTACGTGAAGGAGCGGGTCGCCGCCTTCCGTGAGGCGGGTGTGACCGTGCTCAACGTCGTTCCGATGGCCGCGACCCCGGCCGAGCGGATCAAACTGATCGAGCAGCTGCGCGAACTCTGCTGAGCCCCTGGCGGCTCGCCGGGTCGGTCCGGCGAGCCAACAGGTAGGCGCGGCGAGTATCGACCTCGTGCGGATAGTTCGGGCGTTCCATGCGCATCCGCATCTCGAACCCCGCCGCCACCAGATCGGTGATGATCTGGTCCGGTTCGAAGAAGCGGAAGTCGACATCCACCTCGTGTCCCCACCAGGTATCGAAATGCCGGATCTCCGAGCCGATGTGGAACGACACAAGGAACAGGCCGGACGGGCGCAGCACGCGATGCACCTGTTCGAACGCGCTGCGCAGTTCACCGGGCGCGAGATGGATGATCGAGTACAACGCGACCGCGGCGCCGAATTCACCGTCGGCGGCGGGCAATTCGAGCAGATCGCCCTCGCGGAACTCGACAGCTGAATAGTGCTTGCGTCCCACTGCGACCATGGCGGCGGATAGGTCGATGCCGACAGTCGTCGCACCGTGATCGGCGAGCCAGGCGGCAGTATGTCCAGGGCCGCAACCGAGGTCGGCGATCGGTGTTCCCGATTCGGTCTGCTCGATGAGACTGCTCAGCAGTGCCCGGTCGAGCGGCTTGCCGCCGAGCTCATCACGGAGATCGGTGGCGTAACTCTCGGCGACGGTGTCGTAGCTGCGGCGGACAGTGTCATGTGTGCCGTGATCTCCCACGGGCTCCAGCATTCCACGGTCCACCGCAACGAGTAGGGCGGTGGGACTCCAGGATCAGCGGAACGACGCCAGGGCCTGGTCGAGAGTCGAATGCAGCGCGAATACCTGATCCAGGCTGGTCATCTTCAGCTGGCGACTGGTTGCCGGGCCGTCGGCGACAACGGCGATCGAGGTCGACGCGCCCGCCCGCTGATGCGCCCCGACCAGTGCGGCCATCCCCGCCGAGGCGAGGAAGCTGACCGCGGACAGGTCGACGATCAGGGCCGCGGGTTTGCCGGCGAGTATGCCCTCGATCGCGGCTTCGAGCGCGGGCGCTGTCGCCAGGTCGACCTCGCCGGACACCGTCAGCACGGTCGCGCCCTCGGGCGTCGTTATCGTGGTGGTCATCGTGTCCGCGAGGGGATACGCGTCTCCGGAAGTATTGGTCACGTCTTCACAATCTGCCATGAACCGCCCGATCTCGCTGTACTGACACAAAACATGCAGCAAACCCGACATATTTCGCGTGCCGTGCGAGTTTTCTTGCCATCACACCTTACCGCTCGGGGTTGTCCTTGGGGCCAAGTCCTTCGGAGCGAGCGCGTGGCAACGCACCCGGCGTGCCGTATCGCCCAGGTCGGGTCGCCGCGCGCGAAGCGCGGGCGGACCGAGACTAATGAGATGTGAGTCACATCGGAAGCTGGATGCTATGGGTGTATACCGGAGGGAGTAGTTATCTGAACTAACTACAGATCGAAAGAGGGAAGTCCTGTGGTTGCCTCCCTCGCCGACGTCAGCCGCTTCATCCGGCGTCGGTCTCTTGTGTGTGTGCGATAGACAACCAAGGGAGGCTTGATCATGTCGATCGACACTCCAACTGGGCGGCGCGAACGGCGAATCGCCGAGTTGTATGCCAGTGATCAGCAGGTTCGTGACGCCGAGCCATCCGAAGAGATCGGCGCAGCGCTGTGTCGACCCGGACTGCGGTACGCGCAGGTAGTCGCGACGGTTCTCGAGGGTTATGCCGATCGTCCCGCGCTCGGGCAGCGGGCGTTCGAGTTCACTACCGATATGGCAGGTCGGCGCACGCTTCGTCTGCTGCCCGGATTCGAGACCATCACGTACCGGGAACTGGGCGAGCGGGTTGGCGCGGTGGCCGCCGCGTGGCATCACGACGTCGAACATCCCGTGCGCGCAGGCGATTTCGTCGCCATACTCGGCTTCACGAGTTGCGACTACGTCACGCTTGATCTGGCCTGTGCAGAGCTGGGCGCGGTGGCGGTGCCGCTGCAGGCGGGAGCCGCGGTCGCCCAACTGCGTGCGATCGTTGCCGAGACCGGCCCTCGCGTTCTCGCCGCGACGCCGGACTTGCTCGATGCCGCCATCGACTGTGTGCTCGCCGAGGGGCCCACCGAACATCTTGTCGTCTTCGACTACCACCCTGAGGACGACGCACAGCGTGCAGCGGTCGACTCGGCACTTCAGCGGCTGGCGGACGCCGGCAGCGCGATTGTTGTCGAAACACTCGATGCGGTGCTCATCCGCGGCCGTGCAGCGCCGCCCGCGCCGCTGTTCATCCCCGATGCCGACAACGACCCGCTCGCCGTGCTCATCTACACCTCGGGAAGTACGGGCACGCCCAAGGGCGCCATGTACACCGATCGGCTTGCTGCCGGCATCTGGGTGGAGACGACCGCCTGGTTCGACTCGACCACTGTCCCCGCGATCGGCCTGAACTATCTGCCCCTGAGCCACCTCGCGGGCCGTCTCACTCTGTCGGGGATTCTCGCCCGTGGCGGCACTGCCTACTTCACGGCGAGAAGCGATATGTCGACGCTGTTCGAGGACATCGGTCTGGTGCGCCCGACGGAGGTACTGTTCGTTCCACGTGTGTGCGACATGGTTTTCCAGCATTACCAGCGTCAGCTCGCCCGGCGCCGCGCCACGGAGCAGCAGGTGCAAAGCGAATTGCGCCGAGACTTCCTCGGCGGGCGTGTGGTGTCCGCCTCGGTGGGCTCGGCGCCGCTGGCAGCGGAGCTGAAGACCTTCATGGAGTCCGTGTTGGACGTGGAGTTGCGCGATGGCTACGGCTCCACCGAGGCGGGCGGGGTGCTGGTCGACAACCAGCTGCGCCGGCCGCCGGTGCTCGACTACAAGCTCGTCGACGTCCCCGAGCTGGGATATTTCCGGACCGACCAGCCGCATCCTCGTGGCGAACTGCTGCTGAAGACGCGCACCATGATTTCCGGGTACTACAAGCGACCCGAGGTCACCGCACAGATCTTCGATGCGGACGGTTTCTACAAGACCGGCGACATCATGGCCGAGATCGGTCCGGATCAACTCGTCTACGTGGACCGTAGCAACAATGTGCTGAAGCTGTCGCAGGGCGAATTCGTCGCCGTCTCGCAGTTGGAGGCGGTCTACACGGGCAGCCCTTTGGTCCGACAGATATTCGTCTACGGCAGCAGTGAACGCGCCTACCTGCTCGCGGTGGTCGTGCCCACTGAGGCGGCTCTCGACCCCGACGCGCTGAAGGGCGCGATCGCCGCGTCGTTGCAGCAGATTGCGAACGAGGCCGATCTGAACTCTTACGAGATCCCGCGCGACTTCCTGATCGAGACCGAGCCGTTCACGATCGAGAACGGTCTACTCTCCGGCATCGGTAAACTGTTGCGGCCCAAACTCGCAGCACATTACGGGGCCCGACTCGAGCAGTTGTACAGCGACTTGGCGGAACAGCAGGACAATGAATTGCTCGCTCTGCGGCATACCGCTGCCGAGCTGCCGGTGCTGGAAACGATCAGCCGGGCCGCCCGCGCACTCCTCGGTTGCGCGACAACAGATATCGGTCCGGATGCCCAGTTCACGGAGCTGGGCGGCGATTCTCTTTCGGCGCTGTCGTTCTCGAATCTGCTCCAGGACATTTTCGCGGTGGACGTGCCGGTCGGCGTGGTCATCAGCCCCGCGAACGGGCTCCGTGATCTTGCCGATTACATAGAAAGGGAACGGAATTCGGGTGTGCGTCGGCCCGCCCTCACCGCAGTCCACGGCCGCGACGGATCGGCGATCTACGCCGGTGACCTGACCCTCGACAAGTTCATCGATGCCAGCACCCTGGCCGCCGCCGAGGCATTGCCAGCGCCGGACGGCACCACCCGGACGGTGCTGCTGACCGGCGCGAACGGCTACCTGGGGCGCTTCCTGTGCCTGGAATGGCTACAGCGGCTGGATGAGTCGGGCGGCACGTTGATCTGCGTGGTGCGCGGCAGCGACGCCGTGGCAGCAAGGCGGCGGCTCGACGAGGCATTCGACAGTGGCGACCCGGAGTTGGTCCAGCATTTCCAGGAGCTGGCCGCCCGCCACCTCGAAGTCCTGTCGGGTGATATCGGCGAGGCGAATCTCGGCCTGGACGACGAGACCTGGAATCGGTTGGCCGACAGCGTCGATCTGATCGTTCACCCGGCTGCCCTTGTCAACCATGTGCTTCCTTACAGCCAACTGTTCGGGCCGAACGTGGTCGGCACCGCCGAGGTGATTCGCCTCGCGATCAGCAGGCGGCTCAAGCCCGTTACCTATCTCTCGACGGTGGGCGTCGCCGCGCAGGTCGAGCCGGGGTCGTTCGACGAGGACGGTGACATCCGTGATTTCAGCTCGATGCGTGTCATCGATGAGAGTTATGCCAACGGCTACGGCAACAGCAAGTGGGCGGGGGAGGTGCTGCTGCGTGAAGCCAACGACCTGTGCGGTCTGCCGGTTACGGTCTTCCGCTCGGACATGATCCTCGCGCACAGCCGCTACCGCGGGCAGCTCAACGTGCCGGACATGTTCACCCGCCTAGTGCTGAGTCTGGTCGCGACCGGCATCGCGCCGTCCTCCTTCTACGAGACCCACTCCGACGGCACGCGGCGGCGCGCCCACTACGACGGGCTGCCCGCCGACTTCACCGCCGAGGCGATCACTACGCTCGGCAGCCTGGGCACGGCCGGCTTCCACACCTTCGATGTGGTGAACCCGCACGACGACGGCATATCCCTGGACAACGTCGTGGACTGGCTGATCGACTCCGACCACCCTATCCAGCGCATCGCCGACTACCACGACTGGTTGGAGCGTTTCGAGACCGCACTGCGCGCACTGCCCGAGAAACAGCGCCAGGCCTCGGTACTGCCGCTACTGCACGCCTACGCTCGTCCGGAGCACCCGATCCGCGGCTCGGTCATCCCGGCCAAGACGTTTCGGACCGCCGTCCACACCGCGCGAATCGGCCCGGACAACGACATCCCCCATCTCGCACCGCAGCTCATCACCAAGTACGTCACCGACCTCCGGCACCGCGCGCTGTTGGTCTAGCCCGGTACGAGCGCTACGAACGGGACATCACTGCGGCGTTGTCCGGGTGTCGACGCAGCGGTGTCCTGTCGATCTCGGCATCCACCGGCGTGGTCGGCGGCCGCGGGCGATGTAGTGGGAGGATGATGAAGATCGTGTCCAATGATCCGAATGGTCCCGATATCAAGCCACGCAGCCGCGATGTCACCGACGGGCTGGAGAAGACCGCTGCTCGGGGGATGTTGCGAGCGGTCGGGATGGGCGATGGCGACTGGGGGAAGTCGCAGATCGGGGTGGCCTCCTCGTGGAATGAGATCACCCCGTGCAATCTGTCGTTGGATCGACTCGCGAAGGCCAGCAAGGAAGGTGTGTTCGCCGGGGGTGGCTATCCGATGGAGTTCGGAACGATCTCGGTCTCCGACGGCATCTCCATGGGGCACGAGGGCATGCACTTCTCGCTGGTGTCACGTGAGGTGATCGCCGACAGCGTCGAGACGGTCATGCAGGCCGAGCGCCTCGACGGCTCGGTGCTGCTGGCCGGGTGTGACAAATCCTTGCCCGGCATGCTGATGGCGGCGGCCCGGCTGAACCTGGCCAGCGTGTTCCTCTATGCGGGCTCGATCCTGCCGGGGATCGCGAAAATGTCCGACGGCAGTGCGCGTGAGGTGACGATCATCGATGCGTTCGAGGCGGTCGGCGCGTGTTCGCGCGGGCTGATGAGCCGCGAAGATGTCGACGCCATCGAGCGTGCAATCTGTCCCGGTGAGGGCGCTTGCGGTGGGATGTACACCGCGAACACGATGGCCAGCGCGGCCGAGGCCATGGGCATGTCGCTGCCGGGCAGCGCGGCGCCGCCAGCGACCGACCGCCGCCGTGACGGCTACGCCCGGCGCAGCGGCGAGGCCGTCGTCGAGTTGCTTCGGCGCGGGATCACCACGGCCGACATTCTCACCAAAGAGGCCTTCGAGAACGCGATCGCCGTGGTGATGGCATTCGGCGGCTCCACCAACGCCGTGCTGCACCTGTTGGCGATCGCGCACGATGCGAATGTCGAACTGACGCTGGAGGATTTCGCCCGCGTCGGCCGCCGAGTACCGCACCTCGCCGACGTGAAACCGTTCGGCAAGCATGTGATGACCGATGTGGACCGCATCGGCGGTGTCCCGGTCATGATGAAGGCGCTGTTGGACGCCGGACTGCTGCACGGCGACTGTTTGACGGTGACAGGGCGGACCGTGGCGGAGAATTTGGCCGAGATCGCCCCGCCGGACCCCGACGGCAAAGTGGTCCGTGCCATGAAGTCTCCGATTCATCCGACCGGCGGCATCACCATCCTCGAAGGATCGCTCGCACCCGGCGGGGCGGTGGTGAAGTCTGCGGGCTTCGATTCCGACGTATTCACCGGCACCGCAAGGGTTTTCGACCGCGAGCGCTCGGCGATGGACGCACTCGAGGATGGCACGATCGCGGCCGGTGATGTGGTGGTGATCCGATACGAGGGGCCCAAGGGCGGTCCTGGGATGCGCGAGATGCTCGCGATCACCGCGGCCATCAAGGGTGCGGGCTTGGGCAAGGATGTCCTGCTGCTCACCGACGGACGTTTCTCCGGTGGCACCACCGGACTGTGTGTCGGCCACGTCGCCCCGGAAGCGGTGGACGGCGGGCCGATCGCCTTCGTACGTGACGGCGACCAGATCCGCCTCGATGTCGGTGCGGGCACTCTCGACCTCCTGGTCGAAGCCCAGGAACTCGACCGCCGCCGCGAGGGCTGGGAACCGTTGCCGCCCCGCTACACCCGTGGTGTGCTCGCCAAGTACTCGAAGCTGGTGGGGTCGGCGTCCTACGGCGCCGTGTGCGACTGACACCTCGTCGACTCGAGATCGTACGCCGAGGCGGCTGCGGCGCACGATAGCTCGGCGTCCGCACTCGACACGATCGCCGGTCCGCGAGACCGACTGTGTGCCATGAGACTTCGATCTAAGGCGGAATCGCAAGCCGGACATTCTCACAAATGTGTGCCACGGCTTACTTCTTGCTATCAAGCGTGAGAAAACATCGCAGTACCCAAATGTAGGGTATGCCTCTGTTTTTATGTGGCGGGCCACATCGCGGAAGCGCCACTGTCGCCGCCGGTGAACATGACGTCCCACAATTGCTACCGATGCTGTCCTGCAACCAGGGCATTGCCAGCGCATGGACATCTACGCGGCTGGTCTCTCCGAAGGCTTGATGATCCCTGCGGTGATCATGGAATCCGAGCTCGAACCGCAGCGCCCCGTTTTCGACTGCTCCGCACCGTGCTGGGTGAATGTGCAACTGAGCCAAACGATCTGATTTCGGCCCGTCCGAGGTAGGTAGTGTCACCCGAGTGTTCCGGTCACGACCACCTCGGCTGCGAGCCGGACGGTCGGTTGGTTGGTGAAATGCGCGACAGTGTAAGTACATCGAAACTTGTTGACCTGCAGAATGTCGGATTCTGTTGTCCGCGTGCGCCGTAACCCTTAATTGCCGACGAATTCTGATCTAAAATGGGGGCATGTAGGACCCACGCGGTCCGACCTGGCGCCCTCGTTGCGCCCCACGATCTGAAGATTGATTCGGCTGGCGGGGTCCGGGTAATGCATTCGGCCGGGTGCCGCAGAGTTGGGGTACCCGGCACGGAGAATCTGCCTGCCGAGGAGACGATGATGGTCCAGGGAATCGGAACCGAACACGACGACGATTTCGAGCAGGTGCCGGTGATCTGGCCCGACCCGAGCCCGTTGGACGCTTGGTGGCGTCGTGTGATGGCCGCTCCGAGCGATGCAACCGGTGATCTGTCACAACCCGGGAGGGCATCCGGTCGCGGTAAATAGCCTGCCTCGACTGTTATTGCGCGCCTAACAGTCTCGACAAACTTCACCGAGCCCGTTGCACGGGAAAGGATCGGCGTGCGCCCGACGCGGGTTCCGGGCGTTGTGCGGACGCGATCGGGAAACCGCTCCGGCCCGCCTACCGGGCGGCGGTGCGATCGGAACCTCCGGTACGCCGGTACAGATGCGTCAGCTGGAAATGCGGCGCTGTGTGCCGCGCAGCGGGTTCGCCACCGGGGATTTGATCGCGGGCAGGGTGACCGACATGCGGACGGTGGTGCCGGGGCCGGTGTGGTCGATCTCCAGCTCCTCGGTCAGCGCTCGCATCATGTCGATGCCGCGGCCGCGATAGCCGGGGTCGGCCGAGCGTGGTTTCCATGTCCCGGCGTCGGTGACCACGATGACCACCGTCTGGGTGTCGCATTCGGCCGTGAGCTGGACACGGCCTGCGTCCGGCGCGTCGGTGGCACCGGTGGCGCGGCCCATCGACGCGTCGGTGGATTGTACGGGTCGGCTCGCGGGCAGCGCGCCGTCTCGGTAGGCGTGTTCGATGCTGTTGCTGCATGCTTCGTTCGCGGCGGCGATCAGGTCCGAGGCGAGATCGTGTGGGACCGCGGCGGCGGCCAGCCAGGCCTTGAGGTCCCGACGCATCGCCGAGAGTTGACCTGGGTTGGCGGGCACGTCCAGCCGTAATGGCGCGGGCGGCTGGCGATAGACAACCATGGCGACGTCGTCGTCGTAGCCGGCGGCCGGGCGCAGCCGCGACAGCACCGCGTCGGCTACTTCCCGTGGCAGTCGGCCGGGGGTGTCTGCGAGCACCGCGCAGATCTTCGCGAAGCTGTCATCGATGTCGACACCGCGGTGTTCGACCAAACCGTCGGTGAACAGCACGAGCGTCGAGCCGGGTGCGAGCGCCGTGGTCGCCTCCGGGCGCCGAGGCACGTCGAAGGTAGCCAGCGGCACCGATCGGCCACCCTCGAGCAGCCTGCCCGGATCGCCCACGTCGGCGAGGATCGGCGGCATATGACCGGCGCTGCTGTAGCGGACCAGCCCGCGCACCGGATCGAGCACCGCCGCGCACACGGTGGTGCACATGGCACCGGGAATGCGGGCCGCGACGGTGTCGAGCTCGGCGAGCAACTGGGCGGGCCCCGCGCCGCCGAGCAGCAAAGTCTGTGCAGCCGTGCGTAATTGGCCCATCACCACGGCGGCGGACAGCCCTCGTCCGACGCAGTCGCCTACCACGATGCCGATCGTTCCGTCCCGCAGCGGCACCACGTCGTACCAGTCGCCGCCGATTTCCAAGGGCGGCAGCGCAGGCTCGTAGTGCACGGAGAACCGCGGCGGCAGCTCGATCGGGCCGAGCATGGCACGCTGCAATGTCAGCGAGGTGGAGCGCGCCTGATCGAAGTTGCGCGCCCGTTGCACCGCGAGGCTCAGGTGGCCGATGAGAAGGGAGAACAATGTCCAATCCGCGGCACTGATGGCGCGTGGCGCGGCGAAGCGCAACCACAATGCAGCGTCACCGGTCTCGCCGAGTGGAGCGACGATACCCTCGGAGCTTTCGGTGCCCTCCGGGATCGCGATCAGGCTGCGGCCCGGCCTGCGTCGTGCCCGATCGAGCAGCGCACGAGCCCGTGCGTCGAGTGCGTTGCCTGCAGGCGACGGTTGTCTGGTCGCATTGCCTGCCTGCTGGATCTGGCCGGTGTTCGTGGGGCGGTCGGAGACCTGCGGGCCACCGGAGACATAGACCTCGGGACCGGTGTTACGGCTCGGCCACACCGAAACCACCGCGGTCTCGGCGCCGACCGTGCGCCGCAGCTCGTCCAGCCCGACGGCGAGCACCTCGACCACACTGGTGGCCGCGCCGACGGCGGTGGCCAGCCGGGAGGCGGCCTGATCGCGGGCCTGGGCGTCGTGTTCGGCCGTCACATCGCGAATGGTGCCGACGAAGATTTGCTCATTGTCGTCCGGCTTGATGAGGGCACTCGTGCTCACCGCGAGCCAGACCGTGCGGCCGTCGCGGTGCTGGATCGGAATGACGAAGCGCTGTGCCTCGGTGCCGAGATCGGGATAGCGCCGGCCCTCCGGCATCGACCACGGATGCGGCAGCGGGTAGGGGATGTCGGCGGCGCCGTACCCGGTCAGCGCGCCGAAGGCGGTGTTGACCTCGACGATGGTGCCGTGTGAGTCGGCAACGAAGAAGCCGTCCTGCAGTGATTCGACCAGGGCGGTGCGGAAGGCATCGCGGCCCGCGAGATCGTCTGCGCGGGAACGCTGTTGCTCGTAGCGGCGGTTGCCGTCGAGGAACCCTCTGGTGGCGATGTCCAACGCGGCCAGGGTCTGCAGAAGGAATTCCAGCGCCGTCTCGGCGAGCTTGACGTCCTGGTTGTCGGCGGGGCGCTGGGCGGTTTGCACGACGCGGAAGTGGTTTTCGGTGAGGTCGAGCAGGCTGATGCCTTCGACGAGGGCACGTCGGCCGAGGTCGTAGCCTTCGGCGAGGCCGGCCTGCGTCGGTGCGTCCAAGTGCCGCTGCAGCGCATCCGCGTAGGCGTCCCGAAATGCGGCGAGCGCGGCGGTCATGTCGTCACATCCGGTGGGCCGCCCCGATGACGTGCGGCGAGTACCAAGGCGTCGTCGGTGTCCTTGGCGTGCTTGGCGAGGATATCGGCGGTGATGTCGGCTGTGGACTTCGACAAATCAATGGTGTCGGTCGAGTCGATGACGATACCGTCGGTCGACATCAAGAGCAGGTCGCCCTGACGCACCGCCACCGTCTGAGGTTGGAGGTTCTGCGGTAGCCGGTAGCCGACGATGCCGCCGGTCAGCAGCACCGTCGCGCGTATCGTCAGCCCGACGGGGCCACGGGTGAGCACCTGGGAGTCGACGTTCCCGACGCCGAGCCAGCGCACCGTGTCCGCATCGTCGAACAGTACTAAAGACACTGCCGCGCCGCGGGTTTCGGCCATAGCTCGATGACACAGCACCATCAGGACGTCCAATGGTTCGGCGCGGTTTTCCGCGAGTATCTGTGCAGCTCGATCAGAGGCGTCGGCGGCGGCGGCGCCATGACCGAGGCCGTCGAGCACGGCGAAAAGCACGGTACCGTTGCCCGCGTCGAGGACCACGCAGCGATCACCGGAAACCTGCTGGCCCGGTAGCGCACGACCGGCCACCGCCCACTCGATTCGGCCGATGAACCCGTCCTCATGCACCGTTGGGTACCCACTTCCACATCTCGATCAACGTGCCGCGCCCAGGCGCCGAATCGATGATCAGGCGGTCCATCAATCGTCGGGCGCCGGGCAGGCCGAGACCGAGGCCGCGTCCGGTGGAGTAGCCATCATCCAGCGCGCGGGCGATGTCGATGATGCCGGGACCTTGGTCCTCGGCCTGAACCACCAGTGCTTGACGACCCTCCCGGTCGTCGACCAGCAGCCGGATCTCACCGCTGCCTGCGTAGCTGGTGATGTTGCGAGCAATCTCGGAGATAGCTGTCGAGATCATTGTTCGATCGGTCAGAGAGAATCCGAGCTTGGCTGCCAGTTCACGTCCGGCCTGTCGTGCGATCACAATGTCTCCGGACACCCTGACCGCGATCACCAAGTTCTCAGCGGCCACTGTCACGACCATCTCGCTGGCGACGGGCCGGAGTTTTGCGGTTCAGCCAGGCGAGACCCTCTTCGAGGTCGAGGGCTGTGTGCATGTCTTCGAACGTGAGCCCGAGCTGAACCATGGCGAACGCGACTTCGGGCTGCAATCCGACGATGACCGTTTCGGCGCCGCGGAGTTGCGTCATGTGCGCGATGGTACGCAGCGATCTCGCTGCGAAGGAATCCATCACATCGATCGCCGTGACGTCGACGATAATTCCGTGCGCCCGATATTTGCTGACCTGCTTCATCAGGTCGTCTTGCAGGCGCTCGGTGTCGGCGTCGGTCAGTGCGGACTGTACCGACGCGATGAGGAATGTGCCTTGCTTGAGTATCGGGACGGGCATCAGTTCGCCTGATCAGCGTCCGTCGCGTTCGATGGGCCGATCCGTCACCCGGGTCACTTCGTAGCCCAGCAAACGTTCGGCTTCCTCGATGCCTCCTTGCAGGTCGCCGACCGCATTCATCTTGGACAGATCGAGTCCGATAGTCACCAGTGTCAGCGCGATCTCCGAGGACAGGCCGGTGATGATGACGTTCGCGCCCATCAGGCCCGAGGCGTCGACGGTCTGCACCAGGTGGTTGGCCACCGTGGAGTCGATCGCGGGCACACCGGTGATGTCGATGACGACGACCTTGGCGCGGTTGGCGCGGATCGCGCGCAGCAGCTGCTCGGTGAGCTGGCGCGCACGCTGACTGTCGAGCACACCGATGATCGGCAGGATGAGCAGCTGCTCACGAACCTGCAGCACCGGGGTCGACAGCTCGCGAATGGCTTCCTGCTGCTGCCGGATAACTCGTTCGCGCTCCTGCACAAAGGAGATGGCCACGGTGCTCGCGATGCGGTTGGCGGCCGGTTCATAGGCGTCGAGCACGGCATTGAGTAGCTCGAAGTCGGCTTGGTACTTCTCGAACAGCGAACGGGCGAGCACGTCGCGCAGCAACAGCACGATGCCGAGGACCTCGTCGGTCTCGACTCCTCTCGGAATGATGCGTTCGGAGAGGTCGCGTGCGTAGGCCTGCAGCGCTTCGACGCTACCGGTTTCGAGCACCTCGACGTAGTTGTCGTAGACGGAGGTCGCCTCGGAGAAGATTTCCTCGGGGGTCATCGCGGTCAGCAGCTGGGCATCGGTGATACGCCGAGCCCATTCCTCGCGCAGTGCGGTGCGGTTCTGCCGCAGGTGTTCGACCAACTGTGGAAGCAGGTTGTCGACCGGTCCTGCGGTCAGGGAATCCGCCGAAAGGCTCATGGACACCTCGGACATGGAAACTCCAGCCCCTTTCGACGGGTGGGTCGGGATGCGTACGTTCGGCTGCGAGCCGCTACCGAGCCTAGTCATACCCCACCGGAGTTGCTGGCGAAACCTGCCGGTCGTCCGCCGGGTTTCGCGATGACGGCGCGAATCCGCGAGCCAGACTGGCCAGCGCCACGTCGAGGTAGACCGTCAGGTCCGCGTCGGCCCTGGCGAGCCAGGCATCGAAGGCCGCACGCGCGGCGGCGAGGGTGGTGCGCCCGACAGCGAGGGGTAGCAATGCGTCCTCGGGCTCACCGAGCCGTTTCGCGGCGAAGGCGCTGACCGCGCGCTCCCAGGCGTCGTAGTGCGCGCCCGCGGTGGCGGCGAGTGCGGGGATCGCGCCGACGAGCTGCATGCGGGTGCGTAGCTCGGCAACGTCTTCGGCGCGATATCGGTTGGCGTTCACCACAACTCGGCGTACGGCGGTCATCATCGGTACCTCGTCGGGCACGGTGGCGAAGGCTTCGCGCAGCGCGGCGACCTCGTCGTCGAACTGGTACCAGAGCACTTCCGCCTTGGTGGGGAAGTAGCGGAAAAAGGTGCGTCCGCTGATGCCCGCGGCCGCGGCGATCTGCTCGACGGTCGTTTCGTCGAAGCCCTGCTCGGTGAACAGGCGCATGGCGATCAGCTCGAGTTCGCGCTTGGTGGTTCCCCTGGGGCGGCCGCGCGTCGGAGGTGTCACGGCTATTGATTATGTCAGTGACTGACGATAATCTCGCGGCGTGTTCGAAAATGTCCAGGTGGCGGATCTCACGTGGCCCGAGGTGGGCGAGCGTGCCGCTGCGGGGGTGATCCTGGCCGTGCCGGTGGGCGCCACCGAACAGCACGGTCCGCATCTGCCGCTGTCCACGGACACCGACGTCGCGGTGGCCCTGTGCACGCGGCTGGCCGCCGTGCGACCGGATGTGTGTGTTGCGCCTGCCGTGCCCTATGGCTCGAGCGGTGAACACGCCGGCTTCCCCGGCACCCTGTCGATCGGGCAGGCCGCGTTGGAGCTGTTGATCATCGAGCTGTGCCGTTCGGCCACCGAAACGTTCGACCGCGTCCTGCTGGTCAGCGGGCACGGCGGCAATCTGGAGCCGCTGCGCAAGGCGTGCGCGCTGTTGCGCGGCGAATCCCGTGACGTGCACATGTATCTGCCCCGATACCGGGGCGATCCGCACGCGGGGCGCTCGGAGACCTCGATGCAGCTGGCGCTGACGCCGGGCCGGGTCCGCGCAGAGCGCGCGGTGGCCGGTGATGCCAGGCCGTTGACCGAGATCCTGCCGCTGATGCGGGCGGGGGGAGTGCGTGCGGTGAGCGCCAATGGCGTGCTCGGCGACCCGGTGGGCGCGACCGCGGATGAAGGCATGGCACTGCTCGCGCATCTGACCACCGATCTGAACGACCAGATCCGGCTGTGGTGGCCGGCAGCTTCCCGGGAAAGGACCGGAACATGAACCCGTGGTTCGAAACAGTCGCCGAGGCGCAGCGGCGCGCGAAGAAACGTCTGCCGAAGTCCGTATACGGCGCGCTGATCGCCGGATCCGAGCGTGGCCAGACCATCGAGGAGAACCAGCTCGCCTTCACCGAGCTCGGCTTCGCGCCGCACGTCGCTGGTCCGATCGGTGACCGAGATCAGTCGACAACCGTACTGGGGCAGCAGCTTTCGATGCCGGTGCTGATCTCGCCTACCGGTGTGCAGGCCGTGCACCCGGATGGTGAAGTGGCCGTCGCCCGCGCCGCGGCGGCCCGCGGGATTGCGATGGGACTCAGCTCCTTCGCCAGCAAGCCCATCGAAGAGGTGATCGCGGCCAATCCGTCGACCTTTTTCCAGCTCTACTGGTGCGGCAGCAAAGACGAGATCCTGCAGCGGATGCAGCGGGCGAAGGCAGCGGGCGCCGTCGGGCTGATCCTGACCCTCGACTGGTCGTTCTCGCACGGCCGCGACTGGGGTAGTCCGGTGATTCCGGAGAAGCTCGATCTGCGTGCCATGCTGCGCTTCGCGCCACAGACCCTGATCAAACCGCGGTGGCTGAGCACCTACTTGAAGTCGGGCCACATTCCCGACCTCACCGCGCCGAATATGGCCGTCGGCGACGGACCCGCACCAGGGTTCTTCGGCGCCTACGGTGAATGGATGGGCACCCCCGCTCCCGACTGGGCCGACGTGCAGTGGATCTGCGAACAGTGGGCAGGCCCGGTCATGCTCAAGGGTGTGATGCGCGTGGATGACGCACTGCGCGCGGTCGATTCGGGCGTGGCCGCGATCTCTGTCTCGAATCACGGTGGCAACAATCTCGACGGAACCCCGGCCGCGATTCGAGCGCTGCCCGTCGTTGCCGATGCCGTCGGCTCACAGATCGATGTGGTCCTCGATGGCGGCATCCGTCGCGGTAGCGACGTGGTGAAGGCGGTCGCGCTCGGTGCGCGCGCGGTGATGATCGGACGCGCCTACCTGTGGGGTCTGGCCGCCAACGGCCAAGCCGGCGTCGAGAATGTCCTCGACATCCTGCGCGGCGGCATCGACTCGGCGCTGCTCGGGCTGCGTAAGACGTCGGTGCAGGACCTGGATCGGTCGGACCTGATCGTGCCGGAGGGGTTCGAGCGTGCGCTCGGGATCCCCGCACGCCCGGTCGACGTTCCTGAGCGCTCGGCCTCGGAGTCGGTCGTCGCCGGATAAGCGGTCGGCCGAGCACGGGATCTGCGTCGCAGGGCTGTGGCCTGCGGCGCGAGCCTGCCGTGTTCGGTCAGTCCGGAGCCGCTGCCTTGCGATGGTGGGCGAGCAGGGTGTCGTAGATATCCGCGAGCGCGGCTAATTGCTGACGGTCGAGGATGTCGACCATGTGACGGCGCACGCTGTCGACATGGGCCGGCGCGGCGGTCGCGAGGACGTCGGCGCCGCGCGGTGTCAACCGTGCCGCCGTGCGGCGGGCGTCGTCGGGGATCGGCTCCCGTAAGACCAAGCCGCGTTTCTCCATCCTGGTGATCTGGTGGGAGAGCCTGCTCTGCGACCACTCCAGCTTCGCGGCGAGGTCGGCGAAGGTGAGTCGATGGTCGAGGGAGTCGGCGAGATAGGCAAGGACCGAGTATTCGACGTAGGTGAGGTTCGACTCGCGGGACGAGTCGCGCCCGACCGCCGCGGCGATGAGATCGCGAGTGCGTACGAAGCCGAGCCACGCACGCATTTCGATGTCATCGAGCCAATGGGGATCGGTCACGATAGCGCTCCAAACTCTGACATGTCATATAAATTGTCGCGTGCCAGTCGACCCGCTGACAACTTGTCAGAACTGAGAGTTAGCACCCCTGGGTTGAACGTGCAACCTTATTGGCAATGTTGACAGGAAGGTGGCCGACTCGCCTTCGGTCGGCCCGACGTGGGCGGCGGACGGACCTCGTCCGTCGACGCTTATTAGGCTTGCCTAAGCATCGGTCGCCTCCTGGGTGGTGGATACGCTTCCTGTGCTCATGACCAGCCGCGGCTGCACTCAGCCGCAGGCCAGCCCGAAGGAGTGCGTCCCGTGACCGCGCCGGATTTCCGCTATTCAGATCTGCTGCCGATCGGGGCCGACGACACCCCCTACCGGTTGATCACCACCGAAGGCGTCAGCACCTTCGAAGTCAACGGCCGGACGTTCCTGCAGGTCGAGCCCGAGGCGTTGCGGCTGCTCACCGCCGAGGCGATGCACGACATCAGCCACTATCTGCGACCCGCGCATCTGGCTCAGCTGCGCAAGATCATCGATGACCCGGAGTCCAGCGGCAACGACCGCTTCGTCGCGCTCGACCTGCTCAAGAACGTCAACATCTCGGCAGGCGGAATCCTGCCGATGTGCCAGGACACCGGCACCGCGATCGTCATGGGCAAGAAGTCCGAGGGCGTGCTGACCGGCGTCGACGACGCCGAATGGATCAGTAGGGGCGTGTTCGATGCCTATACCAAGCTGAACCTTCGCTACTCCCAGCTCGCGCCGATCACCATGTGGGATGAGAAGAACACCGGGACCAACCTGCCCGCGCAGATCGAGTTGTACTCCACCCAGGGCGATCCCGCGCATCCGTCCTACAAGTTCCTGTTCATGGCCAAGGGCGGCGGCTCGGCGAACAAGTCGTTCCTCTATCAGGAGACCAAAGCGGTCCTGAACCCCGAGCGCATGCTGGAGTTTCTCGACGAGAAGATCCGCTCGCTCGGCACCGCGGCCTGCCCGCCGTATCACCTCGCGGTGGTCATCGGGGGGACCAGCGCCGAATTTGCCTTGAAGACGGCGAAATACGCCTCGGCGCACTACCTGGACAACCTGCCGACCGAGGGTTCACTCGCGGCGCACGCTTTCCGTGACCTCGAGCTCGAGGAAGAGGTTTTCAAACTCACCCAATCTTTCGGCATCGGTGCGCAATTCGGCGGCAAGTACTTCTGCCACGACGTGCGTGTGGTGCGGCTGCCGCGGCACGGCGCCAGCTGCCCGGTGGCGATCGCGGTCTCTTGCTCAGCTGACCGGCAGGCCCTCGCCAAGATCACCCCGGAAGGTGTGTTCCTGGAACAGCTCGAGCGCGAGCCCGCGCACTACCTGCCCGAGCAGACCGACTCCATCCTCGGCGGCGACGTGGTGAAGGTCGATCTGAACCGGCCGATGTCGGAGATCCGCGCGGAACTGTCGAAATATCCAGTGAAGACCCGGCTTTCGCTCACCGGTCCGCTGGTGGTCGCGCGCGATATCGCGCACGCCAAGATCAAGGAACGCCTCGACGCGGGCGAGCCGATGCCGCAGTACCTGCGCGATATGGCCGTCTACTACGCGGGCCCGGCGAAGACCCCAGAGGGCTACGCGTCGGGTTCCTTCGGTCCGACCACGGCAGGCCGGATGGACTCCTATGTCGACCAGTTCCAGGCTGCGGGCGGCTCGTTCGTCATGCTCGCCAAGGGCAATCGGTCGGCCCAGGTGACCAAGGCTTGCAACGAACACGGCGGGTTTTATCTCGGTTCCATTGGTGGGCCTGCCGCGCGACTCGCGCTGGACTGCATCAAGTCCGTCGAGGTGCTCGAGTACGAAGAACTGGGCATGGAAGCGGTCTGGAAGATCGAGGTCGAAGATTTTCCCGCCTTCATCGTGGTCGACGACAAGGGCAACGATTTCTTTGCCGAAACGCAGAAGCCTATTGCGCTCCGGGTCCGTACGCGCTCCAAAGAACGCGTCTGATCCGAGCGTTCGACCGCATCGCGGGCAACTGCGCGGATATCCGAATGTCACCCCGATCGCCGGGGTGGTGTCGGCCGTCGCAGCGGGCAGTCTCAGTCGGGGACGTCGCCGCACAGTTGTGCCATGAAGGACGATGAGTACGCCGTTTCGTATCTCGGGTTCAGCCGGTCGGCCGAACGCGCCGCACGTGAGGAACCGGCTCGATCGCATTGCTCAGCCGCCTGATCCCGATGAGTTCGATCAGCTCGACCGCCCCGGCGTCGTTTTCCGCGGCCCCATCACCGACCGCCGTGCGGCCATCGCGGCCGGACTCGACGGGTGGGAAGTTGTTGCACGACTGGAGGAACTCGACGGTCCGGTCGAACGCTGGATCGCGGTATTGAGCCAGCAATCGGATCTGCATTCCCGCAAGATCGAGCTCGCCGTCGCTTGGGCGCGTGATCACGGCAGCGAGATCGTTGAGCGAATTGTCCGGAATCGTGAAGCGGCAGAGGAGCTCCAGCGGGGAATCCGGGCGAGCTCACCGTCACAGGGTGTGGGTAGTCGACCCGTGTGAACAGGTGGTCGAGGGGAACTCGAGGTCACTGATACGGCGTGCATCGGTGTCCTCGTCGTGGGTGCGGCCACCCATGTTCCTCGTGTGGGAACGGTTGTTGTACAAGAGGGTTCGTGGGGGTGTCGCTATCGTCGGGCGATGGATACCCGATCGTGACGGCGGGTTCGGTGTCGTGGCGATCGAGTCGTGCGACGGGCTCATGGTGCGGGACGCGCTGATCGAGGCCGACGGTCCAAGGTGGATGGGGATCGGGTGCGGTCGGTTCGGACGCGGATGCTGTCGTGAAACTGGTGAAGGCGTCCTCGATTCCGAATTCGTTGATAGCGGCTCAAGCATCACAGTGATCCACAACACTGGAATAGATTGTGGACAGGGGTCATTCCTGTGGACAACACGCTGCGGGACACGCCGATTCGGCGTTGCTCGACGGTAACTCGTTACGCCAGATGTGGATTCCGGACAGTGGCATCGCCAGGACGGGGTGCTGTCATCCCGTTCGCCGGTGTGTCGCTGAATTCGTCGGGCCACTCGTCTGGCAGTTCGAGCGTATGCGAGCCTGTCGAGCATTGCGTGGCGTTCCGTCGCCGGAGCGGGCCTGAGGCACCAGGCCGCAGGAAGCCGTTAGTATCGCCCCATGTTGCTCAAGCGCGGAGTACACAGGAATCGGATCCTGCTCGGCCTGCCTGCCGTGGTGTTGCCCGCGCTGGTCGCCATCGCACCCGCCGCGCCGACTGCGTCCGCCACGCCCGTCGACGAACGGGTGGTGGCCGGGTCGGCGACCGGCACCGAGGGGCTCGAGCCGAAGCTTGCACTGGCCTATTCGCTGGCTCATGACCAGGCCGAGGCGGAGGGAGTGGGGCTGTCGATCACCTCGGGTTATCGCACGCCCGAGCAGCAGGAGGAGCTGTGGCTCAACGGGCTGCAGACCTACGGCAGTCCGGACGAGGCGCGGCGCTGGGTGCTGCCGTCCTCGGAGTCGACGCATGTGTCGGGTCAGGCGATCGATGTGGGGCCCCGCGGTGGTGCGCAATGGCTGGAAGCGAACGGTAACCGGTGGGGTTTGTGCCGGATCTACGAGAACGAGTGGTGGCACTTCGAGCTCGCCACCCTGCCCGGCCTGGCGTGCCCGCCGCTGCGCGCGGATGCCAGCGTGCAATAGATAGCCGGCTATAGCGGTTCGCCGTCCAGTAGTGGTTCCATGCGGCGGTAAGCGTCGTAGTCGCGGAAGTGGCGGGAGTAGAACGTTCCGCCTGCCTCGACGTTGTCGTCGACGGCGGGGGCTACGTCGACAAGATGCTCGAGCGACCAGGTGACGGTGTCGCCGCGCTCGTTGCGATACCGCGCTTCCTGGCCTTCGGCTTTGGTCTGCGCCGCCGCCCGTGCGGTTTCCACCGAATCGGCGAACACGAGAAGGAAGCACTCTTGGTAGAGCGGCCGGTAGTCAGGTGCGTCGGAGGTCGATTTGTACACCGCCACCGCCACGTACGGACTATTCCGGGTGCGCTCCAGTGCTTCGGGCGGCAGCACCTGCTGTGCGCCGAGAACCTCGAGGCCGAGCAGCGTGCCCGATGCGCTCATGTCGAGCGCCACGGTTCCCCTTTCGATCGCGGTGACGACCCGTTGTGCGGCCGGACCTGCGTCGATGCGATCGGTGATGTAGTAGTACGCGGCATCGGCGGCCGGGTCGTAGGTCATCCGCATGTCAGATTCCTTCGTCGGTGTAGTTTCGCCATTGCGTCGCAGAGCACTCACGGCAGCCTCTGCGATCTGTACCAAACGGTCCCAGAATTGTGATTCGGAGCGACGAGTTCGGTCGAATCGAGAATGCCGTTGGTGTCAGCCATTTCTTGCCGATCGAAGGGATCCACAACGACGTGTCCGCAGACACCCCTGCCGGCCTGGACGCCCACGAGGCGGTCTCGGACCGTCCGCAGCGATGGACTTTTCGGTGAATGTCGCTGCTGTGATCGGCAGCCGGGAACAGCGGCACGCCCGGCATTGGGCCGGGGCGAGATAGCCGACGAAGACAGCCGGAGTGTCATCGTGTGTCGCCACCGGACTACCAACCGTAGATCGAGAACGGCGTGCTGGCCGCAATGCGACCGATGGCTACGCGGCAGTAGTCGATCATGTGGTCGGGCAAGGTGTCCGCAGTAAACCACCCCAGGGCGTCGCACTTGTCCGGCTCCAGGTTGCTGGGTTCACCCTGCCAGGTGCGTACGGTGAAGAAGAATGCCATCCGGCCACCCGAGGACGAGTTGTGCATGATGTGGCTGAACCGCACATCCTCCGGCTTGATGGTCACGCCGATTTCTTCGGCTGCCTCGCGGATCAGGGCGTCGACGACGGATTCACCCGCGTCGAGATGACCGGCGGGAAGGTGCCATGCGCCGTCCTCGAAGCCGGTGTTGTGGCGCCGACCGAGCAGCAGCTGGTTGCCCCGGCGCAGGAGTAGGTGGACGTCACCGGTCACTGTGTGCCGCTGGGGTTGCGCCACCGGGCTGGATTCAGTCTTCACGCTCATGCCTGCGTTCCTTTCCCCTCAGCGCCGTTGACCAGTAATTTCCATGAAACAGCGGGGGAGAGAACCGAGCCTAATCGGTTGGCAATGGGTGGGGCTATACGCCGGACGTACAAGTGGCGCGGCGCTCGAGGTGCGTTCGCAGGCGTGTCGTCGCGGATGGTGAAACTGGCATCAGCAACCTGACTGCTAATGTCTCGCACCGATGAGTTGCGCCCCATCCGCGTGTCGACGTTCGACGAATCCGGGCCGCTGAAACCGCCCCGATCAGGCCCGATTGTGGTGGCGCGCGGCCATGCGATCGGTAGCGCAACTGCGCAACCGTCTGTGTCTTCTTTCGTGCTGCCGGGGACCGGCGTACATTCAGGGAATTATGCTCGGGCTGTTTCTCAGGCGAAGGGATCGCCGTCATGAGCGTGATGAATCGCTGCTGGATGCGCCGTCGCACCGCATGCGCTGCGCTCGCGGTTGTCATCGCATTCGCGGCCGGAGCTTGTGGGTCGGACCGCAACGGTGACGCCGGGGAACACACGACTGCGCCAGAGACCAAGACCTCGCACGTCGACAACTCCGAGGCCGCGAGGATCGTCGATGTCGTCCGCGACAAAATAACCGAGCTCAATCTCAGCGCTGCCGTGTTCGGCGTGTGGCGAGACGACGACGAGATTGTCCGCGGTGCGCTGGGGGAATCCCCGCTCGGCATTTCGGCGACAGCGGATATGCGGCTGCGGGTGGGGCAGCCGATGGAGCCGATGCTTTCGACGGTGCTGTTGCTGCTCGACAAGACAGGGGTGGTGCGGCTGGACGAGCCCATTGCCAAGTGGGTCCCCGACTTCCCTCGCGCCGACAAGATCACCCCGCGAATGCTCGCCAACGGCACCACGGGTATCGCGGACTACGTCACCGATCCAGAGTTCATGCGGCGCTTCTACGCGAACCCGATCGCAGGGTGGACCGCCCAGGAGATCTTCGAGCTGGCCAACTCACGTCCGCCGCTGTTCGAGCCCGGCACCAGCTGGGCGTATGCCCACAGTGACCTCACCCTGCTCGGTGTCGTGCTGGAGAAAGCGACCGGTCGAGCTCTCGGCGACCTGCTCGAGCAGCACGTCTTGGACCCGCTGGGCATGCACCACAGCGAGGTGGTGCTCACTCCGCAGATAGCCGCGCCGATCTTGCACGGTTACACGAATGAACGCCATGTATTCGAGGACTCCACATTCTGGAATCCCACGGCCTTTCTGCACAGTGGCAACATGAACTCCACCGTCGCCGATGTCGCCCTGTGGGTGCGTGCGCTCGGCGTGGGCAAGCTGCTCTCCGACACACAGTTCAAGGAGATGATGGCGGCGTCGACAGCCGGGCTCGGCCCACTGACCGCGCAGAAGTACTTCGCGTTCGGTGTCGTTCATTTCGACGAGTGGCTCTTCATGAACCCAGCATTCGGCGGATACAACGGCGTCGCGCTGTATGACACGGAATCCAAGACGACCATCGTCGTCTACGGCACCCTCGGGCCGAGGGCCGACGCCAACCTCAACAACGCCGTCCCCATCGGCACTGCGATCGGTGCTGTCGTCGTGCCGGACCGCCCGCCGCATGTCTCATGATCTTCCACCGGCCATGATCTGGTTCGGTCGCCCGGAAGCGTCTGCCCGGACCACAGAGTCGGACATGTTCAACTGACCTGGACGGTTTCGGCCCTGCTCGGTGTATCGGCTTCGTTTCCTGGCATATCCGGCAAGGTGAGTCCCCCCTCGATCGTGTTCGGTACCCGGCGGCGGTTGGGGGAGCCGAGGGCTGTAGTGAGGTCGGTGCCGTCGTGTTCGGCGAGTAAGTCGCCGCTGTCCCACACCAAAAGGGTTGCGCTGACGGTGTTTTCGGCGGCAGAGTGGGCGAGATCGTAGTGCGCGCAGCCGGGGACGTGGGGGTAGGTGATCCAGAGGTCGTACCCGGTCATGAACAGGTCGAGGTCGAATTGGACACTGAGGCCGAGTAGTTCGCTGCGGCCGTTGTCGTCGACGCCCGCGAAGGCTTCGTCGAGTGCCAGCAGACGGGGGGCCTGGGGGTCGGCGGAGTCGAGCATGACATGGGCCGCGGCGAACAGAGGCAGGTGCAGCGACACCGACTGCTCGCCGCCGGACAATGCGCTGTGACGGGCGACGGTGAGTTTGTCTTCGCTGCCGTCGGCGGAGATCAGGGTGAAAGAGAACACTCGCCAGGTCCGGTAGTCCAGTGTTGCGGCCAGGATTTCGGGGTAGGAGCGTTCGGGGTGGGCGGCGCGCGCGGTGCGGATTTCGGAGGCGAAATGGGCGCGGATGGCGGCGAGATCCTCGGCGACCAAAGACGAAGAGTCGCGGTCCAACAGCTTGCACATCGCGCGCGCCGGATCCGACAGCGTGTCGGCCAGTACCCAGTGCACGCCGATGGTGTTGCCCGAGGACATCCGGCGCTGCTTCATTTCCGCGCCCATACGAGCGATGAGATCGCGGGCGTCGCTGGTGCGTTCGTAGATCTGCTGGGCGAGTCCGGTCAGCAGTGCGTCTTCCAGAATGCGGCGTTCGGCGTCGGTGAGCAGCAGCTCTTGATCGTGGCGAGCCTGGTCGATGCGCGTCGCGAAATCCGCGAGTGCGGACAGTCCGTGGTCGTCTTGGACCTGGACGACGGTGAGTCCGTCGGCGGCATCCCATTGCAGCCGATAGTCGCGGCCACACCCGGCGAGTGCGGCATCGAACTCCTGCAGCGCTGCGGTGACCGCGCTGCGGGTGGACTTGCGGGCGGCCTCACCCGCGCGCACCGAAGCCGTTGCCGTGGAAAGGTTTTCGAACAATTCGGCGACTTCATCCGGCAGCACCTGCGGTTCGGCCTCGGGTCCCGCAGCGGCGATCCGGTACAGCAACTGTTCGGGAGTCGACCACGCGGCCGCACTGCTGGGCCAGCGACCGTCAGCGGGCGCACCCAGCAGTGTGAGGAGGTCGGGTTGTGCGTACGGGGCGAGGCTTTTCACCTCGGCGAGTACCTCGGTGAGCGCGGTCCCGAGCGATTCGTGTGCAGTGCGGTAGGCGGCCTCGGCATCGCCGACCGCCTCGATCGCCTCGTTGGCGGCCTTGCGGGCGGCCTTCTGCTCGGCTCTGGTCGCCTCGATCTTTTCTCGCGCCTGCTCGAGTTCCCGATCGATGTCGGCGGCGCCGGCACCGAGCGCCTCGCGCAGGGTCTCCAGCTTCCGCAACTGTTCCTGGTAGCCGGCCTGCGCGGCTTCGGCCTCCTCGGCGAAGGCCTCGGCGAGATCACGGGCCTCGTCGAAACGGTCGATGCCTTCGCGTTCGCGTTCCCGCTCCCGCTCGTGGTCGGTGCGTAAGCGCAGCAGGCCCGTTCCGGTGTTCTCGAAATGCCGGATGGCGGCGGCGAGTGCGTCGATATCGCGGGCATCGCGCGGCGTACGGTGCTGGACTGCGACGGCACGCAGCTTCTTCTCGACCGCCGAGGCGTCCGCGACAGCTTGGTCGAGATCGCGCTCGGCCTGTTGAACCGCCTCGGAGCGGGAACGCATCATGCCCGCGGTCTCCGAGACCGCACGCAGCGCCGCCGCCACCGCGGTCGGGCGTGGGAGTGCTTTCGTGGCCGTCGAGATGCGGGCGAGCTCGGCGGTGGCCGCGGCCTCCTGGTCCTGCGCCTGCTGCCGCACATCCTCGGCGGCCGCGATCGCCGCCCCGAGTTCGGTCATGCGGATGTCGCGGCGCTTGGCACGTGCGGTCGCGCCGATGAACTCCGCGTCGGGTTTGTGATGGCGGCCGACCTGAACGCCGTGGCGGAAACCACCGGTTGTGCTGACCGCCACTGCCGTACCGAGATCGGCGTCGCCGTCGTGCAACGCGATCGAGGCAAGCACGTCGGCGACCATCATCGTCGGCACGGTGAGTTCGTCGGAATCATCCTCGACGACAAGGACATCGGCGAGTGTGCGCCCCGTCGGTCGTGCCGTTGCGGGCAGGGGAACCAGGAACTGATCGGAGTCGTAGTCGGAGCGGAGCGCGGATTCCGCGCAGACCCAACTGTCGAGCAGGTCCGCGGCATGCAGCGCCGCCTCGATGCCCGCTGCTGTCGCCGCAGGGACGTCGTCGGCGAAGCGGACCAGCCGCCACAGCGGTGCGCCGGGCCTGCCCTCCCTGACACCGGTGCGGGCGGCGAAAGCCGGCGGCGCCTCATCGCGTTGGGTAGCCACCCGATCGCGCTCGGAGGTGAGTTCGGTGATCCGTTCGCCTGCCGCTGCCGCGGTGGCTCGTGCCTCTTGACGGCGGTTACGGATCTCTTCCAGCAGCGGTTCGGCGTGTTCGGAGAGCACCTCGGACATCCCCGCGGCCTCATCGGTTCCCGCGTGTGCCAGCGCAGCGTCGAGTGCCGCGAACAGGCCTTTCGCGATGGGGGAGTAGACCTCTCGGTGCGTGTCCCACCAGGACCGCAGCGCGCCCGCCGCGGCAGTGCGCGCCAGCACCACCGCCGCCTCTGCGTGTGCGACCTCCGCCGCGGCGAACTCACGAAGTTCCCTTGCCCGCTCGGCCAACCGCTCCGCCCTGGTCCGTTCGGCGGCCGCGGAATCCATCACACCGAGTGCCTTGCGGACCGCGCGCACATCGGCGTCGCGTTCCTCGGCCTGACCGCGCACCGCCGCCGTCAGCTGGTCGGCGCGGGTCTGTTCGGGCAGCGCGGTCCAGTTGATGCCCGCTTCCTCGGCGGCGGCGCGTAGCTCGTCCTCGCCGCGGGCCAGTGCGGCCGCCGCAGTGCGCACCGCAGCCTTGGCGCGTTCGGCCTCCTGTCCGCGTTGATCGAGAGTCTGGCGCGCCTTCAGCGCCTTGTCGCCGTGCACGCCTGCCGAGGTCTCCAACCTGCGCACCGCGTCGGCGAGATCGTCGAGCTGCTGCTTGCCCTCGTAGGCACTGGAGCGTTGCAGCGTTTCCCGATCGGAGAGAGCCTGCTCGTAGGAGCGGTCGGCATCGTCGGCGCGCGCCTCGGCGGCGGTGCGTTCGCTCTCGCGCCGCTCGCGCAGCGCGGTCGCGGCGAACAGGGCGGTGCCGGCGTGGGTCACCGCGTCGAGGCGGGCGCGCACTTGATCGACATCCGTCTTCGCCTGCACCGCGAGGTATTTCCGGTACACGCCGACGAAAGCCCTGGTCGCTGTGTCGGCATGGACCAGACCCTCCAGGGTGCGACCGACCTCTTCCATATCGCTGAAGGACCGTGCGGCGTCGAGGATCAGCTGCTCGTCGAGCGGGCGCAGACCGTCGGTCAGCGCCTGCGAAAGGCCGCGCGGGTCCAGGTTCTTGGCCAGCTGCGGGCGGCGCAGTGTGAGGATCAGGTTGATCAACTGGTCGTAGCGCTGAGTGCCGAGACCGAACATGCGTGCGTCGATGGCAGCGCGATATTCGACCGGACGATCGACGATGGCGTCGGTGCCGATCTGCTCGGCGAGCTGTTTGCGCGTCAGCGGCCTGTCGTCGGGGCCAATGAGCGAAAAGTCGACGCCCGCACGGCCGTCGGCGACGAAATACCAGCGGGTGACCTTGTCGGAGGAGCGCGTTGCCCGCATTCCGATGCCGACAGTCACTACCTCGGGGTCGTCCCAGCTACCACGCGCGAACTCCATCCACACATAGGAGTACGCGGATTCCTGCTTGCGGTACAACAGGTTCGACTTCATCGTGCGCTCTTCACCGGCGAACGGATTGAGCCTGCGTGGCTCGATCCTGCCGTCCAGCACGAACGGGAACAGCACCTCGAGTGCCTTGGTCTTGCCGGAACCGTTCGGGCCGCGCAGCACCAACCTGCCGTCGGCGAAGCAGAATTCCTGATCGCGGTAGTCCCACAGGTTGACGATTCCGGCGCGGGTCGGGGCGAACCGCACTCCGCCATGAATGAGCGACATGATCTACATCCCTTCCGTACCAACGCTGTCGGCCCCGATGGTGTCGGAGGCGGTAACGAAGAGTTCCGCGGTTCGCTTGGTTCGCACCGTGACGACCGCGCCGCGATAGCGGGCCAGCGCGGGCAGCACGACCAGCCCGTCGGAGACCGCGCGCAGCAGACGCAGGCGTTCCAGTAGCGCGACGACCTCGGTGGTGAGACCAGGAACGTCGGCCTGCCATTGCGCGGCGAAGGTGAGGCCGTAACGGTCGGTCAGCGCCTGGACCGTTTCCCGCACCCAGGCCGACTCGATGAACGGGTAGGTCACTTCCTCCGGAGCATCCTCGGATGCCTGCTGCACCGAATCCGGTTCGCCCGCACCGAAATCCGTGGACGGCAGATCGGCGAGCGGGACGAATACCGTGGATGCCGGGATGGCGTCGTCGAGTTGCGCTGCCAGTGCGGTCGCCGGGTCCGGCGCGGCCGGACGGCGTGGCACCGGATTGTCGATGTCGAGCACCCGATCGGCGATTTCACCGACCAACAACAGCGCCACTTGGGCCAGGGTCCCGGTGCCGGGAAACCTGATGTCCGAGAGTCGCCCGGAGGTATCGATGAGCGCGACGCCCTCGGCCCGGCGTTCGGCGCGCAGACCGGTGAACAGCTCCACATCCGCGATGACCCGGTCCTGCACAAGCAGCGGGCGCTCGTCGGCGGCGAGGTCCTCCGCATAGACGACAGGTCGCTCGACGAGGGTCCTGCGCACTCGGCGGGCACTGTCGGAAACATGCGCGGGCCCGGCCGGATGGGCCATCGCATCCTCGGTGAGCAGCCCTTCCACACTGTGTAGGTGCTGCAGCGCCCGTGGCGGTCGGAATAGTGCGAACACCACGGGGCGGTCGATGTCGTAGAGAGCTTCGCCCGCTTCCGGGTCCGCCGCCCACCCGCCCGCATCGCCGTCGGCGAGAGTGAGTGCGCCGCGCGCTGCGAGCCAGCCGACCGCATCGACGAAGGCGTCGCGGTCCGCCGCGCGATCCGGGGCGAGTTCGAGTCCGTCTACCCTGCTGGTGTAAGCCGCGACCTGATCGGCCAACTCCGACAAAGTGATCTGGTCGCCTGCGCGGCCGAGCGCGGCCAGTGCCAGCGCGAGGTAGGCGTAGCGACGGCGATCGAAGAGACGGTCGGTGACGGTACGGGCGGGCTTGCCCGCGTCGAGCCGGTCGATCACCGGAAAAACCCGGGCCGTGGTTTCAGTGACCTCCAGCCGATAGCCGAACAACTCGGCGAGGTCTTCGCGTAATTCGGTGGCCCAGCGGCGGATCAGCGGCAGCGCGATCCGATCCGGATAGGTCCGGGTCACCAGGTGGTTCGCCAGGATCACCCTGGCAGCGCGCTGGTAGTTGTCCAAGGCCAGCGCGTCGATGCGGCGTGCGTGGATCATGCGCGGCCCCCACGCGATTCGGATTTTCCGGCGGCGGTGCGCGTGCGGGTCGTCTGCCGGACATCGAGCTTGCGATTGTTCAGATGCAGCAGCCCGCGCGCCGTGCGCACCACGGTCGAGCCGGCATGCTCCGACACCGTGAGCGTGACTCCGCTATCGGATCCCGTTGTCCCGTCCACCCGCCCGCTGACCGGCACCCACGCCGTCGAAGCCGCATCGAGCAACCGCAACAACACCTCGGTCTCTCGCTCGTCGAGCACCCGTTCGTGCACGTCCGCGGCGGCGAGGGACTTCGCGGCCTCGGCGCGTGCCCGCTGGGCATCCAACTGCGCTTCGCGCAATCGCCGAATTCCCGCGTCATTGCGCTGAATTCGCGCGGGAGCACCCATGGTCGGCGGTCGGCCGGTCTCGGCCAAGGTCCGCGAAATCTCGAGCGGCGGCGCGTCCCACCAGGATCGAGCGGCCGGAATCAGTTCCGCGTCCGGATGCTCCAGCGCCACGTGTCGTGGCCTGCCCAAGCCGAACACCGCATCGAACAGCGCATGCGCACTGTCGGTTGTCGGTGCGGCGGTGAACCAGCCTGCCAGGTGCCGCAGCGCGGACTCCCGGCTCACCCCGCCCCGTCGGGTCTCGGTCACCCGTCGTAACAGCGACAAGACCGCGGCGATCGCACTCATGGTCGCCTCGCGCAGCCGATCGGCCTCGGTCGACGATGACTCGCCGGTTTCGGCCGCCGCTGCCACGAACCAGGTCCGCAACCCGTGCCATCGCGCCCGCCAATCGGCTTGCCGTTCGGCGAGACTCAGCAGAACCCGTTCATCGCAGCCGGCCGCCCGCTCGACGAGTTCCGCTGCGCCGGTCTCCTCGATCTCCCCGATCGCAGCGGCCAGCCGTGGCGCGAAGCGAGCCAGGTCCATGCTGAAGTCCCGCATGTGTGCGAGCAGGGCATCCTTGTGGGCGAGAAACGACTCCGGGGTGATCTCGGTGGTGCGCACCATGTCGCCGAGCGAAAGATAGAAGTGCGCGGCCCGAGCGGCCATATCCGACAGGGTGGCGTCGAGTCGGCGCAGCGTCCGGTAGACGCGCTCCGCGTCACCGGCCCGGTTGGCCTCGGCGAGTGTATGGAGATCGGCCAAGAGTTCCGGCAGCACCAGTCGCGACAACGACGCCTCGTCCAATCGGGATTCCAGCACACCCGCGACCGCACGATAGGCCTGAAATCCGGCCTGCGTGAGCTGATAGACGTAGTGCCGGTTGCGATACTCGGCCAGCGTGGCGGCCCGGGTGCCGTCATAACTGCGCTCTAGTACCCCCCATTGATGCAACTGGTCGAGCAGCGGCCCGATCTCCGCTCCCGTCAGTCGCGGTACCTCCCACTGTCGGTCACCCTCGACCAGTTCGGCATGCGGATGTCCCCCGTTGCGGTCGATCCACTCGGCCACATCGTCGGCGTGCAACAACACGACATAGGCCGCCCGAGCACTGTCGAATGCCCGCAGCACCCACAGGTACTCGGCTCGCTTCTCAGCGGTAGCGAAAGAAAACAGCCGCAGCCGCTCATCCCACAGCGCGGGCGCGGCACTCGGCAAGCCGTCGACGGAGTCGGTCACCGGGAACAGGGTAGTAGCGGGGTGGTCGCCGCCTACAAGAACGACCCCCATTCGGCGTGGCTGCGTCCGGTTTGCGAGCGTTCGCCACGCAGTTATACGAGGTCGCGGGCTATCGAAGGCACTGAGCTACCAGACGAACGTTTCGCCCCGGGCAGGTACGCGACCGAAGTATCGCTTGGCGATATCGCCCGCCGTCGCGGTCGTACCGTTTGCTGTAAGCACGATCGCTGCCCAGGTCGGTTTCGGCCGACTTGCTGAGGACCCGTCGGAGCATCCGCTGGGCGACCGCTCGCTCGTCGTCGCCGGTGCGCGGGTGATCGATGAGACTGCGCAGACGGGAGATACGTAGACCAGAATCGGTTGCCATCGACTGCCCTCTTGTCCGGCCGTCGGCGCATCGCCAACGGGATGTCGCGGTGGCGAAGGCGACTCGGCCTTCGATCCATCCAGCATGACCGGCGGCGGCGAATCGAACGTTACCGCGAATCAGCTTGTGCCGAAGGGTTGATGATCAGTCGGCTGCCAGTGACCGCAGCTGGTCGAGGTACACCAGCGTGCGCGGATCACCCGGGAAACGCTCGATAATTTCCCGGGCTGTTTCGCCCGCGATCCACATCAGGGAGGGCAGCGAACGGCGCTTGCCCGTGAACGCCCGCATGCCTTCGTTCAGCGCCAACTCCAGATCCCGATCGCGCACGGCGACTACGGCGAGGGTGAGATGGGCCTCCGACACTCGCATCGGGTTACGGACGGTGCCGTCTGCGCGGGTGGAGTTGCGGATGACTTCTCGGGCAAAGGATTCGGCGCGTGAGTCCTCGCCTGCCACGCGGCAACAATCCATGGCGTAGAAATCGAACTTGTTCGGATCGACGACGAAATGGTTGTCCAGATTCGAGGGATGGTCGAGTCGCGCCAGGATTGCTCGGCCCTGGTCGAGCGACGCCTCGACCTCGCGGCGCTCGCCGAGGCGGGCCCACGCCTTCGCACGCTGTGCGGACAGCTGGACGCCGACACCGAGGTTCCTGCTGGTCTGCAAGGCCAGATCGACGGCCTCGATGGCGCCGCGGTAATTGCCCTGGGTGAGGGCGAACCAAGCCGCCATTTCCATACTCCACCCGATGATTTCGGCATTTTCGGCCTCTTGGCCGAGGGAGTAGGCGGCGCGCCGGGTCGCCTCCGCGGTGGTCCGTCGGCCGAGGTCGTAGTCCACGCAGCCGACCAGCAGCGCGACCCAACCAGCGAGCACCAGTATTTCCCGGTGTTGCAACAATGTCAGACGGCCGTCGAGCAACGAGGTGATGCGCCGCAACCACGCGGTTCCCTCGATGTGCAGATCGTGCGGGTCGGCATAGGGGTACTCGCAGCACAGGCGCTCGGCGGTGATTCGAATGGCATCGAGGGTGGCCGTGGAGACATCGGACATACGGAGCCTGCCGATGAACTCCAGGGTGTCCATGCCGGTGGCCGAGAGCAGTTCATCGTCCCGGTTCGGCCTGGCTTTGGGAAAGAACGCCGCGGTTACGGTATCGAAGGCGGCGGCGATGATAGGGGCATAGAAATCGTCGGGACGCGACTCGCCCGATTCCCAGCGACGCCAGTTACGCAGGAGTGTACTGTCGGTCGGCAAGTTGTGGGATGACTTGAGGCGCATAGCGCGGACGGCATCTGCTTGTGACCACCCCCGTGCGTCGCGCTCGGAGCGCATCCGGACAGCCCAGACGGGTCGATCGTCTCCAGCGGCCACATCTGTAGTATCGCACCAGTTAACGTTCGGTGGCCCGGATAGGGCATTTAGATGTCACTGGTTGACAGCTGCATTCGCAGTATGTCGTCCTACATGCTGGGTATGGGCGCGGAGAGTTTGCCGGCCCCGAATGCAAGAACATCTGCTCTTGCAGGAACGCGGTACCCCACCATGGGGAGATCCACAGAAGAGAACAGCGATCCCCAATCCAACGGAGGTTCGGGTGGAAGCGTTGATCTATGGATACTTGCGTGACGATCTGGCCGACGGCCACAGCGAAGAGCTCGAGGATGCACTACGCACCCTTGCCCGCGCGGAAGGGCTCTGCTTCGCCGCAACGTTCCATGAATCGACCTCAGGTGATGGCACGGCCTTGGTCGAGCTGACACAGGAGCTCAAGCGTGCGGATGCGCACCACGTGGTGGTGCCGTCACTCGATCACTTTGCCGGCCAGACGATTCCGCGAGACCTGCTGATCGCGAAACTGGCGCAGGAAGCGTCGGCCGAAGTCCTGACTCTCGAGACCTGAACCTCGACAACGACCATCGCCGCAGACCCGCGACCACCCGCGTAGCGGCGACACCCGCCCCGAGTGCTGCGAGCAGCGCCGCAATATGGTGTTGTCCGAAGAGCGGATACACCTGCCAGTGCAGCAGGTAGATGAACAGCGAGCTGTCGGCCAGCACCGCGGCCACACCGGCGATGAGCGCGGGGACCCGGACTGCGGGCAGCCAGAACAACAGCAGCAGTCCTGCCATGACGAGGCGCTCCCGATCGGCGGCATCGATATCGGGAATGTCGAAGTAACCTGTCACCGATATCAGCATGACTGCGCTCACCAGCAGCCGCTGCCAGATCATGCGCGCTTTCGCGGCCGCCCAGCCCAGCGCGAAGAACCAGCAGGCCAACGGCGAGAAGGGCACGTCGTGCGTGGAGTACAGGCCGAAAGACTGGACCCGGAACAGCACGGTGAACGCGACCAGCGCCATGGCGAACCAGAACGGGTCGCGCCGCTCGAGCCTGTCGAAGGTCGGGATGCGAACCAGCAGCGCGGCCGCGACCATGAACAGCACCAGCACCTCGATGAACCACAGGTGCCCGGCGGTATCGCTGTCGTGCGGCCCGAGAATCTTGTTGAGCAGCAACACGTTCTGCCAGCCGTAGTAGTCGGAGAACAGTAGGGTGAGCGCCACCCACACCGCCGTCGGAATCGCGATCAGGGCGGCGGTGCGCAGCGCGTGGTGCAGCCGCTGCGCGCGCGGCGCCGCGGTCACCGCGAAGCGGGCGAAGTTGAACCCCGCCACGCCGAGCAGTACATGCGCACCGCCCCACAAAGTGAAGATGCCGATGTGCGACCCCGCGATCAGCACAATGCCCACTGCCCGCAGCAATGTCGCGGGGTCGAGCGAGCGTCCGAACGAGGTGTTGCCGCTCGGGATTCGTTCGAGCTCAGCGACGGTGAGCGCGGGCCAATCGGGCGGGAGCTTGCCGAGCGCGCGTTCGAGTCGGGCGGAGGTCGTCACGTAGGTGAGCGAATTGCCGCCGAGGTCGACGAAGCTGCTGTCGGGTCGGATCGATGCGGGGTCGAGGCCGAGCGCGTCGGCGTAGAGCGCGCGGATGTCTCGGGTGGTCGACGGTGCGGCGCCGGGCAGACTGCGGATCGCCGGATAGTCCGGCTTTCCATTGGCCAGGCGGGGCAACTCGTCGACCGGGCAGGTGCGGATGGCGGCGGCCGGTAATCCGGACAGCCGGGCCGCGGTGGCGGTGACCTCGGCGCTCGAGCGGACATCGACACCACGTTGCGCCGCGATCACCAGGTGGTCCCCGCTCTCGGTGCAATCGGTCGTGAATCCCGCTGCGGCCAAGCGTGATTCGAGTCGCTGCAGATCAATCCGCAGGCCGAAGATCTTCGCGAACCTGCTGCGTCTGCCGATCACCTGATACAGGCCGTCGGCGGTGCGCCGCGCCAGGTCGCCGGTTCGTAGCGCCTCGACAGTGTGGCCGAGCGCGAGATCGCCGGGGGATTGCGCGTACCCCATCATCACGTTGGGGCCGTGATAGACGAGCTCGGCTGCGGAGGCGTCGTCCACCTGCTCCAGGGTGAAACGTCCGCCGGGGATCGGAATGCCGATGCACTCGGGATGTTCGGCGGCGAGCTCGGGTGGGAGGTAGGCCATCCGGGCAGTTGCCTCGGTCTGGCCGTACATAACGAAGAATTCCCAGCCCGAACGTGCCCCGAGCTGTGCGTAGGCGCGCACCCGCTCGGGCGCAAGACGCCCGCCCGCCTGTGTGATGTAGCGCAGATCGGGCAACCGCATCCGGTCGAAGCCGACTCGGTCGAGCAGATCGATCGTGTACGGCACGGCGGCGAAGGAGGTCACTCGGTGACTGCGCGCCTGCTCCCAGAACTGGTCGTCGAGGACAGATCGCTCGGTGAGCAGCAGGCTCGCGCCGCGCAGGAAATAGCTGTGCACGACCGAGAGCCCGTAGCAGTAGAACATCGGCAACGTGGTGGCGGCGCGGTCGTCGGGACCGATGGACAGGTACTCGGCGATGGCGGACGCGTTCGACATCAGGTTCGCGGTGGACAATCGCACCAGCTTGGGAGAACCGGTCGACCCCGAAGTGCTCAGCAGCAGTGCGAGATCCGGGTGCAGGTCGTGCGCCGACTTCGCGCGGCGCGCAACGGGCACCCCGGCATCGACGACGACATCCGGATCGTAGGTATCCAGCAATTCTTCGGTGATCTCGGCGGCGAGCAGAACGACGGAGCCGGTGCTCAGCGCGCCGAGATACGCGACAAGCGAATCGATGTCGTTGCGCGCCGCGATCGCGACGAGCCGCCGGTGCGGTCCCAGTCGCGTCGCGTATTCCTCGACGAGTATCGCCAGCTGCGCATAGGTGATCCGTTGCATACCATCCGCCACCGATCCCGCTGCTGTGACACCCGCCGAAGGAGATCGAGAGCAGAGGACGGCGATCCGGTCGTCATAACTGCGAAGGTGCGCGACGATCGGGGAAATAGTCACCGTAAAAGTCTATGTGGGAAGCCCTTCACCACCGACACGTGGCCCTACGGCGAACATCCGGTGAACTGTGCTATCGCCACGGCGAATTACAGCCCGAAACTGCCAGGACCACGCCTGCGCAGGTACTTTTCGAACTCGGCTGCGATCGCATCGCCATCGATCTTGGCCATCGCGTCGTTCAGATCGACTGCCGCGTCGCCACGTTCCTCGAGCGAGCGCACGTACTCGCTGATCTCGTCGTCACCGACGGTCATCTCGTTGACCGCGACCTCCCAGTCCTCGGCCTGTTTGGGCAGCTCGCCGAGCGGCACTTCGATATCGAGGACGTCCTCGACGCGGTGCAGCAGGGCGATGGTCGCTTTCGGATTGGGCGGCTGTGAGACGTAGTGCGGCACAGCGGCCCAGAACGACACGGCGGGTACTCCCGCCTTCACGCACTGATCCTGCAGTACTCCGGTGATCCCGGTCGGACCTTCGTAGCGGGTCTGTTCCAGATTGAACCGCTCGGCCGCTTCCTTGCTATAGGCCGAGCCGGTGACGGGGACCGGGCGAGTGTGCGGGGTGTCCGCGAGCAGCGCACCGAGGATGACCACGGTCTGCACGCCGAGCTGCTCGATGAATTCGAGCAGGTCCGAGCAGAAGCTGCGCCAGCGCATATTCGGCTCGACGCCGCGCAGCAGCACCACGTCGCGATCGCTGCCCGGCGGCGAGCACACCGACAACATGGTCGAGGGCCACTGGATTTCCCTGGTCACACCGTCGACCTGACGGACGGTCGGCCGGTTGACCTGGTAGTCGTAGTAGTCCTCGGAATCGAGTTCGGCAAGCGGCTCGGCATCCCAGATCAGTTCCAGATGCTCGACGGCGCCACTGGCCGCGTCACCCGCATCGTTCCAGCCCTCGAAGGCGGCGACGAGCACCGGATCCCGCAAAGTGGGCAGTTCCGGCTCGGGTGACACCGGGGATTCACTGGAGTTCACCCCGCTCAGCCTACGGTGTGTGAGGAAGCTCTGTTGACTTTGCCACGCGTGCGACGCTGCGTGTTCGCCGCGGCTGCGGGTGCCGTCTGGGTCGGTGTGGCGCCGGACACCGGTACGGTGGTACGGGTTGTCGAACCTGCCCACTAGGCTTGAACCCATGTCTGCGTCCACTCCCGCCGAGTTCGATACCACGCTTCTCGACACGCTCAGCCGGCGTGTGGTGATCGGTGATGGCGCGATGGGCACGATGTTGCAAGCGGCGGATCTGACGCTCGACGACTTCCGTGGGCTCGAGGGGTGTAACGAGATCCTCAACGACACCCGCCCAGATGTGCTGCGCGATATTCATCGCGCCTACTTCGAGGCGGGCGCCGACGCGGTCGAGACCAATACCTTCGGCTGCAATCTGCCGAACCTGGCCGACTACGACATCGCGGACCGCATTCGCGATCTGTCCGAGCGTGGCACCCGGCTGGCGCGCGAGGTCGCCGACGAGATGGGGCCGAGCGCCGACGGCACGCCGCGGTATGTGCTGGGGTCGATGGGACCCGGCACCAAGCTGCCGACCCTGGGTCACGCTCCGTATGTCGCGCTGCGCGATGCCTATGGCGAAGCCGCGCTCGGCATGCTCGACGGCGGCGCCGATGCCATTCTGATCGAGACCTGTCAGGACCTGCTGCAGGTGAAGGCCGCGGTGACCGGTAGCCAGCGCGCGATGGCGAAGCTGGGCAGGCGGATTCCGATCATCACCCACGTCACCGTGGAGACCACCGGAACCATGCTGGTCGGCAGCGAGATCGGCGCGGCGCTGAGTGCGCTGGAACCGCTCGGCATCGACATGATCGGATTGAACTGCGCGACCGGACCCGAGGAGATGAGCGAACATCTACGCCATCTGTCCCGGCACGCGGAGGTGCCGGTGTCGGTGATGCCGAACGCGGGGCTGCCGATCCTCGGCGCGCACGGCGCTGAGTACCCCCTGACGCCAGAAGAATTGGCAATCGCTTTGCGCGGCTTCGTTTCCGAGTTCGGGCTCGCGCTGGTCGGCGGTTGCTGTGGCACCACACCCGAGCACATCCGTCAGGTCACCGCGGCGGTGCGCGAGGTCGAACCGGCGCTGCCGCCCATCAACGCCCGCCGCACGCCTGTGCACGAGCCGAGCGTGTCGAGCATGTACACGGCCGTGCCGTTCGCGCAGGACGCCAGCATCCTGATGATCGGTGAGCGCACGAATGCCAACGGTTCCAAGGCTTTCCGTGAGGCGATGCTCGCAGAGGACTGGCAGAAGTGCCTGGACATCGCCAAGGATCAGACTCGCGACGGCGCCCACATGCTCGACCTCTGCGTCGACTACGTCGGCCGTGACGGCACCAAGGACATGGAGGCACTCGCCAGCAGGCTGGCGACGGCATCGACTCTGCCGATCATGCTCGACTCCACCGAAACACCGGTGCTGCAGGCCGGTTTGGAGCATCTCGGTGGCCGCTGCGCGGTGAACTCGGTGAACTACGAGGACGGCGACGGTCCGGATTCGCGCTTCCAGCAGACGATGAAGCTGGTCGCCGAGCACGGCGCCGCCGTGGTCGCGCTGACCATCGACGAGGAGGGGCAGGCCCGTACCGCCGAGACGAAGGTGGCGATCGCCGAGCGGCTCATTGCCGACATCACCGGTAACTGGGGCGTGCGCGAGAGCGACATCATCATCGACACGCTGACCTTCACCCTCGGTACCGGTCAGGAGGAGTCGCGTCGCGACGGCATCGAAACCATCGAGGCCATCCGGTTGCTCAAGAGCAAGCACCCCGAAGTGCAGACGACTCTCGGCCTGTCGAACATTTCCTTCGGCCTGAATCCCGCGGCCCGTCAGGTGCTGAACTCGGTGTTCATGCACGAATGCGTCCAGGCCGGCCTGGATTCCGCGATCGTGCACGCCTCGAAGATCCTGCCGATGGCGCGCATCCCCGACGAGCAACGCGAAACAGCACTGGATCTGGTGTACGACCGCCGCGCCGAGGATTACGACCCGCTGCAGAAGCTGATGGGACTGTTCGAGGGGGTGTCTACGTCCTCCTCGCGCGCCTCGCGTGCCGAGGAACTGGCCGCGCTGCCGCTGTTCGAGCGTCTCGCGCGGCGGATCGTGGACGGCGAGCGCAACGGCATGGAGGACGATCTGAACGCGGCGATGCACGAGGTGCCGCCGCTGCAGATCATCAACGAAACATTGCTGTCGGGCATGAAGACGGTCGGTGAGCTCTTCGGTTCCGGCCAGATGCAGCTGCCGTTCGTGCTGCAGTCGGCGGAAGTGATGAAGGCGGCTGTCGCGCACCTGGAGCCGCATATGGAGGCCACCGACGACAGCGGCAAGGGCCGCATCGTGCTGGCCACCGTCAAGGGCGACGTGCACGACATCGGCAAGAACCTGGTCGACATCATCCTGTCGAACAACGGCTATGAGGTGGTGAACCTCGGCATCAAGCAGCCCATCGCGACCATCCTGGACGCGGCCGTGGACAAGAAGGCCGACGTGATCGGCATGTCCGGGCTGCTGGTGAAGTCGACGGTGGTGATGAAGGAGAACCTGCAGGAGCTCAACTCCAAGGGCGTTGCCGAGCAGTTCCCCGTGCTGTTGGGCGGTGCGGCGCTGACCCGCGGTTATGTCGAGAACGACCTGACCGAGGTGTACGAGGGCGACGTGCACTATGCCCGCGACGCGTTCGAAGGCCTGCGGCTGATGGACGACATCATGACCCGCAAGCGCGGCGGCGGCATCGACCCCGACAGCCCGGAGGCGATCGCCGAGCGCGAGAGGGCCGCTGAACGCAAGGCGCGCCACGAGCGTTCCAAGCGCATCGCCGAACAGCGCAAGGCCGTCGAGGTGCCGGTCGAGGTGCCCGCACGCTCCGATGTAGCCGCGGATCTGCCGGTGCCGGTGCCGCCGTTCTGGGGTACCCGCGTGGTGAAAGGTCTCTCGCTGCAGGAATATTCGGGGCTACTCGACGAGCGCGCCCTGTTCCTCGGCCAGTGGGGTCTGCGCGGGCAACGCGGCGGCGAGGGCCCGAGCTATGAGGAGCTGGTGGAGACCGAGGGCAGGCCTCGGCTGCGGTACTGGCTCGACCGGCTCAGCACCGAGAGCGTGCTGCAGCATGCCGCGGTGGTGTACGGATATTTCCCCGCAGTGTCCGAGGGTGATGACGTCATCGTGCTGACCGAGCCGAGTCCGGATGCGGCGGAACGGTATCGGTTCACCTTCCCGCGTCAGCAGCGCGACCGCTTCCTCTGCATCGCCGACTTTATTCGCTCCCGCGAACAAGCGACCCAGACCGGTCAGGTGGATGTACTGCCGTTCCAGCTGGTCACCATGGGGCAGCCGATCGCCGACTTCGCCAACGAACTGTTCGCCGCCGACAACTACCGCGACTACCTCGAGGTGCACGGCATCGGTGTGCAGCTCACCGAGGCACTGGCCGAGTACTGGCACCGCCGCGTCCGCGAAGAGTTGGTGCTGGACGGGCACTCGGTCGCCGAATCCGACCCGGCGGATGTGCAGGACTACTTCAAACTCGGCTACCGCGGCGCCCGCTACTCCTTCGGTTACGGCGCCTGCCCCGAATTGGAAGACCGCGCGAAGCTGGTGGACCTGCTGGAAGCCGGTCGGATCGGAGTGGTTCTCTCCGAGGAGTTGCAGTTGCATCCGGAGCAGTCGACCGACGCGTTTGTGCTGCTGCATCCGGAAGCGAAGTACTTCAACGCCTGATCGGGTCCTACCGCTGCCGCAACACCGGATCGATAGGTAGCTGATTCGGTCACGTCGCGCTCGAACCGATCGGTCTCGACCTGGATCAGGTTCTGGATCCTGGTGATCGTTTGTGCAGAGCTTTCGGTGTGCCACATCGTCGGGAGTTGTCTCCAGCAGGCTTCGAGATGGGTCCCGCTACGCATGGTTACCTGCGCTAACGGCACTGTTCAAGTGGGTTCGCCGGTGGTGTAGTGGACGAAGAGGGGGATCCCCCGTACGAGGAGCAGGCAATGGCCAAGCCATTCAGAGGTCTCGTCAATCTCGACATTCGCGACTCGATCCCCGACTGGGGTCCGTACGAACAACCGAAGGCACCACCGGGGTCGCCGAACGTGCTCTACATCGTGCTCGACGACGTGGGGTTCGGGGCCCTGGGCTGCTACGGCGGCCCGATCGACACCCCGAACATCGACCGGATCGCGGCCAACGGTCTGCGCTACGGCCAGTGGCACACCACGGCGCTGTGTTCCCCGACCCGATCCTGCCTGCTGACCGGCCGCAACCACACCACCAACGGCATGGCATGCATCAGCGAGGCAGCAGTCGGCTTTCCCGGCGCGAACGGGCACATCCCGCCGGAATGCGCCACCCTCGCCGAGGTCCTGGTCGAGCAAGGGTTTTCCACCGCGATGGTCGGCAAATGGCATCTGTGTGCCGAGGACGAGATGAATTTGGCGTCCACCAAAAGGAATTGGCCGATCGGCCGCGGATTCGAGCGCTTCTACGGCTTCCTCGGCGCCGAGACGAACCAGTGGTATCCCGACCTGGTCCATGACAACCATCCCGTCGAGCAGCCTGCCACCCCGGAGCAGGGCTACCACTTCAGCGTCGACATCACCGACAGGGCCCTCGACTTCATCGGAGACGTCAAGGCGATCGCCCCGGACCGGCCGGTGTTCCTGTACTACGCGCCGGGCTGCGCCCACGCCCCGCACCAGGTGCCCCGCGAATGGGCAGACCGCTACCGCGGCCGGTTCGACGCCGGCTACGAGGCAATGCGGGAGCAGATTCTGGCTCGCCAGAAGGAGATGGGTCTGGTCCCCGCCGACACCGAGTTGCCGCCGCTGAACCCGATCGGCACCCCCGAGACCCGTAGCGGCCCCGACGGGGAGCCCTTCCCGGCATTGGACTACACCAAACCGTGGGACACCCTCTCCGCCGACGAGAAACGGCTGTTCGCCCGGATGGCCGAGGTGTATGCGGGATTCGTGTCGCACTGCGACGACCAGATCGGTCGGCTGCTGAACTATCTCGAGGACATCGAGCAGCTCGACAACACCATCATCGTGGTGGTCTCCGATAACGGCGCCAGCGGCGAAGGCGGTCCCACCGGGTCGGTCAACGAGAACAAGTTCGCCAACGGTGTAGCGGACGATCTGGCGGAAAATCTCGCCAAACTGGACGAGTTGGGTGGCACCAAGACCTACAACCACTATCCGAACGGGTGGGCGATGGCCTTCAATACCCCGTTCAAGATGTGGAAACGCTACTCGTTCAACGGTGGCACCGCCGACCCGTGCATATTCTCGTGGCCCGCAGGGATCGAAGCGCGGGGCGAGACCCGCGACCAGTACCACCACGCGGTCGACGTGGTCCCGACCTTGTTGGACTGCATCGGCATCGAACTCCCGGACACAGTGAAGGGATACACCCAGCATCCCCTGCAGGGTGTGAGCATGCGCTACAGCTTCGACGCCGCCACCATCCCCAGCGCAAAGCGCACCCAGTTCTATTCGATGTTGGGCACCCGGGGTATCTGGCACGACGGCTGGAAGGCCGTCACCACCCATCCGGCGATCAGCGGCTGGGGCCACTTCCCGGAGGACACCTGGGAGCTCTACCACTGCCAGGAGGACCGATCGGAACTTCGCGATCTTGCCGCCGAGGAGCCCGTGCGGCTCGCCGAGTTGGTCGGGTTGTGGTTCCACGACGCAGGTGCGAACCAGGCGTTGCCGCTCGACGATCGCGCTGCCGTCGAGATCGTCACCACCCCGCGCCCACAGCTTGCGCCGCCCCGCAACCGGTACGTCTACCGTCCCGGTGGAGCCGAGGTGCCCGAGTCTGTCGCGGTCAACATCCGCAACCGCTCGTACTCGATCGGCGCGCTCGTCGACATCCCAGAACCCGGCGCGACCGGGGTGCTGTTCTCCCATGGCGGCCGGTTCGGTGGGCACGCCCTCTATGTCAAGAACAATCGGTTGCACTACGTCTACAACTTCCTCGGCAGTGAGGAGCAGAAGATCAGTGCGTCCGAGGACCTGCCGACCGGGGAGAACCTGATCCTGGCGGCCTCGTTCGAGAAGGACGGTGAGGATCCGCCCGGCACCGCGCACGGCGTCGTGAGCCTGTACTACGGTGATCGCGAGGTCGGTGCGGGACGCATCAAAACCCAGGCCGGCAAGTTCAGTATCGCCGGCGAGGGGCTGCACGCCGGCCGTGACAGTGGGGAATCGGTCACTGACGACTACCCCGGATCCGCTCCGTGGGCGTTCACCGGTGGCACCTTGAAGCGGGTGGCCGTGGATGTCAGCGGCGAACCCTACGTCGACCTGGAACGTGAAGCTGTCGCGATGCTCTCCCGCGAGTGACCGCTGCCAGACCCTGACAGGACCGGTAGCCGAAGCCGTCTTCTCCCCGACCGAACTTGTGTCGAGAGGCTTCGGCTATCACGGTCTGACGATGCATCGGAAGCCGATGTGGCATGTGGAGGTCTCCTCGGTCTGGCCCTGACGCGCCGCCGGGCGATATCGCAGGCAGTAGTTCGGTGCACACAGGTAGGAGCCGCCTTTGATCACACGACGCGCGTAGGACTCGCCGGGTTCGGGCGTGGGTGCGACCGCCTCGCGTGGGTTGGCGGGAATGCAGCAGGCAGCTGCCGCTGCCACGGTTTTGCCCGCCTCGGAGTGGTCGGCGGTGTAGTAGTCCACCGTCCACTCCCACACATTGCCCGCCATATCGCAGAGTCGGTAGCCGTTCGGCGGGAACCGACCCACTGGCGACGTGCCCGCCACGCCGTCCCCATTGAGGTTCTCCCAAGGAAAACGGCCCTGCCAGACGTTGGCCGCGCGCCTGCCGCCGGGTTCGTGCGTGGCGCCCCACACGAACGGCTGCCGGTCGAGGCCACCCCGGGCGGCGAATTCCCACTCTGCTTCGGTCGGCAGTTCCTTACCGGCCCACTGGACGTAGGCCGAGGCGTCGAACCAGGACACGTGGGTGACCGGATGGCGTTGCCGTCCATCGAGAGTGCTGCCGGGTCCCTGCGGATGGCGCCAATCCGCACCCGGCGTAAACGACCACCAGCGCCGGTAGTCGTCGAGCGGCACCGGTCCTGGGGTGGAGGTGAACACCAAGGAACCGGGCACCAGCAACGACGAGTCTGCTTCGGGGTGTTGCGCCGGATCCGGCGGTGTCTCGGCGGTGGTGACGTATCCGGTGTCTTTGATGAACCGCCGGAACTCCGCCACTGTTACCTGATGGGTATCCATCCAGAAGCCATCTACGGTGGCCCGATGAATGGGGCTTTCTTCCGGATAGAAGCTTTGGGAGCCCATCCAGAAAGTCCCGCCCGGGATCCATTCCATGTTCTTCGGAGCCGCACGAGTCATAGAATTCAGCGTTTCATAGTTGGCTGCAGTACAGGAGGAATCGACGCGGTCAGTCGGCGGCGTCCCATCCCATCGTGACCAGCGCATGTTCGGTGAAGTTGCGTCGGGGCGCGCTAGTAACTTTTCGGGTCGTAGCCATTGCTGCGGTGGGTGTGGCGATGCACGCAAGAAGTCGCGACGCCGAAGAATGCCTAGTTCCGCGCGTCGTTCCGAGGCGGGAAAGCGCTGGGAACAATTTACGCACCTGGGTGGCGTCTGCGGTCGGTCGACTCGGCTCGCGATTCGCCCGGCCACCGCCCAGGCACCGGATCGATCGGTGTCGGTGCGAGCCGACAGCGCGCGGGCGTGCAGCAGTCGGCGCGCTGGGAGGCCGGCCATCGCCGCCGAAGCGGACCTGCGGCCGGTGCGCTACGCCGAGGATGACGACGACAACCGCCCGAATCGCGAACCCGTGCTCGCCGGCGGGCGTCGTCGAGCCGAGTCGGCCCGTACACCCGCGTCCGCGGGCAGGGGCGAATCGCCGTCCGACCGCTGTCGGACGCCCTATGTCACGGCGTCCGGCGACAGCCACGCCGGGCGAGGCCCGGCCGCCGTGCAGCGCCGTTCTCTGTGATCGGACCGAAGGGGATGGTGTGATTCTCAACGCATCGGATCCCATAGGGCCGCAGCGCCGTTCGACCGGCTATTGTCGTGATTGCCTCGAAATATGCGATCGCGGTGCAGGTCCTGGCCGGTCCCGGGAAATTCCGTAGCCGGGGCGCGCCGGACTGTTTTGCTGACAGGGCCTGCGGTGACCTGCGGATTCGTAGGAGTACGCCCACGACGGTGGATGTATGTCAGTTGGGTATGACATTGTCGGGAGCATTGCAACTGCATCCGAAGCAGTCGGCGGATGCCGTCGTCCTGCTGTATTCGGGTGCTGATGTACTTCAGCGCGTAGGATTTTGGACGATTTCCGCTTACGCGCGGAGTGCTGGACGACTCGGCGGGCAAGCAGGAGGGGCACAACACCATGACCTCGGATCGGTTGATCGCGGGACGGTATCGGATCACGGATCCGATCGGTACCGGTGCGATGGGGGTTGTGTGGCGGGGGACCGACGTCCGATTGCGCCGTACCGTCGCGGTGAAGCAACTGCTGCTCGCGCCGGGTCTGTCGCAGTCTGCCGCCATCGAGGCCAGGTTGCGGGCGATGCGGGAGGGTCGGATCGCGGCCCGCCTACATCATCCGAATGCGATCACTGTCTTCGATGTCGCCGAAGAGGATGGCCAGCCGTGGCTGGTGATGGAGTACATGAACGCCCCGAGTCTGGCGGCGAAACTGTCCGGCAAACGCACGCTTACGCCGATGGAAGTGGCCAAGATCGGCGCCCAGGCCGCCGGTGCGCTGGCCGCCGCGCACGATGCGGGCATCATGCACCGGGACGTGAAACCGGCGAATCTCCTTGTGGGCGATGACGGAACGGTGAAGATCACCGACTTCGGCATCTCCCGCGCGGTCGGCGATGTGACTGTCACCGCGACCGGTTTCCTGGCGGGCACACCGGCCTACCTGGCGCCGGAGGTGGCGCGCGGCGAGAATCCCGAGGCGGCCTCCGATGTATTCGCGCTCGGTTCCACGCTGTACGCGGCGGTCGAGGGTTCGCCGCCGTTCGGTGAGGGCGACAACGCGTTGGCGGTGCTGCATGCGGTGGCGCGCGGGGAGATACCGCCGCCGAAGCAGGCCGGCGCGCTCGGACCGGTGCTGCTGCGGCTGCTCGCGCCGACGATTGATGCGCGCCCCACCATGCGCGAGGCGCAGGAGGCCATGCAAGCCGTTGCCGCGGGCCGTATCCCGGCCTTGACACCGGCACCGACGAAGACGCTGCCGGCTCCGGGTGCGGACGTGACGACGGTGCTGGCCGCCCCTGGCTCCGATGGCGTCGCAGGGGCGGGCAATGCCAGCGGCGCCGCCGAGACGATTGCCCCCGCCGTGGTGTCGGGTGCTGCGCTGCCGAGCCGCTCGGGCGGCACGCTGCCCGGCGGCACCGCAGACAGTCAGTCGCGCGGGCGGTTGCTTGCTGTCGCGGCTATCGCGGTCGTCGCAGTGCTCATCGTGGTCGGCCTGATCGTGGCCTCGACCAACCGTGACGACACCGACGGCCCGACCGCCGGGTCGCCGACCGGTGCCGCCCGCTCTGGCACTGCGGAAAACTCCGCGGACCCGTCGACGAACGCCATCGGGCCCGCTCAGCAGGAGCCGTCCGCTGCATCGCAGCCGACGACCGCTCCGTCCTCGGCCTCGGTCACGCCGAGCTCATCGGTCAAACCGACCACCACCCGCCCGCAGGCCACCACCATCACCTCTACGCCGTTCGGGCCGCCGACGCCCGAACGGATCGCGCAATTCATCCAGGGCTACTACGGGATGCTGCCCGGCAATGTGGGCGCCGCCTGGTCCCAGTTGTCTCCCGCCTATCAGGCCCAGACCGGAGGTTATGACGCCTACACCAGGTTCTGGGGTTCGGTGCGATCGGTGAGTGTGGGTCCGGTCACGCCGAATGGTGAGAACCGAGCGGTCGCATCGCTGACGTACGTTATGACGACCGGCGAGACGAGGGTCGAGAACCGATGGATCCAGGTTGTCCCCGACGGGCAGCGAATGCTGGTCTCCGCGTCCGGGACCTAGGTGGGGTGCTGGGGGAGGGTGGTCGCGGACGTGAGTTTCCTTGCGGCAGTATCGGTTCGGTTGGACTGGCGGCTCTGGTTACGATGTCGGAGGCTTGGCATCAAGCCTCGAACGGGTGGGATTGCTGTGAAGATCCGACGCGTGATGACCGGTCTGATGACGGCCGTATTCGCGGTTTTGTCCGGAAGTGCGATTGCTCACGCCCAGACCGACGGGAGTCCGACCGAAGCGAGTGCTTCGAGAATCGGGATGAGTTGTACTATCGCGGAGTCGCCCGACTCCGCCTCCCCGCAGGTAATAGCAGATATTGCCTCCTGATTCCGAACATGGAGCCGAGTTCCCGATGGTTCGACACGGAAACGGCTCGCTGACCGCGGGTTCGGGCTCATGGTCGGCGTCAGGAAGGGGATAGTTTGATGACCACTCGCTCGGCGGCTGTGCTGTGGGACATGGATGGCACATTGCTGGACTCGGAGAAGCTGTGGGATGTCGGTGTCCGTGAGCTGGCGCGCGAGCACGGCCATGAGATGACCCAGGATCTGCGGCACGCATTGATAGGCGCTTCGGGGCCCGATGCGCTGCGCATCATGTTCGATGGTCTCGGTATCGCGCACACAGCCACTGCTGTTCGCGCCGCGGCCGAGTTCCTGGAGCGGCGGGTGGCCGAGCTGATGACAGGCCCGATTCCATGGCGTCCCGGCGCGAAAGACGCGCTGGCTCTGGTGCGGACGGCGGGACTTGCCACGGCACTGGTCACCAACACCAAACGCTCGCTCACCGAATTCGGGCTCGACACCCTCGGCCGTGACTTCTTCGACGCGTCGGTCTGCGGCGACGAGGTGGCCAACGGCAAACCCGAACCCGACATCTATCTGCGCGCCGCGGAGCTGCTCGGCGTCGACCCGCGCAACTGCATCGCCATCGAGGACTCGCCGACCGGCGCGCGTGCCGCCCAGGCCGCGGGCTGCGCGGTGATCGTGATCCCGTGCGAGATTCCGGTGCCGCAGCTGCCGGGCCGCGTGTTCCGTGATTCGCTGATCGGGTTGACTCTCGGTGATCTGCAGGACGCACTGTGCGTGCGTGACGCGACAGCGGGTTCGGCAGATTCCGACCGCGTTGATCTTGTTCTGCGTCACAACAATTCGGCCGACGTCATTGTGACCGACGGGTAGGCGTCGCCGCTGCCTGGAGAGTCTTAGTGAGATTTACTGTGCTGCAACACAAATGAGTGCTGCTAATAGTTGTGACCGTAGTCACGGGCAATCTTTCCGAATCCCGGGCGTGTCTGCGAATGCTGCACCAAGATTACGCCATGGCAGCGACGGGAGTGCTGGATGAAATCGTCGATACGGCACGATATTCGCTCGTGGACCCCGGGGGGTCTTCCTGGCGGAATGCGGTGGCGCGGGCGCGCGCGGAGTTGGCCGAGGTCGGCTGCACTGTGCTGCGGGAATTCATTCGACCGGAGCTGATCGAGACGCTGCGTGCGCAGGGGGAGGCCATAGCGCCCGAGGCGTATTACGAGGTCGAGCGGGTGAATGCCTACAACATTCCGCTGGATACCGAACTGCCGGAAGACCATCCGGGCCGGATTGTGCTCACCCGCGGAAATGCTTTCGTGCCGCGCGATCGCATCCCGGTCGACGCGCTGATCCATCGCCTCTACACCAGCGCGGTGTTCCAACGGTTCGTCGCGGATTGTTTCGGGCTGACCGAACTGCACGAATTCGCCGATCCGCTGGCCGGACTCTGTCTGAATGTCGTCGCGCCCGGAATGTCGCACCCGTGGCATTTCGACACCAACGAATTCACCGTCAGCATGCTGACCCAACCCGCCGAGGCGGGCGGTGTTTTCGAGTATTGCCCCAATATCCGCGCGACCGACGCCGAGAACCTCGACGACGTGCGTGAGGTGCTCACCGGCGCGGGAGCACGGCTGATCCGGCGACTGGACCTGCGGCCCGGCGATCTGCAGTTGTTCAAGGGCCGCTTCTCGCTGCACCGGGTGTCGCCGGTCGAGGGCGGGACGCAGCGACATTCGGCGATCTTCGCCTACACGAATCGTCCCGGTGTCATCGGCACTGTGGAGCGCACCCGCCAGCTGTTCGGGCGGGTGTTGCCCGACCACCTGGCCGCCGCGGCCGATGCCGTGCGAGGTGACCGATTGCTCGACTGAGTACAAGAACGCTGCCTGGGCAGTGCAGAGCTCGACCCGAGAGGAACGAACTAGTGCCAGTGCCGTTACACACGACCGGGAAAGCTTCCTTCGACGATATCTACACCCGTCCCGATCCCCGCGACTATTACGCCCGGATGGCCGAACTCGACTATCGGATTCCGGACCTGGCGAAACCGTTCTTCCAGCAACAGATTCGAGAGTACTGCGCCTCGGTGCGGGTCAGCACCCCGACGGTGCTCGACATCGGTTGCTCCTACGGCGTCAATGCGGCACTGCTGCGCCTGGACACCACCATCGGCGAACTCGCCGAGCACTACCGGCGGGCCGCAAGCGACCAGACCGCCCTCATCGCCAGCGATCGGGCGCGGCTGGCCGCGCAGGACCGGCTGTCCGAGGTTCGCTTCATCGGCATGGACGCCGCGGGGCCCGCCCTGGCCTATGCCGACGCCGCCGGATTCCTGCATGACACCGTGCACGCCGACCTGGAGGCCGCAGACCCGACCGAGCAGCAGCGTGCCATCCTGGCGACCGCGGATATCGTCGTGTCCACCGGCTGTATCGGTTACGTCACCGAAAAGACTTTGTCCCGGGTTGTGCTCGCGCACCCACACCGGCGGCCGTGGATGGCACACTTCGTCTTGCGCATGTTCAGCTTCGAGCCGATGGCCGCGGAGCTTGCTGCGCTCGGCTACCGCACCGAGCAGGCGCCCGGCATCTTCGAGCAACGCAGGTTCGCCTCCGACGCCGAACGCACGCAGGTGCTGAATACCCTGTCCGACAATGGCATCGACACCACCGATCACGAAGCCGAAGGCTGGCTCTACGCCAACCTGTACCTCTCCCGCCCACTAACCGAACCCGCCGACCCCGAGGAACTGCATTGAGTCAACGCACCTTCGCCGCCGACGAACACCTGCCCCGGGTGCCGCTGCCGACGCTGGAGGACAGCTGCGCCCGATTCCTGGCATGGTGCGCACCGCTGCTGACCGCCGATGAAATCGCCACGACCGAGGCGGCTGTCGCCGACCTGCTCCGCGCGGACGGCCCCGGCCGGACTCTGCACGCCGCGCTGGCGGAATACGACGCGACCCCGGGCGTCGGGAGCTGGCTGGACCTGTTCTGGCCGTCGCGCTACCTCGGCAGGCGCGATCGAATCGCCTTGAACGCCAACTTCTTCTTCCTCTTCCGTGACGACACACCGTTGGCCACCTCGACCGCTTCCGGTCAGGTGGAGCGTGCGGCGGGGATCGTCGCGGCCGCCGTCGACTACAAGCTGGCGCTGGACGTCGAGGACGTCCCGCCCGCCACCCAGCGCGGGCAGATGCTGACGATGTGGCAGCACAAATACCTGTTCTCCGAAACGCGGATTCCCGGCGCGGAACAGGATTCCGTACGGGTGCCCTACAGCGCGGAATGGCCGGGGCCCTCGCAGGCCGGGCACATCGTCGTGTTCTTCCGCGGGAGCATGTTCCGGATGGATGTGATCGGGCCCGACGGCGCACCGTACTCGCTCGACGACCTCGCCGACGGTCTGCGCGAGGTGTTGAAGGCGGGCGCGCGCTCGGCCCGCACCGACACCGCGGTCGGGCATCTCACCACCAAGGCGCGCGCCGAATGGGCGGCGAGCAGACAAGGGTTGCGCGCCGACCCGGTCAACATCGCGGCGCTGGACACCATCGAGACCGCTTTGTTCTGCCTGTGTCTGGAGGACTTCACCCCGCGCGACGACTTGCAGGCCTGCGATCAGCTGCTGCACGGCGACAGCGCCAACAGGTGGTTCGACAAGGCCGTGTCGTTCATCGTCTTCGGCGACGGACAGGCCGGCATCAATATCGAGCACTGCGGGTTGGACGGCACCACCATCCTGTCGTTCGTCGACACGCTGCTGGAAAAGCCCGCGCAAGAGCATGCCGACCGGTCCGGCGCACAGCCACAGGGGCTGCCCCCGGTCGAACCGATCGAGTTCGTGCTCGACGCCGCCCAGCGTGGCGATATCGCGGCGGCGGGTGCGGCCTTTTCTCGGTATGCCGCCGAGAATGCCACCACCACAGTCACTTTCGAGAACTTCGGCACCGCGCGGGCCAAGCAGCTCGGCATCTCGCCGGATGCCTTCGCGCAGTTGAGCTATCAGCTGGCCCATCGCCGCAGCAAAGGTCTCACCGGCGCCACCTACGAATCCATCGCGACACGCCAATACCGCAACGGCCGCACCGAGGCGATGCGGGTGGTGACCCCGCAGCTGGTGGCCTTCGTCGACGCTATGCAGGATCCCGCGACCGCTGCCGCCGACCGGGTGACCGCAGCACGGGCCGCGGCGGCCGCACACGTCGAGCGGGCCAAACAGTGCCAGGCGGGAGACGCCCCCGAACAGCACCTCTGGGAGCTGCAGTGGATTCAACGCCGCCGCGGCGTCGAACTCGGCGTCGAGGCGCCGATCGCGCTCTACGACAGTCCCGGCTGGACGATCATGCGCGACGACTATCTGAGCACCAGCTCGGCGCCGTCGGTCAACATCCGCTACTTCGGTTTCGGGTCCACCAGTCCCAAGTGCATCGGCGTCGCGTACGTGCTGCTGCCGGACCGGTGGAATCTGTACCTCGCGACGCCGCGCGCGGTAGCTAACGAGATGCATGCCTTCGCCGACCATCTGCGCACGGCTGTCGCTGATCTGGAGGCGCTGCTCGCGGGCGCGTGATCAGGCCGGTTCCGATGCTCCGGCCGTCGTGGTGTGGCGGCGGCCGGACCTCATCGGTGACCTGTGCGGTGACGCGCACACGCGGATGACGGGTCCGGTCGGCTGTCGCCGCCGGTGCCCTGCCGGGCAGCTGGCGGTCGGCGGAGATCACGGGTGGCGTAGCGGTGCGCGCGGACCACGGCAACGGGCCCGCGTGCGGGTCTGAAAGAATGACCTCTCGTGAAGAACTTCGAAACCCTGTTCGCCGAGCTCCAGGACCGTGCAGTTACCCGCCCCGAGGGGTCGGGGACTGTCGCTGCGCTGGACGCAGGCGTACATAGCCAGGGTAAGAAGGTGCTCGAGGAAGCCGGTGAAGTGTGGCTCGCCGCCGAGCACGAGAGCGACGAGTCGCTCGCGGAGGAGATCTCGCAACTGCTCTATTGGGTCCAGGTGCTGATGGTCGGCCGCGGATTGAAGCTCGAAGACGTGTACCGACATCTGTGACGGTCGCCGGATTCCGTAGTTTCTCCCTTCCGAAAGGACACCCTCCCCATGCTGCGCGTCGCAGTCCCCAATAAAGGCGCCCTGTCCGAATCCGCCACCTCGATCCTGTCGGAGGCCGGTTACCGCAAGCGCACCGACTCCCGCGACCTGACCGTCCTCGATCCGGCCAACCAGGTGGAGTTCTTCTTTCTGCGGCCCAAGGACATCGCCATCTACGTCGGGTCGGGCGAGCTCGACCTCGGCATCACCGGTCGCGATCTCGCGCTGGATTCCGGTGCCACCGTCCAGGAACGGCTCTCGCTCGGCTTCGGCCGCTCCACCTTCCGCTACGCGGCCCCGGCCGGTCGCGAATGGAAGGTCGAGGAACTCTACGACAAGCGCATCGCTACCTCCTACCCGAACCTGGTACTCAGCGATCTGCGTGCCCGCGGCATCGAGGCCGAGGTGATCCGCCTCGACGGCGCGGTCGAGATCTCCATCCAGCTCGGCGTCGCCGACGCCATTGCCGATGTGGTCGGCTCCGGGCGCACGCTGCGTCAGCACAATCTGGTTGCCTTCGGTGAGACGCTGTGCGATTCCGAGGGCGTGCTGATCGAACGCACCGGCTCCGATCAGAAGGACCGCGCGCGCAACCAGCTCATCGCGCGCGTTCAGGGCGTGGTGTTCGCACAGCAGTACCTGATGCTGGATTACGACTGCCCGAAGGAGCTCCTGGACGCCGCGGTACAAATCACGCCGGGTCTGGAGTCACCGACGGTCTCGCCGCTGACCGATCCCGGGTGGGTCGCTGTTCGTGCCCTGGTGCCGCGTAAGCAGGGCAACGAGGTCATGGATCAGCTGGCCGAGTTGGGTGCCAAGGCGATTCTCGCCACCGATATCCGGTCCTGCCGCGCCTTCTGAGGCGCCTCGATCGGGCGTGGGTGCGGTCTGGGTCGTGTTTGCTGCCCGAGAATGGCCGATGCGCGCGATTTCGTCGCCATCGCATCGGCCGTTCGGTGCGTCCGAGTTGCCGAGCGTTCGGGGCCGTGAGCGGGTGTCTTGCGGACACACGCGGTCGTTTTGTCTTGTCCGGGTGATTAATTCACGGTGAACGCAACCGGTGTGTTGCCTCTTCGAACGTTGCTATCGTGCGGCCTTTCGATGAGGAACGCAAGGAGCACACCGTGTCACAGACACCGCCTGAGGAACGTTCGGGCAGCACATTCGCGTGGAGTGAGGACTGGTTGGCGGCAATTGTCGGACTGGCCCTCATTGCGCTGGTTCTCCGCGGCGTCATCCCGGATTGGCTGGTGCCGTGATGTCGGAGGTCGATGCCGATGTACCTGCGGCAGCCGAAGATGACACCACGATCGACACCGAGCAGCCTGCGGCGACAAACGACGCCCCTGCGCAGCCGGACACCGGTGCCCCGCTGCGGTCGGAAACCGCTGCGCTGCAGGCGATCGCCCGCCCGACGGTGACGGAGGTGGTGGCAGGCATTGCCGTCGTCGTCCTGCTCGGTGCGCTCACCCGCTACGTCGACACCCATGTGCCGCGCTGGGCCCTCGACACTCCGCTCCAGCGGGTTGCCAGGTCTATCGAGTTCCCGGTCTACGCGATCGCCATCGGCCTGCTCGGTAATGGGATACTCGCCAAACTCGACCTGCGCGAACGGATTTCGGCCGGCTTCCGCACCGAGTTCTTCATCAAGACCGGTGTGGTGCTGCTCGGCGCATCGATCAACCTGAAGATTCTGATGACCGCCGCGGGTCCATCGATCCTGCAGGCGCTGCTGCTGATCACCTCGGTGTTCGCCTTCACCTGGTGGCTGGGCGGTCGGCTCGGGCTCGACGACAAACTGCGTGCCCTACTGTCGTCCGCGGTGTCGATCTGCGGCGTGAGCGCGGCAATCGCGGCCGCGGGCGCGGTGCAGGCCCGACGTGAGCAGATCGCCTATGCCGCGTCGCTGGTGATCATTTTCGCGCTGCCTTCGATCTTCGTATTGCCGTGGCTCGCTGATGTTTTCGGACTGTCGGACGCCGTGGCAGGAGCATGGATCGGCGGCAATATCGACACCACGGCTGCCGTCGCCGCCTCCGGCGCCATCGCGGGGGAGAAGGCGCTACAGATCGCCACCATCGTGAAGACCACCCAGAACGCACTGATCGGCGTTGTCGCGATCGCGCTGACTGCCTACTTCACCCTGCGGGTGGAGCGGGGCGCGGGCGCGGCGCGGCCGTCGCTCGGGCAGTTCTGGGGGCGGTTTCCGAAGTTCGTGATCGGCTTCGTGGCCACCTCCGTTATCGGCACCCTCTACCTGCAGTCGGTGGACAAGAAGACCGGTGCGGCCCACATCATGATCATCAACGACCTGCGCACCTGGTTTCTGATCTTCGCGTTCGTATCTATCGGCCTGGAGTTCTCGCTGCGCGGCCTGCGCGAAGCGGGTTGGCGCCCGATTGCGGTCTTCGGTTCGGCTGTTGTGGTGAATCTTCTTGTCGGCCTCGTTCTTTCGGTGCTGCTGTTCCACAATTTCACGGTGTGACCGGCGCGTGCCGCAGCCATTTGTCGGTGGGTGCGGCCGCGGTGACCAGCGGTCGATTGCTCACGAAATGTTCATGATTCATTCCCGACACTGGATGCCGACAGTATCGGAAGATGTCTGGGGCACTGCGGTGTCAGGTGAATATCGGAGGACAGTGATGGACGTCGGCGTCGAAACGGGCCGCTCCTGGTGGAGAATTCGAAATCTGCTGGCCGCCGCGGGAGACATGGTGGGCGTGCTGGTGTTGAGTGGGGCAGTCTATGTGCTCGGATCCCCTGGCGGCGCGCTAGTTGCACTGCTGTCGTTCCGCACGAAGTAGGCGCTCATTCGGAGACCGCGTCGGCCAGCGTCTCGACCACTGATTCGCGGGTTCCGCCATCCGGCCAACCGGGGTATGGCGGGGGTGTGCCGCCGAATTCGGGGCACAGGTTTTTGTAGGCACAGTAGCCGCAGAGCCAGCTGGTGCTCGGGCGGAAGTCACCGGTGCGGCCCGCCTCGAGAATCGCCTGCCACAGCGCGGAGAGGGTGCGTTCGAAGCGCAGCAACTCGTCCTCGTCGGGGGCGTAGGTGAGCAGCTGTTCGTCGGCCAGGTAGATCAGTCGTAGTTGGGTGGGCAGGATGCCGCGGGTGCGCAGCACGACCAGCGCGTAGAACTTCAGCTGGAACAGCGCCTTGGCCTCCTGCGTCACTCCCGGCGCGCGACCGGTCTTGTAGTCGACCACGCGGAGCTGACCGGTGGGCGCGACATCGATGCGGTCGACGAAGCCGCGCAACAGTACTCCGTCGTCGAGTTCGACCTCGACTCTCGACTCGCAGGATTCCGGGTCGAACCGGGTCGGGTCTTCGAGCCGGTAGTACGTTTCGACCAGTGCGCGCACCTCGCCGAGGAATTCGTCAAGACCCGCGTCGGCCACGAGTTCTGCGATTTCGGGTTGTTCGGCGAGCACGCGGGCCCAGGCCGGTTCGGCGAGCAGCGCGGCGCGCTCGGGCCCGCGCTCGGCGGCCGGAAGCCCGTACAGGTCCTCCAGCACCGCATGCACCACCGTGCCGCGCACGGCAGTGCGCGACGGCGGCTCCGGGATCCGATCGATGGCGCGGAAGCGGTATTTCAGTGGACACTGCTTGAAATCCATTGCGCGCGAAGGGGACAATGCCGGCCGGGAGCGATCCGACATCGCTCCGGGCACGGGCGCCGGGTCGGCGTCGGCGGGGGGCGTGGTCACGGGCACTGGCATACCTGGCAGGCTATCCGGCGGTACCGACACGCCGGTGCCAACACTGTAGGACCGCATCGACCGATCGAAACGGAGATTCATGACGGCCAGACGGACCGGGCCATTCACCACCGGTGACCGGGTACAGCTGACCGATGCCAAAGGGCGCCTCTACACAGTGGTGCTGGAACCCGGCAAGGAGTTCCACACGCATCGCGGCGGGATCAAGCACGACAGCCTGATCGGCGCCGACGAGGGCACGGTGGTGAACTCGACGAACGGCACGCCCTATCTGGCGCTGCGCCCATTGCTGGTCGATTATGTGCTGTCGATGCCGCGCGGCGCCGCCGTGATCTACCCGAAGGACGCCGCGCAGATCGTGCACGAGGGCGATATGTTCCCCGGTGCGCGGGTGTTGGAGGCCGGGGCAGGCTCCGGCGCGCTGACATGTTCGCTACTTCGCGCGGTCGGTCCGCAAGGCGAAGTTATCTCCTACGAGATCCGCGATGACCACGCCGAGCACGCCGTACGCAATGTCGAAACGTTCTTCGGCGAACGTCCGGCTAACTGGTCGCTGACCGTTGCGGACGTCGCGGCCTATGACGGTCCGCCGGTCGATCGCGTCGTGCTCGACATGCTCGCCCCATGGGATGCGCTGCCCGCGGTGAGTAAGGCACTGGTGCCCGGCGGTGTGCTGATCGTCTATGTGGCCACCGTCACACAGCTGTCGAAAGTCGTGGAGGCATTGCGCGAGCAGGAGTGCTGGACTGAGCCGCGCTCATGGGAATCGATGGTGCGTGGCTGGCATGTGGTCGGTCTTGCGGTCCGGCCGGAACATCGCATGCAGGGTCACACCGCGTTCCTGGTGAGCGCACGGCGCCTGGCCGAGGGCACCGTGACGCCGAAGCCGCAGCGCAGGCCGTCCAAGGGCTGATGTAGCGAGCGACATGACCGATCGAACACAGAACCGCCCTCGTCCCGTTGTATCGGGCGAGGGCGGCCTCGGGTCCGTGCTCGCTACGGCGTGCAGGGCGCCTGGGCGAAGCCGAGCATGGTGCACGCAGTGGCATCGGAGAGCTTCCACTTGCCATCGACGTGTTCCCAGGTCATCGGCATGGCCGGGGCGGCTCCGTGTGGGGAGGTGATGACGACCTGTGCGGTCGCGGTGGTGCCTTCGACCTTGACGTCGGTGACGGCGAAGGTGAGCGTGCCGTAGCCGGCGAGCGCCTGGTTCATCTGGTCGATATTGGTGGTCCGCTTGTCGCCGTCGACGATGATCGCGGTCTTCTCGGCAGTCGACTTGGCAGGGTCGGCCATCAGCGCCAGGGTCGCCTTCAACTCGTCGGCCGTCGGCGCCGTGGCGGCGCCGTGTGCACCGTGGTCGGTGCTGGTGGCCACCGCGCTGGTGGTTGTCGCCGTTGCGGTGTCGGACTTGTCGTCGGAGCCACAGGCGGTCAGCCCGAGGGTAACGATGATGGCCGCTGCGGCGGTAGCCACGGAAACGCGCAGTGTCCTGGCGGGAAGGAGCATCGTCAGCAACCTTTCGGTTCAGTCGGCGAAATAGGTCGCCGGAAGCAGGTTAGGGCAGGCTAACATGGTTCGTCCGGCCGCTGGCCGCAGCCTAGATGTGATCACGACGAAACCATGTCGGAAAGCGAGAACAGTTCACGCCCGGTAGCGTTGATAGACCGGGACTGGGAGGAGCAGCACATGAGCCCCATCGAGAATTCGGATTCGGCGGCCTGGAGAGAGCTCGAGGCGGTACGCGCCGAAGCGGCTGCACTCCGAAGGCAACTTGCCGATTCGCCGGATCATGCACGGGAATTGGAAGCCCGCATCGATTCGCTGACCATTCGCAACGGCAAGCTGATGGACACACTCAAGGAAGCGCGGCAGCAGCTGGTCGCGTTGCGTGAGGAAGTCGATCGGCTAGGTCAGCCACCGAGCGGATACGGCGTTCTGATCGGCGTGTACGAGGATCAGACGGTCGACGTGTTCACCTCGGGTCGCAAGATGCGGTTGACGTGTTCACCGAACATCGACACCACGACCCTCGAATACGGCCAGACCGTCCGCCTCAACGAGGCACTGACGGTTGTCGAGGCAAACTACTTCGACAAGGTCGGCGAGATCGGCACCCTGCGTGAGATCCTCGACGACGGCCGCCGGGCACTTGTCGTCGGCCACGCCGATGAAGAGCGTGTGGTGTGGTTGGCGGGTCCGCTTGCCAAGGTCGCCGAGGTCGACGATATGGACGACCCCGATTCGCCCATTCGCAAGCTGCGCCCTGGCGACTCGCTCTTGGTGGATACCAAGGCGGGCTTTGCTTTTGAGCGCATTCCCAAAGCGGAGGTCGAAGACCTCGTGCTGGAGGAAGTACCCGATGTCGACTACACCGACATCGGTGGCCTCGGTCGCCAGATCGAGCAGATCCGCGACGCGGTGGAACTGCCCTTCCTGCACAAGGAGCTGTTCCGTGAGTACGCGCTGCGCCCGCCCAAGGGTGTGCTGCTCTATGGTCCGCCCGGCTGCGGCAAGACGCTGATCGCGAAGGCGGTGGCCAACTCGCTGGCCAAGAAGATCGCCGAGTCCCGTGGTGAAGATGCCAAAGAAGCGAAGTCGTTCTTCCTCAACATCAAGGGCCCCGAGCTGCTGAACAAGTTCGTGGGTGAGACCGAGCGCCATATCCGGATCATCTTCCAGCGGGCACGGGAGAAGGCGTCCGAAGGCACGCCGGTGATCGTGTTCTTCGACGAGATGGACTCGATCTTCCGTACGCGCGGATCGGGCGTGTCCTCCGATGTGGAGACCACGGTCGTGCCGCAGTTGCTGTCGGAGATCGACGGTGTCGAGGGCCTCGAGAATGTCATCGTGATCGGTGCTTCCAACCGCGAGGACATGATCGACCCCGCGATCCTGCGACCCGGTCGTCTCGACGTGAAGATCAAGATCGAGCGGCCGGACGCGGAATCGGCGCAGGACATCTTCTCGAAGTACCTGACCGAGTTCCTGCCGCTACACCAGGACGATCTCGCCGAGTTCGACGGCGACAAGGCCAAGTGCATCCGAGCGATGATCGAACGGGTCGTCGACCGGATGTACGCCGAGAGCGAGGACAACCGCTTCCTGGAGGTCACCTACGCCAACGGTGACAAGGAAGTCCTGTACTTCAAGGACTTCAACTCCGGTGCCATGATCCAGAACATCGTGGACCGCTCCAAGAAGTACGCCATCAAGGCGGTGCTCGACACCGGCAGCCCGGGTCTGCGCATCCAGCATCTCTACGATTCGATCGTGGACGAGTTCTCCGAGAACGAGGACCTGCCCAACACCACGAATCCCGATGACTGGGCTCGCATTTCAGGTAAGAAGGGTGAGCGGATCGTTTACATCCGTACGCTGGTGACCGGCAAGAACGCCTCGGCCAGTCGCGCGATCGACACCGAGTCGAATACGGGTCAGTACCTGTAGGTCGAGATCGAGGGCCGCGCTTTCCATGGGAGCGCGGCCTTTTGGTGTGTGACGATCAGTGCCGGGGCGCGGTCCGTTTGGCATAGGAGGTGACCGGTGTCGCTTCCATGCCTACGATGCCGTTCACTGTGGTGATCCGGTCGGTCAGGTAGGTGGCGAGGGCCGCCGAATCTCGCAGTACCGTGATGACGATCAGGTTGTGCACACCGGTCATCGCGCCGATGAACGCCACTTCGTCGTCGGTGGCCAGGGCGCGAGCGACGTCGATCAGATGGGCCGGCGCCACGGTCAGCCAGAGCACGCATTGCGTCGAGTAGCCGAACACCACGGGATCGACTTCGACGTCGAGCCGCAGCACCTGGGCGCGCCGCAGTTCTTCCAGGCGGCGTCGGACCGAGGATTCCGACCAGCCGAGCTTGCGCGCCAGGTCGGGGTAGGTGGCGCGGCCGTCCACCGCGAGCGCCGGGACCAGCGCGCGGTCGAGCTCGATCAGGGACACCTTGGCAGCCTCGTCCGCAGGTGGTGGCCGCAGTGCATCGATCTGAGAGCCAGTGAGCGCTGAGGTGCGGCCACGCCAACGCCCGTCCATCAGTTGGGCCAGCAGTTGTTGTGCGGACACGTCGCGGACCTGTGGGTGGCGGGCAAGCGCCGCCAGTGGTGCCGACCCACCGTCGGGGACATGAAAGACACAGGCGATCTCCGTGCCGCTCGACATTGTGGTGACCCAAGCGGTGTCGTGGCGCCGGGCCAGTGCGCGGGCCAAGACTTCGGTTCCGTGCGGCAGCACGCGCAGCCGCACCACCCACTGGGCCGCACCGGATAGGTCGCTGTCGGTCGCGCCGGTCACCCGCAGCTTTCCCGCGGCGCGCAGCCGTTCATAGCGCCGGGCGACGGTGCGGTCGGAGACGCCGAGTACTTCGGCGATCTTGCTGAACGATGCGCGCCCGTCGATCTGCAGCGCGTGCAGTAGCTGCAGGTCGAGATTGTCGAGTGGGTGGTGCGTGTCCGATTCCACCGGTCCAGGGTAGGTGAGTGTCGGATACCGGCGTAGCGCCTCGTGCTGGGGGTCTCGCTGGCCGCGGCGATCGCAGAATCGGCCCATGACATACAGCATCAACGCCTTTCACCACACCGGAATTCTGACGCGCGACCTCGACGGACTGGAACGTACGTACCGCTCCTTCGGCTTCGCCGCGAGTCCGCGTTCTCGCCACCTGCTCAGCGAGCGGCCGGGCGAGCCACCACAGCCGGGGTGCACGGCCAATGCTTGCCTGTTGTTCGGCGGCTCGTACATAGAGCTGCTCGGCATTGTCGACGAGTCCGCGCCGGATCCGTGGCGCACCAAGTCGATGGCCGACGGTTTCCAGATCCTCAACTTCGACACCGACAACGCCGAGGGCGTCGACCGTGCACTGACCGCCGCCGGGCTGCGCACCTCGGGCGTCCTCGATGTGGAACGAGATGTCGACACCGAGGAGGGCACCCGCACCATGCGGGCCCGCTCCCTGCACATCGATCCGCGCACCACCGTCGAGGGCCACATCGGCATCGCCCAGCACCTCACCAGGCGGTATGTGCACCAGCCGCGCTACCTCGACCACCCGAACGGCGCCCGGGGCATCTCGGCCGTGCTGATCGTGGCCGCCGACGATCAGTTCGACGCGGTCGTGGAGCGGTATTGCCGGGTGCTGGAAACCGATTCCAGGTCGGAGGGTCTGCGCACAGTGCTGGAGCGAAAGGATGTGCGGTTGGAGCTGGTTCGCGCCACGGACATGTCGGATGTACTGCCCGGCGAATCCCTCGTCGCGCGGTCCTGCCTCGCTGCGATGACCATCCAGGTCGACGACGTGCATCATGCCCGCGGGATTGTGGAAAGCGCAGGTACCGAGACGCGGTCCGCCTCGGGCGGGTTCTTCGTCTCCGCGCGTGACGCCTACGGTGCCGGCCTGTACTTCGTGGCGCGATGATCGTCGAGATCGCCTCTGGCCGTGTTAGCGGTGTCTCCGACGGACAGGTTGGCGCCTACCTCGGCATACCGTTCGCTCGTGCCACACGATTTGGGCCACCGCGGGCCGCGACGCCGTGGCCGGGGGTGCGCGAGGCGATCGCACCCGGCCCGGCCGCGCCGCAGCCGCCCTCTCGCTTGGCGCGGGTGATGGGGCCGGACACAGCACCGCAGTCGGAGGACTGCTTGTCGCTGAACGTGTGGGCGCCCGCGGGCAGCGGCCATCCGGTCCTGGTGTTCGTGCACGGCGGCGGATTCCTCACCGGCTCGGGTGGGCTGGCGTGGTACGACGGCGCGGAATTCGCGGCGCAGAGCGAAGTCGTGGTGGTGACCGCGAACTATCGGCTCGGCGCGCTCGGCTACCTGCGTCTGCCCGGGGTGTGTGAGGGCAACATGGGGCTGTCGGACACTGTCGCGGCGCTGAATTGGGTGCGCGAGAACATCTCCGCCTTCGGCGGTGATCCCGAGCGGGTCACCGTCGCAGGACAATCCGCGGGCGCGACCTCGATTCTGGCGTTGCTGTCCGGGAACTGTGCACGGGGTCTGTTTCGCCGCGCCATCGTGCAGAGTGCGCCTCTCGGCATGCTCCCGGCAGCACCCGACGTGGCATCGGAGATCGCGGGAATATTGTTGCGGGAGTTGGGGATCGGTCCGGGCCGGGCCGAGCGGATCATCGACGTGCCGGTGGCGCGGTTGCTCGCAGCGCAAGGCGCGGTCGCGCGCCGCACGGCGGGCCCGACCAACCCGGTACCGCCGTTCCAGCTCGTCGCAGACGGCACGATAGTCGCCGCCGATCCGGTCGAGACGGTCGGGCGGCGTGGTGCGGACCGGGTCGAGATCCTCATGGGCACCACACGCGACGAGGCGGCAGCGTTCTTCGCAGGTGATCGGAATGCTGTGGCGACCGTGACAGACCGGATGTTCAACGAGCCGTCGCGGCAGCTGGCGAAGTCGCTCACCGACCGTGGCGAGCCACCGTGGCTGTACCGCTTCGATTGGCATCCCGGCGCAGGCCCGTTCGGTGCCTGCCATTGCATCGAGCTGCCGTTCCTGCTCGGCCACGCGGCGGCATGGCGCCGTACACCGATGCTCAGCGGTGTGCGCCCGGCCGGACTCCTCATTGAGGTCCGTGGCGCTTGGACCGGCTTCGTCCGGCATGGTGATCCGGGCTGGACGCGCGGCACAACCCATCACTTCGTAGGTCAGGCCGTCCAGTGAAACGACCCGATCATGACCTGGTTGTGGTCGCGCGAGGACAAACGGGCACACGGCCTGACTCGCTTCTTCGCGGCCATGACACGCCACCACCACCTTGCCGCGGGCGGCGTGGACATCGCCTCACGCGCAGCCACCCGCCCGAGCCGCACTGGTACCTCGCGGCGATCGGCAGCGAGCCGCAGGTGCGCGGAGCCGGGTACGGGCGAGCGCTGATGCAACATCGCCTGGATCAATGCGACGCCGATCAGTGCCCGGCTTACTTGGAATCCGGCCACCCGGACCACGTTCTCTACTACGAGCGCTTCGGCTTCTCAGTCGTCGATCGGGTCGGGGTGGCCGGCGGCGGCTCGACGTTGTGGGCGATGTGGCGACACCCTCGCTGACCGATCGTGCTAAAATTTGGCCATGCGGCCAGAAAATAATCCGACCGGCCAGCAGCGGTCCTTTATCGAGGAGGCGCGGCGGCGGCAGATCATTGCCTCCGCAGTGGAGGTGATCTCGGAGGTCGGGTACGGGAAGGCGTCCTTGGCGCGGATCGCCAAGCATGCCGGCATCTCGAAAGGGGTGATCTCCTATCACTTCGAGGGCAAAGACGATCTGATGATGCAGTTGGTTGTCCAGCTGTATGTGTCCGGCGCGGAGTACATGGTTCCGGTGATCGCCGCGGCCGAGGGGCCCCGCAATCGGCTTCTGGCATATGTGGATTCGAATCTGGCGTTCATCGACGCGAACAAGAACTACGTCGCGGCGATGACCGATGTAGTGGTGAATCTTCGTGATGCGGAAGGGAAGTCGGTGTTCGCCAATCCGGACGGTGAGCGAGAGGTGCTCCAGCCGCTGGTGGAGATGCTGCGCGAGGGGCAGAACATCGGGGTTTTCGGCACGTTCGATGTGGTGATCATGGCCAAGTCGATCCGCGACTCCATCGACAGCGCGGCGGGACGCTCGATCCGGGAACCGGATTTCGACATGGGCAAGTACTCGGCGCATTTGAGGAGGTTGTTCGATTTGGCGACGCGGAAGGTGGAGGACGATGACTAGTATGGCGGAAAGCGAGGTGCGGGAAGGTGCTGGAACCGAGACGCAGCAGCCGTATGCGCTCGGGGGTGTCACGGCGATCGCCCTGGTGTCGGCCATTGCGTTGCTGGCGACCCTCGGGCGCTACGGCTTCTTCGGTGACGAACTGTATTTCGTATCCGCCGGGCGCAGGCTCGCCTTCGGATACGCCGACCAGGGTCCGCTGCTACCCGCCATCGCACGACTGATGGATCTGATCGCACCGGGATCGCTGATCGCACTCCGGATTCCGGCAGTGCTGGTGACGATCGCCGCGATCTTCCTCAGCGCGCAGATCGCGCGGGAGTTCGGCGGCTCCCGTACCGCGCAGCTATTGACCGCGACCGCGTACGCGACCTCGCCGTTCCTGCTGGTGCAGGGCAGCCAGTTGGCCACCAACACCATCGACACCGCGCTATGGGTGCTGATCAGCTGGCTGCTGATCCGGTGGGTCCGCACCCGCCAGGACGGCCTCCTGGTGTGGGCGGCCGTGGTGACCGCGATCGACATGCAGGTGAAATGGCTGATCCCGTTCTTCTGGGTCGCGGTGGCGATCGGTGTGTTGGTCTGTGGTCCACGAGAACTGTTGCGACGCCCGGCGCTGTGGCTGGGTGCGGCAATCGTGGCCGCGGCTACCGTGCCGAGCCTGATCTGGCAGGCCGGTCACGACTGGCCGCAACTGCGCCTCGGTGCGGTCGTCGCCGCGGAACAGGACGTGATCGGCGGTCGCTATACCTGGCTGCCGCTCGCCGTCGCGGCGGCCGGGGTGTTCGGCGCGGTGTTGCTCGTCGCGGGCGTCCTGGCGCTGTTTCGCTGGGAACCGTTGCGCCCGTATCGCTTCCTCGGCCTGCTGCCGATCCTGCTCGCCGTCGCTTTCATGATCACCAATGGCCGTCCGTACTACGCCGTTGGCTGTTACGCGGCCGTCATGGCGGCAGGGGCGGTGCGATGGACGCAGAGCGCCGCACGCTGGCGACCCTTCGTCGCCGTTCCACTCGTCGCGATTTCGGTTGCGGTAGTGGTGTTTTCGTTGCCCGTGAAATCCGAGTCGACGATCGATCCGGTGGACAGTCAGGCCGTGGCCGGGCTGCAGATCTCGGTATACGGCAAGTTCGGCTGGCCGGAGCTGCGCCGGACCACCGCCGACGCCTACCACGGACTGCCGCAGTCTGCGCGCGAGAAGGCGGTCGTCATCGTCGACTCCTACTGGCAGGCGAGTGCGCTGGACGTGGATCGCGAGCGTTATGGGCTGCCTGAGATCTACAGCCCCAACCGCGGCTTCGGCTATTTCGGTACGCCACCGGATGCCGCGACGACGGTGCTCTGGGTCGGCGGCGACGAAATGGACCTGCACTCGATTTTCGAGACCGTGACACCGGTCGGTCGCGTGGATGCTCGCCTGGGATACCCGGGCGTCACTCGCAACGTCACGATCTGGCGTTGTGAACAGCCGCGTCGGATGTGGTCGCAGGCGTGGCCGGACATGCTCCGCCTGGACTGAAGCGTGGCCTCCTACGGCCATAGCGATCGCACTCAGTGGGACTGGTGGATCTGAACAAGCCATAACGTGTTTCAGTTCGAGGGCGGTGGTCGACCCGCCGAGAAGTCGCTCGAAGATGAGGAGTACACACATGTCCGGTTCTGCATCGGATTTTCTGGCCGAGGTTCTGGTCAAGACCATCATGAACCTGCTGTCGTCCGGAAGCGCGCAGTAAGTCGCGGCCACTACGCGAACAGCCCACTCGACCGTGAGGTCGGGTGGGCTGTCGGTGTTCGTGGGCGTTCGGACTCAGTTGCGGACGGTGGTCACCGAATCGAGAATCACGTCGGTGGCAGGGGCGCCGTCGCCCGACCCGTCCTGGACACCCGCGGCGGCGATATTGCCCAGCACGTCCAGGCCTCCGATGATCCGGCCGAACGGCGTGTAGTTCGCGGGCAGCCTGGTGTCCTGATAGACGAGGAAGAATTGGCTGCCGTTGGTGCCGGGTCCGGCGTTCGCCATCGCGACCGTGCCCGCAGGGTAGGTCGCGCCCGCGAGGTTCTCGTCGGGAAACTTGTAGCCGGGGCCGCCCATGCCCGAGGCGGTCGGATCACCGCACTGGAGCACAAAGATGCCCTGGGTGGTCAGCCGGTGGCATTTGGTGTGGTCGAAGTACTGCTCGCCGGACAGGAATGCGAAGGAGTTGACCGTGCGCGGCGCCTGAGCGGCCTCCAGCGCGATAGTCACCGTGCCGCAGGTGGTTTCCAGCGTGGCTGTGTATCCGGCGCTGGTATCGATGGCCATGCCGGGCTCGGCCTGCCACTGCTTGCCGTTGGGCTGGCCCGCTGCCGGCTCGGAACAGCCCGCGCCTGTTGCTTTTTCGAGTCGTACCCCGGTGTCGGCCGAGACGCCCCCCGCGGCGAGAACCGCCACCGCGGCCCCGGCGGTCAGGACGCCGAGCAGGCGTACCGCGAACATGGGGACGCCGATTCGGCGATGCTGCCGGTTGCGCCGAATGTGGTCGAGTTCTCGGGCCTGCAGTTCGCTGCTCACCGGTCGGAATCTCCTTCTGTCGGTCTGCGCACCGGACGATGCTCCGGGCGATCATTTCATCTCACCCCGCAGCGCGTGGCAGGTTGGTGCTTTGCGGCGCCGATCGGCCGCGAGCGCACCCGGCCTAGTTGCCGTGCTTTCAGGCCCGGCGGACCCGCCGATAGGTCGGTGCGGCGGTGGTGGCGGCGGCCAATTCCGTTGTCAGCCAGTCGAGATCGCTGTCGGTAACGGCCGCGATGGTGATGCGCAAGTGGTCGGAGACGGGGTGGTCGCGGACTTCGAAGGGTCTCCCGGGGGCGACCTTGATACCCGCGGCGGCGAGCGAGATCATGGCCGCGTTCTCGTCTGCGACCGGGAGCCAGAGGTTGATGCCGTCGTTTCGGGCGATGGTGATGCCGCTGCGGGACAGCGCGCGGCGCAGTTCGGTCGAGCGTCTTCGATACTCGGCGCGGGCCGCGGCGACGGCGTGCATGGCATCTTCGTTGTCGAGCATGCTGAGCAGGACGCGTTGCAGCAGGCGGCTGGTCCAGCCGGGTCCGAGCATACGACGTTCGACGACGGGATCAAGGAGTTCGGCGGGTCCACCCACCACCGCGAGACGCAGGTCGGCGCCGTGAGATTTCGAGAACGACCGGATGTGCACGGTGCGCTGGGGCAGCCTGCTGCCGAGGGAGCGCAATGGGGCCGCGGCGATTCCGGCCGAGTGGTCGTCTTCGATCACCAGGGTCGCGGTGTTCTGCAGGATGGCAGACAGCTCACGGACCCGGCCGGAGGTGAGTGAAACGCCGGTCGGGTTCTGTGCGCGGGGTTGCAGAAGCACAGCGGTGGCGGCATGCGGACCGACAGCGCGAGCCAGATCGCTCGGTAGTAAACCGGATTCGTCCATGCGAACCGGTATCGGGCGGGCGCCGATGCGGGCCAAGAGGTCCAGAAACGGTGGGAAACACGGGTCTTCGACGGCGACCGCATCGCCGAGTCGGATGTGTGTGGTGAGCAGCCGATCGACGGCGTCGAGTGCGCCGTCGAGGACGGCGAGACGCTCGGCGCGAAAGGGCCAGTCGGTGCGCACCTTGGTGGCGAGGTCGGGCAACACCGCCTCGCCCATATAGTCGGCGGCCAGGTCGCCGTCACCATGACGGGCGATGTCGCGCAGCGCGGCGGCGAGATCGGGGAGCAGATCCGGATCGGGGGTGCCGCGGGACAGATCGACACGGAACGCACTGTCTGTCGGTGGGTACAGGCGCTGGTAACGGCCGGTCACGATGGTGTGCCGTACGGTTTCGGGTTGACCGACGAAGGTGCCTGCTCGTCCGCGGGCGACGATCGCCCCGGTCGCGGCCAGCGCCCGCCAGGCCTGGTTCACCGTAGAAGGTGATACCCGTAGCTCTCTGGCGACTTCGCGGACGGTGGGCAGTCGGGAGCCGGGTTGAAGTGCGCCGGAACGGATCCGGCGGCTCACGACGGCGGCGATGCCCGCCGGGGTGCGATCGTCGAGATCCGCGGTGAACTCGGCCGGTGAGACAACGGCCGGAGCGGTCGCCGCGCTGTTGTTCGATGCGCGGGATGTTGTCGCGGGCTCGATTGTCACACGCTCATTCTGCTTCGGACACCGGACCGCAACCATCTTCGGCATCGAGGTTTACGGCCACGAAACTGTTTCCGCAATCTTGTAACACAACCGAATTGGATCAGAGTGAAGTATAACAAAGCATGGGAATCGTTCGAGCGGCGCTCGTCCAGACGAACTGGACGGGCGACAAAGAGTCCATGATCAAAGTGCACGAGGACTATGCGCGTCAGGCCGCCGCACAGGGCGCGAAGGTGATCTGCTTCCAGGAGTTGTTCTACGGCCCGTACTTCTGCCAGTTGCAGGACGCGAAGTTCTATGACTATGCGGAATCGGTGCCGGGTCCGACCACGGAACGATTCGCCGCCCTGGCAAAAGAATTGGGCCTTGTCATGGTGTTGCCGGTGTACGAGCAGGAGCAGCCCGGGCTGCTGTACAACACCGCGGCGGTGATCGACGCCGACGGCAGCTATCTCGGCAAGTACCGTAAGCACCATATCCCGCACGTCAACGGGTTCTGGGAAAAGTTCTACTTTCGGCCGGGAAACCTGGGCTGGCCGGTGTTCGACACCGCGGTCGGCAAGGTCGGTGTCTATATCTGTTACGACCGACATTTCCCAGAGGGCTGGCGGGCGCTGGGCTTGGCGGGCGCGGAGATCGTATTCAATCCGTCGGCCACCTCGCGCGGCCTTTCGGGATATCTGTGGAAATTGGAGCAGCCGGCATCCGCAGTCGCCAACGAGTACTACATCGGCGCGATCAACCGGGTGGGCATCGAGGCCGAATACGGCGACGACGATTTCTACGGAACCAGCTACTTCGTCGATCCCGAGGGTAAGTTCGTCGGTGAGGTCGCCTCCGACACGGCCCCCGAAGTGGTCATCCGCGATCTCGACATGGACCTGATCAAGACGGTGCGCGACCGGTGGGCTTTCTACCGCGACCGTCGCCCCGATTCCTATGGACCGTTGGTAGCACCCTGAGGCCGGTGAGACTCGTATGACAAAGACCTTCATCCACGGCGGCACGGTCGTCTCGGCGACCGGATCGCAATTGCTCGACGTGCTCGTGGACGGCGAAACCATCATCGCCGTTCTACAACCCGGTGCGACCGCGTTGGGCGCCGACCTCACGCAATCCGCGGACGTCGTGATCGACGCCACCGGCAAATATGTGATCCCCGGCGGTGTCGATGGGCACACCCATATGCAACTGCCCTTCGGTGGCACCGAGGCGTCCGACACTTTCGAGACCGGCACCACAGCCGCGGCCTGGGGCGGTACCACCTCGATCGTCGATTTCGCGGTGCAGAAGCCCGGAGAGCGAGTGCAGGACACGCTCGGTGCTTGGCACGAGAAGGCCGCGGGGCAATGCGCTATCGATTACGGATTCCACCAGATCATCGGCGAGGTGAACGACGAATCACTGAAGGGAATGAGTGAACTGGTGGCCGAGGGCGTCACCAGCTTCAAGCTGTTCATGGCCTACCCCGGCGTCTTCTACTCGACCGATGGCCAGATCCTGCGGGCGATGCAGGCGGCGGGTGATCTCGGCGCGCTGCTGATGATGCACGCGGAGAACGGAATCGCCATCGACGTGCTCGTCGAGCAGGCGCTCGCCCGCGGCCAGACCTCGCCGTACTTCCACGGTGTCTCACGGCCGTGGCAGATGGAGGAGGAGGCCACCCACCGGGCAATCATGCTCGCCCAGTTGACCGGCGCGCCACTGTATGTCGTGCACGTCTCGGCCAAGCAGGCGATGGAACAGATCGCCACCGCACGCGGCAACGGGCAGAACGTCTTCGGCGAAACGTGTCCGCAGTATCTGTACCTCTCACTCGAAGAACATTTGGGTGCAGCGGGTTTCGAAGGTGCGAAGTGGGTGTGCTCGACGCCGCTGCGGTCGCGCGCCGAGGGGCATCAGGACGAGCTGTGGCGGTATATCCGCACCGGTGACGTCAGCTCCGTCAGCACCGACCACTGTCCGTTCTGCATGAAGGACCAGAAGGAGCTCGGCGTCGGAGATTTCAGCAAGATCCCCAATGGGATCGGCGGCGTGGAACACCGGATGGATCTGATGTTCCAGGGCGTGAAGAACGGCTGGATCTCGCGGGAACGCTGGGTGGAGGTCTGCTGCACCACTCCGGCCCGAATGTTCGGCATGTATCCGCGCAAGGGAGTCATCAGCCCGGGCGCCGATGCCGACATCGTGATCTACGACCCGAACGGGCACACCAGCATCGGTTTCGGCAAGACCCATCACATGAACATGGACCACTCGGCCTGGGAGGGCTTCGAGATCGATGGCCATGTCGACACGGTGCTCTCGCGCGGCCGGGTGGTCATCGATCGCGGCGAATACCTCGGCCGTAAGGGGCACGGTCGGTTCATCATCCGCGAGCTGTCGCAAAACCTGATCTGACGCGCGTCCGCAACACGACGCACCTGATTCGAAACGGAGAGTGCCGCATAATGGACATCGGCGTGGTGCTGCAATGCACACCCCCGGCCTCGCGGGTGGTCGAGCTGGCCAGACAGGCCGAGACGCATGGATTCTCACACGTGTGGACCTTCGACTCGCATCTGCTGTGGCAGGAGCCGTACGTCATCTACAGCCAGATCCTCGCCGCCACCCGCAAAGTAGTCGTCGGTCCGATGGTGACGAATCCGGCCACCCGAGATTGGACGGTGACAGCGTCCACCTTCGCGACGCTCAACGACATGTTCGGCAACCGGACCGTCTGCGGTATCGGCCGTGGCGATTCGGCGGTGCGGACGCTGGGTGGCAGGCCGGCCACCCTGGCCACCCTGCGGGAAGCGATCGCGGTGATCAGGGAACTCGGCAACGGTCGCAGCGCTCGTGTCGGTGACACCGTGGTGCGCTTTCCCTGGGCGGGCGCCTCACGGCTCGAGGTGTGGGTGGCCGGCTACGGTCCGCGCGCCCTCGACCTGACCGGCGAGGTAGCCGACGGCTTCATCCTGCAACTGGCCGATCCGGACATCACCGCGTGGACCATCGCCCGGGTGCGGGCGGCGGCCGAGCGAGTCGGGCGTGATCCCAGCGCGGTCAAAATCTGTGTGGCCGCACCCGCTTATGTCACCGACGGCTCCGAGGCCGCGACCGCCCACGCACGTGAGCAATGCCGCTGGTTCGGCGGCATGGTCGGCAACCATGTTGCCGACATCGTCACGAAATACGGGACCGGCGGCGATATTCCGGCCGCCCTGACCGAATACATCGCGGGCAGGCAGGGCTACGACTACAACCTGCACGGCAGGGCGGGCAACACCCATGCCGATTTCGTGCCGGACGCCATTGTGGATCGCTTCTGCCTGATCGGCACGCCCGACGATCAAGTCGCCCGTTTACGTGAACTCGAGAAGCTCGGCGTCGATCAGTTCGCGGTCTACCTCCAGCACGACGCGAAGACCGCGACGCTGGAAGCCTATGGCGAGTCGGTCATTGCGCGTATCGCGCACCACGTCACCGCGACCGCGGCGGCCGAGTGATCGCCCAGATAGCCGCTGCCGCGGCACTCGCGGCAGCGTGCGTCGAGCTGATTCGGCGCAGGCTCGCCGAGCATGCCACGCAAAGCGCGACAGTGTCGGTGGAGGCGCGATGACGACTCGACAGTGGCGGTTTCCTCCGAACGCGCTCTGTGGGCTCCCGGAGCGGGATGCCCTGCCGATGCTGGTGTCGGTGGGTGCACGATGAGTGTGGCATGGCGGGCACGGCGGGCCGGGTACGCGATCGGCGTGCTGATGCTGGTTGTCGGACTGTGGGAACTGGTGAAGTTCGCAGTGCCCGAAGGCGGCGTGCGCATCGGCGATCAACGGATATTGCCGCGCACCAGCGATGCCGCCCTGCCTCATGTGTGGTCGGTGATCACCGTGCTCGGAGAAAAGGACGGTACCGGCACAGTGGGTGGAACGCTGTGGCGAACAGCAGGATTCACCTTCGAACTGGCACTGCTGGCGCTGTTGCTCGGCACTGTCGTCGGGGTGGCGCTGGCCGTGGTGATGCAACGTTACGCTTTTGTCGAGCGCGGGCTGCTGCCGTACATCATTGTCTCGCAGACGGTTCCACTGATCGCCTTGGCTCCCCTCGTCGCGGGGTGGGGCGGCAAGATCGTCATCGCGGGCGAGCCGTGGCAGCCGTGGATGAGCATCGCGGTGATCGCCGCGTACCTCGCTTTCTTCCCGGTCGCGGTCGGCATGCTGCGAGGTTTGCAGGCCCCGCCGAAGGCTTCGGTGGAGTTGCTGCACAGTTACTCGGCGAGTTGGTGGAAGACCTTGGTGCACTTGCGATTTCCTGCTGCGGTGCCGCATTTCCTTCCCGCACTGCGGTTGGCAGCGGCGGCCTCGGTGATCGGTGCGGTGGTCGCGGAGATATCGACGGGGACCGCGGGCGGTATCGGTCGTCAGATCATCGTATTTGCGCAGCAGGCCACCGGGGATGCCTCGCGGTTGTACGCGGCTGTCTTCGCCGCCGCCCTGCTCGGCGTTGCGGTCACCGCCGTGGTCGGCTTGGCCGAGTTCGTATTACGTCGTTACAGCCGCCCGATCGGGGCGCGCAGCTCTTCAGGAGGTACCCGTTGATCGCCAAGGCAGACCGGGAAGCAGCGGACGGTGCAACCTCGCCGGAGGCTGCGTCGGATGGTGCCCTGCCGCAGCACGGAGCGGCCGAGGCCGGGGACCTGAGCACGACAGTCGATTGCCCGGCTGGTGCGGTGGGCGCTGTCGAGTCGGTGGCAGCCGTCTCCCTGGCACATGTCGGCAAAATCTTCGCCGCCGGTGCTGTCACCGCGCTGTCGAATGTGTCGCTGACTGTGGCCGCGGGCGAATTCGTCTCGTTGATCGGCCCATCCGGCTGCGGCAAGTCGACGCTGCTGCGGATCATCGCGGATCTCGAGCAACCCAGCAGCGGCACCGTCGCGGTGCACGGCAAGACCGCACGGCAAGCCCGAATCGACCAGGATTACGGCATCGCCTTCCAACAGGCGGGGTTGCTGGATTGGCGCACGGTGCAGGCGAATGTCGAATTGCCGATGGAGTTGCACAAGGTGCCGAAGGCCGAGCGTCGGACCCGCAGTGCGGAACTGCTCGACATGGCCGGGCTGACCGATTTCGCGCGCCGTTACCCCGCGGAGCTGTCGGGCGGCATGCAACAACGCGTCGCGATCGCGCGGGCGCTGGCCCGTAAGCCGTCGCTGCTGCTGATGGACGAACCGTTCGGTGCGCTCGACGAGATGACGCGTGAACGAATGCAGGGTGAGCTGCTGCGGATTGCCGGTGAGACCGGTGCGGCTGTGGTTTTTGTGACGCACTCGATCCCCGAGGCCGTGTTCCTTTCCGATCGGGTGGTGGTCATGTCACCACGCCCCGGTCGCATCACCGACGTCGTCGCGACCGATGGCTGGGGCCGCGACCTCGCCGCGGCCGGGGACGATGTCCGTTCCAGCACCGCGTTTTTCGATGCGGTAGCGGCGGTCCGCGCGGCATTGCGCGAGGGTCACGGCGCCGACGCCGCGGTGGTCGGAAGGGACCCGCGATGAAAGCGGCGCTCTCAGCCGGTGCGCTACCGCTGCGGACGGCGTTGCCGCCCTTGGTGTTCGGTGTCGGTGGTCTGGCGCTGTGGCAATTGCTGACCGTCGCCGCAGGCGTGCCCTCGTTCCTACTCCCCGCGCCGACCGCCATCGCGCGCGAGTTCACCGACAACTTCGGTCGCATCGTCGACGCCGCGAGCGCGACCGGCAAGAACGCGCTCATCGGATTGCTGCTCGGCGCGGCGCTCGGCATCGCCGCCGCGATGCTGGCCGTGCGCTTCCGGCTGGTCGATGGTCTACTCACGCCCCTGGCGGCCGCAGCGGCGGCGGTCCCCATCGTCGCGCTCGCGCCATTGCTCAATTCGATGTACTCCACCACCACCGACACCCCCCGCCGCATCGTCGTCACCATCGTGGTGTTTTTTCCGATGTTCGTCAGCACCGCGCGCGGACTGCGTCAGGTTCCGCAGGTCCAGTCGGACCTGATGACCTCCTACGCGGCGGGCGGCTGGCAGATCACCCGGACCGTTCGGCTGCCCGCGGCCATGCCGTATCTGTTCACCGGTCTGCGCATCGCTGCGCCGGGTGCGGTGATAGCCGCGATCATCGCCGAATACTTCGGCGGTCTGCAGAACGGCCTCGGCAGCCGGATCACCTCGGCCGCGGCCAATACCGCATATCCGAGGGCCTGGGCTTATGTGGCGGGCGCCATGCTCGTCGGCCTGATCTTCCTGGCCGCGGTCCTGCTGCTCGAACAACTCACCCGACGACCCCGCAACACCTTTTGGAGAGCGAAATGACACCCACCCCCAAACGATTGCGCGCCTGTCTAGCGCTGGCAGCGCTGGTCGCCGCGGCGCTGACCGGCTGCAGTACCACCGAAAACGGCTCGACGACGACCGTCGACGGACTGACGAAGGTCCGCCTGCAACTGCAGTGGTTCAAGCAGGGGCAGTTCGCAGGCTATCTGGCGGCGGTCGATCAGGGCTTCTATAAGGAACAGGGCCTGTCGGTCGAGATCCTCGACGGGGGCACCGACATCGTGCCGCAGACCGTACTCGCTCAGGGCCAGGCCGATTACGCCATTGCCTGGGTGCCGAAGGCGCTGGCATCACGCGAGGCCGGTGCGGGCATCACCGATGTCGCCCAGGTCTTCCAGCGTTCGGGCACCAAACAGGTCTCCTTCAAGTCCGATAATATCTTTGGACCGGCGGCGCTGCGCGGCAAGATCGTCGGCAACTGGGGTTACGGCAATGAGTTCGAGCTGTTCGCCGGCATGACCAAGGCGGGCATCGACCCGGCCAAGGACGTCAAGCTGGTCCAGCAACAATTCGATATGAATGCCTTCCTCGCCAAGGACATCAATGCCGCACAGGCCATGTCTTACAACGAATACGCGCAGCTGCTGGAGACCAAGAACCCGGCAACCGGAAAGCTCTACACCGCAGAAGATTTCGCCGCGATCGACTGGAACGACGAGGGCGTCGCCATGCTCCAGGACGCGATCTGGGCGAACACCGAAAAGCTGAAGGATGCCAAGTATCAGGACCAGACGGTGAAGTTCATCGCGGCCTCGCTGAAGGGTTGGGTCTTCTGCCGCGACAATGTCGACAAGTGCCGTGACATCACTGTCGCCGCGGGCAGCACGCTGGGTGCGACGCACCAGCAGTGGCAGATCAACGAGGTGAACAAATTGATCTGGCCCGCACCCGCCGGCGTCGGGCTCATCGATCAGGTCGCCTGGGAGCGCACCGTGAAGATTGCCAAGGAAACCCGTAACCAAGAGGGTGCCACGGTCCTGAAGACGGATCCCGACGACGGTGCCTTCACCAACGAGTACGTTACGAAAGCGCTGGACTTGCTGAAGTCCGGCGGGATCGACATCACCGGCCTGAGTTTCGCGCCGAGTCAGGTGACGTTGACCGAGGGCGGTAAATAGGTGGAGCGTCGGCCGGAGCCGAGCGCCGACGATCGAGCGATGGATGCCGAAGGGCAAGAGCGGAGCGACCGGAGATGACTACCGATCACGTCTTCTATCCGTGGATGGCGCAGGGGGGCGCGAATCCGACACCGATCACCGGTGCGTCGGGTTCGTGGTTCTGGGACGACTCCGGCAAGCGATATCTCGACTTCTCCTCCCAGCTGGTGAACGTGAACATCGGCCACCAGCATCCGGATATGATCGCTGCGATCATTGCGCAGGCCCAGAAACTAGCGACCATCTCGCCGACGGTCGGTAATCAAGCGCGCAGCGAATTGGCCGGGCTGATCGTCGAACGCGCACCCGGTGAGTTGAACCGCGTGCTGTTCACCACCGGCGGTGCGGAGGCCGTCGAGCACGCGGTGCGGTTGGCGCGCAGCTTCACCGGCCGCACCAAGATGCTCGCCGCCTACCGCTCCTATCACGGCGGCACGGGTGTCGCCATCGGCCTGACCGGTGAGCCGCGGCGCTGGGGCGCGGAGCCGACCAATGTCGACGTGGTGCGATTCTTCGGGCCTTACCCCTACCGATCACCGTGGGACACGAGCAGTCCTGAAGCGGAGACCGCCGCGGCGCTGAAGCATCTGCGTCAGGTGATCGAGTTGGAGGGCCCGCAGCACATCGCGGGTCTGATCTTGGAGACGGTGGTCGGCACCAACGGTGTCCTCGTCCCGCCGCCCGGCTATCTGGCCGGGGTACGCGCGCTGTGCGACGAATTCGGCATCGTCTACATCGCCGACGAAGTAATGGTCGGCTTCGGTCGGGTCGGGGAGTGGTTCGCGGTACAGGCGTTCGGGGTCGAGCCCGACATCATCACCTTCGCCAAGGGCGTGAACTCCGGCTATGTCCCGCTCGGCGGTGTGCTGATCGCCGAGCGGATCGCGCAGCGCTACGACGACCAGGTGTACCCCGGCGGGCTCACCTACGCGGGTCATCCGTTGGCCTGCGCGGCAGGGATCGCCTCGATCGAGGTATTCGAGCGTGACGGCATTCTCGACCATGTGCGGTCGGTGGGATCTGACGTGCTCGGAAAAGGTTTGGCAGAGTTGGCCACTCGTCATCCGAGCGTTGGTGAGGTGCGCGGCCTCGGCTTCTTCTGGGCGCTGGAATTGGTGCGCGACCCGGATACCCGGCAGCCGCTGATCCCGTTCGCGGCTGCGGGCGAGGCCGCCGAGCCGATGACTCGGGTGACCGCCGCCGCGAAGGCGCGCGGACTGTGGCCGTTCAATGCGGGCAATCGTTTTCAGATCGCACCGCCGCTCACCACCTCGGCGGACGAAATCCGGACCGGCCTGGAGATCGTGGACGAGGTGCTGGAGGTGGCCGACGAATACGTCGGCGCATCCTGACGATTGTCGATGCGGGGTCGAGGCCACCACGACCCCGCGCGGACGCCACGCACCGGACTTGCCCGTCCGGTGAACACCCCGACGGGCGTTTCCCGCTACATTCGAGGCATCCGACTGGGAACTCCGTCAGGAGCTGGCGTGGCCGACACCGAAGATCGTCACGTGCTCGACACCGCGCTCGAAGCGCGCCCAACTCCGGCGACCACGGGCATCGCCGTCGTTGCCGCGGTTTCGGCGGGTGTGCTGCTGTTTTCCATCAGCCGCTACGACTACTTCGGTGACGAGCTCTACTTCCTCGCCGCGGGACGGCGACTGTCTTTCGGTTATGCCGATCAAGGTCCGGTGCTGCCGATGCTGGCCCGGCTGATGGACACCATCGCGCCCGGGTCCTATTTCGTGTTGCGGCTGCCGGTGGTCGCGCTCACCGTGCTGGGGATTGTGCTGTGCGCGATGATCGCTCGCGAGCTCGGCGGCGGTCGCGGCGCGCAACTGTTCGCCGCCGTCGCCTACGCCACCTCGCCGTTCTTGCTGTTGCAGGGCAAAATGCTCACCACCAATGCCGTCGACACCGTGCTGTGGGTGATCATCACCTGGCTGGTGGTGCGGTGGGTACGCACGCGACGCGACCGGCTGCTGCTGTGCGCGGCGTTGGTGACCGCGGTCGATATGCAGGTGAAGTGGCTGATCCCGTTCTTCTGGATCGTCGTCGCGGTCAGCGCGCTGGCGTTCGGGCCGCGCGAGCTGGTGCGGCGGCCGCTGCTGTGGCTCGGCGGGCTGATCGTGGTCGTCGTGACGGTGCCGACGCTGATCTGGCAGGCGCGGCACGACTGGCCGCAACTGGAAATGGGCACGGTGATCAGTGGTGAACAGGGGATTCTCGGTGGCCGGGTGATGTTCGTGCCGCTCGCCCTGCTCTCAGCGGGATACCTGGGCGCGGTCCTGCTGGTCTACGGCGTGGGTGCCCTGCTGTGGCACGTCTCGCTGCGTCCCTACCGGTTCCTCGGGGTGAGCCTGCTTTTGCTGGTCGCGATCTTCCTCGCGATCGGCGGCCGCATCTACTACGTGGCCGGAATGTACGGCGTCGTGCTCGCGGCGGGCGCTGTCGGGCTCGCCGAACTGGCCGGGCGGCTGCGTCTCGTGCCGCGCCGCTGGCTGGCAGGGGGCGGCATCGCGCTCGCCGCGGTGGCGGCGGCCTACGTGCTGATGTCGACTCCATGGCAAGACGCTGCACACGTCGATCCGCCCGCCGACGACGCCGAGGCGATGATCAATATCGGCGTTTACGGCGAGTTCGGCTGGCCGGAGCTGACGACGGCGGTCAGCGACGCCTACGACTCGCTGACTCCCGACGAACAGGCCGGCGCCATCGTGGTGACCGATACCTATTGGCAGGCAAGTGCATTGGACCAATTCGCCCGTGACCGACTGCCCCCGATCTACAGCCCGAGCCGCGGCTACGGCTACTTCGGCACGCCGCCCGACTCGGCCACCGTGGTACTCGCCGTCGGTGTCAACGAGGCCTTCCTGCGCTGGAACTTCGATCAGATAGCACCTGTGGGCAAGGTCGACAGCAGACTCGGATACGAGGGCAACACCCGGAACGTCACCATCTGGAAGTGCACCGGACTACGCCACCCGTGGTCACAGGTGTGGCCGGTCTGGATGCATCTATGAAGGCGATAGTGTGCGTCCATGACTTCAGGACAGACCGAGATCTGGCACAACCCGCGGTGCACCAAGAGCCGCAATGCCACCGCGTTCCTCGATCAGGCCGGCGTCGAGTACACGGTCCGGCGTTACCTCGACGATCCGCCGACGGCCGAGGAAGTGCGCGCCGTACTGGGGCGACTCGGCGCCGAGCCGTGGGACATCACCCGCACCGGCGAGCAGATCGCCAAGGAACTCGGCATGTCCGGATGGGGCCGCGATCCGGCCGACCGGGAACGCTGGATCGAGGCGCTCGCCGCGAATCCGACGCTGATCCAGCGGCCGATCGTGCTGACCCCGGACGGTGGTGGCGTGGTCGCGCGAGACGACGCCGCCCTGCGATCGTTGGAGTGACACCGACGACGGTGTGACGGCGGGATCGGCCGCCCTGACGGGCGTGTATCCCGCCCCGCGGCTGTCGTCGGGAGGCGGTAGGGTCGGCGAATATGAAGGTACAACTGCGTCACAATCCCGCGTCGACCGTCGCGCGATGCTTCCTCGCGGGTGGCGAGCCGATGCGGGTCGAAAGCGGCGCAATGGTCGCGCATTCGGCGGGAGTCACGTTGCAGGCCAAGGCCGAAGGCGGGATTCTGGCCGGGTTGAAGCGCTCGGTGCTGGCGGGTGAATCGTTTTTCGTCTCCACGTTCACCGCGCCCCCGCAAGGTGGTTGGGTCGATGTGGCGCCCGCGCTGCCCGGCGACATGCTGAATCTGCAGATCACCCCGGACCGCCCGTTCTTCATCAGCCGCGGCGGCTGGATCGCGAATTCTCATGGCGTGCAGGTGGAAAGCAAATGGGGCGGCTTCGCGAATCTATTCGGCGGTGAGGGCGGCTTCGGGCTGCGCGCGCACGGCGACGGCGAGATCGTGGTCGGCGTGTTCGGCGCGATCGACGTGATTGATCTGCAGCCGGGCGAACCGATCACCATCGACACCGGACACGTAGTGGCCTACGACCTCGCGATGAATTTCACCATTCGCCGCGCGGTCTCCGGGCGGTCGATCCAGTCGTTGAAATCCGGTGAGGGGTTCGTCTTCGATTTCATCGGACCGGGCCGGGTGCTGCTGCAGACCCGTAACCCCGGCGCTTTCGCCGCATGGGCGGGATCGGTCGCCTCGTCGAGCTGAGCAGGCTTTTCACGCGCTGGTTACCTCCCGGACATCTCCATCGTCGAGACTTCCAGCTTCGTCAACGTTCCGCACCGCACGAAGCTAGGGAAGAAATATGGAATTGCTCCAAGTCGTGGCCGCGATCTTCGAATCCATCCTGAAGGTCGGCAGCGGCAGCGCAGGCTGAGCTGCCGCGGCAGCTTCTGCGGCCGATGTCATCCCGGCGGCCGTGGGAATCCACCGTAAAGGTGGCTCCCTCCGGCGGCCGGGACGACCAGGGGAGTCACCCCAGCACCCCCTCGATGAGGATGCGGGTGTCGGGAACGAAAGGCCAGGTCGGATCGGCCAGGTGGGCGGCGAGTTCGGCGTCGGTCCACCACCAGCCGTCGGCGATCTCTTCGGGCTGATGTCGCAGGGGACCGTCGTAGCGCAATTCATAGGCGAACAGATGGCAGCGCATCGGCTTGCCGTGCCATTCGCCATCCCAGGAAATCGTGCGCAGCAGCGGCAGGGTCGTCCCCCTGGGCAGCGTGATGCCCAATTCCTCGGCCAGTTCGCGGACCGCGGTCTGCGTGGGTGTTTCGCCGGGCCCGACGACACCACCGGCCAAGCAATCGTGCATGCCGGCGAACACCATCTTGGTGTCGGTGCGACGGTGCACATAGATGCGCGTGCCGTCGCCGGAGCGAACGAGCACACCAGCACTGGCGTGCCAGATTCCGTCACGATAGACCGTGGCGCGGTCGGCCGTGCCGACTACGTTTCCTGCCTGGTCGTAGACCGCGATGACCTCGGAGTTCGGTTGAGCTGACACGGGTCGAGATTCCTTTGATCGAGCCTATAGACGGTGGCCGGCGTCGGATCCGAGGTGATGGTATCTGGCTACCTGGGCGTGCCGCAGTCGGTGACTGCCGCTACTCCGCTCCCATTTTTCCTGTGCGGAGAGTCTGGCCAGGGTTGAGCCAACCGGCCACAACTTTCCAATCGTCAATCGCCAATCGTGCATTGGACGGTTACCGGCAGTGAGTGTGTCGTCGTCGGGTTTGTTCCGTTTTGGTGACCAGCGTTCTATTGCATTTCGGGCAGGTCATCTTTTTCATTTATACCTCCTTCTTTGTGATCTGTGATCGTTTGATACATCGGTCTGGACTTTCACTTCATTGTGAACCGCCATCGGCTTCGTTGCCGTGGCGATTGCCGAGCATGGGCCCGCGCACAGAGACCGACGAATCAGGAATGGCCGACCTCAGGATGTCTCCTGCGGTTGCATCGACGATGCTCGCGTGGCTCGCCAGGTCCGTCCTCGCGTATTCGATGAGTTGTGCGACTGCTTGACGGCGGCAACTCGGTTGGTTCGTCGGCTGGTATTGGATGTGACCGCGTGCGGAAATCCGTACGTATCCTCCCCGAATTTTTGGTGGAGGTCGCGCATAGTGTCCCAATATTCCCGGGAAATCGAGATCCACTTGCGCTCCAGCTCCGCGGCGCTCAGTGCGGGCCTCTCCCTGTCGACATCGTTCTCTGCGTGTGCGGCACGGTCCACCAACTCCGTCCAGCGGATGAAATCCTGGTGCAGTTCGCACTCCGTTTTGTGGTCCATTACTATCTCCTTGGTACATCAACCTGTCGGGTCTTGTGGCTATCGGCGAGAATTCGATGAGGCTCTGTGGGCCCGTTCGGCTCGCGCACGCCGGATGTTGCTCGACCCCAGCGGTAGCTGGAGGTGTCGTGCGCGTATTTCGTGAACCAGTGCGGCGTAACCTTCGAACGCTTCGCTCAGCTGAAGCCATGTCCGTTGCGGAATTTCGGTGTTCTCGGTGTGCATCAATTCCCAGCCAGCCGATGCGTGGATTCGAGCCATGTTCTGGATCACCTCGCCCAACGAATGTGTGTGCTTGCGTGCACTTTTCGTTCGGGGCACATTTCGCGCCGTCCAGTCATCGATTTCGCCCACTATCCGGTCGATTTCTGCGTGTAATTGCTCGCAACCAAGACCGTCCACCTGCCTCTGGTTGCCATGGTGAAACGGTAATAGTGCAAAATGTAGGACGCGAAGTTGTCGCGCCCACGCGCTCACCGGCGGGGTCTCGTCGGCGCGACCCGAGATCGCCCGCAACAGCTGCGTGGGCTCCGGAAGCTGCACCGCCGCAGCAGTCGAACTTTCGTCACCGCACCGCTCCGGCATCGATCGGAATTCATTCCGAGACATCGCTTGTCACCCAACGGTGAGGTTCATCGGCAGCGCTGTCGCGGCGGCAGGCGGGAATACCGTTCGGGCCGCACGCGCTGGTGTCGATGGCTCGGGCCGGCAGGTGGTTTCCGGGCTGGCCGTTGATGTTGGGGCCCCACCTCGCTCGAAACAGTGCCCGCAGTGCCGCCTCCCGTGTCACGCAGCACGCGCCGATTTGTTCGGGTATTCCTACGATGGTTTCCATCGCGCTCGTCCTTCGATTGTGTGTCGCTTGCCATCAATAATCGACGATGGGTTCGAGCGAATCGATGGCGTAATGCGCCACTCTGGTGCCTTTTCGTGCCAATGGCCGGCGAGATGTCCACTCGGCTCCGTGGTGGAGGGAGCATGGTGTGGCACGTAGGTAGGTATGTCTGCACAGTTCTGGTGAGGCTTACCGATGTGCGAGGGCTTCCCACCCCATAGGCTGGGAAACAACCAACCCACCCCGATAACCGGGAGGATCCGACCTTGCGGCTGGTACTGCTCACGGTGCGGAACGGGAGCCGTCACTTGCGGGTGTTGCCGTTGATCGAGCGCAGACGAGAGCTGGCTCGCCTCATGGGGCATGCCGAGCCATCCGTGTGTGCCGGAGCGGCGTGCGTCACGGGGAAGATGACGCGATCGGGAACGGTCGACGATAACAATCGGCCACGACACCGTCGCGACACTCCACTGGTGCGTGTCTCGAGCTGATGGGGGACTCAGACCACGGCGTGGGAATGTGCTGGGAGAGGCGGTAAGCGATGTACCTGAACACAGGTCTACCGGATGTCGAGCAAGCTAGCGCGCTGGGTCTGGTGGACGACGCGGTGCCCCTGCCGGAGTCCGGGCAGCTGTTCCGAGCGATCGCTGGTCATCCCAGCAGCATGTCACCACTCAGTGAGTGGGCGCGCGAGCTGAGCGACCTGCATGCCGCATTGATACCTTCTCAATGCGGCACGCCGGTACAACCGACAGGCTCCGACTGTGGGCAAATTCGGCATGCGATCGGTCGAGTTGTAGAGGAGATCGATGAGTGGGCAGCGCGCTATTTGCCGCGACCGAAAAGCGCACGTAAGCACACGCACTCCTTGGGCGAGGTGATCGCGCACATCGCCAGAGCCTATGCCGAAGCATGGTGGTTAGTGCTGCGTGCGAGGGATGAGGAAGTTCGGCATGAAGCTTGGTTCCACACAGGCGAGGCTATCGAGGGCTACTCGGAAATGGTAAAAGAAATAAAAGCGCGGAATCTCCGGCTGCCACTGGGTTCTGCCAGAATACAGGCAGGTGAATCGGCCAGCGGGATGAGGTGAACTTTATATACGCGTTCATTCGTTAAGGCGCGATGCTCGATGTCTCTTAGAAATAGCGCCATCGGTACTGCGGTCGCCACCGTTCGACCAGTAGATTCTCAGAAACTCGCAAGTGCACGCATTTCCAGCGAGCGCTACTGGACACTGTATGTCAACGTCACCCGCACTCCAAAGAAGGCCAACGCCTATAAGCTCGATCAACAGAACGCACATCGGAGTATCCGAGGCTGCGTGCGACCTCGTATTTGCTGGCCATCGAGCCGCCCATAGTCTGCAAATGAGCTTTCCGTGCTCGATCGAGTTCGTTTCTCCACGACGTTCCTTCCTCGGAAAGTCGCCGCTGGAGGCTACGGCGGCTGGTGAGTAGGCGCCGAGCCAGATGGTCTACGTTGACCGGGCCTTCGCCGAGCAACCTGAGCAACTCGACATGGAGACGGTCGCGCCAGGTCACGGCCACAGGATGCAGTTTCGCGTCAGCGTCCCGCAACACGACAGCTGCCATCATCGGATCGGCCGAGCGAGACGGGAGGATGAGGTCAGCTGTTCGGAAGGTAATGCGGTTGGTGACAGCGCCGAAATCGACTCGATCAGTTCCGAAAAGCTCACGGAAGCGTGAATATCTGGGCGGAGACTCCTGCTGGAAACGGACGCTCACCGCATTGATCTCATGCCCGGTGACGTGGCGAGCCTTCGTGATCACGACGCCGATCGCGGCTTGTATGGCCAGGTCACGGCCTCGGCCTTCACCGTTGATCAACGAGACGTCTACGGTCAGTTCCTCCTCTGGGCCATCGACGACGGTGACGACATGATTGGTTGTCAAGGCCGTCATGTATTGCTCGGTCACAGCGAATCCTTCAGCAGGCGTGGGCGCCGTCAGAAACAGGTAATCGGTCAATCCGAACTGCCCCGCCACATGCGAGTCGGCCGCGTCCAGCCCAACAGCACTATTCTCGACCATGTGTTCGAGAACTTCCCATAATCGCAGGTAGCGATCGGCGGGTACCATCGAGCTGGCTGCGTCGAGCCTCCATCCCGGCACGTCGGACTGCTCAGCCAGAGACCGCCTATGCGAGTAATCCAACGGTACAGCTCCGAGCACAAACCTGGACATGAGGACGCTGTCGAACGTCTCCATACCCGAATTCTTGTTCGCAATTGTCCCGGCCACAACCCCTGTTGACTTCCGATCTGGAACGGGAACGAGTTTCACCTCGCGCAGGATGATTATGTCGTCGCTAAGGCCAGTGATTTTCTGCTTCTTCGCATCGATCGTGCAGTGCCAGACCGGCAGGCGGGTCAGATCCCTGGCGCGGTCACGCACGAATGTGGCGTCAAGGTGGCATGATCGGACTGTCCGCCACCAGGACCGAGGCGCTCACGCTCGGCTGATCTCACGCTTTGATGAAATCGACGATGTCGGCGTTGAGCTGCGCGGCGTGCGAGATCATGATGCCGTGCCCGGTGGCCGGGTATTCCTTGTAGATATTGCCGGGGACAAGATCCTTGATTACCCGTCCGCACAGGTCGATGGGTGCCGAGGCATCGGCGTCCCCGTGAATGACCAGCGTAGGCAGCGTAATCGCGTGCAACTCGTCCCGGAAATCTGAGTTGTAGATCGTCTGCATGATCTCGTCCGCCGCCAGCAGCGAACAGTCCATGCACTTCTGCGCCATCCACGCGATTCGCGCGGAGGACACCTGGTTGCCCAGATGCGTCGCGAAGAACGCCTGGGCGTTCAGCTCCATCCACAGCGGACGGTCGGCGGCGCGGGCCGCGCCCACCGCGTCGAAGACGGCCTTGGCCACGCCGTTCGGATTGTCGTCGGCCTGTGCGAGGAACGGCATGGTTACCGAGACCAGCGCGATCCGGCTGATCCGGTCGCTGCCGTGCCGCGTCAGGTACCTGATGAGTTCACCGCCCGCCATCGAATGTGCGACCACGGTGACCGCGCGCAGATCGAGATGCTCCAGGAAGGCAGCCAGATCCTCGGCCAGGGTGTCGTAGTCGTACCCGTGCCCGACCCAGTCGGACTTGCCGTGCCCACGCCGGTCGTAGGACAGGCACCGCAAGCCCTGCTTCGACAGCGGCAGCATCTGAAGTTCCCACGAGGTACTGCACAACCACCCACCGGCCATGAACAGCACCGGCTGCCCGGTGCCCCAGTCCTGGTAATGCAGCGTGGTGCCGTCGTGCGATTCGAAGTAGGGCATCGGTTTCTCCAATCATCAGGTACCGCAACATCGTTGCGGCTTCTGATCATGAAGTCGATTACCTCTCGGGTAAGCGCGCTCCCTCAGGGGCGAGCCGCCGCCTGCTCGAGCGGTTGGTGATTCGAATTAGGACGCGTAGCCCATTCCTCACATGGACGAGAACGCCCGTGTAGAGGAGTTTCATGTGCGAAAAACATTGCGACGTAACAATATTGACACAGGTGTCGGCGTTGTTATCGGCTCCGACGTGAGCGTGGTCGCTGATGGCCTGTTCGCAGATCCGCACGTGCAGGAACCGTAATACAGAGGCGAGATGAGATCAGATGCCGCAGTCGAGGATCGGATCGGTCGGCGAGATATCGCCGCCGCGATCGAATCGGTGATCGGTCAGACCCTTCAAGCGACGACGATGGCCGTGGTCTGCACTCACTACCGCAGTACCTAGAACAACCCGTTCGTTCTCGACGAAACCGTGCGGCGCTGCCTCGCCGCCGGACTCAACGTACTCGCTGTCTTGGGTCGTGTTCCGAGCCCCACGAACGAATGGCAGCAGCCCGTGCATGTGCAGTTGGCGCAGCCGCGAGGAATCCATCGATCTCCTCGTCGCTGACACTATGTCCGCCGGGGTCACGCGACCATCGCCCGTGCCCGGTAAACGATCGTCGTCATTGTGTTCCTGCTCTGCGAACACATTGATGCCGGCCATGACAGAAGGTTCGGCAGCGGGGAACGCGCGCACCGCCGAACGCAGTGCCGGCCGATCGGCCGTGGGCGACTGCGGTATCGCCAGCACGTTCCGTGTGCCGCCCCGTCCCCCATATCCGCCCCGCCCCGCAATCCGCCGCGCCCGGCATATTCGCCCCGCTCCGCACAGCCGCCCCGGCCTCCGCTCGCGCCCCGCATCCGGGAGGTCGATCAGAATGGCGACCCAGTGACCAGGAGGGTGTATACCAGGCAACGGTTCATCCAGATGTGGGAGAACAGAATCGGCCGCAGACTGGACCGCACCGAGCTGAAAATTCTCAATCGGGGATGTATCGGCATGAGGAAGCTTCGCCTTCGCCACGGACCTTTTGGTGGCCCGCCGATGCACCTTGCCTTCGGTGACTCGTGCGAACCCCGAAAGTGGCGTTGGGTTCGGGCCGGTGGCAGGACCGGGCGGAAATCCGGGAGGGTGGTAAGGGCGTCGATGTTGAGGCGGCGTAGTAGCGGACGCTGAACCCGCGCGAACATTCCCCGGGCGTACCCGGTTGGTATCGCACATCGCGCTGCGTCCCGAATCTTCGAGCGCGTCGTGTCGGCGAGCACATGCGCCGAAGTTATGGTTCGCGGGAGCTCCACACAGGTGTCGAGGGTTTGACCGGTGAATGGAGGAGTACGCATTGAGTGACGAATCTGTCCCCGACGAATCGAATCGTCGCGGCGGCGCCGAATGTGGGGTCCCTTTCACACGAGCGAGAATCTCGCAGCCCGATAGTCGGCAGCGGATGCCGGAAACCGTTCGTTCGGCCCAGGTGGCCGCCTGGTCTCTCGGTGCCTTCGGGGCCGCACTCACGACTATTGCTTGGCGAGCCGAGAACGTCGAATTGGTGGGCGCCATGGTGTTCGGATATTCCTTCGCCTGGTTGCTTGCCGTCGTTGCGTTCGTCTTCGGCATCTTCGGTCGACCGATCCAGGTGATCGGTGTCGCTCTCGCTGCGGTCGAAGCCTTCGTCTGCCTCGGGCTGGTGGCGATCGGCCCACTGACGGGATTTCTCGGTCTCGGTCTGTCGCTGGCGGTCCTCGTACTGCTCTGCAGGGGTGAATCCACGGCCTGGTTCACCCGGTGCCGTTGATCCCTGCGGCTAGGTCTCCTCGCCCAGATCCCAGTCGACGTGGCCGCTCAGCGCCGAAGGGGGCAGACCGAAGGTGCGGCGGCAGGTGCGGGTGAGCTGGGCGCTGTCGGCGAAGCCCGCGGCGCGGGCGGCAGCGGTCAGGTCGTCGCCGGATCGGACCCGGGTCACCGCGACGTGCAGGCGCAGCCAGAGGATATAGGGACGCATCGGGATTCCCATCTGTTCGGTGAACAGATTGGTCAGCCGGGTCGCCGAAATACCGAGCCTGCGGGCGACATCGGCGCCGCGGACCGGACCGTTGCGAATCAACGTGGGAAGCAACCCGAGCGCTTCGGTCACCGCGGCATGGCGTGCGGCACTGCCGGTGTGGTGCTCGTCGTGCTGGAGATCGCGGACCACATCGGCCACCACGTCGGCCAGTGCCGCCCCCGTCGGATCGACCGGCAGCGAGTGGGCGCTGTCTGCCCAACCGTAGGTGTGTGCCCTGCGGTCGGCAGCCGCGCCCGCGGCTGTCTCGGGATCGAGGTAGATCGCCGTGCCGCGCTCGGCGCCCGCGGCGATCCGGTGCGGCGCGTCGGCCGGCACGATCACGTGGGTGCCCTGATGGCGAATACCGCTGGCGTCCACCACGATCACCGGGGTACAGGTGGCGACGATCTGCACGGTGTGATGGGCATGCAATGCCGTCGGGCCGATCGAACCGCCGAAGGCGAGCACGCCTGCCCGGAGCAACGCGGTACCTTCGGTGCGCGCGTCGCCGGGCGGGCCGACGGCAGCGCTCGCGGATCGAGGTGAGGTCGAGGTAACCAGAGCCTTCATCATCGGATGCTCCCGGCAGACTGCGAATCCCGGTTCGGATCCCCGCCGAGACTATCGCGGGCGCACGGCGGTTGTCAGGGTATCGGCAACCCTATCGAGGAACTCGGTGACCAACGGCCGGACCGCGGGGTGTCAGGGGCGGGTGCGCAACGAGGAAGTCGTCGCTGCGGGTGAACCACCCCTGGACGTCGTCCAGCGGTTCGACCGAACTCAGGTACTCGAAGGCTCGATTCCGCCCGGGTCATCCGGAGTCGGTGAACGTGGATCACGTCACCGCTGACAACAGCGGAACCTGCTACGCCGTTGCCGCGCACGCGATCGGGCTTCCATGTCGGTGAGTTGCTCGAAGGAAACGTCCGCGGCCTCGGCGTGCCACCGGACCGCGACACTCTTGTCGGTGATCTGCTATCCGCACGGAATCCCTTGGCGCGCGCCCAGGGTGAACTACTGGCGGTGGAGTTCCACGGCGAGTGAGAGCAATTCGGCCATGTGATCACCGTCGGTGCGGGCGAGCCGCATGGCCTCGGGGATCGGGAATGCGCGCACCTCGGTGATGTTCTCGGCATCATCGGGATTGCTGGGCGCGGATTCCAGGACGACGTCGGCAGCGCACCACAACCATGCCTTGTGCGGGTGCGGCTGCCAATCGCGATAGGGCGCGGGCTGATCGGAGGTCGCGTAGTGGGCGCCGAGCCACCGGACCGAGCCCACCGGCCGGGCGCCCGCCTCCTCGCGCAGTTCGCGCCGCATGCACTCGTCGATGCTCTCACCCGCCTCTCGGGTGCCGCCCGGGACGAGCCACACGTCGCGGTCGTCGCGGCACAGCACGATGTCGTTGCCGATGAAGCAGACGACGTGGATGTTTGTCACGAGGTCATCCGGCGGCGGGTCGGTCGAGAACTGGACGTCCAGGCCGCCCCACTCCCAGCGAGTGGGGGTGTGTAGCAAGGGATACCGATCGGCGAGTGTCACACCGTCGACGGTAGCTATTCCGTGCCGGTTTTGCCGATCTGCATATGAATGTGGTTGAAATGCGCCTCGCGGCCGTTCTTGGCGGGCAATGGGTGCGACGCCGGGTGGTCCGGGTGCATGATGAAGCTGCTGTCGCCGATCGCGGTGGTGACGCCTGCGGGGTCCGCCCCGTCGGAGGTGTCCTGCCATTCGGTGGCGATGAAGCCGTAGACGCTGCGGAAGAAATCGGCGATGAACATATTGCCGTCGGGGTCGTCGCCGAGCGGCTGTGCGTCGACCTCGTCGAGGCGGTAGTGCACGTTGCCGCCTGTGCCGGGGGGCCAGCTACCGCCAGGAGTTGCGGAGGTGGCGACGGTGCCCCAGTGCTTCGTCACGGTGATCGTGCGCATCACGCCGCCGACCGGCATCGTCACCCCGGCGAAGTCGCAGGCCCGGCCTTGACCGTGGCAGTCGGTGCGCGGTGAGCCGTCGGCGTTGAATCCACCGCCGTCGAGCCCGAAATGGACCATGTCGGTCACGCCGAAATTGTTGGAGAGGAAATGGCAGAATCGTACTATTGCCAGTGCATTTCGCGGATCGAGCCGGTCCGGTGCATTGGGCGTGTTGTTATGGTTGCCGTTTCGGATTATGACACCGGCGACATTCCCTGGCATCAAGTTTCCAGTGCCCGGATCATGGCCCTCGAAACTGACCATGCTCGGCGACGCCATGCCCTCGAACAAGATCACGCCGTCGGTGGCGAGGCTTTCGAGTTCGGCGAAAGCATCATCTTTACTCATTGCGCGTGCCGGATCCGACATGACGCTCCTCCAGTGCCGGTGGAATTGATACGTCGACGCGGGATCGGTGACGCAGGGTAAGAATCCGGCGCAGTCCCGCGGCGGGCACGAGTAGCCGCGTACTCGTATTCCGGTCCGCCCGCTACCCGGTAGGTAGGCGGCACTTCCTCGTCGCGCGGGTATTTCGAGGTGTGGTTATGTCATCCGCCGATGATGTGTGCGCGGCGATGGCCGCCGTTCGGTCTAGATCCGGCGACCACATGACAGGCTTTCGGTGAAAGCCTTGTGCCGTCAGGTTCGGTGCGAGAACATGTGTGCCTGACGATATGGCCGCTGGAGGTGGTCGAATGAACGGGGGCGGCGCAGCACACCTGCTGACGGCAAGAATTGTCATGGACCTTACGGCGGATTTCTATACCGACGTGGGCCGTCTCACGCGGCAATTACGCGCGGAACTGTTCGAACTCGGCATCGATTCGGTGGCGCTGGTTCGCGACGGTCCGGCGCCGGACGCGGCGAAGTCGGCCGACGCTGTCACGGTGGGCGCATTGGTTATCGCATTGAGCGCGTCCTGTGGAGTTTTCACCACGGTGATCGAGACACTGCGTGACTGGCTCGACCGGCAGGCCGCGGCCCGCAAGATATCGGTCACGATCGGCGGTGACACCATCGAGTTGGAGCGTGCGACGGCCGAGCAGCGTGGCGCGCTGATCGAAGCATTTCTGGTGCAACACAACGCAGAAGGGCGACGGCGGTGACACGGCGAATCGGCTCGATCATCGCAACTATGATTCTGACGATCCCGGCCTGCGCGGGTTGATCGCGCCTGCGAACGGCGCGAACAACACCGGTCGAGTAGTCCGTTTCAGCGGCTGACCGCACCGGTCAGCGTTCGCGAGTGAGGGCGCGGTAACTGGTATTCCACAGCCACTCCACCGGCCCACGCTCGAAGCGGCGCAGCCAGAGGTGCGCGAAGGCGACGATGGTCAGCGCGACCAGCAGATAGATGCCGACTGTGAACGGGATGCGAGCACCAGGCGACACCCGGGCGGCCAGGCCGAAACCCCAGCCGTAGCACAGGATCGACGCCACCAGGTTCTGCAGGATGTAGCAGCTCAGCGCGGTGCGGCCGACGTCGGTGAGGCGTCGGCCGAGGAATCCGACACGCGGGTGGCGCAACGAGAACTCGGCCACCAGTGCCAAGATGCCGAACGAGACGAACGGTGCTGTGCCGTATCGGGTGATCAGCAGCATGTTCCCCCCGCCGAGTACACCGACGATCAGATCGAGAGGAGCCGCCACCGCGAACCCGGCGATCATGAGCCGATTGCGGATTCGTGCGCCTTCGGGTCGGAAGACTCCGGCCCGGAACAGCCGGACGCCGGCCAGGAACAGTGCGATCGACATGGGAAACACGAAGATCGCCTCGAGCCGGAACATGCCCGCGTGCTCCAGCCGGAACAGGACCAGATCCAAGAACGATCCGTCGGCATAGGGATTCGGGTCGAGTGCTGAACTCGGCCCCGATTCCGGGCGGGAATCGAACGCCATGCCGACCGCGATCACCGTCAACATCGTGACGTGGATGCCCGCCGCGATGATCAGCCAACGATGTTGCCCGCGTTCGCTTGTCGCGAGGATGAAGGCGACGACCAGTCCGGTGAGCGCGTACCCCATCAGCACGTCGAACTCGGCGATGAACAAGAAATTCAGCAGTCCGTCGAGGAAGAGCAGCCCGGCCCGTAACGGATAGCTGCCCGGCCAGCGGCGGCCTGCTCGCGCGGCCGAACCCTGCTGGATGGCAAGTCCGATGCCGAACATGATGGTGAGCAGCCCGAGGAACTTACCTTGCGCCACCTGCTGCATGAGGCGCTCGGCCCACATCCAGCCGGTCGCGTCGGTGTGTAGCTCGTCGAGGTAGCCGACGAGGCCCTCGGCGTCGGTGAGAATCCAGATGTTCGTGCCGAGCGTGCCGAGGATGGCGATGCCGCGCAGCACATCCAGCGCGACGACTCGCGAGGGTGCGTCGGGAGTCGGTGCCGCCGTGTTCGGCTCGTCCGCTGTGCGGTGCCGCCCCGCGGTACCCGAGTGGGGGTCGGCAATCGATTCGGTCATGCTCCGAATATCGCGTTCATCGGGTCCGGGCGGGTCCTCCGTAAGTACCACCCACGGTATGAGATCGAGGTCCGCCGGATGGTCGATGCCATCGACCGAGCGCGGATGGCGACGGCGGACTTTCGCAGCCCGGGGATATCAGGGCGCAGCCGCATTCGTCCAAGTGCGGGACTGTCGACGGCCTGCGCCGACTGCACACTAGGCTCGTCGCTATGCAGCGCATCATCGGCATCGAGGTCGAATACGGCATCTCCACTCCCACCGAGCCGTCCGCCAACCCGATCCTCACCTCCACCCAGGCGGTACTCGCCTATGCGGCGGCGGAGGGCGTGCCGCGCGCGAAGCGAACTCGATGGGATTACGAGGTGGAGTCGCCGCTACGCGATGCGCGCGGCTTCGACTTGAGTCGGATGAACGGGCCCGCGCCGGTGATCGACGCCGACGAGGTCGGCGCGGCGAATATGATCCTCACCAACGGTGCCCGACTGTATGTTGACCATGCGCACCCCGAATACTCCGCACCCGAGGTCGTCGACCCTATGGACGCGGTGATCTGGGACAAGGCAGGCGAACGGGTGATGGAGGCCGCGGCGCGGCATGCATCGAGCGTGCCGGGCGCACCGCGGCTGCAGTTGTACAAGAACAATGTCGACGGCAAGGGTGCCTCCTACGGCACCCACGAGAACTACTTGATGAGCCGCGAAACCCCGTTCAATCAGATCATCGTCGGCCTGACCCCGTTCTTCGTGTCGCGCCAGGTGATCACGGGTTCCGGTCGGGTCGGCATCGGCCAGTCCGGTGACCACGCCGGTTTCCAGCTGTCCCAGCGTGCCGACTACATCGAGGTCGAGGTCGGCTTGGAGACCACGCTCAAGCGCGGCATCATCAACACCCGCGACGAGCCGCACGCCGACGCCGACAAGTACCGCAGGTTGCACGTCATCATCGGTGACGCCAACCTGGCCGAAATGTCCACCTACCTCAAGGTCGGCACCACCGCGTTGGTGCTCGACCTGATAGAGGCGGGCGAGGACCTGTCGGATCTGCAGCTGGCCCGCCCCGTCACCGCGGTGCACCAGATCTCGCACGACCCCACCCTGCGTGCCACAGTGGCGCTCACCGACGGCCGTGAGCTCACCGGCTTGGCCTTGCAGCGCATCTACCTGGACCGGGTGGAGAAGTACGTGGCGCGCAGCGCTAACGACGATCCTCGGGTTCACGACATCATCGAGAACTGGGCGATGGTGCTAGACCTGCTCGAACGCGATCCGATGGAATGCGCCGACCTGCTCGACTGGCCCGCCAAGCTGCGTCTACTCGAGGGGATGCGCAAGCGTGAGGGCCTGAGCTGGGCCGCACCCAAACTGCACCTGATGGACCTGCAGTACTCCGATGTGCGGCTGGACAAGGGGCTCTACAACCGCCTGGTGGCACGCGGATCGATGAAACGTCTTGTCACCGAGCAACAGATTCTGGATGCGATGACCAAGCCGCCCACCGACACCCGCGCCTACTTCCGCGGTGAGTGCCTGCGTCGCTTCGGCGCCGATATCGCTGCCGCGAGCTGGGATTCGGTGATCTTCGATCTCGGCGGGGATTCGCTGGTGCGCATCCCGACGCTAGAGCCGCGCCGCGGGACAAAGGCGCACGTCGGCAAGCTGCTCGACGGCGTCAACACCGCCGCCGAGCTCGTCGAACAGTTGACCACCTGAGTGAGATCCGGTGTCGACTCGGCCGCACATCGGCTCAGAATACGACACCGTGTCGGTGTCGCTGGGTAGTGTTGAAGGACGAGCACGGACATTGCTCATGATCAGGGCCGTGCTCGGACCATGAGCCCTGGTCATGATGAGGACAGAGGAGGTCGGCTGCCATGGCACAAGAGCAGACCAAGCGCGCCGGGGGCGGCGACGAGGATGAGGGTCCGGAGGGCGTAGACGCCGCCGGACAAGAGCGCCGCGAGAAGCTGGCGGAGGAGACCGACGACCTGCTCGACGAGATCGATGATGTGCTCGAGGAGAACGCGGAAGACTTCGTTCGTGCGTACGTGCAGAAGGGTGGCCAGTGACAGCAGGTGACCCGTTGCGTCTCCACCCGGGACACGCGCTCTCGTCATTCACCGAACATCTCCGCATGCACGCACCGGAACTGTTGCCCGGCAACAGATTCGCCGCGATAGAGGGTGCCACCGGAAGTTCCGGTGGCACCACCGCGAAGGACCTGGCTCCGCACGGGACCACCATTGTCGCGGTCTCCTATCGCGGTGGCGTGCTGATTGCCGGTGACCGGCGGGCCACCATGGGAAACCTGTTGGCCAGCAGGGACATGGAGAAGGTGTACATCACCGACACCTACTCGGCGGCGGGCATCGCGGGCACCGCGGGTATGGCCATCGAGATGGTGCGGCTTTTCGCGGTGGAGCTCGAGTACTACGAGAAGATCGAAGGCGTCTCGCTGACCTTCGACGGTAAGGCCAACAAGCTCTCGAAGATGGTGCGGGACAACCTGCCCGCGGCACTTCAGGGTCTTGCGGTGGTCCCGGTGCTCGTCGGCTACGACGAATACGCCACCGATCCGGACAAAGCGGGTCGGATCGTCTCCTACGACGTGGTCGGCGGCCGCAGCGAGGAACGTTTCGGCTACACCGCTGTCGGTTCCGGTTCGAATTTCGCCAAGTCGTCGCTGAAGAAGCTGTACGCCAAGGGAATCGACGAGGGCCGCGCACTGCGCATCGCCGTCGAGTCGCTCTTCGACGCGGCCGACGACGACACCGCCACCGGCGGTCCCGACATCGTGCGCGGCATCTATCCGACGGCGATCGTCGTCAACGAGGAGGGCGCCGATCTGGTGCCGGAGGAGCGGTTGGCGGAGATCGCGCGCGGGATCGTTGCCGACCGCGAGGCCGCGGAAGAAGGGAGTGCGCAAGCATGACACTGCCGTATTACGCGTCGGCCGAACAGATCATGCGCGACAAGACCGAACTTGCGCGCAAGGGCATCGGTCGTGGTCGCAGTGTCATCGTGTTGGTGTACGACAAGGGTGTGCTGTTCGTCGCCGAGAACCCGTCGGCGACGCTGCACAAGGTGAGCGAGTTGTACGACCGCGTCGGGTTTGCCGCGGTGGGCAAGTACAACGAGTTCGAGGCGCTGCGCCGCGGCGGCATCCTGCAGGCCGACCTGAAGGGTTATCAGTACGACCGGCGCGATGTCACCGGTCGCGGCCTCGCCAACGCGTACGCGCAGACTCTCGGCACGATCTTCACTGACCAGCTCAAGCCGTACGAGGTGGAGATCTGTGTGGCCGAGGTGGGGTATCCGGAGCAGACGCCGACCTCGGTGCTCTACCGGATCACCTTCGACGGTTCGATCGTGGACGAGCGCGAATATGTGGTGATGGGTGGTACGACCGAGCCCATCCTCACCGCGTTGAAGGCGTCCTATCAGTCCGGTCTGGACCTGTCCTCGGCCGTCGGCGTGGCCGTCAAGGCACTGACGGCGGGGGTTCCCGAGGGCGCGGACAAAGAGAAGCGCGTACTCGGGGTGAGCTCGCTCGAGGTCGCCACCCTGGAGCAGGCCCGGCCGCGGCGGGCGTTCCGCCGGGTTTCGGACACCGCCCTGGAAGGGCTGCTGGCCGGCAGCAAATCGGGCAGCAAGAGCAAGGCCGCCGCAGCGACCGCCGCGGCGGAAGCGGAGGACGCTCCGAAGTCGGAGTGACCGTCGCCGAATCCGGTCATCGAGGCCCCCGGTATTCCGTCCCACGGAATACCGGGGGCTTTGTTCGTAGCCGGTACTTTTCCATCGAATGTTGCGTCGACGTGCGAAATCGTTGTGAAGACGTATGCATCCGGGTTGTCCGCACCCCCACGCGAGTACCTGACATGGCTGTAATGTCGATGGTGTGCAGCGACGAATCATGGGGATCGAGACCGAATTCGGTGTGACGTGCACCTTCCACGGACACCGCCGGCTCAGCCCCGACGAGGTAGCCCGGTATTTGTTCCGCCGGGTAGTTTCCTGGGGCCGTAGCTCGAACGTGTTCCTCCGCAACGGTGCTCGGCTCTACCTCGATGTCGGGTCGCATCCGGAGTACGCCACGGCCGAGTGCGACAACTTGGCGCAGCTGGTCACCCACGACAGGGCAGGCGAGCGGGTGCTGGAGGAGCTGTTGATCGACGCCGAGCAGCGCCTCGCGGAGGAGGGCATCGGCGGTGATATCTACCTGTTCAAGAACAACACCGATTCGGCGGGCAACTCCTACGGTTGCCACGAGAACTTCCTCGTGGTCCGGGCTGGTGAATTCTCCAGGATCTCCGACGTGCTGCTGCCGTTCCTGGTCACCCGCCAGCTGATCTGCGGGGCGGGCAAGATCCTGCAGACGCCGAAGGCGGCCACGTTCTGCCTGTCGCAGCGTGCCGAGCACATCTGGGAGGGTGTGTCCTCGGCGACCACACGGTCGCGACCGATCATCAACACCCGCGACGAGCCGCACGCGGACGCGGAGAAGTACCGCCGTCTGCACGTGATCGTCGGCGACTCGAACATGTCCGAGACCACCACCATGCTCAAGGTCGGCACAGCCTCGCTGGTGCTGGAAATGATCGAGGCAGGGGTCTCGTTCCGCGACTTCGCCCTGGACAACCCGATCCGCGCCATCCGTGAGGTCAGCCACGACCTGACCGGCAAGCGCCCGGTGCGGCTGGCGGGCGGCAGGCAGGCCACCGCCCTGGAGATTCAGCGCGAGTACTACGCACGCGCCGTCGAGCACCTGCGCAACCGCGATCGCGATCCCCACGTCGACCAAGTCGTCGACCTGTGGGGGCGGACCCTGGACGCGGTCGAGGCGCAGGACTTCGCGAAGGTCGACACCGAGGTCGACTGGGTGATCAAGCGCAAGCTGTTCCAGCGCTATCAGGACCGCTACAGCATGGAGCTGTCGGATCCGAAGATCGCCCAGCTGGATCTGGCTTATCACGACATCAAGCGCGGCCGCGGTGTCTTCGACCTACTGCAGCGCAAGGGCCTGGCTAAGCGGGTCACCGAGGACGAGGCCGTGGACGCCGCGGTAGACACCCCACCGCAGACCACCCGGGCGAAGCTGCGCGGCGACTTCATCACCGCCGCGCAGGAGGCGGGTCGCGACTTCACCGTCGACTGGGTGCACTTGAAGCTGAACGACCAGGCGCAGCGCACCGTGCTGTGCAAGGACCCGTTCCGCTCGGTCGACGAGCGTGTCGATCGGCTCATCGCCTCGATGTAGCGAGCAGCCGGAGCGGGGCCCGGGTTCCTCGGAACCCGAGCCCCGCTCGCTGTCCACGAAAACTCTTGTGGCCGAAGCGAACAGCGGTGGCTAGGACTCGGTCAGGTACCGCTCGACCTTCTCGACTTTCGTGGTCATCGCGTCGGTGACGCCGGGCCGGATGTCGGCTTTGAGCACCAGGCTGCACCGCGGCGCGACCGCGAGGATGGCGTCGGTGGCCTGCCTCACGACATCCATCACCTCGTCCCATTCGCCCTCGATGGAGGTGAACATGGCGTCGGTGCGGTTCGGCAGTCCGCTGGCCCGTACCACCCGGACCGCCTCGGCCACGGCACGGCCGACATCGACGCCGGTGCCGAGCGGAGTCACGGAGAAAGCGACGATCATCCGACAAGTGTGACACGTCCGTAGCGCGCGAATAGTGCGCCGCCGCGCCGATGCGCCGCCCTGCCCATTACCCTGTTCGGGTGGCGATATCCAAGGTCGAGCGGCTGATGAATCTGGTCATCGCGCTACTGTCGACCCGGCAGTTCTTGACCGCGGAGCGGATTCGGGACAACGTCGCCGGCTACGAGGAGTCGGTCAGCGACGAAGCGTTCAGCCGGATGTTCGAAAGGGACAAGAACGAGCTGCGTGACCTGGGCATTCCGCTCGAGGTGGGGCCGGTGAGTCGGTACTCCACGATGGAGGGCTACCGGATCAACCGCGACGCCTACGAGCTGCCCGAGATTGATCTGACCAGCGAGGAGGCCGCGGCCGTCGCGGTCGCCGTGCAGATGTGGGAGTCGCCGGAGCTCGCCGCGGCGGCCGAGGGCGCGCTGCTCAAACTGCGCGCGGCCGGGATACACGTCGAAACCGATGCCGCGGTGGCGTCGGTGCCCGCGGTGCCGGCGCGGACCCGTGGCTCGGAACCGGTGCTCGGCAAACTGCTCACGGCCATCGACGCCGGGCAGGCGGTCCGGTTCGAACACCGCGGCGCGGTCAACGCGCCCTATCTCATGCGTGATGTGGAGCCGTGGGGTGTGGTTACCCACCACGGCCGCTGGTATCTCGTCGGCCATGACCGGGACCGGAACGCGGTGCGTAGCTTCCGGCTCTCGCGGATCGGCGACGATGTGACCGCCTACGGCCCGCCGAATGTGGTCAGCAAGCCTGATGGTGTAGACCTGCGCGCTATCGTCGACACTGTGACCGGCAGCGCCCCGGTGACCGGCTCGGCCACCGTGTGGGTGGCCGACGATCGCGGCAGGGAAATTCGCAGGCTCGGCCGGATCACCGGCGACCGGATGATCGGTGCCCGTCACGGTGTCGTGGTGGAGCTGCCTGTTCGTTCCCGCGACTGGTTGGCACGGTTGATCACCGGTCTCGGACCCGATGCGGTGGTGCTCGCGCCGGAGGAATTGCGTGCCGATGTCGTCGCGAGGCTGCGGTCGGTTTTCGATCGCACGGAGGTGACAGCGTGAGCTCACGGTTGTCGGTTCGGCTTTCGCGGTTGCTGAACATGATCCCGTATTTCATCGCCCATCCCGGCATCAGCGCCGCCGAGGCGGCTGTCGATCTCGGCGTCACCACCAAGCAGCTGATGGGCGACCTGAATCAGCTGTGGATGTGCGGGCTGCCCGGATACGGACCCGGTGACCTGATCGACCTGTCGTTCTCCGAGGAGAGCATCGAGGTCACCTTCTCGGCGGGCATCGACCGTCCGCTGCGGCTGACCTCCACCGAGGCCACGGCCTTACTTGTCGCCTTACGGTCGATCGTGGACATGCCCGGCATGGTCGATCCGACCGCTGCGCACGCGGCGATCGCGAAGATCGAATCGGCCATCTCCCACGGTGGAGCTGCCGAAGGCGTGGGGCTGAGGGAGTCGTCGAGCGCGCCGGTCGAGGCGCCCGCGGTGGCGACGGTGCGCTCTGCGCTGGCTCGTCAGCATGCGTTGCGACTGGTCTACTACTCGGCCAGTCGCGATGTGGTGTCCGAACGGGTCGTCGATCCCATTCGAATCGTCTTGGTGGACAACAACAGTTATCTTCAGGCGTGGTGCAGGCAGGCCGAAGGGGTGCGGCTGTTCCGGTTCGACCGGATCGAGGCAGCGACCGAATTGGCTGAGCAGGCACGCCCGCCCCGCCATGCGACCGAAGAGTCCGCCGCACTCGATCTGTTCCAGGACGATCCCGCGGTTCCCTTGGCCCGCTTACGGATTCGCGGCGACTACGGCTGGGTGCTCGATCAGTATCCGATGCATCGGCTGGCCGTGCATCCCGATGGCAGTCTGGAGGCGACCATGCGGTTCGCCACCTTGGATTGGATGGCGCGGTTGCTGCTCGGCTTCGGCTCGGGTGTCACGGTGCTCGGGCCGCCCGAGTTGGTCGCCGCCGTGCGTGAGCGCTCGAATGCCGCGCTGGCGGCGTATCAAGAAACCGGATCAGCGGAAGTCGGGCCGGTGTGACCTGTCACGTGATGGTGCTCGGCGCCGGGAGCGTCGGCACCTTCGTCGGCGGCAAGCTGGCGGCGGCAGGCGCGGACGTGACGTTTGTCGGCAGACGTCGCGCGATCGATGAGATCACCGGATCCGGGCTGCACCTGACCGACCTCGACGGCGGCGAGGACGTGGTGGCCGCGGACGGGTTCCGTGTCGCCACCGAGCCGACGGACGTGGAGTCAGCGGATCTGGTGCTCGTCACCGTGAAGTCGGCGGCGACTTCTGAGGCGGTGCGCGAGTTGGCGGGCAAGATTCGCCCGGGCACCGTGGTGTTGAGCCTGCAGAACGGCATCGGCAACGACACCGTGATCCGGGATGTCCTACCCACCTGCGTGGTGCTTGCGGGCATGGTGATGTTCAACATCGTCCATCACACGGACGGACACTTTCATCGCGGCACCGACGGCGGGCTCGCTGTGCAGGACGATCCGACATTGGCGCACTTCGTCGAGCTCTTCGCACAGGCGGGGCTGCCGCTGCGCCGTCATCCCGACCTGCTGCCTGTGCAGTGGGCGAAGCTGCTGCTGAATCTGAACAATCCCATCAACGCACTGTCGGGCAGGCCGCTGCGTGAAGAACTCGCCGACCGGAACTACCGCCGCTGTCTGGCGCTCGCTCAGGGCGAAGCGCTGGCTGCGATGAACCGAGCGCGAATTCGCCCGGCTAGGCTGACCCCGCTGCCGCCGCAGCTCATGGTGCGGCTGCTGACCGCTCCGGACGGGATCTTTCGCCGGGTGGCGGGCCAGGTGCTGGCCATCGACCCGGTCGCACGCTCGTCGATGGCCGATGATCTCGCGCTCGGCCGCAAGACGGAGATTTCGTGGCTGTGCGGCGAAATTGTGAGCCTCGGCGCCATGGTCGGCACACCGACACCGGTGAATCAACGCCTGATCGAATTGATCGTGGCTGCCGAACACGGCGACCGGCGCACCTGGACGGGCCCCGAACTGTGGGACCAGTTGCAGGCTGCGGCTGCCACCGGCAGGGGTTGAACGCTGGGCAAACGAGTGTCGACGCGGGAGTTCGCCCACGTCATGGTCCGGTAGCATCAGAGCTACCACATTCTTGGGAGGTTAACCATGGGCAGTCTGAGCATCTGGCACTGGCTGATCATTGCCGGGCTCTTCGTGATGTTCTTCGGCGCGAAGCGGATGCCCGACGCCGCCCGCAGCCTGGGCCGGTCGTTGCGCATCTTCAAGAGCGAGGTCAGCCAGATGCAGAACGAGAGCACCGCGCCGGCGAGCGCGGCACCGGTTCAGCAACCGGTCCAGGAGCTGCCACAGGCGACCATCGCCCAACCGCAGGCGACCGTCGCGGAGCCCCACACCACGCCGAAGTCGGTCTGAGTCGAGCTTCAGCGCCGGGGTGAGTCGCACTCACTCCGGGCATAGCGCTGCTGCCCGACGAATCCGCGGCGCCGCCGCCGACGCGGGCACAACCAACCCAGGGGCCAACACACCACCATGCGAATCCCGTTCGATCCTCGGCACAGCAAACGCAGGACGAATCCCGACGGCACCATGTCGTTGGTCGAGCATCTGCAAGAGCTGCGCAGTCGACTGCTGATTTCGATCGCCGCAGTCCTGCTGACCACGTTGTTCGGTTTCTTCTGGTATTCGCATTCGATCTTCGGCCTCGAGAGTCTCGGCGACGTTCTGCTCGGGCCGTACTGTTCGCTGCCCGCCTCCTCCCGAGCCTCGCTCACGCCGGACGGCGCCTGCCGATTGTTGGCGACCGCCCCGTTCGAGCAGTTCATGCTGCGTTTGAAAGTGGGTATGACGGCGGGCGTGGTGCTTGCCGCGCCGATCTGGCTGTACCAGTTGTGGGCGTTCATCACCCCTGGTCTGTACGCCAAGGAGCGCAGGTACGCGGTCGGATTCGTCGCGTCGGGCACCGTGCTGTTCGCCACGGGTGCGGTGCTGGCGTATGTCGTTGTCGCCCATGCGTTGAGCTTCCTGCTGAGCATCGGCAACAACGCGCAGATCACAGCGCTGAGCGGTTCGCAATATTTCGGATTCATCATTCAGCTGCTGATCATCTTCGGCATCAGCTTCGAAACACCGTTGCTGATCGTCGGATTGAACCTGGTCGGGGTGCTGACCTACGCCCGATTGAAGGCCTGGCGGCGCGGACTGATCTTCGGGCTCTTCGTTTTTGCCGCCATCGTGACTCCGCAGGACCCGTTCTCGATGCTGGCGCTTGCCCTGGCGCTGACAGTCTTGTTCGAGGTGGCCGTGCAGTTCGCTCGGATCAACGATCGGCGTCGTGCACGCAAGGAAAGCGAAAGTCTTGCGGCGCTCTCGGACGAGGAAGCCTCCTCGCTCAGCGGCCCCGAGCCGATCCGGCCCGCCGAGTCGATCGTCGAACCGACGGAGAAATCCGGGCGACCGATGTCGGACTACTCCGATACCCTCTGACGGTGTCATATCACCGGTCGCAGGTAGGCGAGCTGGCAAAGTTTTCCGCCGAGCTGAGTTTCACCCTGGATCCATTTCAGCGCGACGCCTGTGCGGCCCTCGAGGGCGGGCACGGCGTCCTGGTGTGTGCGCCGACCGGTGCAGGCAAAACCGTCGTCGGTGAATTCGCGGTGCACTTGGCGCTCGCCGCAGGCGGAAAGTGCTTCTACACCACGCCGATCAAGGCGCTGTCCAACCAGAAGTTCGCCGATCTCACCGAGCGGCACGGCCGCGATCAGGTGGGTCTGCTCACCGGAGACCAGTCGATCAACCCGGATGCGCCGGTGGTGGTGATGACCACCGAGGTGCTGCGCAACATGCTCTATGCCTCCTCGGATGCGCTGCGCGGACTGGCCTTCGTGGTGATGGACGAGGTCCACTATCTGGCGGACCGCTTCCGCGGCGCGGTGTGGGAAGAGGTCATCCTGCATCTGCCGCCTGATGTGCGGCTGGTCAGCTTGTCGGCGACGGTCAGCAACGCCGAGGAATTCGGCGCGTGGATGGAGACCGTGCGGGGCGACACCGCCGTGGTGGTCGATGAGACCCGCCCGATACCGCTGTGGCAGCACGTGATGGTCGGGCGGCGGATGTTCGATCTGTTCGACACCGATTCCAGCGAGCAGAAGATCCTCGTCGACGAAGATCTGGTCCGCTATATCCGGCAGCGTGAGAGTGCGGACCGGATGAACAGCTGGGGTGGACCGCGCAACAGTCGCGGCGGTGGGCCGCGCCGAGACTTCCGCCCGCTGCCGCGGCCCGAAGTGCTCGCCAAGCTCGACGACGAAGGGCTGCTGCCCGCGATCACCTTCATTTTCAGCAGAGCGGGCTGTGATGGTGCGCTGGCGCAGTGCCTGCGTTCGCGGCTGGACCTGAGCAGGGACGACGAGGCCGACGCGATCGACGCCATCATCGAGAAGCACACCGGAGATCTGCCGAAAGACGATCTCGAGGTGCTCGGTTACTGGGAATGGCGCGAGGCGCTGCACCGCGGGCTTGCCGCGCATCACGCCGGGATGCTGCCCGCCTTCCGGCACACCGTCGAAGAATTGTTCGTACGTGGGCTCGTGCGGGCCGTATTCGCTACGGAGACACTGGCATTGGGCATCAATATGCCCGCGCGCACGGTGGTGCTCGAGCGCCTGGTCAAGTACAACGGTGAGTCGCACGCCGAGCTGACCCCTGGCGAATACACCCAGCTCACCGGCCGTGCGGGCCGCCGCGGCATCGACGTCGAGGGCCACGCGGTGGTGCTGTGGCAGCCGGAGGTCGACACCAGTGCGGTGGCCGGTCTCGCCTCGACCAGGACCTATCCGCTGCGTAGTTCGTTCCGGCCCGGCTACAACATGTCGATCAACCTGATCGACCGGATGGGCGCCGCGGAGGCTCGCGCCCTGCTCGAGCGCTCGTTCGCGCAGTTCCAGGCCGACCGGTCGGTGGTGGGGCTCGTGCGCGGCATCGAACGCAACGAAGACCAGTTGCGCAAGCTGCGCACCCAGCTCGGCGGTGCGGACGGTGAGTTCCTGGAATACATATCGCTGCGCGAACGGATCAAACAACGGGAACGGCAGCTCGAACAGCAGAACCGCTCCGACCGCCGCGGCGCTTCGGTGAGCTCGCTGACGTCGCTGCGACGCGGTGATGTGGTGGCGATTCCGGCCGGGCGCCGGGCCGGGCTCGCGGTCATCCTGGAGCCGGATGCGACCCCGGGCGACCCGCGCCCGCTGGTGCTCACCGAGGACAAATGGGCGGGCCGGGTGTCGGTTGCCGATTTCCCGGTGCCCGCGAAGGCGCTCGGTCATATGCGTCTGCCTCGCCGGGTCGATCACCGGACCGCGAGCATCCGCCGTGACTTGGCCTCGGCGCTGCGCAGCACCGGAATCTCGGTGCCTGGCCGCCAGCGGCGTGGCCAGCGCTCCAAGGCGGCCGAGGATCGGGACCTGGACACACTGCGGCGCAGCCTGCGCGCGCATCCGGCGCACACCCGCGCCGATCGCGAGCAGATGAGCCGGGTCGGCGAGCGCTACAACCGGTTGGCGCGCGAGACCGAGACCATGCGCCAGAAGGTTGCCGCGACGACCAACTCGCTGGCCCGTACTTTCGATCGGATTCTCGCACTGCTCGAAGAGCGCGGTTTCGTGCACGAGGGCGAGGTGACCTCGGAGGGGCGCAGACTGGCCAGGATCTATGCCGAAAGCGATCTGCTCGTCGCCGAATGCCTGCGCCAAGGGCTGTGGCGTGGGCTCGGAGCCGCCGAACTGGCCGCCGTGGTGTCCATCCTGGTCTACGAATCACGCCAGGAGGGTGGATATCTCGGCGCGAGCGGACCGACGGAGCCGATCCGGCGGGCGGTCGGCAGCACGGTCGGTGTGTGGACGCAGCTGCGTTCGGACGAGGCGCGCCACAAGCTGCAGCCGACCCGCGAACCGGATCTCGGATTCGTCACCGGTGTGTACAAATGGGCGCACGGCGATGGGTTGGCCGAGTCGTTGCTGGCGAGTGGCGATCGGGGCACCCCGCTGTCGGCGGGCGATTTCGTGCGCTGGTGCAGGCAGGTGATCGACCTGCTCGATCAGATCCACAGCACCGCCGACGATCCGGAGATAGCCGGGACCGCGGCGAAGGCGGTGCGGGCAATCCGGCGGGGTGTCGTTGCGGTGGACGCGGCGTAGCCGATTCGATTGTGATTTGATTTCTTTCGCGTACCGACCGTGGCGGAGGAGTCGGACAGGATCGGTTCGGAAATGGGATTGGTCCTGTTCTGCGACGAGTCTCACGCGGGGGGCTACCGTATGTACAACGATGCGAGTGGAGGCAAGCAGATGAGCGGCCCATACGGACCGAACGACGCCCCTGGTCCCGGGGAGGGACGCAACGACCCCACCCAGCAGTGGGGCGGACAGCAGACCCCCGGCGGCGCGTCGCCGTCGCCGTGGGGCCAGCCGCAGACGCCGCAGACTGCGCCGCCGACCCAGCAGTGGGATCAGTCGCAGCCTCCGCAGCCGCAGTGGGGTCAGCAACCGAGCCAGCCGAATCAGCCGCAGTGGGGCCAGCAGCCCAGCCAGCCGAATCAGCCGCAGTGGGGCCAGCAACCGAGCCAGCCGAATCAGCCGCAGTGGGGTCAGCAGCCTGGCCAGCCGGGTCCGCAGGACTGGGGGCAGCAGCCGCAGCAGCCTGCGCAGCAGGACTGGGGTCAGCAGGGCCAGCAGCCGCAATGGGGTCAGCAGGGTCAGCAACCGCAATGGGGTCAGCAGGGTCAGCAGATCCCCACACAGAGCGGTGGCAAGGGCAAGGGCCTGATCATCGGCCTCGCTGTCGGCGCGGTCCTCGTGGTCGGTGCCATCATCGCGCTGGTGCTGGTGCTGACCAGCAAGGACGAGCTCGACAACGCCGCGGTGCAGGACGGCGTCAAGAAGGTGCTTTCGGACTCCTACGGCATCCAGGATGTCGCTGATGTGTCCTGCCCCGCCGGCCAGAAGGTCGAGGTCGACGCGACCTTCACTTGCACCCTGAAGGTCAGCGGTGAGCAGAAGAAGGTCACCGTCAAGATCACCAAGGACGACGGCACCTACGAGGTCGGCCGTCCCAACTGACTCGGGTACCGGGACGCTCGCGCTGCGGCGCGGGCGCCTGGTGAGTCACCGAGCCCGGGCGGAATGCCGCCTGGCGCAAGCCTTTACCGCCGTGGCATGGAGGCGCACTCCGTCCGAATTCGCTGTGCGGCAGGTCAGGAGGCGGCGGCCGTCAAGGCGGTGACCAGGCGCGCGATGGGGCTTTCGGCGTTGTATTCGGTGGCCAGTTCGCGCAGACGTTGCGGGTCCGCAGGAGTTGTGGGGAGCGTATCCGGTCGGGAGAGCTCGACATCGGCATCGCAGACCACGCGGACTACGGGAGCGGCGGCTTTCAGATATGTTTCGGCGGCCCGCAGCTTGGCGCGCACACCCTGCGAAAGATCCGCGGTCGGATCGTCGAGGGCGGTTTGCAGCGCCTCCAGTGAACCGAATCGGGAGATCAAGAGCGCGGCGGACTTGTCACCGATGCCCGCCACCCCGGGCAGGCCATCGGATGCGTCACCGCGCAACGTCGCCATGTCCGCGTAGGCTCGTCCCGCATTCGCCAGGGGTACACCGTATTTCGCGGCGACTTCGGCAGGACCGAACAGTTCGGCCTTGGCCAGTCCGCGACCCGCATAGAGCACCCGCACCTGCGGTGCGGGCTCGTCGCGCACCAACTGCAGCAGGTCACGATCACCGCTGACGACCACTACCGGGTCGGTGCGCTCCCGCGTGGCGAGCGTTCCGAGCACGTCGTCGGCCTCCAGCCCCTCCGCGCCGCCGGTCGCGATGCCTGCCGCGGCCAGCACCTGCAGAATCATCTCGACCTGCGGGGTGAGCCGATCCGGCACCTCCTCGGCGCCAGGAGCGGCGTCCGTCGATGTGTCGAGCCGGTGCGCCTTGTAGGAGGGCACCAGCTCCACTCGGAAAGCAGGCCGCCAGTTCAGGTCGAGACAGACAACCAACCTGCTCGGCGAATGCTTGCCGATGAGCGACGCGACCATGTCGGTGAAACCACGCACCGCGTTCACCGATCGGCCGTCGGGTGCGGTGATCTTCTCGGGGATCGCATGGAATGCGCGGAACCATAGGCTCGCTCCGTCGAGCAGCAGCAGGGGTCCACCGGAAGTCGCGGCTGAAGTCACGCTGGTGAGGCTACCTGCCCATCCCGACAAGCCTCCGTGATTGCGCTACCGACTCGGCTTTCGGCACCGGCAATCCAGGGTTGACGCGTGGACGCTGCGCGTAAGACCGGCGTCGAAGCCGTGGCAACGGGCTTCGCCGTACACATGGTCGTCGTACGCTGGGCCGACGATCCATGAACAGTGTTGCGCCGCCACAGGTCGGTGAGCTCGCGACCGGGGGCTGCGGTCGCAGAAGCGGGGTAAATGGTCTGCCGGGCAGCTGTGGCGGGTAACGTCGAGGGGTATGAGCTCGCACACGGAGTCACGATTCGCGGCGGATGTCTACGGTAATCGGCTCGAGCGGGCCGTCGAACTGATGCGGGCCGCTCATCTGGATGCGCTCCTGATCACGCCGGGACCGGATTTGCGGTACCTGATCGGGTCGGCGGCCGAATCCTTCGAGCGGCTCACCTGTCTGGTGATCCCGGCCGATGGTGCTGCGCCCTCGGTGGTGATCCCGAAGTTGGAGCTGGCATCGTTAGAGGGCTCGGCGGCGGGCGATCTCGGCTTGCCGGTGTTCGATTGGGTCGACGGCACCGATCCGTATCAGTTGGTGAAGTCGGCGCTGCACGTCGGTTCTCGGGTCGCCGTCACCGATGCGATGCCCGCACTGCACCTGCTGCCGTTGGCGGAATCCTTTAGCGGCCTACCGGTTTCGGCTACGCCCGTGCTACGTGAATTGCGCATGGTCAAGGACGCCGCGGAGATCGACGCGCTGCGCAGGGCCGGAGCGGCGATCGATCGGGTGCACGCCAGGATGGGTGAGTGGCTGCGCGCCGGGCGCACCGAGGCAGAGGTGCGCGCCGACATCGCTGCGGCGATCGTCGAGGAGGGCCACACCGCTGCCGCGTTCGTCATCGTGGGCAGCGGCCCGCACGGCGCCGACCCGCACCACGAGGTGTCGCAGCGGGTCATCGAACAGGGCGACGTGGTCGTGATCGATATCGGTGGTCCGGTGGAGCCCGGTTACTACTCCGACTCGACCCGCACCTACGTGCTCGGCGAACCGAGCTCGGAGGTGGCGGCGCAATTCGCTGAGCTGGAACAGGCCCAGGCCTTGGCGGTCGCCGCGGTCCGCCCCGGCGTAACGGCCGAATCGATCGACGCCGCGGCGCGAAACCCTTTGACCGCCGCAGGTTTCGGCTCTGCCTTCCTACATCGCACCGGTCACGGCATCGGCCTGTCCGTACACGAGGAGCCCTACATCGTCGCGGGCAACGACCTGATCCTGCAGCCGGGCATGGCATTCAGCATCGAACCCGGCATTTACTTCCGTGACGAATGGGGCGCCCGGATCGAAGACATCGTCGTGGTCACCCAGGACGGCTGCGAATCGATGAACAATCGCCCACACGGGCTGACGGTGTTGTAGTCCTGGGCACCCGTAGTCCATGGCAGCGTCACCCGGTAGTCGCCCGAGGTCTGCGCACCTCAGCTCCGAGTCGTGAGTGTGCTGCTCGACAACACTCGCTGCACCTGAATCGCGATCACCACGCGGGTCGGGTTCTCCCGGGGCACGCGGTAGCGTCCGGCGTAGCGATCGACTGCTTCGGCGACGCTGTCGGGGTCGTCGAGGACGGTGGCCGGGCCTTCGAGGGTAAGCCAGCGAATACCGTCCACTTGGCTGACCGCCGCGTACCCTGATCGGCGCACATTGCGCACTTTCACCGATCCGTCGTTGGTGATCACCCGCGCGAGCCCGGCCTCGGGATCCCAGGTGAACCCCACCGCGACAACGTGCGGGGTGCCATCTGCTCGCAACGTGGTGAGTGTCGCGAGATGCCGCTCGGTGACGAACTCGAGCGCGGTCGGGGACAGCTGTGCTGTACTGGTCGGCATCCCACGACCGTAGTCGTGGTCGATGTGGGAGCTGGTGGCGCCCGTCGGTGACAGCGCGAATCCGTGGTCACACGGAATCACCGGTCGCGAGCGTGCTGTCGCATTGTCGGATGGTCGGCGCACAGTGCGTAGTGGCGGGGGAGCAAACTGTGGGCATGGGATTGCGAGGTGGCGGGATTGCCGACGGACCGGTGCTGTTGCTCGGCGGGCGCAGTGAGATCGGGCTCGAGGTGGCACGGCGATTGGCGCCGGGGCGGGTGGTGATTCTCGCTGCGCGGCGTAGCGGGGAGTTGGCCGAGGAGAGCGCGGCCGTGCTGGCTGCCGGCGCGACGGCGGTGCATTGCGTCGAGTTCGATGCCGATGACACGGCGAGTCACCCCGCGTTGCTCGAGAAGCTTGCGGCGGAGCATGGCGGACTCGGGGTGACCGTGCTCGCGTTCGGAGTGCTGGGAGAGCAGGCGCGCGCCGAGCGCGATCCGGCGCATGCGCTCGCGGTGGTGCATACCGATTTCCTCGCCCAGATCAGTGTGCTCACCACGCTGGCGAATCTGCTGCGCACGCAGGGCAGCGGCCAGATCGTCGTGTTCAGTTCCGTCGCGGGGGTGCGGGTGCGCCGGGCCAACTACGTGTACGGCTCGGCCAAAGCCGGACTCGACGGTTTCGCCGGAGGGCTTTCGGATGCGTTGCACGGCAGCGGTGTTCACCTGCTGCTGGTTCGCTCCGGCTTCGTGATCGGACGGATGACCGAGGGCATGGACGCGGCCCCGTTCTCGAGCACGCCGGACCAGGTCGCCGCGGCCGTGGTCGATGGTCTCCGTCGCCGCGCAGTTCGGGTGTGGTGCCCGCGGGTACTGCAACCGGTGTTCTTTGTCATGCGCCTGCTGCCACAGGCAGTGTGGCGGCGGATGCCTCGGTGACCGGGTCGACAACCGCGGCCGGATCGTCTGGGAGCGATCAGCCGGAGGCGGCGTTGGGTACGGCATGGTCGGGGAGTACGTCGATGCCGGTTGCCGGATCGGCCCGCCCGTCGTCTCGGGGTGGCGAGCCCGACGCTGGGTCGAGCGCGGAGCGCTCGGCGGTCGAACCGATCGAATCAGCCGAAATATTCTCTGTCACAACGAGTATCGATGCCGAGATGTCCGTGGCGAACGTCGTGTCATGGACGGGTCCGGTGATATCGGTCGTCGGGATCGGAGCCGACGGGTGGGACGGACTCGGGCGGGCAGCCCGGGAGGCGATCGCCGGATGCGTGGTGTTGTTCGGTGCGCAGCGCCAGTTGGCCTTGGTGCCAGTGGATCCATCGGTTGAGCGGGTGGCGTGGCCGTCGCCGCTGGTGCCTGCGTTGCCTGGGCTGTTCGAGCAGTACGCGGGCGCCCGGATCTGTGTGCTGGCCAGCGGCGATCCGATGTTCTACGGGATCGGGGTGACGCTGGCGCGGTTGTTCGGCGCTGCGGCGTTGCGGGTGCTGCCGCAACCTTCGTCGGCCGCGTTGGCGTGTGCGCGGTTGGGGTGGGCGCTGGCCGAGGCGCCGGTGGTCAGCGCGGTCGGCCGGCCGGTGGAGACGGTACTGCCGGAGCTGGCGGATCGGCGGCGGGTGCTGGTGCTCAGTGCGGATGAGCATACGCCGGGGCGGATCGCGGAGCTGTTGTGCGGCAATGGATTCGGTGGGTCTACGGTGACGGTGCTCGCGCAGCTGGGTGGCCCGGACGAGCGGGTTCGGGCGGCCACCGCACAGAGCTGGGACCTGCCTGCAGGCGATCCGCTGAACGTCGTGGCGATCGAATGCGTCGCGGATTCGAAGGGCTCGCGTGCTACGAGGATTCCCGGCCTCCCGGACGCGCTGTTCGGTGGCGACGGGCAACTCACCAAATCGGAAGTGCGGGCGCTGACCATCGCGGCCCTCGCGCCCGCACCGGGAGAGCTGCTGTGGGATGTCGGCGGCGGCTCGGGCAGCATCGCCATCGAATGGTGTCGTACCCACCCGAGTTGCCGGGCGGTCGCCTTCGAGCGGCTCGAGCACCGGCGACGGCAGATCGCCGACAATGCCTTCGCCCTTGGTGTCCCGCACGTCGTCGTGCGCGGGGAGGTGCGCACTGAGGTCGGATCGACCGAATTGGCCTCTCCTGATGCGGTTTTCGTCGGTGGTGGGATCACCCAGGATGGCCTACTCGAGACATGCTGGTCGTACTTGCGCCATGGCGGCAGGCTCGTGGCGAACGCGGTGACCGCGGAGTCGGAAGCGTTGCTGCTGACCTGGGCAAAGACCCACGGCGGTGAATTGCGCAAGTTTCAGATCTACCGGGCGGAACCATTGGGGACGTTCACGGCATGGCGTCCGCAACTGCCGGTGACGCAGTGGTCGGTGCGCAAAGAACGCAAGGACTCGCTGTGAAAGCCTCGATCGGAACGGTGATGCAGACCGAGGTGAACAGGTAGGGTCGGGCCCGAGATCCGAGCGTGATCGGAAATCCGGTTCCTGATTGGGAGATTGATGAAGTACAAGAAGTTTGCCGCCACCTCGCTGTTGGCCATCGCCGCCACGGGTATCGCGGCCGGCACATCCGGGGCTGCGCCTGCGGCCCCGGCGCCTGCGGTGCAGAACCAGACAACCTCGCCGACCGTCACTGGCGAGGATCAGACCGTCGGCTATGCGGTGCAAATCGTCGACAAGTCGATCGTGACCACTCTGACCGGCGGTGCGTTCAGCCTCGATGCCGACCAGAAGTACGTCACGGTGAAGAACGAGGCGGGCGCGGTCGTCACCTCCATCCCGCTCGCGGCCAAGGTGGGCAACGGGGACCTCATCCCGATCGCGGCCACCATCGACCCCTCGACGCAGCGGCTGACGCTGACGCCGGAGGTCAAGCCGACCGCTGCCGCGCCGTCCGCGGCGGAGATCAGTGCGTCGCAGGACTGGTTCTTCGCCGAACTGCAGCGCGCGTCGCTCGGCGCCCTCATCGGCGCCGTGATCGGGTTCTTCTTCTTCGGCATCGGCCTGCCGGTCGGTGCGCTCATCGGCCTGCTCATCGCGGGCGGACCGAACCTGATCAACGCGGGCATCGCCTACTTCAGTGGTCAGCCCTGAAAGTCCTGATTCTCGGCGGTACCTGGGAAGCCAGGGAACTCGCCGAAATCGTTTCCGGCGGGCGAGGATTCGACATCGTTTCCTCACTCGCCGGACGCGTCAGTGATCCGCTGTTGCCCGAAGGTGTGGTGCGGATCGGTGGCTTCGGTGGCGCCGATGGTCTCCGGCAGTGGCTGATAGCCAACGCAATTGAGATGGTGGTCGACGCGACTCATCCGTTTGCGGCCACGATCAGCGCGAATGCAGCCACCGCGGCGGCGAGTGCGGATCTGCCGCTGCTGCATGTGCGTCGGCCCGGCTGGTCCGAGGGGCCGGGGGACCGCTGGATCCGCGTGCCGGATCTCGCGGCCGCCGCAGCCGCCGTTGCGGGACTGGGCGATCGAGTATTCCTGACGATCGGCCGGCAGGGGGTCGGTGCCTTCGCCGGCCTGACCGAGCCGTGGTTTCTGATCCGCGCGATCGACCCGCCGGTGGGCGACCTGCCGCCACATCACGAAGTACTGCTTGCACGTGGCCCTTTCGCGGTCGAGACCGAATCGCTATTGCTGGCATCGCATCGCATCGACGTGCTGGTCACCAAGGACAGCGGGGGCGATCGAACCGACGCCAAACTCGTCGCGGCTCGGGGCGCGGGTATTCCCGTCGTCATGATCGACCGTCCTGCGCTCCCGGTCGACGCGATAGTCGCGGAAAACGTTTCGGACGCCGTGCAGTGGTTGGATACCCAGTCCGCTTCCCGCGCTTGAGTGGTGCTTACCCGTGCTGTCAGCGGCCGAGGAGGCTCGGCAGGCGGTCGAACCATTCGAGTACCGCGCGTTCGTAGCCGATGCCGAACTCCAGCGTGGCCCGCTGGTGCGGCGGCATCCCGGTGCAGTTCCGGGCGAGATAGCGGGTGAGTCGTTGCTGGTGGATCTCCCGGTTCGCGGCAATCATCTGGTCGAGGTGATCGGGGTCGAGGTGTTCTCCGAAGGACATCGTCAGCAGCAAGGGCACTCGAATTGTCTCGCCGCCCGGATCTCGGGCAATCCACTCCAGGAATGCTTCCCGGCCCGCATCGGTGATCTGATAAGGGGTTCGCTCCCGTGCGCCCGTCTCGCCCTTCTCGACCAGCCCAGACGCATCCATCGACGCCAACTCGCGATACACCTGGCTCTGGGTTATCGTCCAGAAATCGCCGATACGGTCCTGGGCGGTGGACACCAGATCCCACCCCGACATCGGGCCCTCGTGCAGAAACCCGAGGAGTGACGCCGCCGTTGAATTCAGCGGTTTGCGTTGTGTCGCGGTATTCGTCAACGGACAGCTCCTTCGCTCTCAACGTTCCATAGTGGAATATTATACGACTGGCAACGGGCGGGCGAATGCGCGATCCGGTCTACGCCTAAGATGCAACTTGTGTCTAAGACGTATTCATCGGCCGAGCGCGCATTTCATGAGGTAAAAGAACGCATTCTCACGGGCATGCTGCCGGGCGGCGAGCTGATCAGCGAGGGTGAGATCGCCGCAGACCTCGGCATGTCGAGGACACCGGTTCGCGAGGCGTTCCTGCGGCTCGAAGCGGAGGGGTGGATGAAGCTCTACCCCAAGCGCGGTGCGCTGGTAGTACCGATTCCGCCGGCAGAGGCCGAGCATGTGGCCCACGCCAGGTACGTCGTGGAGACGGGGGCCGTGCGTGCACTGGTCGCCGTCGACCGATCGACGCTCGACACAGCCCTGCGGGAGTCGCTCGACCGGCAGCGGGAACTGGCCGACATCGCGGATTTCGCGCGTTTCGCCGTGGTAGACACCGACTTTCACCGCACCTACGTCGTCGCTGCGGGCAACCCGCTGCTCACCGGCTTCTACGATTCGTTGCGCGAACGGCAGCGACGGATGAACAGTGTCGCGCTGCACCGTGGTTCGACCGACATCGACAAGATCATCGGGCAGCACGCGCGGTTGGCCGACCTGATCGAAGCAGGCGACGCGACAGGCTTCGCCGCGGCACTCGTCGAGCATCTCGCGGGCGTGCACCAGCTGGAACTGAGAGGGTTGTGATGGCCACACTCACCACCATCGACATCCGGTCGCCCGCGCGCCGGACCACCTCGCGGCAGTGGTGGGGTGTTGCCGCAGCCATGTTCGCAATCGCTTGGGGCGGAAACGAATTCACCCCGCTGCTGGTGATGTACAAAAACGACGGATTGCCCGTCACTACGGTGGACATGTTGTTGTTCGAGTACGTGCTCGGCATTGTGCCCGCGCTGCTGATCGGCGGCCCACTCTCGGACCGCTACGGCCGCCGCGCACTGCTGCGTCCCGCGCCGCTGATTGCTGCCGCGGGTTCGCTGTTGCTGGGGTTCGGCTCAGGGGCTGTGCCGATGCTGTCGGCCGGACGGGTGCTGAGCGGGGTGGCGCTCGGTCTGGCGATGGCGGTGGGCAGCAGCTGGTTGAAGGAGCTCGCCCAGCCACCGTTCGGACCCGAACAGCCTGCGGGAACCGGCGCGCGACGTTCGGCGATGAGCCTCACGGGCGGCTTCGCAGTCGGCGCAGGGGTGGCAGGCGTGCTCGCCCAGTGGGCGCCGCTGCCGAACACGCTTGCGTATCTGATCAACGCAGTGGTGTGTCTGGTCGCCGCGGGCTGGGTGGTGCGCACACCGGAAACGCTGATCCCTCGGGTGAATCCAGGCCGTCTCGTCGATGACCTGAAGATCCCGGCTGCCGCACACCGTCGCTTCCAATTCGTGGCACTGCCGGTCGCGCTGTGGCTGTTCACCTCTGCCGCGACGGCTTACGCGGTGATGCCGACATTGATGGCACCGCGCGTGCGCGATGCGCCGATCGCATTTTCGGCACTGATCACTGTCATCACCCTCGGCTGCGGCTTCGCGATCCAATCGGCCGCCCGACGCATCGACCGCCCGGGCACTGCCCGAGCTGCAGTAGTGGCGCTCATTCTGGTCATCACGGGTATGGCCTCAGCGGCGTTGGCATCGGGAACCCTCGCCCTTTGGTCCACTGTCATCACCGCAATCGTCCTCGGTGCCGGGTACGGCATCGGACTGGTCGCCGGCCTCCAGGAGATCGAACGAATCGCCCGCCCCGACGACCTGGCCGGCCTCACCGCGGTTTTCTACTCGGCCAGCTATCTCGGTTTCGGCGTTCCCGCCCTCCTCGCCTTACTGCACGAGGCCGTCGGCCTCGGTTACCCGACGATGTTCGCCGTTGCCGCGGCTACCGCGGCCGGCTGCCTGGTTATGGTTGCCCGGAACTACCGAAGCTGACCGGTCTGTCCGCGTGCGCGGGTAGACCGGGCGTGGTCGGTGGATCAGCGTTGGTAGCGCCGCGAGGTGTAGACACGTGAGCCGTCGTCGGTGTCCCTCGACACAGTCGTGGATGCGCCGATGATGAGCAGCGTGCGCATGTCGACCTCGGCGGGGTCCAGCTCGGCGAGCGGCACCACGCGGACCGACTCGGTGGGGCCGCCGACGTCGCGGCCGATTATCACGGGGGTGTCCGGCTTGCGGTGTTCGAGGAGCAGATCTCGCATCGCGCCGACCTGCCAGGTGCGTTGCGAGGAGGCTGGATTGTAGACGGCTATCGCCATGTCGGCGGCGGCCACAGCCGAGAGACGTTGGGCGACAACCTCCCACGGCTTGAGCCGGTCCGACAACGAGATCATCGCGTAGTCGTGGCCGAGTGGCGCGCCGACTCGGCTTGCCACAGCATTGGCGGCGGTCATACCGGGCAGTACCCGCACCGACACCCCCTCCCACTGCGGGTCGGCGGATTCTTCCAGCACCGCCGCCGCCATGGCGAACACTCCGGGATCACCCGAGGAGACGACCACGACCCGCGCGCCCTGTTTGGCCAAATCCAGTGCCATAGCGGCGCGCTCGGATTCCACGCGATTGTCGCTGGCATGTCGGCGCTGCCCGGGGCGCGTCGGCACGCGGTTGATGTAGGTGGTGTAGCCGACGAGATCGGTGGCCTCGGCGAGGACTTTGCTCACCTCCGGCGTGGTCCAGTCCGCCGAGCCGGGGCCGAGTCCGACCACGACGACTTCTCCCGACGGGCTGTTCGACTGTGCGGCCGTCGGTCCGGTTGCGACCTGGTCTCGCGTCTGCTCGCTGTTCGCCAGGCACAGCGGGGTAGTCGGCTGCGGGCCGGGCACCAGGGTGATCGAGAAGTACGGCACGTCCGCGTCGTCGACGTCGGCGGCGCGTAGGACGCGTTGACGATCGGAGCTGGCGCGCTCGATGTAGTAGGCGTCGTCGAGTCGCCCGGAGTCCGAGAGTGCCCGGCGCACACCGGGGTAGGTGCGGCCGAGTTTCATGATGGCGGCCGCTTCGGTCTCGCGGAGGCGGCGGGTGAGCTCGGCGGTCGGCAGGGTGCCCGGCAGTACTGTGAGCACCTGTTCGCCTTCCACCAGAGGGGTACCCAGGGCTGCGGACGCGGCGCTGACCGAGGTGATGCCCGGAATGATTTCGGCATCGAATCGGTCGGCGAGGCGGCGGTGCATGTGCATGTAGGAGCTATAGAAGAGAGGATCGCCCGCCGCGAGCAGCGCCACCGAGCGACCCGCCGCCAGGTGTGCCGCGAGACGCTCAGCTGCTTGCTCGTAGAACTCGTCGATCGCGCCCTGATATCCGCCCGGGTGGTCGGTGGTCTCGGTGGTTACCGGATAGACGAGGTGCTCTTCGAGCTGGCCTTCGCGCATGTACGGGGCGGCGATCGCGCGTGAGATGCTGCGGCCGTGCCTGGCGCTGTGGAAGGCGATCACATCGGCCGCTGCGATGATCCTGGCCGCCTTGACCGTCACCAGTTCCGGGTCGCCGGGCCCGAGCCCGACACCCCACAATTTGCCGTGGACCGTGCTGTTTGTCATTCCTGCTCGCTCGCAATCGCGTTGAGCGCCGACGCGGTGATGGCGCTGCCGCCCCGCCTGCCGCGCACGGTCAAGAATTCGACCCCACCGAAGTCGATGAGTGCGTCTTTGGATTCGGCGGCGCCGATGAAGCCGACGGGAATGCCGAGAATCGCCGCAGGGCGCGGTGCGCCCGCATCGAGCATGTCCAGCAGATGGAACAGTGCGGTCGGTGCGTTTCCGATGGCGACCACTGCGCCGTCGAGCCGATCCCGCCACAGCTCGAGTGCGGCGGCCGAGCGCGTATTGCCCAGTGCGGCGGCAAGTTCTGGCACGCGCGGATCGGTCAACGTGCAGAGCACGTCGTTATCGGCGGGCAACCGTTTGCGCGTGACCCCCGACGCCACCATGTTCGCGTCACACAGAATCGGTGCACCGGCATGCAGTGCGGTGCGGGCCGCCACCACTACCCCGGGCGAAAAGGCCACGTCCTGTGCGAGATCCACCTGTCCGCAGCCATGAATCATGCGCACCACCACTCGAGCCACTTCCGGCGGGAACGCGCTCAGATCCGCTTCGGCACGAATCGTCGCGAACGAGCGCCGATAGATCTCGGCCCCGTCGGTGAGGTAGCTGGCACGCACGTCGGACATGCCGACCACCCTAGGAGTGCCGGCCGAGGGAGGTCGGCGCGGGTCACGTCCGCGGCCGTTCGAGGATGCGCGACATGACGATGGAGCTGCGGGTGCGGCCGACCCGAGTGTTCTCGCGGATGCGTTCGACGGTCGACTCGATCTCGGCCATATCGGTGGCCATCACGTGGACCAGCGCGTCGGCCTCGCCCGCGATCGTCCAGACCCCGACGACCTGGGGGATCGGTTCGAGGCTGCGCCGCAGTTCGGCCGGGGTGATGTTGTCGCGATAGTAGACCTCGACGTATGCCTCGGTTTTCCAACCGAGCGCCACGGGATTGACCATGGCGGTGAATCCCGTGATCTGCCTGCTGGCCACCATCTTGTCGACACGTCGCTTGACCGCGGGCGCCGACAGGCCGACTTTCGCGCCGATTTCTTGGAACGATGCGCGTGCTTCCCTGAGTAAGTGGGCCAGAATCCGCCGGTCGATGTCGTCCACGCCACCCCATTCTGTCGCTGCGCAACGATTCGCCACTACACCGCATATCTGCGCAACGATTCGTTGTTTCTGACGCAATAGTAGGCGAATTACCTTCGTGTCAGTCGAATGATCCGCGCCTACCTTCGGGAGACACGTTGACCTCCATAGCCACGCTCCATCACGAGCCACCCACCCCGCGACAGCCATCACCGCGACGGTTCGTGATGTGCCGCCCCGACCACTTCGACGTGTTCTATTCGATCAATCCGTGGATGGATCCGACCGAGCCGGTCGACCGGGCCCGTGCCCTCGACCAGTGGGAAACCCTGCGCTCGACCTTCGAGCAGTACGGCCACCAGGTCGACCTCGTCCCGGGCGAGCCGGGACTACCCGACATGGTTTTCGCCGCCAACAGCGGACTCATCGTCGGTGATCGGGCGTTGTCGGCGCGCTTCACCCATCCCGAACGCGCTGCCGAGGGCCCCGCGTATCACCGATGGTTCGCTCAGCGCGGACTTACCGAACTCGTCGGCGCGCAAGAGGTGAACGAGGGCGAGGGCGATTTCCTCCTCGTCGGTGATCGGATCCTGGCCGCGACCGGGTTCCGCAGTTCGGTTGCCGCACACCGCGAAGTCGAGCGCTTCTTCGACCTGCCCGTGGTGTCCCTCGAATTGGTCGATCCGCGGTTCTATCACCTGGACACCGCGATGATGGCACTGGGCGACGCGAATATCGCCTATTTCCCGCCCGCCTTCAGCGCGACCAGCCGCGAGCTGCTCGCCGAGCTGTATCCGGACGCGATCGTCGCCACCGACGCGGATGCGGTGGTGCTCGGACTGAACGGCGTCTGCGACGGACTGAACGCCTTCGTCAGTGACAGGGCGGTCGATCTGATCGAGACCTTGCGGGGACACGGATATAACCCGGTCGGCCTCGACCTGTCGGAATTGCTGAAGGCCGGCGGCGGGGTCAAGTGCTGCACCCTGGAGATCCACGATGATCCGAGGAGCGAAGCGAACGCGGCTTAGCCGATCGACGTCGTGATCGTCGTCGAGGTCGGGGACGAGCCGGGATGAACAGGCTGTCATCCCAGCTCGCCCCGCCCCGTTTGTCATGGCCGGCGGTGCGGGCCGACCGGCATCGCGATGGCGCTCACGTCCTCGTTCGGCCTACGGGTTTCGCCTACCGGCACATCGCGTCGATGAGTTCCGGAAAGTTCGGGAACTCCTCCTGCGCCGCAGCAACGATCTCCGCAGCGGAATGGCCCGGTCGCGGCCCATGGCGCTCGGCGATCGCCCGGAACTCCTCGTTCGGCACCCGCGCACTGAAATGGGTCGGTGCGAATGCCTCGGCCGGGCCGTAACCGTCCGCGAACAGCCAGAGCAGGTCGAGGAGATTGCGTGCTATCAGGCCGCATTCGCCCTCGGAGCCGAGGTATACGATCGGCTGCTCGGTGATCGGCGCCGCGCGGCGAACCAGCCAGAACCCGGCGTAGTCACCGGCTCCCGTGGCTCCGAAGAAGCGGAATTCACTGCCGTCGGCCGCTTCGTTGCCGGTCCACAGTCGGAACCAATACGCGGTCCGCTCGGGCGGCTCGAACTGGGTGTAGGGCTCGAAGTCGCAACCGTGCGAGATGTCGGTCTCCTCGTCCCACTCCCACTCGAAGCCGATCTCGACCACTTCCGCCAGCGCGACAGGCAAGGCAAGGTCGTCGGATGCAGTGTCGATCATGGTGGAAGGATAGTTGCTCCGGGCGGCACGGCCCGGAATGCTCTTCGGTGCCCCGACTCTCGACCCGATGCGGCCCGCCCGTGCGGTGGCACAGGTCAGAAGGGCATTCGCGTACGCCAAGCGCTGATGGCAGGGTCGGCGAGTGGGTGCGCTTCGGTCAGGAACTTGAACAGCAGTAGTGCGCCGCTGATCTGCAGTGCGGCCAACGGCAATTCGCCGATCAGCGCGATGCCGACCGAGAGCCAGACATCGCCGGCGTCGGCGGTCATGATGTCGAACCAGGCATCGACGAGCAGCAGCAGGCCGGTCCCGAACGCGGGGAGGATGAGCAGTCCTCTGCGTTTCCAGCCCAGGTAGGCGGTGGTCGCCATCATCGCGACCAGCAGGATGTCGAAGCCGACCCAGGTCACGGTCCAGTTCCTGGCTTGGTAATCGGACGGCAGCGACACTGCGAGGTAGACGATCCACGGGATGAGGGCCAACGAACCACCGACCATCAGGGTCAGTCGGACCCTGCGGTGGATCCGGACCAATTCCGGCCTGGGCAACACCCGCTCGGGTGGCAGCTGCAAGCGCCTGATCAGCGCGCGGCGCTCGTCGTCCGACATCGCCTGGATCTCGGCGTCGCTCAGTCTGTCGATTGCCATGCTGCACGGCCTTTCCCGCAGGAGGACGATCAGTCGACGCGATAGCCGTCCGGCGTGGCGACGACATCGGTCACTGCACCGCGTGGCCTGCCGCAGCGGCGCTCACACCCCGACCAGTGCTGCCGCCCGCCCGCTGTCACCTCGCCGACCTCGAACACCCGGGCGCTCGAGGTGTCGGTGGAGGTCGGAGCAGGTTGCGGCAGACCGAGTTCGGAGTGTGCCGAATCGGAGTCGAATGCGGTGTCGTCGTGCCGCACCCGGCCCGAGTCCACCGCGGCACCGACATCCGCGCGGACGTCGGTGATCGACTTCGCGCAGCCGGGCTGACCGGCGCAGGCGCTGACCTGCAGCCACGGGGAGTTGGCATCGAAGATCAGACCCATCGGGGCGAGCACGCGGACGACCTGCTCGGCGGGCCATTCCTCCAGGTCCACCAGCACCAGGCTGCGCCAGGGGGTAACGACGACCGGACGTTCGACGGCGGCGATGAACTCGGCGGTGCGCGCGGGCAACGACCCGAGCCGCACGCCGGCACCGAGGCTGACCAGGCCGTTGTCTTGGGTCAACCAGCCGATCGGAATATCTTGGGTGGCAACGATTTTCAGCCGCTCGGCGCGGGGAGTGAGTTCGAGCAGGTCGGTGACGCGTTCGACGCCGTTGTCGATTTCGTGCAGCCGCCACTGGCCGGAGCTCAGGTCGAGGAAGCCGTGTGCGGCGGCGAGCATGACGTCGACGGCATCGGTGACCGACACCCTGATGCCGGTGTCGAGCCCGGCCAGCAGGACCGCGAACTCGTCGGCGTCGACGGCGTGCACGCCGATATCGCCACCGATACCGCTGACATCGCCCCGGCCGTCGTCGAGGGTGAACAACACGCGGCCAGGCAGGTCGGCCAGTCGAGGCGCGGCGAGCAGAGCGGCGTCGAGTGCGGGGACGAGCTGGTGTACATCGGCCCGGCCGCCGACGCGCCCCGCAAGCGGCGAGGCGACGATATTGCGCACCCGCTCGTGTGTATGACTCGGCAGTAGTCCGGCGGTTTCCAGTCGCGCGGTCAGCTCGGTCGCATCGCGCACCTGGCGTAGCTGCACATTGGCGCGCGAGGTCAGCTCGATGTTTCCGTCGCCGAGTTCGCGGGCGGCTTCGGCCAGTGCCTGCAACTGCTGTGCTTCCAGCCGTCCGCCGGGCACGCGAATACGAGCCAGCGGTCCGTCGGCTGCCTGATGCAGCCGCAGCACACCGGGGCAGGAGTCGGGAGATGTACGCGTCATGACCCATCCAGCGTACGACCCGGCCAGGTATCCGGCCCGCGGTCACCCCGGGGTGTGGACTGCCCGCGGCGGTGCGTTTGTCGCGTGGCGGCGGACCGGCGGGCTCGCTAGTCTGCTGGCATGAACGAATCTTCATCCCTAGCTGACCGTTTCGCCATTGTCGACGTTCTGACCAGGATGTTCGTCTACACCGATCAGAAGCGCTGGGACGATCTGCTCGATGTGGTGTTCACCCCGAAGGTCGATTTCGACGGCGGTTTCGGCGGCCCGGTCGGTATCCGCGATGCCGCGGACATCGTCGGCGACTGGCGCACCGGCCTCTCCGACCTCGACGCCGTGCACCATCAGGCGGGCAACTATCTCATCGACCTGCAGTCCGACCATGCCGCGGTGCACGCCGATGCCATCGCCTTCCACCTGAAGAACGATGCCGTCAACGGCAAAACCCGCACCTTCATCGGCAGCTACACCCTCGGCGCCGAACGCACGGCTTCCGGCTGGCGCGTCAACCGGTTCCACTACCACCTCAAGGTCATCGAGGGTAACGCCGACCTGACCTAGCTGTACTGACCATGGACGTTGGTGACGGCGTGGCGAGCTGACATGGCGAAGACCTCCGAGTGAGATGCGAGCTGTCTAGGAACGCAGTCACCTTCC
>NZ_JBFBAB010000006.1:0-277727 GCF_040681975.1 Nocardia sp. NPDC051463
ACGCGCCGAAGGCGCAAGTCTCGACGGCTCGGAAGCGAGACCAAGGGGGCCGCGAACACGCAGCGCCGAAGGCGCTGCAAAGACAACACAGTAGGATTGCTGGGTGTCTCCGGCCGATCGTGCGAACAGTCGACGCCGCCAGCCTCGGCGCCGCGGTTCGGCCGCCAACGCGGCGAAACCTCGCATGCGCACGGTCCGAGAAACCTCGGCGGGCGGGCTGGTCGTCGATGGATTGGATGGTCCGCGGGAAAAACGGAGCGCGGCACTGATCGGGCGCACCGATCGCCGCGGCAGGTTGTTGTGGTCGCTGCCCAAGGGCCATATCGAAGAGGGCGAGACCTCTGAGCAGACGGCGATCCGTGAGGTGGCCGAGGAAACCGGAATCAACGGAATAGTGGTCGCCGAACTGGGCAGCATCGATTATTGGTTCGTCACGGAGGGTCGGCGGGTACACAAGACCGTGCATCATTATCTGCTGCGTTCGGTCGGTGGCGAACTTTCCGACGCCGATGTGGAGGTCACCCAGGTGGCGTGGGTTCCGTTGAGCGAGTTGGATTCTCGATTGGCATACGCCGACGAGCGGCGTCTTGCCGAGGTGGCGAATCGGATGATCGACCGGATGGAGACCGGCAAGCGATGACGCGTGGACTGTTCCGGATCATCGTGGCGGTCCTGACCATTCTCAGTTCGGCGACGGTGGCGCCGATGTTGCTCACACAGCATGCGGCGGCACAACCGACCGGGTCGAGCGGTTCGTCGGCACCGAAATTCTTGAAGCTGTCACTGGATTCGGTGACTCCGACTGCGGTGACCACGGTCAGCGATCCACTGCTGACGGTGTCGGGCACCATCACCAATATCGGTGACCGGGTTGTCGACAATGTCATCGTCCGCATTCAGCGCGCCGCCGCGGTGACCTCGCCGAGCGTGTTGCGCTCGACGCTGCGCCTCGATCAGGTCAATTACGACGTCACGGGCCCGTTCGAGGATGTGGCCGAGCGGTTGAGCCCGGGGCAGCGCAAGCAATTCACGTTGAGTATCGCGCTGCGCCCCGGCGGTCGTGATTCGACATCATCGCTGGATATCACCGCGCCCGGCGTATATCCCTTGTTGCTGAATGTGAATGGTGAACCGGCCTACGGCAGTCAGGCTCGGCTCGACGACGCCCGTTTCTTGCTACCGGTGCTGGGTGTTCCACCGACGACGGATGCCGAATCGGGCAGCGCTGGGGCACAGGCCGTGGCTGCCGCGACGGATGCGCCGGTGGCGACGACGCTGCTGTGGCCGCTGGCCGACCGCCCCCGGCTGGTCGCGGGCGTCCCTGGTTCGGTGAACGGGAAGGTGGAGTTGACCGACGACGAGTTGGCTGCCTCGCTCGGTAAGGGCGGCCGCCTCGATCAGTTGCTCGGTGCACTGGAATCGGCGGTGAGCACGAACATCGGCCGCGATCGGTCCTTGGCTAGTGCGGTGTGCGTCGCGGTCGATCCGGATCTGCTCGGCACCGTGCAGGCAATGACCAAGGGTTATCGCGTGCTGGCGAGTCCGTCCGACCCGGATGGTGCGACCAGGCCGGGCACCGGCGCGGAGCAGGCTCAGACCTGGCTGGACCGGTTGCGTGCGCTTGCCGCGTCGGTGTGCACGGTGGCTTTGCCTTTCGCCCAGGTCGATATCACGGCGCTGGCGGCGGTGAACGACCCCGATCTGTCGGCTCGCGCGCTGGACGCGCCTGCCGACATCGTCGACTCGATCCTGGCCACCCGATCGGTGCGCGGGGTGAGCCTGCCCGATTCCGGCAGTATCGACACCAGCGCCGGGATGTTGTTGCGCAGTCACGGTTTCGGAACTGCGGTGCTGGCGGATACCGCCGCTGCCACGGTCGGTTCCGCGAGCTCGAATGACTCCTCGCCCACAACCGGTGACACGGGGCGCACCACCAACGACCAGCCCAAGTCGACGCTGAGCTCGGCGAGCCAGACGATTCCGGATTCCGCGGCGCCGGATATCGTCCGATTGCCAGAGGTCACTGCGGCATCGCCCGGGGCGAACAGCACCGAGGTCTCGGTCCCGGAGCCCGCGCCGACCGTAAGCGTGGCGCCGACCGCTGCCGCGCCATCCACCAACGGCACGAACCCGAACAACCCTGCCCCACCGGCAGGCCTGGTGCCGGACCCGGTACTGCATGCCGCGACCTTCGATATCTGGTCCGCGACGGCGCTCGCCGCGGTCGGCTCCAATCCACCAACGCCGTCGTTCACGCCCGCGAAGGTGCGCTACGACGTCACCAACGACTCACGGATGGCTCGGCTACAGGACGCACTCGGCGCCGTCTCCTGGACCGCGCTGAACCCGCAGCCGAATCGGCCGCGCTCGTTGCTGCTCGTCCCACCGCAGCAGTGGGGCGCCAGCCGGGACGAGGCCACCGCGCTGCTGCGCCAAGTGGAACTGTTGATGCGCAATAACCTCGCCACACCACGCGCGTTCCACGAGCTGCTCGCCGAACCGCCCGACGGTGAGCCCTATGAGCTGGACTATCTGCCCCAAGCAGCGCAGGACGCAGTTCCTGCCCGCTTCGTGCTGCCCACCCGCGACCAAGGGCATCGGATCAGTGAGCTGATGCGCGCGCTGGTCGAGTTGCCAGAGGCGGAGCCGACCCCGCGCCAGTTCCTGACCCCGCTGCGCGATGACCTACTGCGGGTGCTGACCCTGTCCGATCGACGGACCGGCGATGCCACGCAGCCCGACACCTTCGCGCAGCGACGGCTCGACCAGACCACGCGGACACTGGACAGTCTGTACCGATCGGTCACCGTGCTGCCGCCGGGCGGGGTGTACACCCTCGCCTCCGAGCAGAGCCCGTTGTTGCTGGTTGCCCGCAACGAACTGCCGGTCGCCATTCGCATCAAATTCCGGATCGAGGCGCCCGCGGAGACGAAAATCACCGATATCGGAGAACAGGTGCTGCCGCCGACCGGGACTCGTTCGTTCCAGATCCCGACCGAGGTCAGCGACAGCCGCAACCTGGTCATTCCCATCTTCCTTACCACGCCCGACGGAATTTCGCTCGGCAATCCCACCTCGGTTTCGGTGCGCTCGAACGCCTACGGTCAGGCGTTGGCAATAATTACCGCGTGTGCCGGAATACTGCTGTTTCTGTTGGCCGGGCGTCGGTTGTGGCGTCGGTTCCGCGGCCAGCCGGATCCGGCGGACGAGGGTTTCGATCCGCCAACCCGGCGCCGGGTGAACAGGTATCGGCGCGCGCGGCAACGAGTACTTCGGCAACAGGAGCACCAGGAGGCACCGTGAGGGACCCGAACAAAGGGCCCTCACCTGCATCGATTGGCTGTCCCGCGGTGCGGGATGGCACAGTGGTGGACAATCACGTTGCGCCCTCGGCGCGGCCGATCGGCCGCGGGCGGTCGGTAGAACTGGGGAGTCACGGTGAGCGGAACAGTCGAAATGCTGCTCACCGAACCGCCGAGATTCAGCTGTTCCGGCGGGTACAGGAGGCATGATGAGCGACGATGACTTATCCGCTCATCGGTATCGACCTGGCGATAGGTACGACGGGCCACCGGCCCGCCGCGCCCCCGCGGCGCCGTGGGAACGTCGATTGCCACAGTCCGACGAGGCTCCGGAAATGAATTCCGGCGATCCCTACCGTGACCCGGGCAGGCCGATGCCGCGGATCAGCCAACCGGGAGGCCAGCCGCCGGGACAGCGGATGGCGCCACCACCGCCTTCCGCCCCTATTCCGCGACTGCCGGGCCCGCCCCCGCCTTCCGGCCCGATCCCGCGACAGCCAGGCCCGCCGCAGCGGCCTGCGCCACGCCCGCATCCGGGTCAGCGCCAGTACCCGGTACCGCCGGCCAACCCGGTGCCACCACCGGGGCCGAGTCAGGCCCGCCCGGTGCCGCCGAACCAGGGACGTCCAGGACCGGCCCAGCCCAACCGAGTGCCACCGGAACGCTTCGCGCCGCCGCCTGCGCGGCCGCAGCCGCAGCCGTACCCACCGCAACAGCGGCAACGGCCGCCTGCGCCGCCTCAGCGCATCCCGGCGGACAACCGCCCGACCACTCGTGAGATGGCGGCCCAGAGCACGCACGCGGCGGATGACCAGCAACCGAAGCAGAGCGCGAACTCACGCCTGCTGCGGGATTCCGGTTCGATCGCGATCGCCACGCTGGTCAGTCGCATCACCGGGTTCGGCAAGCAGTTGCTGCTGCTCACCGTGCTCGGCCCGGCCATCGCCAGCTCGTTCACCTCCGCGAGCCTGATCCCGAACATGATCACGGAGCTGGTGCTCGGCGCAGTGCTCACCGCCATGGTGGTGCCAACCCTGGTCCGTGCCGAACAGGAGGATGCCGACGGCGGCACCGCCTTTGTCCGGCGGCTGGTGACCGCCGCGTTCACGGTGCTCGCCACGGCCGCGCTACTGGCTACCGCGGCAGCACCGATTCTGGCGACCCACGTCTTCGTCTCCTCCGACGGCAAGGTCAACACCGCGCTGACGACAGCGCTGACCTTCCTGCTGCTACCCGCGATCCTGTTCTACGGCATGTCGGCGCTGTTCACCGCGATGCTGAACACCCGCCAGGTGTTCAAACCCGGTGCGTGGGCGCCGGTGCTGAACAACCTCGTGGTGCTCGTCGCCCTGGGGCTCTACGCGCTGACACCGGGGGAAATCACCCTGAACCCGGTGCGGATGAGCGATCCGAAACTGCTCGTGCTCGGTTGCGGTGTCACACTCGGCGTGATCACTCAGGCGGTGAGCCTGTTGCCCGCGATCCGCAGAGAAGGCATCGACCTGCGGCCACTGTGGGGCATCGACGCCAGGCTCAAGCAGTTCGGCACCATGGGCGGCGCGATCATCCTGTACGTCCTGATCAGCCAGGTCGGCCTGATTTTCGCCAACAACATCTCCTCGCACGCGGATGTGGCGGGTCCGGCGATCTACTCGCAGGCCTGGCTACTGCTGCAACTGCCCTACGGCATTCTGGGCGTCACGCTGCTCACCGCGATCATGCCGCGCTTGAGCCGCAACGCCGCCGCGAACGACACACCAGCTGTCGTGGACGACCTCTCGGTCGCCACCAGGCTGACAATGATCGCCCTGATTCCGGTGGTCACCTTCCTCACGCTGGCGGGCCCACAGGTGGGTGAGGGGCTTTTCGGCTACGCACGCTTCGCCGAGGATGCCTCCCGCCTCGGCCACGCGGTCAGCTGGTCGGCCTTCGCACTGATCCCGTATTCGCTGGTGTTGATTCACCTACGCGTGTTCTATGCCAGGGAACAGGCCTGGACGCCGACCTGGATCATCCTCGGCATCACCGGCGTGAAGATTCTGTTCTCGGCGCTGGCGCCGGTAGTAGCGAGCAGCAGCGACGAGGTCGTCATTGTGCTCGGTGTCGCCACCGGCCTCGGTTTCACCGCGGGCGCGGTGATCGGCGGCTATCTGCTGCACCGCAGCCTCGGTGATCTACGCATGGCCAATGTCAGCCGGACGGTGACCCGCGTAGTGCTGGCGTCGGTCGCGGGTGGTGCGGTCATGCTGATCGTGGACAAGGTGCTCGGGCTGGATCGGTTGTCGGGCGGTATCGGCTCGCTCCTGCGCGTCGCGGTGTCGGCGATCGTGATGTTCGCGGTGGCGTTCGGGTTGATGCGCCTGGCCGGGATTCCGGAAATCGTCGGAATCACCGTGGCGATCTCGCGGCGGCTCGGCCTCACGCCGCCTGCCCCGGACCTCGATCTGGACAGCCCGGTCGAGGACATCTACGCCACGCAGGTGTTCCGCAGGCCTGATCCGTATGCCTACCCGCAATTCGACCCGTATATGGATGCCCAGACCATGGTGCTACCCGTGATCAGAGGCGATGCTGTTGACATCACCGGCAAGGGCGAGTTCCCGTACCCTGTTCGGCAGAGAAGCACAAGTGGCGAATTCGCCGGAACCTCGACATATCAGGGCGAAGGAGGACCGAGGGTGAGCGACGACGCGGCAGCGGGCGGCGGCGTCCCGGCCGCCGATTCTTCTGCGGCCACGGCAGGCGGGCTCTCCACAGACGTCCCGCCGAATGCCGGGGATGCGTCGGATCCCGCATACGCGAACCAGGAGGCCGACACCGGTCCGCCTGATCGCGATTCGGGACCGGCACCGGGCGAAGGCAAGTTCCACGCGCCGGAACGTGATCCGATGTACGACACCGGCATGATTCCGATCCCGCCCCAATTGCCGCCCATGGGCGGCGATCCGAGCGGTCGTCGAATTCCGCGCGGCCCCAAGCTGATTCCCGGTGCCTCCGTCGCAGGCGGACGCTACCGGCTGCTGGCAGGCCACGGCGGTTCCCGCGGGCTCGAGTTCTGGCAGGCCCTCGACATCAAGCTCGATCGCGAGGTCGCGCTGACGTTCGTCGACGCCGATCAGAAGGCGAGCGAGAATTCCGGGCACGACGGCCCGCAGGCGATCCTTTCGCGCACGCTGCGGCTGGGCCGGATCAACTCACCCGGTCTGGCGCGGGTCCTCGACGTGGTTCGCGGCAGCTCCGGCGGCATCGTGGTGGCCGAGTGGACACCGGGCCGGTCACTACGTGAGATGGCCGAGACCGTGCCGTCGCCGATCGGCGCGGCCCGGGCGGTCCGGGCGCTCGCCTCGGCCGCCGAACTCGCCCATCGGGGCGGCGGCTCGCTATCGATCGATCATCCGGATCGGATTCGGATCAGCGCATCCGGCGACGCGGTGCTCGCATTCCCGGGCACCCTCGGCGATTCCGACGCGCAATCGGACGTGCGTGGTCTCGGCGCGATGCTCTATGCGCTGATCACGGCGCGCTGGCCGATCCGTTCCGGTGGCATCACCGGCGCCGCCGCGACGATCGGTGGCCTGCGGTTGGCCGATTTCGGCCCCGACGGCACTCCCATCGAACCGAGGCAGATCCGGCCCGAAGTGCCGTTCGAGATCTCGGCGGTCGCGGTGCGCTCGCTGGAATCGAACAAGGGTGTCCGTACTGCTGCGACCGTGCAGCACGTGCTCGAGCAGGCGTCGGTAGTCGATCAGAAGACCGACTTCATACCGGTGCTCCGGCTCGGTCAGCGCCCGCCGAGCAGTGTCGACGAATCGCTTGCCGATCCCGAGCTGCTCGCCGCGGAACGGGAACGTTCGCAGCGGATGATGTGGATCATGGTCGGGCTCGGCATCCTGGCCGCGCTCGTCGTCGGCATCGTGATCTGGTGGATGGTCAGCGTCTTCGCGCCCGGCGCGTCCGAGGCGCCGCTCAACGAGCAACGCAATATCGGTCTGACCACGAACAGTTCGCCCGCGCCCGCACCCACGCCAGGATCGAATCCGACCCCTGCGGGCGGCGTTCCACTCGCGGTCACCCGGGTGTCGGTGTTCTCTCCGGAAGGCACGCCCGACGGCATCGGCAGTGTGGGGGCGGTGCTCGATCACGATCCCGCCACCCTCTGGCGGACCGATCAGTACTTCCAGCAGTTTCCGGCCCTCAAGAAGGGGATCGGACTGATGGCCACGCTACCGAGCCCGGCGAAGTTGACGAATGTGTCGATCACTTCGCCGAGCCCGGGCACCGCCGTCGAAATCCGTACGTCGCCGACCGCGTCGCCGACGCTCGACCAGACCCAGCTGATCGGCTCTGCGCGATTATCCGACGGCGACACCGATATTCCGGTGCGCACCGACCAATCCGCTCGCTATGTGCTCGTCTGGATCACCGGACTCGGCAACACCGGGGCCCAGTTCCAGACCTCGATCGCCGAGATTCGTTTCGACGCCGCGCCCTAGCTACCCTCCGCCGCTCGCCGCATGTGTTCACACCGTGCCGCCGCTGAGTGGTGTTCCGGCCTTGTCGCCGTAGGGTTTTCGCGCCGCTGTCGCGTCCCGATCGGTCTGGTTGCTGCCGAATCGTGACTGACGATATGATCTATTCCGCGCTCTCAGCAGGGGAGCTTCCGGGGTTCTGGTGTTTCGATCCTGGATGCTGCGAAATTTTCGGTTAGCGGTCGCCTGTGTCCGTTTGCCATCGTGAGCGCTGTCCAAGGGGTTGGCCTTTGTCCGAACTGAACGACGAGTCCTGTGGGGGGAGATCGCGGCCGGTGACCTATCGCGAGCGCTCGTTCATACCCGACGAGCTCACCGACATCGAACTGCTCCACGCCCATGTCCGTGGTCAGCGGCATGCCTTCGCCGAACTACTGCGCAGGCACAACGACCATCTCTGGCAGACCGCGTTGCGCACGTCCTACACCCGCGAAGATGCCGCCGACTGCCTCCAGGACGCATTGCTCTCCGCCCACCGCACCGCTGCGTCGTTCCGCGCAGAGGCAGAGGTGCGCAGCTGGCTGCATGCGATCGTGGTCAACGCCTGCCTGGACCGGATCCGCCGCAACAAGACCCGGCGCGCGATCTCGCTGTCGCCGGAGACCATGCCGGAACCGCGCGATGAGCGCGACAATATGGCCGAACTGGAGATGTCGCTCGTCATCGACCGCGCGCTGTTCTCGCTACCACCTGACCAGCGGACGGCGCTCGTCGCGATCGACCTGGAGGGGTATAGCGTGGCGGAAGCGTCGGTGATGCTCGGGGTTCCGGAAGGCACGATCAAGAGCCGGTGTGCGCGCGCCAGGCAGCGACTACAAGAACGCTTGGAATTTCTGCGGGATCCGGGGAACCGGAAGTAGCCGAGATGCGTCATTAATAGTGACGAACCGCTAGACGATGTACTTGCAATCCCCCCGCGTGGGTGGTGGGATCCGACGTCAGACGAGAGAACCGGAGGTGCGATGGCGACCCGATCCGTACCGCAGCCTCCGTTCTCGACCGAGCTGCTCGCCGATCTCCATGCCGACAACATCGCGCCCGAGCTGGGGGAGCAGTTGTGGCCCGCGGTCCGGCGCGACCCCGATGCACTACGGTATCTGGACTCGCTCGACGAGGTGAGCGCGCAGCTGCGCACCTTCGGCGAGGACGATCGCATCATCCATGCCATGCCTGCCGATATCGCCGCTCGGCTGGAACAGTTCGTCGACGGACTCGACTTCGAGGAGGAGCCCGCCGAGCAGGTGGCGACCATCCACCAGCTGCCGTTCGCTGCCCCTCCTGAATCCGGTTACGCCCCAGTGGTTTCCGACCCGCAAACGCGACCACCCGGCATCGCCACCCCGGTCTCCCTGGATGAACGGCGCGGGCGCGGACTCCGCTGGCTCGCCGCCGCGGCGGCCGCGGTCGCGGTGGTCGCCTGCGCCGCCGTGGCGGTGTCGACGTTCGGCGGCCGTGAGGTCGCCCCGACCGCCCAGCCGACCACCGGCAACGTCGAACTCGGTGACGATCTGAACGCCACCGCCGCGCTCGCCGCGCTCGGTCGACACGATGTCACCGGCGCACTCGGCAACCAGGCCGCCCTGAACCGCTGCGTGCAGGCCAACGGCCTCGACCGCACCGTCCTCGGCGCGACCAACACCACGTTCCATGGCCAGGCCTCGGTGCTGATCCTGCTCACCGGACCGCGCCCGCACAAGATCACCGCACTGGTCGTCGGGATCGGTTGCACCACCGACGATCCGCAACAACTCGCGCTCACCGACATCGGGTGACACGGTCGAGGCGTCGACCACACCCTGGCCCGGGAACAACAACGTTTAGGCTGTTGTTGACCGACACGTCCCAAGATTTCTCCCTCGGAAGGGTCACATGAGCACGCCAGTTCGCGACTTGATCATCGTCGGCTCCGGACCCGCCGGCTACACGGCCGCCGTCTACGCCGCCCGCGCCGAACTCCAGCCGCTGCTGTTCGAGGGCACCCAGTTCGGCGGCGCACTGATGACGACCACCGAGGTCGAGAACTTCCCCGGCTTCCGTGACGGCATCATGGGCCCGGACCTCATGGAAGAGATGCGCGAGCAGGCCAAGCGGTTCGGTGCTGACATCCGCACCGAGGACGTGGACGCGATCGACCTGAGCGGCCCGATCAAGACCGTGACCGTGGGCGACGAGACGCACCAGGCCTACGCCGTGATCCTGGCCATGGGTTCGGCCGCGCGCTACCTCAACGTGCCTGGTGAGCAGAAGCTGCTCGGCCGTGGCGTGAGCGCCTGCGCCACCTGTGACGGCTTCTTCTTCAAGGGCCAGGACATCGTCGTAGTCGGCGGTGGCGACTCCGCGATGGAAGAGGCCACCTTCCTGACCAAGTTCGCCGCGAGCGTGACAATCGTGCACCGCCGCGAAGAGTTCCGTGCCTCACGCATCATGCTCGAGCGAGCCAAGGCCAACGAGAAGATCAAGTTCGTGCTCAACGCCGAGGTGGCCGCCGTCAACGGTGACACCAGTGTGACGAGTCTGACGCTGCGCGACACCCGCTCCGGTGAGACCTCGGAGCTCGCCGCGACCGGTCTGTTCGTGGCGATCGGTCACGACCCGCGCAGCGAACTGGTCAAGGACCAGGTCGAACTCGACGACGAGGGCTACGTCCAGGTGCTGCACCCGTCGACGGCAACCACGGTGCCCGGCGTTTTCGCCGCCGGCGACCTGGTCGACCACACCTACCGGCAGGCGATCACCGCAGCGGGCACCGGCTGCCGCGCGGCGATCGACGCCGAGCGCTGGCTGGCCGACCAGGGCGACATCACGTCCAACACGTTGGGCCATGCCGGCACTCCGGTCGCCGTGCCCGCCAACTGATCTTCATCACTTTTTTCATCTCGAGGAGTTAACCCATGTCCAAGAGTGCCAACACGGTCACCGTCACCGACGCGTCCTTCGCCGATGACGTGCTGCTCAGCGAGAAGCCTGTGCTCGTGGACTTCTGGGCCGACTGGTGCGGTCCGTGCAAGATGGTTGCCCCGGTGCTGGAGGAGATCGCGGGCGCGCACGCGGACAAGCTGACCATCGCCAAGTTGGACGTGGACGCCAACCCGGGCACCGCCCGCGATTATCAGATCCTTTCGCTCCCAACTATGATGCTGTTTTCCGGCGGAAAGCCGGTCAAGCAGATTGTGGGAGCCAAGGGCAAAGCCGCCCTGTTGCGCGAACTCGACGGCGTCATCTGACGCGAAATCGAGTCCCCAAAGGCCGCCGTTATCCAACGACGCGCCGTTAGGATGCCTGGACTCGGGAATTGTCGAATTCCCGTCCGGGTCTGAGACAATCGACCGACCTCCGGTCGTGCGAGAGGCGTAAGCCATCGCATGAGTGGGTACCCGGGTTGACGGAAGGAAAGGGCTCTCACGCATGCACCGACTTCGTCACGGCGATACCGGTCCAGCCGTCGCCGAGGTTCGGAGCACCCTGGCAAGTCTCGGGTTTCTGCACGCTCACGCCGTCGGCACCGATCACGCCGATGCGCGAGAGTATTGGAAGGACACCGACGCCTCCTTCGACCGTCAGCTGGATTCCGCGGTTCGCGCCTTTCAGCAGCACCGCGGACTTTTGGTCGATGGCATCGTCGGGCCGGCCACCTATCGAGCCCTCAAAGAGGCGTCCTACCGTCTCGGTGCCCGCACCCTGATCTATCAACTGTCCGCACCGCTCTACGGTGACGATGTGGCAACCCTGCAGCGCAGGCTGCAGGACCTCGGTTTCTACGTACATCGGGTCGACGGCTACTTCGGCCCGCACACCCACGAAGGCTTGACCGCGTTCCAGCGGGAGATCGGGCTGTCTTCCGACGGCATCTGCGGGCCGGACACGTTGCGGTCGCTGGAACTGCTCGGTGCCCGCGTCACCGGCGGCAATCCGCATCGCATCGCCGAGGAAGAAGTGGTACACCGAGCGGGGCCACAGCTCACCGGCAAGCGCATCGTCATCGATCCCGGCCTCGGTGGTCAGGACAAGGGGCACGCGGTCCCCACGGAGTACGGCGACGTCTACGAGTCGGAGATCCTGTGGGATCTGGCCAGTCGGCTGGAGGGTCGGATGGCCGCCACCGGCATGGAGACGTTCCTGTCCCGGCCGTGGGGCGCCAATCCTTCCGATGCCGAGCGGGCCGAGACCTCCAACGCTTTCGACGCGGATCTGATGATCTCGCTGCGCTGTGCGACCAACCCGAGTCCGTCGGCGAACGGGGTGGCGAGCTTCCATTTCGGTAACTCGCACGGCTCCGTATCGATGATCGGTCAGGTGCTGGCCGGCTTCATCCAGCGTGAGGTCGTCGCACGAACGTCGTTGCAGGACTGCCGACTTCACGCCCGAACCTGGGATCTATTGCGGCTGACCAAGATGCCGACCGTGCAGGTCGATATCGGCTATCTCACCAACGAATACGACGCGACGGTGCTGACGAACCCGCGGATGCGCGACGTGATCGCCGAAGCCATCCTGATTTCGGTGAAGCGGCTGTATTTGCTCGGTCAAGACGATCAGCCAACGGGCACATACACTTTCGCCGAACTGCTGGCCGAGGAATTGGCTGCGGCCGACCGCATGTAGGGCGACTCGAACTCCGAAACACCTACGCCCCCGCCGACTTCGGTCAGCGGGGGCGTAGTCGTCTGCGCTGTCGGCAGGCTAGGGCGCACCGATTCGAAAGGGGACCGTCAGCGCCGCCGCCGCGAGCAGTTGATCAAGGGCCCGCTCCACGTCTTCCTTCCAGCCGTGGTCGGAGTCGAGCTCGAGACGCAGTCGCGGGAACCGGTGGTGCGGCGCGATCACCTCGAAACCGACGTCCTCGAGGAAGTCCGCGTCGATCATGCACGTTTCCGGCGAGCACTTGGTGGCCGCGGTCGCCGAGCCCGAATCACGGACCGGGGAGCCGATCCGCTCCATCAAGGTCATCGAACCCAACGATCGATCCGACATCGCTTTGGTCGGGGGATCGGTGCGAATGCCGAAGGCCTCCAGCGCCCGAACACCGCGGCGCACCAGATCCGCCACCACGGCCGAGATGAGCTGGTGAGCTATGTCGGCATCAGAATAGGGGAATTCGGCGCTCAGCGTGGTCAGCAAGACCGCGTCCGGGCTTACTGGTGATGTGGGGAAGAGCGCGGCACGCGGCACAGCACTGGGTGGCGAATATAACGCGCAGCCCGCCACGTTGCCGCTCACGTTGGCCACCTGGCCGCACGAACCCCATTCCAGCATCACTGTCGAGAGCCAGGCCTCCTTCTCGAAGACCGGATCACTGAACTCTCGCGAGTTCTCCGCGACAGCGGGATCGATCTCCCAGAACACACAACGCCGAGCGTGTGTGGGGAGCTTGTCCAGTCCGCCGAGGGTAAGTGCTGTGACGCTGGTCGACACCGCTCTACTCAGCCTCCAGCTGTCCGATTCATCCACGCTCACGCCGCATCAGTACTTGCTCGCCAGCAAGAATAAGCGATCAACGAGATCCCGCCTCATTCCACGTCACTGTGCTATTGGTCAGGAGCGGTACGCCGGTCCCACCGAGGGTCACGCCGACGCCGCACCCCCTCTATTTTCCGCGCCGTCACTGTGACGTTTCGGCGCCAGGCCTGTACTTATCGGAAACACAAGGCCATTTTTGCCATTCTCGTCACGTGCCGAGCTGCTGTTGCTCCATCATGCCGACGATCCGCTCGAGATCTTCGACCGAACCGAACTCGACAACAATCTTGCCCTTGCGCTTGCCGAGACTCACCGTGACCCGAGTGTCGAACGATTCCGACAACCGTTCGGCAACGTCCTGCAGACCCGGCATGTGGATCGGTTTGCGTCGGGGAGCGGTCGGGGCGGCGGCGTCCGGATCACGGTTCGCCAAGGTGACGGCTTCTTCGGTGGCACGGACCGACAACCCCTCGGCGACGATGCGCGCGGCTAGAACCTCTTGGGCATCCGCTCCAGCCTCGAGACCTAGTAGGGCACGAGCATGTCCCGCCGACAGCACGCCGGCCGCCACCCGCCGCTGCACGGGGATCGGCAGCTTCAACAGACGGATCATATTTGTCACGACCGGTCGGGACCGGCCGATTCGCGATGCCAATTCCTCGTGGGTGACATCGAACTCTTCGAGCAGCTGCTGATAGGCCGCCGCCTCTTCGAGCGGGTTGAGCTGTACTCGATGGATGTTCTCCAACAGTGCGTCGCGCAGCATGGATTCGTCTGCGGTCTCGCGGACGATCGCCGGAATCGTCGTCAAGCCGGCCTCTTGGCAGGCCCGCCAGCGGCGCTCGCCCATGACGATCTGGTATCGGTCGACCGCAGGCTCGACCCGACGCACCACGATCGGCTGCATCAGACCGAACTCCCGAATGGAGTGCACCAGCTCGGCGAGTGCCTCTTCTTCGAAGACATGCCGCGGCTGCTTGGGATTCGGCTCGATCTGCTCCGGGCTGATCTCGCGATAGATCGCGCCGCCGGGGGAGGAGAGCTCCTCCTCGGTCGGATCGGGGACCCGGTGGAGGAATGCGGAAGCCGGTTGCGGGCCGATCGGATCGAGACCGATGACCACATTCGCCGCGGCACTGCCGAGACCCGGTGTGGCCGCCGGCCCTGTCGGGATCAATGCGGCAAGGCCGCGCCCGAGCCCACCCTTCTTCGCCTGAGTCATCGGTCTACCGATCCCTTCTCTGTTCGCCACCACGCCAGTCCAACCGACCGCTGCGGGTCATTGCGCGCCTTCTGCTGCCCCACGCCGGGGCACCGAACGCGCCGCCATCTCACGACCAGCATCGAGATAGCTCATCGCACCCCGGGAGCCTGGATCATAATCGAGCACCGTCATTCCGTAGCCCGGAGCTTCGGAGACCTTCACACTGCGGGGGATCACCGACCGCAACACCACGTCGCCGAAGTGCCCACGCACCTCCTCCGCGACCTGGTCGGCCAGCTTGGTCCGGCCGTCGTACATCGTGAGAACCACGGTGGAGACGTGCAATTCGGGATTGAGATGCGCCTGCACCAAGCCGATATTGCGCAGCAGCTGACCGACACCCTCCAGCGCGTAGTACTCGCACTGGATCGGGATCAGCACCTCCTTGGCCGCGACCATCGCATTGACGGTGAGCAGCCCGAGGGATGGCGGGCAGTCGATCATCACGTAGTCGATGTCGTAGCCCGCGATGTTGGCTTCCTGGATCGCGGCCTTGAGCCGACCCTCCCGAGCCACCATCGACACCAGTTCGATCTCCGCACCGGCGAGATCGATAGTGGCCGGAATGCAGAGCAGGCGCGGACTGTGGGGGCTCTGCTGAATCGCGTCCTTGACCGAGATCTCACCGATCAGCAGTTCGTAACTCGAGGGAACACCCGAGTGATGCTCGACGCCGAGGGCAGTGCTTGCGTTGCCCTGCGGATCGAGGTCGATCACGAGAACTGTCATCCCTTGGTGCGCAAGGGCGGCCGCGAGGTTGACCGCTGTCGTCGTTTTACCGACGCCACCCTTCTGATTGGCAATGGTGATGATGCGCTGCTCGTGCGGTTTCGGCACTGTCACCTTTCCTGGATGCAATATCTGACTGGCGCGTTGCGCTTCGGCCGCGATCGGGGTCTCACTGGCGGAGATGTGCCCGAACGGTGTGCTTCCGAAGGCCTCCGCATCGAGATTGCTGGAGTCCAGCATTCCCGGCACGCGCGACGTAGTTTCCCGTGAAACATTCGCCGGACCACCGCTCGACATAGACAGCTCCTAACGCGAGAACCTCAAATCACGACCCCCCGACATGCGTCGGCGCCGTGTCATCAATAGCTGTGTCGGATCGAACATGATGCTCAATCGGAACCGCGGCGCCCGATCGACCGAGCGGAGCTCTCGCCGCTGTGACACCCTCCGTGGCACCAACGCTCACGCCCGACGGTGACTAGCTTGCCAGCACCGAGCGTGATTAGAAAGCTGAATCGCGGCAACGCACGAAGGACACGCAAATCTGCGGCGATTGATCCTGGCGCGGTCGATATTTCGACCACCCGAGCCAATGTTTCACATGAAACGTCGTGCCGAATCCGAAGTTACGCAAAGTCGATCCGACGCCGCAACGCGTCGTCAGCCGAGATCGGATCGGCCTGCATCTCACTGACAATGTTGGCGACGTCCACCTCCGCACGTCACCACGACAGACCACGCGATGCGTCAGGCCGTTGCGCGGGAGGCGGATCCCGTTGTGCCGATCAGCCGCACCGCATGGACATTCACCGGCCGTCGTCGAGTCGCGGCGCTGGACCGCACTCGGTGTAGTTCGCCCACATCGTCAAGGTGAGACGTCACAGCGTTGAGTCTGGCCGTTGCGTCGCACCGGATCACGCATCACTCTGCTGGTTCGATGCTTCGGTCCGGCCCGAACCGTCGTTCCGCTGAGCCGTGCCGTCGAGTCACCCCCGGGTCACACCGTCGAGGCTGCGTCGGTGGTACCGCGACCCTCGCTGTGAGTTGCTATTGCCGTATATATGCCTCGATGCCGTCGAGAATCCTCGCGAGGCCGAATTCGAAGCCGTCGAGTGGCGCCTCGTCGACGAGGTACGCCGGGTCTTCGAGCACCTCCGCGACCGCGTTCAGGTTGCGAGCGCGGAGCTGCTCGTCCAAGAACAGACGGGTCGCGCGGATCGCCTGCCGTTGATCGGGATTCACACGCCGCAGCGCCGCCGGGGCCGGAGTGCGGCGCTGGAGGTTGGCACCGTACCGCGCGTGGCTGTCGAGGAGGTACGCACAGTTCAGCATCTGCTGTGCCTGCATGCCGGTCGGTTTGAGGACGGTGAGGAGAGCATCCAGCCAGGCTGCGTTGTGCGGTGTCAGCGGGATGGTCGTCGGAGCGTCCAGCAGCCATGGACGCGACAAGAAGCGTTGGAAGAGCTGACGCGACCACAGCGTCGCCCCGCCTCGCCAGTCACCGTCCTGCAGCGCAGGCGGATCGCCCCAGGCGCGGTCGGCCACGAGCGTGATCAGCTCATCTCTCGAGCTGACATAGCGGTACAACGCGTTGGTGGTCACGCCGACACGACTGGCCACCTTCGGAAGCGAAGCCGCGGCGAGACCCTCCTCGTCGGCCAGCCGCGTCGCGACCGCCACGATCTCTTCGATCGTGTGCGCCGGCCTGGGACCGCGCCGCCGTCCGGTGTCGACGACACCCCATGCCGTAGCCAGACCGGGTGGTAGCGACTCGGGAACGCCGAGCTCGACCTGCCGTGCCGCATTACCATCGGCCGCCGCTCCGTGGCTCTTAGGTGGGGTCATAGCCGGAATCCTTCCAGGGGGCTTCTAGAACAGTAGACGGCATGCACAGTTCCCATTATTGTGCATGTCATGAACAGTTCACTGCATACACAGAATTTCTTCCCGGATTCCGCTCGTCGCTGGGTCGGGGTTGCCGCGATCCTCGGTGCCGTCTTCGCGATGGCCGAGCTTCCGCTCTACTTCATCGTGCCGTCCTGCGACCCGCCGAAGTGCAGCGTCGACACCGGCAGCCTCATGCCGGACTGGCTGATCCTCACCCGCACGCTGTTCAACTTTCTCGCCCTCACACTGTTCCTGGTCTTCATGACCGGCATCCGGCCACTGATCACGCGGGCAGACGCTCGCTACGAATGGTTCGGTGCGCTCGCCGGCACCGCCGGCGCGGCCTGGACGATCTTCGACATGGTCGCCAAAGGCCTGGAGGGCGGCACCGCGATCAAGACCGCCGCTCGGATCGACCCGACCCGAACCGTTCCCACCTACCTGCTCTACGGCACGATCAGCCACCTGATGCTGCTCGTCTTCGGCCTCGCCTTCGGGTACGCGGTCTTGCGCAGTCGCGCTCTTGCGCGATGGATCGGCTGGTCCTCATTCGCAATCGCAGCCCTGCATCTGGCGGGTGTGCCGTCGATGTTCTTCGGCTACAACTCGTCGCGGTTCTACGCATCCAACGGTTGGGGCGCGGTCGCGATGTTCAACGGCTACGCGGCCATCTGGCTCGCGATCGTCGGTGTCGCGATCCTGATGAAGAAGACGCCCCAGAGCGTCGAACTCCCTCTCACCGCTCGCGCATGATCGCACGCGTCGCCGTCACGACACTTCCTGACGGAAACCCCGATCCCCGCCTTCCCGCTATTCGTCCTGCCGAAGCGGCCCTCTTCCGAGTACCGCGAGGAGGCAGCCGACAAAGGTGTTCGTGGCGGCGACGAACGCGAAGAGGAGTGGGATCCACGCGCTGAAGGCCCGGGCGAACAAGACCGGTCCGATCAGTTCCGCCCCACGAAAGGTCTTGGAAGACGGCGAGATACCGCCCGAGAAGCTGGGGCTGGGTCATCTCGGCGACCAGCGCTTAGACACGGAACACCCTGCACGCCTCGACCACCGAGCGCCTCATCGCCGCCTCACGCGCCCTCGGGAGAATCCGCGTCGCCTCCGGCGCCATGCCGATCGCCCGGCCCGGCGGTGCATCGACCAAGTCGCGCGACACGAGGCGCGTGCTCTCTCGTTTCACATGAAACATCGGCCGAGAGCGTGCCGGCTAAGTCGCCTTCCGAGGCTGCCGCGCGGCGCGGCGCGGCGATCGCTCGGCTCGGGGGAGCCGCTCGGCGCTGATCACCACAGTGGGCGTCGATACTATTCCTGCTCCGCATTCGAGGACAGTCGCGTTGCCTGCACCCGCGGTGACCAATGCAGCGCCGTCGCGCTCGAGTTCCTCGGCGGCGCTGACCCCCTTGAGTGCAAGCATGCGTCCGTGATCACGGAGCAGGGGGAGCGACCATTGCGCCAGCTTCGCCAGAGGTGCGACTGCACGGGAGGTGACCACATCCGCGCCGCCCGCTTCCTTCATCACGCCCGATTGTTCGGCCCGGCCACGCACCACTGTGATGCCGAGTCCGGCCGCCTCGATGAACTCGCTGAGGAAGATGGTTCGACGCAGCAACGGCTCCACCAAAGTGATGCGGAGGTCCGGGCGCGCGATGGCCAACGGGATTCCAGGCAGGCCGGCACCGCTGCCGATGTCGACCACCGTCGCGCCTTCGGCGATCAACTCGCCGAGCACCGCACAGTTCAGGATGTGCCGATCCCAGAGCCGAGGCACCTCTCGGGGACCGATCAGGCCACGCTCCACTCCGGCGGTGGCCAGCGCCGCACAGTAGCGACGCGCGAGATCGAGACGATCACCGAACACCGTCGCGGCGATGGCGGGCGGTTCCAGCTCAGCCGGCAGTGCGGTGGCTCCACCTAGGTCTCGTTCCACGTGAAACTTCCTTCCGAGCTCGAGCCGATCGGGCAGCAGGCGGGTGGTCAGTCGACTGCTCGCACAATCGGCCGCAGGCGTTGAATCAGGCGACAGAGGTGACATGTGACATGAACACATGAATAAGGGCCCCCGGTCCGAAGACCAGAGGCCCTATCCAACCATTGCTCATCCGGCCGCCAAAAATGGCGTCCGGGAAGGCGGTTCAGGAAGGTACGACGACCACGTGCCGATTCGGCTCTACGCCTTCGCTCTCGCTGCTGACGCCATCAACCGCGGCCACCGCGTCGTGCACGATCTTCCGCTCGAACGGCGTCATCGGCGCCAATGGCTCCGGCTCACCCGACTCGAGCACCCGCTGCGCGGCGGCCGTCCCCAGCGCGCTCAACTCCGCGCGACGCTTGGCCCGCCACCCGGCTACATCCAGCATCAGCCTGCTGCGTACACCGGTCGTCTGCTGCACGGCCAGCCGAGTCAGCTCCTGAAGCGCGTCGAGCACCTCGCCGTTGCGGCCGACGAGCTTCGACAGATCGCGACCGCCATCGATGCTGACGATCGCGCGGTCACCCTCGACGTCGAGGTCGATATCACCATCGAAGTCGAGCACATCGAGCAGCTGCTCGAGGTAGTCGCCGGCGATCTCGCCCTCTTCGATCAGAGCTTCCTCGGCGTCGCTCGCGACATCACCGGGCTCCGACCCGGTCTCTGATTCACGACCCGTCGTGGTGTCCACCATCGTCGTCGTCGCCACAGTGGCGTCCCCTCCGTCGGTCTCAACAGTCATTTGATTTCCTTCATCTGCTTATCGCGCGGACCCGGCGCCGGGCGCCGGCCGGAAACGCGATCAGGGGTTGCTCAATGCGTTCAGCGCCGGCGCTTCTGGTTCGCACGGCCTCGGGTTCCCGGCCGCCGCTGGCCACCGGGCCTGCGTTGTCCGGATGCCTTGCCTGCCGCAGGTTTCGCGGTGCCGTTCGTCGACGGGGGAGCGTCGGCCGACTCGTCGTCAGTCGATTCTGCGGCGTCAACCGCGGTCTGCTTCTTCTTCATACTGACCGGCTTGGCACCCGGCTTCGGCGCGTTCTGCGCACGCAGCTCCAGCTTCGCCTGCTTCTTCGCTTCTTCTTCCTTGGCCATCCGGCCGAAGACGAGGTGCTGCTGCCCGTAGGTCCAGATGTTGTTGGACACCCAGTACAGCAGGATGGCGATCGGCAGGAATGGACCACCGACCAGCACGCCGAGCGGGAACACCCACAGCGCAAGCTTGTTCATCATCGCGGCCTGCGGGTTGGCGGCCGCCTCGGGAGTCTGGCGCTGGACAGAGGCCCGCGCGTTGAAGTGGGTGGCCAGACCGGCGATGACCATCAACGGGATCGAGACGAGGGCGATGCTCAGCTTCGACGGCACACCGCCGTAGTCGGCGAACGCCTCGAGCTGACCCATAGGGCTGGTAATAAAGGCCGAGATCGGGGCACCGAAGATACGCGCCGACAGGAACGACTGGACGTCGGTGGCGCTGAAGACATAGTTCGGCGTGTGCGCGTTGTCGTAGGCCGACATACCGAGCTGTCCGATACCGGTACCCGTGCGGTTGAAGGAGCGCAGCACATGGAACAGGCCGAGGAACACCGGCACCTGCGCCAGGATCGGCAGGCAGCCCATCACAGGGTTGAAGCCGTGGTCCTTCTGGAGCTTCTGCATCTCCACCGCCATCTTCTGGCGATCGTTCTTGTACTTCTTCTGCAGTTCCTTGATCTGCGGCTGCAGCTCCTGCATCTGCTTGGTCGTGCGGACCTGCTTGACGAATGGCTTATAGAGCAGCACCCGCAGCGTGAACACCAGGAACACCACGGCAAGGGCCCAGGTGAGTCCGTTGTCCGCGCCGAACGCGAACCCGAAGACCCGATGCCAGAACCAGAGGATCCAGGACACCGGGTAATAAATTATGTCGAGCACGGCTCTATGCACTCCCGTCGTTCGTGTCGCCGATCACCGCGCGCGGTGATCCTTTACAAGCATCTGGCGCCGGCGTCGCAGGGTCGGCGGCCGACTCGTTCCCGGCGCGTTTTCTGCGCTCCGGAACGGGGTCCCACCCACCAGGGTGCCAGGGCGCACATTTGGCCAATCGCACGACCGTCAATAAGAGGCCGACGAACAGTCCGCGCGTGCGAAGAGCGGTGACGGCGTACTCGCTGCAGGTCGGGGTGAAACGGCACACCGGCATGCGAGTGGGGGAGACGTAGGTGCGGTACAGCTCGATCACAAAGATCAGGGCGTTGGCAGGCAGTCGAACAAGGGTCGTCTTCACGACCGATCACCGGCGGCCGCGCCTTGGGGCGCTGTGGTGATGCCCAGCTTGCGTAAGGCGCCGCGGAGCTGGCGGAGCAGTTCGTCCGAGTCGGCCGCCGCCGCGCCGGGTAGCGCGCGGATCACGATATCGGTCTCGGCCGGCAGATCAGCGGTCACCTTGGCGCACATATGACGCAGGCGGCGGGCCACCCGGTGTCGAACCACCGCGGAGCCCACCGCCTTGCTGACAATCAATCCGAACCGTGGCCCGCCGACCCGAACCACCGATCCGGCTGTTGCCGGATCGTCGTGTCGTCCACTCGCGCCCATGATTCCGTCATACCCGTGCACAAGCGCGTGTACGACTAAATCTCGCCTCCCGATTCGCTGGCCGCGGCGCACCGTCCGGGAGAAGTCGGCACGATGATGCAACCGATACGGCTCAGGCAACACCCGAGCGTCCGAAAGCGAAGATCAGGCAGTGAGGGTTTTGCGGCCCTTGCCGCGACGCGCGGAAACAATGGCGCGACCCGCGCGGGTCCGCATCCGGAGACGGAAGCCGTGAACACGCGCCCGACGACGGTTGTTCGGCTGGAACGTCCGCTTGCCCTTGGCCACGGTCAACACTCCTCGAGTAAGTGGGCGCCAGTCGGCACCCGAAGTATGGGTATTACGTATTTCGCGATGAATCGCAGTCTGGTCATCATCGGCGCGCGTCGGTCCTGGCGCACAGGTCTGGCTTGACCAACCGCGGTCAGCACAGGACCGCCACCGCACCAAGGGGTGACTGTACGAGGGTACTGATCGGCTAGGAGCGGGTCAAACTCGGCCCACCCTGCGGAGTCACGCATTCGTGCGGTCCGGCGTGAGTTCGTCCACACCCCTAGCCGCAGGCCATCTCAACGAGCAGTACGTGTAACCAAAGGATTGCTGAAGAACTGCAGGTCCGGGCGTTGTCTCGGACGAATGCGAGCACGTTTCACATTTCCCCAGAGTTCTCCACATCTGTGGATAATTGTGTGGAAAGACCCCTGGAGTGGCATATTCGTAGGGCCGACGGTGCCACGTCGCCGCCCGGGATGGGGGAATCCGGGCAGCGTCCGAACCTAACGGATGTGCGCAGGATCATCAAAATCTACCTTGCCCGGTAGCTGCCCGCGTACCCCGGCCGTCTGCTCCTATCGCCTACTTCCGGGGAGGAACCTGCATGGACGACGAGCAGAACGTGTTGGCCACAGTGTGGCCAGAGGTGGTTGCCGAGCTCACCACCGGCTCACCCGATGGTGCCATCCCACCGGTGACCAGGGCGCAGCAAGCCTGGCTGAAACTGGTCAAGCCGCTGACGGTGGCCCAGGGCTTCGCCTTGCTCTCGGTGCCCTCGTCGCTGGCTCAGGAAGCCATCGAACGCGATCTGCGTGAACCCATCCTGCGCTCGCTCGCCCGGCGCCTCGGCCCTCAGGTGGAAGGACTCGGCGTCCGGATCGCGGCACCGACCAACCAGCCGTCGGAGCGGCCCGGCAATTCGGCGCGCCACGCCAGGATGACAAGCAGGCCGGAGCGGAGCAGGGACACCGGTCGCGGGCACGCCGGGTATCCGTCGGCCGACTATCCGGGTCGCAGTGACTATCAAACACCGCGCTACGCCGCCCAGGGCGACTTCCCGGCCGCGTCCAATGACTACGCACCCCAGTCGAACGACTACGCACCCCAGTCGAACGACTACGCGCCCGCGTCCAATGACTACGCCCCTGTGACCAATGACTACGCGCCGACGTCGGACTATCCGGGTGCCGACTACGAACCGGAGTACGTGCCGTCCCAGGAATACGTGCCCGCCGCCGAGTACACGCCCAACGGCGACTACCACACCGATGAGTACCCGACCCGCGGCGATTACCCGAGCCAGGGCACGCGCAGGGAAGCCCCCGGCGGACCGACACCAGAGGTAATGTCCGCGCCGCGCCGCGACTCCGGGATGCCGCCGCGCCGCGACTCGATTCCGCCGGGTCAGGAGTCACTGTTCACCCCGGAGCCGCTGCCGATGCGGGGTCCGGCCAGGGCGCCCATGCGTGAAGAGGGCCGCCCGAGCGAGGATCCCTCGATCGCCGCGGCACACGAATCGGTCCGTGAACAGATGCCGCGCGAACAGATGTCCGACAATTCGCGCGACCACGACGACGAGCCCGTCGTCAACGTACGCAACTCCTGGCCCACCTACTTCACCAAGACCCAGGAGACCCCGGCGCAGTCGAACTCCTCGGCCAGCCTCAATGCGAAGTACACCTTCGAGACGTTCGTGATCGGCGCATCCAACCGTTTCGCGCACGCCGCCGCCGTGGCCATCGCCGAGGCTCCTGCCAGGGCTTACAACCCGCTGTTCGTGTGGGGCGCTTCAGGTTTGGGCAAAACGCATCTGCTGCACGCGGCAGGCCACTACGCCCAGCGGCTGTTTCCTGGGATGCGGGTGAAGTACGTCTCGACCGAAGAGTTCACCAACGACTTCATCAACAGCCTGCGCGACGACCGCAAGGTCGCCTTCAAACGCCGCTACCGTGAGACCGACATCCTGCTTGTCGACGACATCCAGTTCATCGAGGGCAAAGAAGGTATCCAGGAGGAGTTCTTCCATACCTTCAACACCCTGCACAACGCCAACAAGCAGATCGTCGTCTCCTCGGACCGGCCGCCCAAGCAGTTGGCCACCCTCGAGGAGCGGCTGCGGACGCGGTTCGAGTGGGGCCTGATCACTGACGTCCAGCCGCCGGAGCTGGAGACGCGCATCGCGATCCTGCGCAAGAAGGCACGCATGGACCGGCTGGACGTGCCGCACGATGTGCTGGAACTCATCGCGGGCCGCGTCGAGCGCAATATCCGTGAACTGGAAGGCGCGCTGATTCGGGTGACCGCCTTCGCCTCGCTGAACGGTCAGCCACTGAATCTTCCGCTGGCCGAGGTGGTGCTACGTGATCTGATGCCCGATACGGCCGCCTTGGAGATCAATGCCGCGACGATCATGGCCGTCACCGCCGAGTACTTCAACACCACGCTCGAGGAGCTGACCGGGCCGGGCAAGGCACGGCCGCTGGCACAGGCCAGACAGATCGCGATGTATCTGTGCCGTGAGCTCACCGATCTCTCACTGCCGAAGATCGGTCAGGCCTTCGGCCGCGACCACACCACGGTCATGTACGCCGACAAAAAAGTGCGCAAGGAGATGACCGAGCGGCGGCGAGTCTACGACCAGGTGCAAGAACTAACAGCCCGGATTAAACAACGTTCGCGCTGATCGCCGCTAACACCCACTGCACCGCCCCTGAACTGGGGCGGTGCATTTTTTTGGCTTGTGGATTCCTCGAGGAATCCCTGTGGAGTCCTCGAGGAATCTCCCAGTTGTGCACCGGTTCGTGCACAGGGCGGGGGAGCAGGTACGTCGTCGGGATTAACAGGGGTGGATTCAACAGTCTCCACAGCGGTTGCTCCCCAGGCATCCTGACCAGCGCATCACTCGGTCACTGCCTTGTGGAATCCTCGAGGAATCCATGTGGAGTCCTCGAGGATTCCTCGAGTTGTCCACGAATTGGTGCACACGTGTGAACAACAGGGTGAATCTGGTGGAACAACTCGAGGAGCACTCGAGGATGGATGCTGAACAACTTCGGAGCCTCCACAGGCCCCTCCCGTTCATCCTCGAGTCACCCGATGGCCATCCCCACGGCACCACACCGCCGGACCTGCGAAAACCTCCCCAGTCCACAGATTCCACAGTGCCTACTACTACTTCAGTTCTTCTTCTTAGAGAACTCTCTTCAAAACAGGGTGTGTGGAAAGTCCGTCGGTGAGCGTCGCCGCGGTGCCACTCCCCGAAAAGCAAGCAAGGACGAAACCGCCAGACCTCTCCACAGACCGAACCGACCGGCATCGGACAACTGATGAGTTCGATCCACACGCGCATCGAGAAAGACGAGCACTCGGTTGATCGGCACGGAGGGTCGGACTAGGTTCAGGTGCCGCACGCGAGTACGGTTTGGTGTCGGTCGCCTGTGCCACAATTCTCGAGGCGGCCGATTCAGCACCCGTTCGAGAACTGACGAGCCGAGATAGATCACGGAACCGGGAGAGGACAGATCGGGCGATGGAGCTTGCAGGCATGAAGTTTCGGGTCGCACGAGAAGACTTCGCCGAATCCGTTGCATGGGTTGCTCGTAGCCTCCCGTCCCGGCCTCCCGTCCCGGTGCTCGGCGGAGTGCTGCTCGTCGCCGATGAGGGCGGGCTCACCGTCTCCGGCTTCGACTACGAGGTCTCAGCACAGATGCGGGTCGCGGCCGAGGTCGCGGGTCCTGGCCAGGTGCTCGTCTCCGGTCGATTGCTCGCGGACATCACCAAGGCACTGTCCAACAAGCCGGTCGACGTCTCGCTCGACGGCACTCGGGTGCTCATCGCGTGCGGCAGTGCGAAGTTCTCGCTGCCGACCATGCCGGTCGAGGATTATCCCCAGCTTCCCGAGGTGCCCCAGCAGACCGGCGAGCTGAGTGTCGAGGTTTTCGCCGAGGCGGTCGGCCAGGTCGCTGTCGCCGCTGGCCGCGACGACACCCTGCCGATGCTCACCGGCATCCGGGTCGAGATCGAGGGGCCCAAGGTCGTGCTGGCGGCTACCGATCGGTTCCGGCTCGCGGTCCGTCACATCGAATGGCAGCCTGCCCGAACCGATATCGAGACCTCGGTGCTCATCCCGGCACGAACACTGTCGGAATCCGCGAAGACACTTGGCCCCTCGGATGCCCCGGTTCAGCTTTCGCTCGGCACCGGTTCCGGATCGGGTTCGGACGGTCTGCTCGGGATTGTGAACGCGGGCCGTAGGACCACTACTCGGCTGCTCGATGCCGAGTTCCCCAAGTTCCGTCAGCTGCTGCCGAAGGAACACACCTCCATTGCCACCCTCCAGGTGGCGACGCTGACCGATGCCATCAAGCGCGTCGCCCTTGTCGCCGAGCGCGGTGCTCAGGTGCGTCTGGAGTTCTCCAGCGAGGGCCTGCTGCTGTCCGCGGGCGGTGACGACGCCGGACGGGCGGAGGAATGGCTCGAGGCCGATTTCCGTGGCGAATCACTCACCATCGCCTTCAACCCCGGCTATCTCATCGACGGACTGTCCGCACTGCACTCCGACCGGGTCACCTTCGGATTCACCACTCCGAGTCGGCCCGCGGTGCTGTTGCCCGCCAGCGACGACGAGCCGAAGGTGCTCGAATCCGGCGCGTTCGCCGCGCTGGAGAGTGTGTACATCTACCTGCTGATGCCGGTTCGGCTGCCGGGCTGAGCGTCTGTGCATGATCTGGTGCTGCGCGCTCCGGCGCAAGCAACAGCGCCGCGCAGCGGTTCGAAGCTTGTAGGGACGCAGCGGTATTCGTTGTCCGCGCCATCCACATGGGCGCGATCCATCCACAGTCCTTCCACAGCAGGTGGCCGGTTCGCGATTTCTTCGGCGTTCACGCGGCCACATACAGTCACGTTGCCTCTACCAGCGGCGATGACAATCGGGTCGAGGTAGGCGGATGTTCATCAGGGCGCTGTCGCTGCGTGATTTTCGGTCCTGGGAGCACGCGGAACTCGAATTGTCCCCAGGCCGAACGGTTTTCCTCGGATCCAACGGCAACGGCAAGACCAATCTGCTCGAGGCGATCGGCTATCTGGCCACACTCGGTTCGCATCGGGTCGCCGCGGACGCGCCCCTGATCCGGCTCGGGACCGAACGCGCCAGAATCGGCGCCACCGTCGTGAACGCGGGCCGGGAGCTCCGTATCGATCTGGAACTGAATCAGGGTGCTGCTAATCGCGCCCAGATCAACCGCTCTCCGGTGCGCAGGCCGCGCGAGATCCTCGGTGTCCTGCAGACGGTGCTCTTCGCGCCCGAGGATCTCGCGCTGGTGCGTGGTGATCCCGGCGAGCGCAGACGGTTCATGGACGAGTTGTGCACAGCCAGATTGCCTCGGCTCGCCGCGGTCCGTGCCGACTACGACCGGGTGCTGCGCCAGCGTTCGGCACTGCTGAAAACCGCAGGGCGACAAGGGCGATCCCGGGGATCCGGCGCCGAACTGACGACCCTCGATGTGTGGGACGGACATCTTGCGTCGCATGCCTCGGTGCTGCTCGCCGAGCGCTTGCGGCTTGTGCACGACCTGTACCCCTATCTCGCGCAGTCCTATACGTCGATCGCGCCCGAATCGCGGCCCGCCGCAATCGGTTACCGCAGTGCCACGCTGCCGACGGAATTCCTGGATCCCGGGCGGGCACCGCTGCCGGGGGACAGCGAGGCTTTGGAGGCGATCATGCTGCAGGAGCTGGCGGCGGCGCGACCGAAGGAGCTGGAGCGTGGCGTCTGCCTGGTCGGCCCGCACCGTGACGACCTCGACCTGATGCTCGGCACCGCGCCGGCCAAGGGGTTCGCCAGTCACGGCGAATCATGGTCCTTTGCCCTCGCCCTTCGCCTCGGCGCGTTCGAATTGCTGCGTGCCACCGCGGCGGAGCCGGTGTTGCTGCTGGACGACGTGTTCGCCGAACTCGACCGCCGCAGGCGCACCGCACTCGCGGCGGTGGCCGCGGGCGCGGAGCAGGTATTGATCACCGCCGCCGTCCCCGAAGACGTGCCTGCGGAACTGGCGGCGGTTGCGCTGCACGTGGAGACGAGTGGCGGATCGGACGGCCGAATCTCCCGGATCGTGGCGCCGGCAGCCGAGGCGCTCGGCCGGCCTCCAGGCGAGGGCGCAGGTGTCGGCGACGACATCGAGAACAGCCCGGATAGCGCCTCCGCGACCAACTGACGGGTTCGGCCACTCTGTCGGTGTGCTCCCGTACAGTGACCCATGCGTCGGCGGTGCTGCCACCGGCGCGGACACGTCGGCCGGACTACCAACACCTGTGGATAAATCTGGCCTGGTCAGCCGCTTCCTGGACCGGTGGATCCCGACTCGGCGTGGCATCGACCGAGACCCGGCAAACAAGAAAACAGCGAAATAGGCGCGGAATGTGGCGGCCGACACCCTTTGCGAGTGGTCTGGTCGTGGAATCCTTCGCTGTGCAACCGGCAAGCCGGGGGCTGGGGACAAAATGAACAAAACTGGGGACAAAGCAAGTGCGTGCGAACGGAGCAGGTCGATGAGCGATCAGCCTGAACAGGGCGCCTCCGCACCGCAGCCCGGTGCGGAGCCGGAACTACGTGGGATAGATCTGGCCAGGCGGGCGCTCGAGGAAGCCCGTGCCGCTGCCAAGGCCAGCGGTAAGTCGATAGGCCAGGGCCGTGCGTCACCGCGCCGAAATCTGCGGACCGGTGCCAGGCGGCGAACCGGCTGGTCGGGCGCGCGGCCGGATGAGCGTGATCCACAGCTGCTCGGCAGGTTGACCGGGTCGATCGCGAAGAATCGTGGCTGGTCGACGAAGGTCGCGGAGGGCATGGTTCTCGGCCGTTGGTCCGGCGTGGTCGGCGACGACATCGCCTCTCATGCCTCGCCGGTGACACTGAAGGACGGCGTGCTCAGCATCGCCGCCGAATCCACCGCATGGGCCACGCAACTGCGCATGCTGCAGGGACAGATCCTGGCGAAAATCAATGCCGCGGTCGGGCAGGGGGTGGTGACCTCATTGCGCATCTCCGGCCCGGCAGCGCCGAGCTGGCGCAAGGGGGAACGGCATATCAAGGGGCGCGGACCCCGGGATACGTACGGATAGTCACTGGTCGGCGGCGGGCGTTCCACGTGAAACCGTTCATCGGGATCATCGACGCGCCAACCGATTTCATACTCCGAACGGCGCGGCGAACTCGGCCGCCGGTCGAGCCGTGCCGGGATGACGCCGGTAGGCGGGTGCGCGCCCGACCATCGGTACCCAACCTCGGCGATGCCCGGCGCCCCGGGGCATACGATGGGCCGGAGGGCCCGTCACCTGCCCCGACGGTCCCGCTGCGCGCCGCCGCACGACAACCGGAATCTCCTCTCGAACGAGCCCGGCAAACGACAGCAAAGCCAGAGCGCGGGCGACAACTCTCAGGGCAGCCGAGATGGATTGAAACCCTCGGAAGGCGGAACGGACCCGTCGTCGCTCGATTTCTCGCATCCACGGAGCCGTCAGGGGTGTCGTAGGTGCATTGTGGCTTGGGTCTACCAGTAGGATGGTGACGTAACTAGCGGCGATACCTTCGGCGCGTTCGGCACAGCCCGCGCGTGGACCCCCGGAATCTCGATCAGACGAAGACCGGGTCCCACGTGTGCTATCCGACCGCTGTGCCGAGGATCAGCAAGTAAGGAGAGCTACCGACCAGTGGCTGCCAACGACTCCAATGAATCGGGCTCGACCAACGCGACATCGGGCAAGCAGGATTACGGTGCCTCCTCCATCACGGTCCTCGAGGGACTCGAGGCGGTTCGCAAACGTCCGGGTATGTACATCGGCTCCACCGGCGAGCGCGGCCTGCACCACCTGATCTGGGAAGTCGTCGACAACTCCGTCGATGAGGCGATGGCCGGATACGCCAGCAAGGTCGAGGTCACGCTGCTCGCCGACGGCGGTGTCGAGGTCGTCGACGACGGCCGCGGTATCCCGGTGGCCATGCACGCGCAGGGTGTGCCGACCATCGAGGTCGTCATGACCCAGCTGCACGCCGGCGGCAAGTTCGACTCCGATTCCTACGCGGTGTCCGGCGGTCTGCACGGTGTCGGTATCTCCGTGGTGAACGCGTTGTCATCCCGGTTGGAAGCCGAGGTCAATCGTGACGGCTACCACTGGAGCCAGAGCTACAAGGCCTCCGAGCCGGGCAAGCTGGTCCAGGGCGAACCTTCCAAGAAGACCGGAACCACGATTCGCTTCTGGGCCGATTCCGAGATCTTCGAGACCACCACCTACAACTTCGAGACGGTCGCGCGCCGCTTGCAGGAGATGGCGTTCCTGAACAAGGGCCTCACCATCATCCTCACCGACGAACGCGTCACCGACGCCGACGTCATCGATGAGGTGGTGAGCGAGACCGCCGAGGCGCCCAAGCACGCCGACCCGAACGCGCCTGCCGCGCCGGTCGAGCACAAGGTGAAGACGCGGACCTACCACTACCCGGGTGGTCTCGAGGATTTCGTCCGGCACATCAACCGGACCAAGCAGGCCATCCACAACTCTGTCGTCGGGTTCACCGGCAAGGGCACCGGGCACGAGCTCGAGGTGGCCATGCAATGGAACTCCGGTTACTCGGAGTCGGTGCACACCTTCGCCAACACCATCAACACCCACGAGGGCGGTACCCACGAAGAAGGCTTCCGTGCGGCGCTCACCACGGTGGTCAATAAGTACGCCAAAGACAAGAAGCTGATCAAGGAGAAGGACGGCAGCCTCACCGGTGACGACATCCGCGAGGGTCTCGCCGCGATCGTCAGCGTGAAGGTCAGCGAGCCGCAGTTCGAGGGCCAGACCAAGACCAAGCTCGGCAACACCGAGGTCAAGTCGTTCGTGCAGCGGACCTGCAACGAGCACCTCGCGCATTGGTTCGAGGCCAACCCGGCCGATGCGAAGACCATCGTGAACAAGGCGGTCTCCTCGGCACAGGCGCGCGTCGCCGCGCGTAAGGCGCGTGAGTTGGTGCGTCGCAAGAGCGCCACCGACCTGGGCGGACTGCCAGGCAAGCTGGCCGACTGCCGGTCCAAGGACCCGAGCAAGTCCGAAATCTACATCGTGGAGGGCGACTCCGCCGGTGGCTCGGCCAAGTCCGGCCGCGACTCGATGTACCAGGCGATCCTGCCGCTGCGCGGCAAGATCATCAATGTCGAGAAGGCCCGTATCGACCGGGTGCTCAAGAACAACGAAGTCCAGTCGATCATCACCGCCTTCGGCACCGGCATTCACGACGAGTTCGACATCGGCAAGCTGCGGTATCACAAGATCGTGCTGATGGCCGACGCCGACGTCGACGGCCAGCACATCTCGACGCTGCTGCTGACGCTGCTGTTCCGCTTCATGCGTCCCCTGGTCGAGCACGGGCACGTGTATCTCGCGCAGCCGCCGCTGTACAAGCTGAAGTGGCAGCGGTCGGACCCGGAGTTCGCCTACTCCGACCGGGAGCGCGACGGGCTGCTCGAGGCAGGTCTCGCCGCGGGCAAGAAGATCAACAAAGACGACGGTGTCCAGCGCTACAAGGGTCTCGGCGAGATGAACGCCAAGGAGCTGTGGGAGACCACCATGGATCCGGCGGTGCGGGTGTTGCGTCAGGTCACCCTCGACGATGCCGCCGCGGCCGACGAACTGTTCTCCATCCTGATGGGTGAGGACGTCGAGGCGCGTCGCAGCTTCATCACCCGCAATGCCAAGGACGTTCGCTTCCTCGACGTGTAGCCGACGTGAATTGCGCCGCGTCGAAGCGAATTCCACGTCCGGTTCCTAAGGAGACCTCCAGATGACTGAAACCACGCTGCCACCGAACGGCGGAGCGGGCGACCGGATCGAGCCGGTCGATATCCAGAACGAAATGCAGAACAGCTACATCGATTACGCCATGAGCGTGATCGTCGGCCGCGCGCTGCCCGACGTGCGTGACGGCTTGAAGCCGGTGCACCGGCGCGTGCTGTATGCGATGTACGACAACGGCTATCGGCCCGACCGCGGGTATGTGAAGTCCGCCCGCCCGGTCGCCGAGACGATGGGTAACTACCACCCGCACGGTGACGCCTCGATCTACGACACCCTGGTCCGGATGGCCCAGCCGTGGTCGCTGCGCTACCCGATGGTCGACGGCCAGGGCAACTTCGGTTCTCGAGGCAACGACGGCGCGGCCGCCATGCGGTACACCGAATGCAGGCTGACCCCGCTCGCCATGGAGATGCTGCGGGAAATCGATCACGAGACGGTCGATTTCGTCCCGAACTACGACGGTCGCTCGCAGGAGCCGACCGTGCTGCCCGCTCGGGTGCCCGCCCTGCTGATGAACGGCAGCAACGGCATCGCGGTCGGTATGGCGACCAATATCCCGCCGCACAACCTCAACGAGTTGGCCGAGGCGATCTACTGGGCGCTGGAGAACTACGAGGCCGACGAGGAGTCGACCCTCGCGGCGTGCATGGAGCGGGTCAAGGGCCCGGACTTCCCGACCTACGGCCTCATCGTCGGTGGTCAGGGTATTCACGACGCCTACACCACCGGTCGCGGTTCGATCCGGATGCGTGGTGTCGTCGAGATCGAAGAGGACAACCGCGGGCGCACCACGATTGTCATCACCGAGCTGCCGTACCAGGTGAACACCGACAACTTCATCAACTCCATTGCGGAGCAGGTGAAGGACGGCAAGATCGCCGGCATCTCCGATATCCACGACGAGTCCTCCGACCGTGCGGGTATGCGGATCGTGGTCACCATCAAGCGCGATGCCGTGGCCAAGGTGGTGCTGAACAACCTTTACAAGCACACCCAGCTGCAGACCAGCTTCGGCGCCAACATGCTCTCGATCGTCGACGGCGTGCCGCGCACGCTGCGCCTGGATCAGATGATCCGGTACTACGTCGAGCACCAGTTGGAAGTCATCGTCCGGCGCACCCGCTACCTGCTGCGCAAGGCCGAGGAACGGGCCCACATCCTGCGCGGCCTGGTCAAGGCGCTCGACGCGCTCGACGAGGTCATCGCGCTGATCCGGCGCTCGGCCAACACCGACACCGCGCGCACCGGCCTGATGCAGTTGCTCGATATCGACGAGATCCAGGCCACCGCCATCCTCGACATGCAGCTGCGCAGGCTGTCTGCCCTGGAGCGGCAGAAGATCGTCGACGAATTGGCCAAGATCGAGGCCGAAATCGCCGACCTCAAGGACATTCTCGAAAAGCCGGAGCGTCAGCGTGCGATCGTGCGCGACGAACTGGTCGAGATCGTCGAGAAGTACGGCGACGAGCGGCGCACGAAGATCGTGGCCAACGACGGCGACATGGCCGACGAGGACCTGATCGCCCGCGAGGACGTGGTTGTCACCGTCACCGAGACCGGTTACGCCAAGCGCACCAAGACCGACCTGTATCGCAGCCAGAAGCGCGGCGGCAAGGGCGTGCAGGGTGCGGGTCTCAAGCAGGACGACATCGTCAAGCACTTCTTCATCAGCTCGACCCACGATTGGCTGCTGTTCTTCACGAACAAGGGCCGGGTCTACCGCGCCAAGGCCTACGAGCTGCCCGAGGCGAGCCGGACCGCGCGCGGTCAGCACGTCGCCAACCTGCTGGCGTTCCAGCCGGATGAGAAGATCGCTCAGATCATCCAGATCAAGGGCTATGAGGATGCCCCATACCTGGTGCTGGCCACCAGGAACGGCCTGGTGAAGAAGTCCAAGCTTTCGGACTTCGACTCCAACCGCAGCGGCGGCATCGTCGCGGTGAACCTGCGCGACGAGGACGAACTGGTCGGCGCCGTGCTGTGTTCGGCCGAGGACGACCTGCTGCTGGTTTCGGCACAGGGCCAGTCGATCCGGTTCTCTGCCACCGACGAGGCGCTGCGTCCGATGGGCCGCGCTACCTCGGGTGTGCAGGGCATGCGGTTCAATGCCGACGATGAGTTGTTGTCGCTCAACGTGGTTCGCGAGGGGACCTATCTGCTGGTCGCCACCTCGGGTGGCTACGCCAAGCGCACTGCCATCGAGGAGTACACGGCCCAGGGCCGCGGTGGTAAGGGTGTATTGACTATCCAGTACGACATCAAGCGTGGCACCCTGGTCGGTGCGCTCATCGTCGACGACGAGGATGAGTTGTATGCGATCACGTCCGGAGGCGGAGTTATCCGGACGGCGGCGAAGCAGGTTCGTAAGGCTGGACGGCAGACCAAGGGCGTGCGATTGATGAACCTCGCCGATGGCGATACGTTGCTTGCTATCGCGCGCAATGCCGACGAGCCCGAATTGGTCGACGGTGACGACGACACCACCGGTTCTCCCCAGCAGTAACCCCCAGCGGCGGCAACGAACGGATCTAAGGATTCCCATTGACCACTCCGAATCAGCCAAGTGACGAGCGGCACCAGACGAACGGCGTGACCGAACGGATCGCACCGTCACCGATTCCGCCTCGGCCGATCCCTCGGCCGGTCGCTTCGGCCGAGAACGGGCAGCAGGGTGGCCCGCAGGGTGGTGCCCAGCCGCATGAAATGTCCAACCAGCAGGGCGATTTCGCCTCCCAGCAGGGTGGTCCGCAGCCAGCGGCCGCGCAGCAGGGTTCGCCGCAGCAGTCGATGCCGGAGCAGAACTCCAGCGCCGAGCGGCCGGAATCGTTCGACCAGCAGACGGCGCGGATGAACAACTCCCCAGAGCCCAAGCCGTCCAGCGGCAGCGATCAAGCATCCGGCAACGGTGGGGGCCCGTCGCCCTTCCAGCAGGAGGGCTGGGCGCAGTTGCCGCAGCGGGAGCCGCAGTCCAACCTGTACCGTCCCGGCCAGGCCCCGGTGACCGGTCGCCCCGGCACCGGGTCGGGTGGTGGTCTCGGCGGCGGTGGTGGTCTCGGTGGCAGTACGAGCAACGCCCGCACCACCGCCGACCTCGCGGCCAAGGCGGCCCGCAAGGAAGCGGCGATGGTGAAGTCGGTCGGCATCGACGGACCGACGCGCAGCATCGCGCGGCCGGAGCTGATCAAGGACATGCCGGACCTCTCCGATATCCGGCATCCGTTGCCCCCGATGGAGCCGAAGGGGCACGGTCCGCAGCCGCCCATCTCGCCCGCGGTGCCGGTCGCGGTGGCCGCGGCTGTCGCCAGCGGTGAGCCGCTACGGGCGACCGTGCAGATCCGCAGGATCGATCCGTGGTCCACCTTGAAGATCTCGCTGGTGATCAGCGTGGCGATGTTCTTCGTGTGGATGCTCGCGGTCGGTCTGCTCTACATCGTGCTCGAGGGCATGGGTGTGTGGGAGCGGCTCAACAACACCTTCACCGACATGGTGTCGCAGGACAGCGGTTCGGTGGGGATGATCGACGCGGGCACGGTCTTCGGCTACGCCGGTGTCATCGGTCTGATCAACGTGGTGCTTTTCACCGCGCTCGCGACCGTGGGCACCTTCATCTACAACCAGTGCTGCGACCTTGTCGGAGGCATCCAGATCACCCTGGCCGACCCCGACTAGGAAGCCGCTTCTGCGTCGGCCGATATCGACCCTTCTTGGGGCCGATATCGGCCGCTGTGGTTTCAGCGCCGTCCTGGTGGGCGATGGCGAGTGCGGCTCGTGGACTGCCATTGCCACCCGTGAAGGGGCGCCAGTCGCCAGGGCTACTACGTGTGCTCCGGGGCCAGGCCGGTTCACTGCACATCGCAGGGCGTCTACCAGCCGTTTTGGTTAGGTCGATAGGTGTTGTGTACTCTCTACACGTTCGCATAGCAACTATGGCTAAGACGAATTACGGGCCTATAGCTCAGGCGGTTAGAGCGCTTCGCTGATAACGAAGAGGTCGGAGGTTCAAGTCCTCCTAGGCCCACCTCACACCATTCTTGTCACCCCGATATCAACTCGCACCAGGTGTCACATTCTTTGTCACCATCTGGCTGTCGGCGTCAATCCAGCGGAACGAACAGGCCCGGAGATCACTGTCGACAACTGTTTCGACAGCGCCGAGTCGCTGTCGTGCATCGGCAACACCTCCTGCCTATGCCGCATGCGGCAATCCCTGCGATAGAACTCCAGCGACTGCCTGGCTCGCTGCCGGGTGGCCAGACGCGGACTCGGCGGCCTTCACTGTCGTGACCTCTGCATTTCGGGGAACTGGTCGGCATGGGATGGACCAGGACTCAACCTTCTCAGAACTGGGGAGTCTGACGGAGGTGTGACGGACCAGGAACCGTACCATCCACGGGAGGAGGTGGCATGCGAAAAGTGCTGGGTGTCAAGACGAACATGCATCCAATGACTCTGCGGTCCGACAGCTCTGTTCGGATGGTGTCACTGTGCTCTGCTGCCGAAGTGATGGTTCGCGACCTCTCTGAGGAGCGGTAGCCGTGGCGGATGACCTGCCCTCCCGCATGCATCCCGACACGCTGGCGGCAGTGCAATCGGGCCGAGCGGTGGTGCATGCCTTCGACGAGATGCTCGAGCGGATCGACCGGATCCGCGCTCGACGTCCCTCGCCCAGCTCCCGGGTTATACCGGAAGTGGATGGGGTAGGCAGACTCACTGCTCTCTACATCGCCCCCGGAACGATCGCGAACTCTTCGAGTAGCCAGGAGTTGGTGGCCGAACTCATGGCCGCGATTCAGGCCAGCACCTTGGACGCATTGCGACAGCACAAAATTGCCATCGAGGAGACGCCCCTGCCGAAGGTGCAGTGGCCGCGCCCGTAGCCCGTTGGCGCGGTCGACGACAACCAGGAGTGGTGTGGTGACGGATCTGGACAGGTCAGGTGGCGCCTGGAGTGAAACGCCGCCCGATTGGCGCAACCTGATCTATGAGGTATTCAACCCCGACTATTCGGTCGGTGTGGCGTGTGACCGCAACGGCATGATCGTCGGTATGCATCTCGGCGACGAAGTCTGGGACAGCACGGACAGTTGGCTGGCTGATGAGGTTGTCCGGGTGGCACGGCTCGCCTACCTCAAGTCTCAGGTCGGGCGGCGTGCGGAAATGCTGTACAACGGCGCGCTTCCGCAGTTCGCCGACTCATTGGGCCTGATTACCGAGTCGGAGTACAGATACCGAGAGAAGGCCGAGTTCGGTCGAGATCTCTGATGCCGACCCGGCCGGATCGGACCCGCGGCGCTGAGCGCGAACCCTAGCGGTGCTTCGGTCGGGAGTCGTCACTTCGCAGTTCCCAGATGTGGGGATGCGTGAGAATCGGAATACCGGTTGGAATGGAGGCGTCGTCATGGACCAGGTGTTCTCTCAAGATCCGCACGACCTGCGCAAACAAGCTACCAGCAACGCTATCGCTGCTGACGCGGCCTACGCGAAGTCAAAGGGCGATCCCGCTTGGGGGGAGTCGGTCGAGCTGCGATGGGGCAAGGCTGCCAACGAGTACAACGAGTTTGCCTTGGAGTACATGAGAGTTCGCGAAGTCGAATTGACCACGGCGGGTGACGGATATACCGCGAACCATGATGAATCGCATGTGTTTGCGACTTCATTGGAAACGGATGATGAAGCCTTCGGTGCAGCGGTACGACGGACGATGACATAAGCGTGAGACGGTAGCAGGGCTTATGGATATTTCGGTGAACGATTCGACACTGCATTCGTCGGCTTGTCGACAATGCGCCTCGACATGTGCGGTTGGGGGGGTGAACTCAAATGAGTGATGACGATAACAATAAGACCACTGTTGACGTAAAAAGTGGTGTTATAAATCCGGAACAGCGGCTGAAAAAAGGCGACTGGCTTTATTCGAAAAATGGAGAATATAAGCTAGGCATCAACGATCGCGACCAGCTTGTTATCATACGAGAAGCCGATCAGAAGCAAATCGGCGACCCCATGGGGACCGCAGAGAGCGGATCAAGTCAACTCAGGTTCGAAACCGAAGAGGGGTCCGGTACTGAGACCAGACTCGAGCTCCATGATAAAGACGATGATGAAAATGATTATATCTCGGACCCTGACAATGGATATCAGGGCCTGGGAGCCAAAAGTGACTGGGACGATGAAGACTCCGACGACGTAGGTCCCAGTCAATATGTTCTGACAGACGATGGGCAGCTTGTCGCGCTCGACAAGCCGGTAGACTCCAATTGGAATGGAAAGATCGATGTCAAGACAGACAAAAATGTAATTTGGGCTAGAGAAAAACCTGAAGAAGTTGCTAAGCGCAACACAGAATATGAAGCAAAGAAGCTAGCGGACAAGCAGGCTGCCGCCGAGAAGACATTTCTTGGCCGTGATGAAACAAATATACAACCTGGCGCCAAATTATCGGATTTTCCACTCGAAATTCGAAAGCCAGAGAACGCTTCTCCGCTCCTGAAATCGGCCATAAACCTCACCAACAGTCAGCTGAGTTGGCTGGTTGGTCAAATGGGTAAACCGGATCTGGAACTCCAGCTGCCCAAGTTCTTGATGTCGGGCGATGACAAAAATTGGCATGATGACAATCTCTCGGACGACACAGTCAATGCGCTCGCAGGCAAGGGCGTCGGCGCAGCCAACGATGGATACAATAAGGCTGTTGCAGTTGTCACGAACCTGGAGGGTCAGTGGGCGAGTTCGGATTTAAAATTCGAGACGGCGACCCTGACTCTTGATTCTAAGCATCGGCAAACTTACCAAGATATGTACAACAAGGTCCAGGATGCTCACGATACCATCTGGGCGAAATTAAAAGAGGGGGTATACGAATACAGCACGGAACAAAGCAAGCCAATACAGAAATACATGGATCCGGGTATTCAGAATGTCGCCGAAGAAAGAGTCCTTTATGAAGTACTCCGGACTGTGGTTAAAGACTGCACGGAACTGGTCGTTCAATATGTGAAGACCGTCTCAGAAATGCCATGGGTAGTCGAAGAAAAGAAGAAGGCTGCCGCCGAAAAGGAGGCCGCTGAGAAGAGGGCCGCCGAAAAGGAAGCCGCTGATAAGAGGGCCGCCGAAAAGGAAGCCGCTGAGAAGAGGGCCGCCGAAAAGAAGGCCACCCAGCAGCAGCCGGTCTATACTCAGCAGCAGCCGGTCTATACACAGCAGCAGCCGGTCAATACTCAGCAGCAGCCGGTCAATAACCAGAATCTCAGTCCTCTGTACAAGGACTTGATATCTGCCTCGTCTGACCTCTCCGCCATCAAGCCGATTGTGGACACAGGTACAGGTACAGGTACAGGTACAGGTACAGGTACAGGTACAGGCACAGGCACAGGCCGTACCGCAACGGCGGCGGATCGCAGTGCGATCGACGAGGCCATGGCGAAGATCAAAGCAGGTAACACCGGGACGGGGAGCGGTCCGGCCGCGAACACCGGCAATGTCACCGCTCCGCCGACGAGTGGCGGTATGGATCCGATGACGATGGCGGCGTTGAGTGGTGCTTTCCAGCCGCATAACCAAGGTCCGCAGAGTGGCCAAGACGGCGGCCTCAGTAGCAAAGAGCGTCGGGAATACAATGAGCTGAAAGATGAACACCGCCGCACCGCGCAAGCCGGCGGGCCCGCAGCAGCCACACCTGCGGTTCAGACCACCCCTCCTGGCGTGGCCGCACCCGCCAATGTCGGCACTCCGCCTCCGGTTGTGACACCGGGCGCAACAGTGGACTACCCGCTGCCGGACAAATCGACCGTTCAGGTTCCGTCGTCGGTCGCGGAGGCTTTGCAGAAGCAGATACAGAATCCATCCCTCGATGCGGCAGGCGCATATTCCGGTACCGCCGGTGAGAATAAGGGCAATTGGACGCCTGTCGATTCCAACTCACCCGACATGAAGTCGGGCGATGTGGCGTCCTGGACGACCAAGGACGGTCAGCAGCACTACGCGATGGTCGTCAAGAACGCGACAGGCTGGTTCATTCTGGACGGCAGTAATCTCGTTCCCTTCACTCCCCCCGATCCCCTTAATCCCGGCAGCTTCCCGCTGACCGAAAAGTACGGGGACTTCTCAGGCTTCTTCCACCCGTCCGGTTTGGATGCCGACGCACTTCCTGAACCTGAGTCCGCTAAGCCACCGCCCCCGGTGGTGAGTCAGACGCTGCCGTCTGGTCCACCACCCATCCAGCCACCGAAGCAGATCTGAGCGGCCGGAACGGATCGAAATGAAGAAAGACATCGTCATCGGCGCGGTGACGGGTTACGACTGGGCTGATATCGAGCCGTGGGCGACGAGTCTCGTAACGAGCGGATTCGCTGGGTTAGGCGTCGTCATCGTTTACGACGGGGGTCGCCGCGGCGATATCGTGGCCGCAAACCTGGAATCGCTCGGGCTGTATCCGGTACGAATGCCCCTTCGTGGCAGCATATATAGCCAGCGGTTCGGAGATATCGCCCATGTGCTGCGTACATTCGCGCATTCGCTGCGATTTGCGGTTGTCGTCGATGTGCGGGATGTGTGTTTTCAAGCAGACCCGGTCAAGTGGTTGGAAACCCATCTCGAGCGGCCCTTCCTCGCCGCGAGCGAGTCACTTCGTTACTCCGACGAATCGCGCAGTTGGGATGATCTGCAACAGAGCTTTCCGGCACATGCCGAGCGGCTGTGGGCGAAGACGATCTGCGATGTCGGAGTCTTGGCCGGCCAGGCGGGTTTCATGGCAGATCTGTGTCTGGCGCTCTCTCTGATCGTCGCCTCCGCTGGGGTGCCTGCTGCGGATCAGAGTGGGTACAACCTGTTGCTCGATATGGAACCGTACCGTTCGACGGCGCAAATTGTTGGTTCGGAAAACGGGTTCACCTGTTCTGCGGGCTCGGCGGCAGATCCCGGCAAGATCGAAACGGTGCGCCCGTTCCACCTGGGTTCGGAGCCTATGCTGACCGCGGAAGGTATCCAGACCGCTGCGGGCGAGCTGTATCCGATTGTGCATCGATATGATCGAGTGCCAGCCTGGGATCAGGCACTTCGGAGCCGGCTCGAGTCGGTGTCGGTGCGGGAAGCGCTCGCCGCTGTCGAGAATGCCCAGCGTGAACGTTTCGCCGCCCAACCCGGCCTTGCCCGTGTTCTCGGTGACGCCGACGGTGCATCGATCCAGCACACAGCAAGAATGGTAGGCGTACCGAGGGAAAGCTCGTCGATACAGCTGTATTCGCCCATGCCCGGACATTCTTCGCCCGAGGATGGCCCACCCCCGCCGCGCGTGAGCGTGGTCTGCCCGACCTATCAGCGGCCAGAATTCCTCCGAAAAGTTGTCCGCCACTACTGTGCACAGACATTCGATGGCGGAATGGAAATGATCATCGTCGATGATAGTCCGGAGCCGGTCGACTTTTTGGATGAGGAATTATGTCGCGAGCATCGAATCCGCTACTATCATATTCCGAATAGTCGCATCACTATCGGCGACAAGATCAATCTGATGACCCAGCTGGCGCACGGTGAGATCATTGTCGATTTCGACGACGACGACTATTACACTCCGCAATATATAGAGCGGATGGTTGAATTCCTCGGTGATGCCGACTTCGTCACTCTGAGCAGATGGTTCGCGTACGATCCTGCGAGTAAGATGTTCTGTTACTGGACGACTGATTCTTTGTCGCCGATACATTTTGTGCTCTCGCCGACGCAGCCATCTTTTCCGATTTCGACCAGCAGCTGGAATTCGGAATTGATTCATGAACAACTCTGGGGATACGGATTCTCCTTCGTATGGCGCAAATCAACTCATCAGCAGATAGAAGTTCGTGGGCACCCGCCGGGCGATCTTCACTGGGACTACGACTTCTCGCTCAGGCTGCAGCGGGCCGGATATAAAGCGATATGTGTGCCGGATACCGAAGGCCTCGTATTGCATATCCTGCACCCAAAAAGCACGGTTTCCATGTTTCCGCAGTATGTAATGCCCGAGTTCTTGATCGACAAGTACTTCCCTTTGTATGCGGAAGAAGAAGTGTGATAGCCGGGCTATAGGTCGCCGCTCATTGGTTCTCAGTCGGCTGGGTCGATGCGTTCATCAGTATCGTCCGGTCGCCACGATGCGTATCTGCATCGGCATCATCGTGTGGTTTGAAATTGAATTCGTAACTGCCGTAGCGATCTCGTCCGCTACCCGCATCTTCCCAGGTGAATCCATACTTGCCGAAGTGCTCCAGCCGGAATCGGGTATCGGCGTAGACGCTGAATCCGCTGCGCCGAGCGCGCTCGCAGAACGAGAAATCTTCACCGAGATACCAATGGCCCTCGCCATGTGGGACGATGAGCGGTAGGAAGTATGGCACGTTGCTATGTCCGAACTGTTCATTGCAGACCGGAAGCTTTTCGTGTTCTGCGATTTTCTCGTAGACGCTCCGCTTGGTGAGTACGAATCCGCCGGCAGCGTACATTATCTCCATCAGACCCCCGCCTTCGCCGAGTACTAACTTTTCGGTGCCGGGCAGGAGACTGCAGACGAGCGCGCGTGATCGTTTTTTGGCGTATATTCCGGAGACTATCGGCAAGTCGTGTGACCGCAACATGGCCACCGCGTTTGGATTGAAGCCGATGTCGGAATCAATCCACATCAGTTCTTCGAAACCCTCCGCCAACGCTTCTGTGGCAATTCGGCTGCGCGCTTGATCTATCGCGGAACAGCCGTATACGCGCCAAACCGGGTGACCGAGCTTTTCCAGCGCCGCTAAACCCTCTTCGCACCCTGGCTCGATGTAATCGTGTACAGGTACCAGCACGACGCAGCGGGACGGATCCACTCTTATTTCTCCATCTAGCAAGGGCTTGGATAGAAGGTCAACTGTACCGGGGAAATAGAGCCGACCGTCGGTGGGAAGCCGCATGGAATATGAATAGCAGTATGCTATGGATTGATATGCCTGGCTTTCCCGATACCGGGGCGTGGGGTCTTATGACTCGGCTGAGTCGTGCTCCAGATTCAGCACCCATGCTACAGCTGCGGACACGGCACAGCGGCGTGGTCCGATCCTGGTGGAAACAGCTCCTGGGCCGGAGCGATGTCCTTGGCGTTGCGCGGTCAGAGTGGCTCCGCCGCGCAGATGTGGAGCCTAGGGGAATCGAACCCCTAACCCCTGCCTTGCAAAGGCAGTGCTCTGCCAATTGAGCTAAGGCCCCTTCACCGCGAGTAGCGGCACGCGTTCGGTGAACACGCCCCCAGAACGTTACCTGGCAACCATTCGCAGCGTCAAAACAGCTCGTGATGGGGCGGCGGGTTCATCGAGTGATGTCGCTGACACCGACGGCGTCTGTGCAGGTCGGGCGGATTTGCTTGGTCAGGGCAGGGGCTCTGGACAATCTGGGGGATGGTATTCGCAGATGCTGGGCCGGTTAGGCTGCTGCGCTACGTTTCGCACAAGCTCGCTCGGTTTCCGGCGATGGGCCACCTGCTGTGAACGCGTATGCGCAGACAGCGGTGGGCCGATCTTCGCAGGCGCCGTGGCAGTCGACATCAACAGCGCCCTCGCCACCCAGGTCACACTCTCGACGGCAGCTGCGGGCCACCTGCCCGTGCTCCTCGGTCAACCGATCAGCACGGTGCTGAGGGAATAGCCTCGGTTCGGCCGTTCGTACCAGTAGACCCGTTGCGGCCGCGCCGGTCCGGCCGTCTAGGGGCGCAACGTCTCCTGGGCGCACACTGAACACCGCAGTACCCTGGGAGCCATGAAACTTCTTTTGACGTTCGGCGTTGTGGTCGCGGTGCTCATCGGAATCACCAAGCTGCGGAAGCGCGACGATGCAGATCTGTGGCGCGAGGTGACCACCCGCTGATCGGGGGTAACCGATCACCGAGTCCTCAGCTCGATCGACGGAGCGGTCGAGTTCAGGGTTCGGGCACCAGGCTTTGCGGCCGGAGGCGAGCGCTCTAGCGGGGTGTTCGCCTTTCTTTTTGCGTGCCGTGGTCGGCGCTGCTCATCATGTCGTTGTTGGTGTCACAGATCGTGCCGCTGTTGGGGCATGCATCGTGGCTATGTGGGGACGTTGCACAACCCATTCAGCGGGTCTGGTCCGGCAACGCGACGTCGTTCGTTGGTTTCCACGGCGTGCGGGTCGCCTTCGCGCTGCCGGCGCCGGCCGCGACCGGTTCTCCAGGGATTGCCGGCTGGATCGGGTTCGTCGATACCGAATCTGATATTCCACATTTCCGCGGGCGTGGTCGCGGACAGTTCACATCGGATCCGCACGCTGATTCGGTGCCAACAGCTCGGATTGAGCACTACCGGTGTGGACAGCCGTCGCGGCCGAATCGCCCACCATGCGTGGACTACACCGCGCTGATCGGAGTGTGCGGAGCTCCGACCTGAGTCGACCGGTCATTGTGTTGTGTGCGCCGGCCACCGTCTGACGCCGGCTTTGTTGCAGGCCGTCAATTTTTCGTCGGCGGGCCGTGGCGGTCCAGGTGCAGATAGGTGTAGCAGGTGACAAGGAGACAGACGACCGTGGCGGTGATCAGCATCGCCCAGCCTGCGACAACGAGACTGAACAGACCGCCGAGCAGTGCGCCGAGGGTGAATGCCAGGTAGAGCAGGAAGTAGCCGAGCCAGTCGGCGTAGGTGCCGCCGCTGAGGTGGCGTTCGATGCCCTGCCCCATTTTGACGAGCGTGCCGGTGACATAGCTCAGCGGAATCGACACTTCCTCGTTCTTGACGAATGAGGTGTTGAGCGCGCCGACTCCGAAGGCGACGAACAGGATCGGGACGAGGTCGATCTTGTCGGTATCCAGCGCCTGGTAGATCCAGATGTCGACGATCGAGGCGGAGGCGAGACTCGTGGTAGTGAGTAGGGTCGGGCCGTGCGGATGACCGGACCAATAGCGCCTGCGACACCAGGAGGAGACCACCACGCCGGACACGAACGACACCAGCAGCAGGCTCGCCGCGATCGCCATGTCCTTCTCGTTGTGGAAGTGACCGAGAACGGCGCGCTCGGTGTTTCCTGTCATGAAGGTGACGAAGTAGCCGGCGGTGTGCATGAATGCCGCGGCGCCGATCAGTCCGGCCAGCCCGGCGAGCACCCACGATAATCGGGATTCGGCATCGTAGAGCGCTTTTCTGTCGTCTTCGTCCGGTTTCGGCACAGGTCGAACTCCTTTCGAAGCGGTCGGGCCACTCAGTGATACCTGCTGATCCTGTGAATAGTCCGGTGCACCGCCGCACGATTTGCTGAGATGTGGCCCTGCCGAGAATGTTCGACCCGGGGGTACCGTGCAGGCGTGGATTCAGTGCTCGACTACCTGCTGACCGAAGCCGTCGATCCGGCGCCCATCGATACCGTCGCGAACGCGTGGTCCAGGCATCGAGCGGTCGCATCGCGGTTCGGCACGCCGGTAGATGTGGCGATCGCGGGCGGGTTCGGCGCCGACCGCCTGGGTTTCGCATTCCTGTCCGGTTATCAGGAGGCGCTGCGGACACTGATCGCCGACCTGCCTGCCGGCGAACTGGTCGCGGTGTCGGCGACCGAGTCGGGTGGCGCGCATCCATCGGCGATCCATACGTCGCTTGTGGAGAGCGACGGCCGCTGGTCGGTGCATGGCACCAAGTCGTTCACGACGCTCGGCGTCATGGCGCAGCGGTTGGTGGTGATCGCCAGTTCGGGTAAATCGCCGGACGGCCGCAACCGCCTGCACGCGGTGCTGGTGGATGCGCACGAGCCCGGTGTGCAGGTGACGAACCTGCCCACCGTCCCATTCGCCCCCGAGATTCCGCACGCCACAGTGACATTCACCGACGCCGCGGCGCGGATGTTGCCGGGGGATGGCTACCTGGACTACCTCAAACCATTTCGGACCATCGAGGACATTCATGTGCTCGCTGCTGCGCTCGGCTGGCTGATCCGAGTTGCCCGCGAGTCCGGGTGGCCGCAGCCGGTGGTGGGGCGGCTGCTTGTCGCGGTCGCGGCGGTGCGCGGTCTCGATATCGACCGGCCGAGTTCGCCCGGCGTCCACGTCGCACTCGGCGGCGCGTTCGAACTTCTCGACCGGCTGTTGGTAGAACTGGAACCGCTGTGGGAGAGCGCGGCCCCGGTCGTCATGGCGCGCTGGGAGCGTGATCGCCCGCTGCTTGCGACGGCCGGAAGGGTACGGGCGCAACGGTTGACGGCTGCCTGGCGTTCACTGGATGCCGAGGCGGAATACCGCAGCTCAGCGACTTGACCTGACCCGGAAATGGGGAGCGGGCCTCGGCGAAGGGGGGGAGTTAGCCGAGGCCCGCGTAAGGTCGGCCCGGGGGGGAGGGGCCGACGAGAATGATCCTACGCGATGATCCGCGATTGTGTGTGCGTGGGGATCGCCACTTTCCAAGATTTTTGGGGTTGGCTAATTGGGCTGCGCAATACGGACCGATCGCGCGGCCGGAGGGTGTCGATCGGCTCCGGGTAGGCGATGGCTTGCTGTTTGCCAAAACTGTTGTTGTACAGCAAATTACGTTGCTTCTGGTGGGTGCCGATCCGCCATTCCGGTGCGGTTTCTTAAAACATTCCGACCAGTCTCTGTATGTTGTGGATCGCACGTCGAGGACGTTCCGGGGCGGCCCCGCATCGGAGGTGCCGCGTGTCGTGACAGCGGGAAAACGGGGTGGCCGGGCACTCACTGCGACGGAGTATGTCGTACCCCGATGCGAACATGTGTTCGTGCGAATCGACGCCTGCCGTAGCGGCGGGAAAGCAGCCGAACACCGTGACCGACCGCCCTGGTTCCTCCGTCGCGTGCCGGCGGATCCGCGCCGAGACGAGTACTGCGCACCGTCGAATCGGGTAGTCGGCTACGCGCGATCGCGCAACGAGCCGGGCGGGATGATCGAACCGGTCGCATCCCGATCCGGCACCCCCGAGCATCGCCTTGGCCGGGATGCGGCCTTCTTCTTCCTCCGGTCCGACTCGGTTCGGCCGAGACGTCGACAAATCAGATGAAATTGTCGGTGCCCACGGCAATACTGACTCGAGTATCGGTCGGTTATCGGTTCAGCGAATTCGACTCGGCACCGCAGACCGGCGTCATCAGAAATCCGACATCGACATCTCACGAACGTCAGGAGAATAATGCCCGACGCAATAGTCGCCGAGGGTCTGGTCAAACGCTACGGTCGACTGGTCGCCCTCGACGGCCTCGACCTATCGGTGCCGGAGGGCACCGTGACAGCACTGCTCGGACCCAATGGTGCAGGTAAGACCACTACGGTCCGGGTGCTTACCACGCTGCTGGTACCGGATGCGGGCCGCGCGTCCGTCACAGGCATAGACGTACTGCGCAATCCGCAAGCGTTGCGATCGCGAATCGGAACGTCGGGTCAGTATGCGGCCGTCGACGAATATCTCACCGGATTCGAGAATCTGGAAATGGTGGGACGTCTCTATCACATGGGGGTGCAGCGCAGTAAGGAGCGCGCTCGCGAACTGCTCGATAGATTCCGGCTCACCGACGCGGCAGATCGGCCCGTCAAGGGCTACTCGGGCGGTATGCGGCGCAGGCTCGACCTGGCGGGTGCGCTGGTGGCTAATCCGCCGGTGTTGTTCCTCGACGAGCCCACCACCGGCCTGGATCCACGGGCCCGTCTCGACCTCTGGGATGTCATCGAGGAATTGGTCGCAGGCGGAACCACATTGCTGCTCACTACGCAGTACATGGAGGAGGCCGACCGGTTGGCCGACGCCATCGCGGTGATCGACCACGGCAAGGTCATCGCCCGCGGCACTGCCGATGAGCTGAAGACCCTGGTCGGCGGCGACCGCATCGAGCTCACCGTCGACCATGCCGACAACCTCGCGACCGCGCGAGCGGCGCTGCAAGGGCTCGCCGACGGCGAGATCCATCTCGAGCCCGGCCTGCGCCGGATTACCGTTCCGGTCAGCGACGGCTCGCAGGCCCTCGTCGACGCCATCGGCCTGCTGACCCAACACAACGTGCAGATCCACGATGTCGGCCTGCGACGTCCCTCGCTCGACGACGTCTTCCTGACCCTCACCGGGCACGAGGCCGAGGAGCTGACCAACGGCGATGGTCCCGTCGCACCAGGTAAGCGCGCGGACCGACTCGAAGCGACGGAAGGAACGATCAGATGACCGCGGCGACCACGACGCCCGACCCCAGCATCTCGATGCCGCTCGGTGAACGACTGTCGATCGTATTCAGCGACAGCGTGACCATTGCCAAACGCAATGTCATCAAGATCAAGCGCGTGCCCGATGTGCTGATCTTCTCGACGCTCTCGCCGATCATGTTCGTGTTGCTGTTCGCCTACATTTTCGGGTCGGCCATCGAGGTACCAGGCATGTCCGGCGGCTACCGAGAGTTCTTGATCGCGGGCATCTTCGCGCAGAGCGTGGTGTTCGGCGCGACCTTCACCGGACTCGGGCTTGCCGAGGATATGCAGAAGGGCATTATCGACCGATTCCGCTCGCTGCCGATGGCGCCGTCGGCGGTGCTGGTCGGCCGGACCCTCAGCGATGTCGTGATCAACGTGGTCAGCCTGGTGGTGATGTCGCTGACCGGTCTTGTCGTCGGCTGGCGGATCCGCGGTTCGTTCCTCGACGCGGTGCTGGGGTACGTGCTGTTACTGCTGTTCGCCTATGCGGTGTCGTGGATCATGGCCGTCGTCGGACTGCTGGTCCGCGCGCCGGAGGTGTTCAACAACGCCAGCTTCATGGTGATTTTCCCGCTGACATTCCTCGCCAACACCTTTGTGCCGTTGGAGAACCTGCCGACGGTGCTGCGGGTATTCGCCGAATGGAATCCGGTGTCCGCGGTCACCCAGGCCACTCGCGAACTGTTCGGTAACACCAGCCCCATGGCGCCGCAATCGGACGCCTGGTCGATGCAGCATCCGGTGGTGACGACACTGGCCTGGGTGGTGATCATCCTGCTCGTGTTCATCCCACTCGCCCTGCGTCAGTACAAGCGGACCGTGAGCCGCTGACCGAAAGTCGAGATCAGTGACCGTTTTCCGCGCCGGCTTCCGCCAGGGGAGTCGGCGCGGAACCATTGCGGGAGTATCCGATCCGCGGCGGTGCCGGGGCGGGCTCCTGGGCCTGCGGTCGCTTGCTGCGCACCAGCCAGGCCACGCCACCCGCCAGTCCGACAAAGGTCGCGACCAACAGCCGGTTACGAGTACGTGCAGATACGTGAAGGCGCCCCAAGGTCATTCGACCACTCTGGCACAAGCTCGCCATCCGCGCAGAATGTCAAGATGACGACCGGTGTCGGTTAGGCCTGGGCAACTCACCGGTGCACGTCCAGAGATCGGCCCCGCATCCAATCGCGGGCCGCCGCGAAACGGTCGGTGCGCTGGCAGATCGGCCGAAAGGCGCGCAGCGGCGAGGGAGCCCGGTTCCGTACGCAGCCGTCCGAGCGTGGCACGATGGGCGACGTGACCTCACCGAATCAAACCGCTGTCGCGACGCTGCACACCAGCCACGGTGACATCAAGATCTCGCTCTTCGGCAACCATGCTCCGAAGACGGTGCGGAACTTCGTCGGCCTCGTCGACGGCAGTGCCGAGTACACGACGCAGAACGCGAGCGGTGGGACATCCGGACCGTTCTACGACGGTACGGTCTTCCATCGGGTGATGGACGGCTTCATGATCCAGGGCGGCGACCCGACCGGCACCGGTCGCGGTGGACCCGGCTACGAATTCGGCGACGAATTCCACCCGGAGCTGCGCTTCGACCGCGGCTACCTGTTGGCGATGGCCAACGCGGGACCGGCGACCAACGGGTCACAGTTCTTCATCACCGTCGGCCCGCAGCCGCATCTGAACCGCAAGCATACGATCTTCGGAGAGGTCGTCGATCCGGATTCGCGCAAGGTTGTCGATGCCATCGCCACCACGCCGACCGATCGCAACGATCGTCCGAAAGACCCTGTCGTCATCTCGAAGATCACGATCGAATAGACCGATGAACGCTCAGCCGCCCGCACCGACGTGTGTCCGCCATCCCGATCGCCCGACGGGCCTGGCCTGCACGCGTTGTGGTCGGCCCGCTTGCCCCGAATGTCTGCGACCCGCCGCCGTCGGGCAGCACTGCGTCGACTGCCTGCGCCAGGAGCAGCGCGACGTGCGCCAGGTGCGGACAGTCGCGGGTGCGCCCGCCGCACAGAAACCGATCCCTTACGTCACCTATGCGCTGATCGCGGTGAACGTGCTGGTGTTCGCGGTGACCGCGGCCCAGTCGCGCAGCTTGGTGGACAACTACAACGGGTCTCAGCTGTTCCGGCGCTGGGTACTGGTTCCGCATCTCGTCGCCGACGGTGACTGGGTGCGCGTGATCGGATCGGGGTTCCTGCATTACGGCCCGATCCATCTGATGCTCAACATGTTCGCGCTGTATGTGGTCGGCCGGGATGCCGAGCTGGTGCTCGGACGGCTGCGCTATCTCGCGGTCTATCTGGTCTCGCTGCTGGGTGGGTCCGCGGCCGTGATGGGTCTCGCGCAGAACAGCGCGACAGCCGGTGCATCCGGTGCGGTGTACGGCCTCTTCGGTGCGATCACGGTGATCCTGATCCGATTGCGACAGAACCCGAATCAGATGTTGATTCTCATCGGCATCAACATCTTCATCAGCTTCTCGCTGCCCGGGATCTCCATGTGGGGGCACCTCGGCGGCTTGGCGGCGGGCACCCTTGCGACACTCGGCATCCTGTTCCTCCCGGCCTGGCTGCGCGCGAAATCACAGGAGACCGCGGGTCTCATCGGCTGGCTGGCGATCGCCGCGCTCGCTGTCGTCGCGCTCTCGGTTACCGGTGCCGTAGCGGCATCGCTTGCCGCCTGACAGGCCGAGCACTGTCCGGCTTCACGTGAAACAGCGCTGCTACAGAAGCGCTGCTAGTAAGCGGTCGGCTGCGCAAGCCCGTATTCGACCAGCGTGTCGAAGACGTCCACGGGACTCGCGCCGAGATCCCAACGGCCGAAGATCAGCAGTCGCTCGGCACCGTCGTGCTGCACGTCGATCTCCAGCATGGGCGTCTTGCGGCCGAGCCGGCGATAGCTGACCACGCGGGCACGCATGATCTGATCCCGGGTGTATTCGGTCGGGCCGACCAGACTGCGCACCACCATGCGCGGCTGCGGACCCGGGGTCACCGACAGCCGTGGTCGCTGGCGGAAGCCGAGCCCGGCAAGCACGAGCAGTCCCACCGCGGCCAGCCCGATGAGCAGCATGCTAGCGGCCTCATCGGCCAGGACCGCGGCGCCCGCCAAGACCACGCCGCCCACCGTGACCGCGATCAGGGCCGGGGTGGGAGTGGTCCAGGCGATGCGTGGATCAGGGGTCCTCGGCTGTGGACTTTCGGGATGCATGAGTCGCTTTCCCCAATCGTTCCTCGAGTTGTCCACAGGGTCATCCACAGGTGTGAATGAATGACACGTCTGTAATCTGGGGTTCGGCTGCCCAAACCTCAGCGCCACCGCATGGTCATGATCAGACCGACGACCATGAGGCCGAAGCCGATCAGGAAGTTCCAGGCGCCGAGTTCGGCCATCCAGCCGATCTTGTCGTTTGCCAGGTAGTAGACGAGCAGCCACACCAGCCCGGCGAGCATGAAGCCGAGCATGATGGCGACGTACCAGACCGGGGACGGCCCGGCCTTCACCTTCACCGGCGTCCGGCTGGCGGGATTGATCGTATAGTCGGTCTTCTTACGGACCTTCGACTTGGGCATGACGTCCTCGTGTTCGGCGTGCAGGTCGGTACCGGCAGGACAGCGACAGTGGAGTTGTGTCGAGCACCACCCGCCGCGACGTCCGATCCGGGGTCAGCCGGGACCGGTCCGGGCGAGGCTGAAGTTCCCTCCGGTGTGCCACTAGGCTATCCCAACTGGTAATGGATGCGACGTTGTGGCATACGGCCACGTAATCTCGATCTCATGCGTGTATTGGTCGTCGACAATTACGACAGCTTCGTATTCAACCTGGTGCAGTACCTCGGCCAGCTTGGCGTCGAGGCCGTTGTCTGGCGCAACGACGACCCACAATTGGCCGATGTGGACGCCGTTGTAGCCGAATACGACGGCATTCTGATCAGCCCGGGCCCCGGCTCGCCGGACCGCGCGGGCGCGAGCATCGACCTGGTGCACGCCTGCGCGCGCCAGCTCACTCCGTTGCTGGGAGTATGCCTCGGACATCAGGCGATCGGGGAAGCCTTCGGGGCCACCGTCACCCGTGCGCCAGAGCTGCTGCACGGAAAGACCAGTTCGGTATTCCACCTCGGTGTCGGGGTGCTCGCCGGTCTGCCGGACCCGTTCACCGCCACCAGATATCACTCGCTCACCGTCCTCGAAGCGACGATCCCCGACGACATCGAGGTGATCGGTCGCACCGAGAGCGGGATCGTGATGGCCATGCGGCATCGCACGCTGCCGATCCACGGCGTGCAGTTCCATCCCGAATCGGTGCTGACCCAGGGTGGGCATCGGATGCTGGCCAACTGGCTGGAGGTCTGCGGCCGACGTCCGTCCGAAGGCCTGGTGGAGATGCTCGAGGCGGAGGTCGCGTCCTTGGTGTCCCAGTGACGCGCCCCTATGTCCTGCTTTCGGTCGCCGTCAGCGTCGATGGTTACATCGATGACGCAGGCCCCGAGCGATTGCGGCTCTCGGACGAAGCCGACTTCGATCGGGTCGATCAGGTGCGTGCGGAATCCGACGCCATTCTGATCGGCGCCGAGACGCTGCGCCGCGACAATCCGCGCCTGCTCGTCAATGACCCGGACCGGCGGGCCGAACGGATCGCCGCTGCGGGCAAGCCCGAGTATCCGCTGAAAATCACCGTCACAGCGAGCGGCAACCTGGACCCCGAGCTGAAGTTCTGGCACCACGGTGGGGACAAACTCGTCTACACCACCGAGGCGGGTGCGGCGCGGCTCGGCGACAGGCTGCGCGGTCTCGCCGAAGTGGCCGTCCTCGGCCCCGATATCGACCTCGGCGCGCTGCTCGATGATCTCGGTCGCCGCGGGATCGCCCGCCTTATGGTGGAGGGTGGCACCCGAATCCACACCGCGTTCCTCGCGGCCGACCTAGCGGACGAGTTGCATATGGCCATCGCGCCGATTCTCGTCGGCGACCAGGCCGCACCCCGCTTCGTCAACCCCGCCGCCTATCCGGGTGGTCCGCGCAGGCGCATGCAGCTGGCGGATATCGCGAGGATCGGCGACATCGCCCTGCTCATCTATCTGCCCAAGGCGGCCACCGACCCCACACAGGACCGGTGATGCCGAAAGCTCCCAAGGCGCACGAGGACCGCCAGTTCATGCGCAGGGCAATCGAACTGGCGCGGATGTGCCCACCCAGCGACACCGCCTTCTCTGTCGGCGCGGTCATCGTGGTCGATGGTGGGGAGGTCGCTACCGGGTACTCCAGGGAGACCGATGCCAAGGTCCACGCCGAGGAGTCCGCGTTCGACAAGCTCGACGCGGATGATCCACGGCTGGCCACGGCGACGCTCTACAGCACGCTGGAACCGTGTTCCCAGCGCGCCACCCCGACGCGGCTGCCGTGCACCGACAGAATCCTGGCGGCCGGGGTGCCCCGCGTGGTCATTGCCTGGCGGGAACCGACGACCTTCGTCACCAACTGTGTCGGTGTGGAGAAATTACGGCAGCACGGCGTCGAGGTGCTCGAGCTGACCGACCTGGCCGAGGCGGCGATGTCGATGAATCAGCACCTGAATGTGCGCTAGCGGGTCAGGGCCTGCCGTAGACGGCTGTCACGAACTCGCCGAGCTGGTTGTCGTCGAGGTGCCTGGCCAGGTCGGCTTCGCTGATCATGCCGACGAGGCGCTTGCGTTCGATCACCGGCATCCGCTTGATCCGGTGGCTTTCCATTTCGTCGAGCACCTCATCGATATCGGCGTCGGCGTCGACCCAGCGTGGTGTCGATTCGCACAGTTCCTCGGCGCGGGTGGTGGCGGGCGGCCTGCCCTGAGCGATGCATTTCACGACGATGTCGCGGTCGGTGATGATCCCGCACATCCGCTCGTTCTCACCGGCGATCACCAGAGACCCGACCCCGAGTTCGGCCATGATCCGGGCGGCCTTGCCCACGGTGTCGTCCTTGGAAATCCACTGGGCCCCGGGCTTCATGATGTCCCTGGCAGTGGTCATGGGGCTACCTCCTCGTATGCGGCGTCCTATGGACGCAGCAGCTGATGGGATGAAGCAGCCTCATTCTCGCCCGAATAACACCGACCGGTCTGTGTTTTCGGGTTATCCGGGCGAGCGGAGTCATCAGGGCGGTCCGAGGACTCCGGTGCTGATCGCGACCGTGCCGTTCTTCGCGATCGAGGAACCGGCTGCGGGCTGCTGACTGAGGATGCGGCCGACACTGCTCGTGTCGAAGGTGCCCTGGGTGGACTGATTGATCTGGCTCACGGTCCCGGTCCAACCGGCTTGGCGCAATCTGTCCAGCGCCGCGGCGGGAGTCAGGCCGATCAGCGACGGCATGTTGATCTGGTCACCGGTGGAAATCTGCACAGTTACCGCGGAGCCCTTGTCGGCGGTGGTGCCGCCTGCCGGGAATGTTCCGATCACCTCGCCCTTGGGCTTCGATGACTGGACCTCCTGCACGACTACCTTGAAGCCATTGCCCTCGATGTTCGGCTGCGCGATGTCGACCGATTGGCCGATGACGTTGGGTACCCGTACCGCTTCCGGGCCGGTGCCGATGGTGATGATGACGGGCGAACCCACGTCGATCTTGGAACCCGGCGCCGTGTTCTGGTCGATGACCATATCCTTCTCGGCACTGCTCGAGGCCTTGCGTTGCACGTCGGGACTGAGCTGCAACCCGATGGAATTGAGTTTCTGCTCAGCCTGTTGCTGATTGAGTCCCGTCAGCCTCGGCACTTGCACCTGAGCCGGCCCGGTGGAGACCTGAACGGTGATGGTGCTGCCCTCGGCCACACGGGAACCGCCGAGCGGCTGGGTCGAGATGACATTGCCGGTGGCGACCTTGCCGTCCGGCTTCTGCTGGATGGCCACAGTGAAGCCGAGCCGCTGCAGCGACTCCTGGGCTTGCTGCTGCGACTTGTTCGAAAGATCGGGCACCGCAATCTGATCCGGTTTGCTTCCCGGCCCGATCAGCACCCAGAACAGGGCGAAGGCCACCGCGACCGCGGCGGCCGCGCCGACCGCTATATAGATATTGCGACGCGGGTCCGATGGCTCCGCCGGTTCCTGCTCGGCGGTGTCGTCGTTGCGCTCGACGGTGCGGAACGTCCGCGGCGGCGGTTCGTCGGCGCCGAGGATCGTGGTGCGGTCCTCGTCGGTCATCACCATCGGCGCGCTCGGCTTCTGCCCACCGAGCACCCGGATCAGGTCACCGCGCATTTCGGCGGCGGTCTGGTACCGGTTGGCCGGGTTCTTGCTCATCGCCTTGAGCACCACGGAGTCGAGTTCGCGGGGCACCCCGACGTGCACATGCGAGGGCAGCCGTGGATCCTCGCGCACGTGTTGATAGGCCACCGCGACCGGCGAGTCGCCCGTGAAAGGCGGTTCGCCGGTGAGGATCTCGAACAGCACACAGCCAACGGAATAGACATCGGAGCGCGCGTCGACGGTCTCGCCGCGCGCCTGCTCGGGTGAAAGGTATTGCGCGGTACCGATGACCGCCGCAGTTTGGGTCATCGGGTTGGCGGCATCGGCGATCGCGCGGGCGATGCCGAAGTCCATCACCTTCACCGCGCCCGCGCGGTTGATCATGATGTTGGCAGGCTTCATATCCCGGTGCACGATTCCGGCCTTGTGGCTGAAATCCAGCGCGGCGCAGACGTCGGCGACGACCTCCATCGCCCGGCGCGGCGGCATCGGACCCTTGCCGCGCACGATATCGCGCAGCGTGTCGCCGTCGACATACTCCATCACGATGTACGGCAGCGGGCCGCCGTCCACCTCGGCCTCACCGGTGTCGTACACCGCGACGATCGCCGGATGGTTCAACGCGGCCGCGTTCTGCGCTTCCCGCTTGAAGCGCAGATAGAACGTGGGGTCACGGGCCAGATCCGCGCGCAGCACCTTGATCGCCACGTCGCGGCTCAGCCGCAGATCGCGGGCCTTGTGCACCTCGGACATGCCGCCGAACCCGATGATCTCGCCAAGCTCGTAGCGCGAGGAGAGGTTCTTCGGGGTCGTCATGGCTGTCCTTGCGGAAGAGGGGCTGCGCCGGGGGTGCCCGAGGGTCCTCGCGCACCGGGACTATCCGGAAATGGTAGGTCGAGCGTGGGGAAGCGCGGCCTGGTGGTGGTGGGAGCCGTTGTCTTCGGTGGTTTCGTCGTGCTCGGCGCCGTGGTGCTCGGCGCGGGCGTCGTGGTCGGCGGTTCCGTGGTGGTGGTCGGCGGTTCTGTTGTCGTCGGTGGCACCGTGGTCGCCGCCTGAGTGGGTGGCGGCTCGACCGGCTTCGGTGTCGTGGTGACCGGTGGGGGCGGTGGTGGCAGCGGCACCGTGGTCGGCACCACCGTCGTTGTCGTCGTCTTCACCGAGTCCGGATTGGTATCCCCGCCGAACAGCAGGAAGATGGCCGCGCCACCGAGCAGTACCGCACCGATGCCGAGGCCGCCGAGCCACTTCTGCGTCGAGGTGAACCGCTGGCCGTTACCCGGTGGTGTCGTGGGACGCGAGGCCGTCGAACTCAGCACGGTCGCCGGAGCTGCCGCGGCCGCCGCGCCCACGGGCTGACCCGGGGTGGAATAACGAACCGTCGGGCCTTGGTCGTAGCTGTGTTGCCCGGACGGCAGCATCACTGTCGGCCCGGGTGGCAGCACCCTGGTCGCGCCCGTGGTGAGCGGTCCCGCGGCCGCTGCCGCGCCGCTCGGCGATGGCGGCCTACGTCCGGCACGGACGGCGGCGACCGCGTCGGCGAACTCGCCGCCGCGCGCATACCGGCGTCCCGGCTCCTTGGCCATCGTGATCTCGATGAGTTCACGCACGTTGGCGGGCAGATCGGCAGGCATGGGCGGCGGGGTATCGCGCACATGTTTCATCGCGACGGTGATCGCGCCGTCGCCGGTGAAGGGCCGCTGGCCTGCCAGTGCCTCGTAGCCGACAACACCGAGGGAGTACACGTCGCTGGCGGCGGTGGCATCCTCGCCGACCGCCTGCTCCGGCGCGATGTACTGCGCCGTGCCCATCACCATGCCGGTCTTGGTCACGGGGGAGGCATCGACCGCCTTGGCGATGCCGAAGTCGGTGATCTTCACCTGACCGGTCGGCGTGACCAAGATGTTGCCCGGCTTCACATCGCGGTGCACGACGCCGGCCTGGTGCGCGACCTCCAGCGCACGGCCGGTCTGCTCAAGCATGTCCAGCCCTTGGACGACCGAGAGCCTGCCGAGCCGGTTGAGCACCGTGTTGAGGGGTTCGCCCTGGACCAGTTCCATCACCAGATAGGCGGTCTCGCCGCCACTGGGGTCCAAGGTCTCGCCGTAGTCGTAGATTCCGGCGATACCAGGGTGATTGAGCTGGGCGGTGGTCTTCGCCTCGGTGCGAAACCGGTGCCGAAAGGTGGGGTCGGCGGAGAACTCCGACTTGAGCACCTTGACGGCCACCCGGCGATCCAAGCGCGTGTCGAGCGCCTCCCAGACCTGACCCATTCCGCCCGTGGCAATCAGGCGTTGCAGCCGGTACCGGTCGGCGATCATCGCGCCGTTGTTCAGCATCGGGGCCCCCGTACATTCACTCGCACGTTCATATCCTTCAGCTGCCTCGCAGTCCGGCGTCCAGCACCGCACGCGCGACGGGCGCGGCCACCGAGCCACCGGTGGCGGCCAGCGCCCGGTCTCCGCCGTTCTCCACGATGACCGCGATGGCGATCTTCGGGTTCTGTGCGGGAGCGAACGCGATGTACCAAGCGTGCGGTGGGGTGCTGCGCGGATTGCTGCCGTGCTCGGCCGTGCCGGTCTTGGAAGCGATCTGGTACCGGGACTGCGAAGCTCCGGCGGTGTTCTGCTCCGAGGCCACCATCAGGTTGGTGAGCGTCGACGCTACCTGAGCGCTGACAGCTTGGCCCACTGAGACGGGCTTGGGCTTGGACAGCTCGCTCAGATCCGGGCCCTGCAGTTGTTCGATCAGCTGCGGTTCCATTCGGACGCCGCCGTTGGCGATGGTCGCCGCGATGACCGCGTTGTCCAGCGGCGTGAGCGCGACGTCGCGTTGTCCGATGCTGCTCTGGCCGAGTGCCGCGTTGTCCGAGATCGTCCCGATGGTGCTCTCGGCGACCGGGATCGGGATGCCGCGGTGCGCGCCGATACCGAAGGCGGCTGCCTCGTCCTTGAGGTTCGCGGCCCCGACCTTGAGTCCGAGTTCGACGAACGCGGTGTTGCAGGACATCCGGAAGGCGTCGTACAGCGACGCGGTCGGGCCGCCACCACAGGTGGAGCCGTTGTAGTTCTCCAGCGTGGTGCTGGTGCCGGGCAGGGTGATGTTGGGCGCCGCGGTGAATTGATCCTCCGGGGTCGCCGTTCCGTTCGACAGTGCGGCCGCGGTGACCACCACCTTGAAGGTGGATCCCGGCGGATAGGTCTGCGAGACAGCGCGATTGAGCATCGGCTGATGGGGGTCGGTGCTCAGCATCTCCCATTCCTTGGTGCCACTGGCACCGTCGTGCCCGGACAGCAGGTTGGGATCGTAGCTGGGTGTGGAGACCATCGTGAGAACTTTGCCGGTGCTCGGTTCGATCGCCACTACCGAACCGGTGTAGCCCTTGCTGGTCAGCTGGTCGTAGGCGACCTTCTGCATCGCCGGATTCAACGTGGTGAGCACATTGCCGCCGCGCGGATCGCGACCGGAGATCATATCGATCAGGCGGCGCCCGAACAGTTGGCTGTCGGAACCGTTGAGCACCGAGTCCTCGGCGCGTTCCAGGCCGGTGCTGCCGTACTGCATCGAGTAGAAGCCGGTGACCGGCGCGTACGCCTGCGGGTCTTCGGGGTAGGTGCGCAGGTACTTGTAGCGATCCTCGGTGGCGACCGAATTGGCGAGCACCGTGCCGCGCGCGGAGATCTGCCCGCGCTGGCGGGCGTACTCGTCCAGCAGCACCCGTGAGTTGCGCGGGTCGTTCCGGTAGTCGTCGGCCTTGATGACCTGCACGTAGGTGGCATTGATCAGCAGCGCGACGATCATCAACATCACCGCCACCGCGACCCGCCGTAGGGGCGTGTTCATTCCTGGGGCCTCGCTTCCGATGGGCCCGGTTCGGCGGACTTGCGCAGTAGTTCCGTCGGCGCGTCCGCGATCGGCGCAGGCTCCTTCTTCCGGACCGGTGCGGGGGCGCGCGCGGCGTCGGAAACCTTGATCAGCAACGCGAGCAGCGCGTAGTTGGCCAGCAGCGACGAACCGCCGTAGGACATGAACGGGGTGGTGAGGCCGGTCAGCGGAATGAGCTTGGTGACGCCGCCGACCACGACGAACAGCTGGATCGCGATGGTGAACGATAGACCGGCGGCAAGCAGCTTGCCGAAGCTGTCGCGCACGGCGAGTGCCGTGCGCAGGCCGCGCACGATGAATACCAGGAACAGCACCAGCACCGCGGCGAGCCCGATCAGACCGAGCTCCTCACCGATGGTGGTGATGATGAAGTCGGTCTTGGCGAAGGGCACCTGCGAGGGCCGGCCGCTGCCGAGGCCGGTGCCCGCGAGCCCGCCGGTCGCGAGCCCGAACAGCGACTGCGAGATCTGGTAGCCGGTGTTGCTGTAGTCCGCGAACGGATCCAGCCAGGTCTGCGTGCGCACTCGCACATGGCCGAAGGCCTGGTAGGCGAAGAAGAATCCCACCGCGAGCAGGCCGCCGCCGATGATCAGCCAGCCGACGCGTTCGGTGGCGATGTAGAGCATCACCAGCACGGTGCTGAAGATCAACAACGAAGTGCCGAGGTCCTTTTCGAAGACCAGCACACAGATGCACACGATCCAGACCACCAGGATCGGACCGAGGTCGCGCCCGCGTGGGAACTCCATGCCGAGGAAATGCCGCCCGGCCGCGGTGAACAGATCGCGCTTGGCCACCAGCACCGAGGCGAAAAAGATGATGAGCAGGATTTTCGAGAATTCCCCCGGCTGCACACTGAATCCCGGCAATCTTATCCAGATCTTGGCGCCGTTGGTCTCCGAATATGCTCCGGGCAGCAATGCCGGAATCGCCAGCGCGACAAGGCCCAACAGGCCTAGGGTGTAGCTGTAGCGGGCCAGTGTGCGGTAGTCGCGCAGCACGATCAACAGCGCGATGAACACCACCATCCCGAGGCCGGTCCACATGATCTGCTGGTTGGCGTCGGGGGAGGGGATTGCCGAGGAGTTGTATTCGGCGGTCTGTGCGTCGGCGAGATCGAGGCGATGGATCAACACCAATCCCAGGCCGTTGAGCAGGGCGACGATCGGTAGAAGCAGTGGATCGGCGAACGGCGCGAAGCGGCGCACCGCAAGATGCGCGACCGCGAACAGCGCGAAGAACGCCAGTCCGTATTTGGCGATATCCACAGTGACCGACTGCTCCTGGCTGGCTTCGACCAGAAACAGGGCTGCGGTCGTGATGACCCCCGCCAAGGCCAGTAACAGCAATTCGACGTGGCGTCGGGTGGATGGCGGCGGCGCGGGAGCGAAGCCGCCGGGAGGACTGGGAAAAGCCCCAGCGGTCGGCGGTGCCGGTGCGGACATCAGTCCGTCACCCGGCAGGTCTCCCCCGCGATCTGGGGGTTCGCTGCCGCGGTCGCCGTCGGCGCCGTCGGCTCCGACTTGGTCGGCGTCTTCACGTCGGTACCCCTGGTCTCACCCGGATTCGGTTCGGTCCCCGCGGGCGGCGGCGGGTTCTCGCTCGGGCTGGGCGCCGGGCTGCCGGTCGACGACGGCGGCGGCGGCGCCACGGGTGGCACAACTCCTGGCTGCGGGGCCTGCTCACGGACCGGGCACGGCGGCAGCAGCTCGTCCTGTGCGAGGACCTTCATCTGGTCCTTGGCCTTGTCCAGCGAGGTCGGCGGCAGGCCGCGGTCCACCTGGGTGCGCCCTGTGGACTTGAGATCGGCGGCCTTCAGCACTCGGCAGCCAGGAGGCAGATCCTGGCCGGGCTGCTCCAGGGTGAGTTCACCGGAGGACTTGACGCAGCCGACCAGATCGACCTCGTGGATGGAATACCCGAGCACCGAACCGGGTAGCCCGCGCAGGATCACCACTTGGCCGTTGTCCGCGGCAACGTAATAGTTGCTGCGAATCATCTTGTAGCCGACCAAGAGACCGACGCATACGGCCACCACGAGGGCGATCGCGAGCACGATCCAGCGCAGCTTGTGCGACTTGCCCTGTGCGGGCGGCTCGGGCGCTGCCGGGGCACGCCGTGGCGCCGCACGCGGCGGACGCATGGCGGCGGCCCGGCCTGCCGCGGTATTCGGCGGCGGTGTGTCCTCGTCCTGACCGGAGGCAGCGCCCGCGACGATGGGATGGCTCTGCCCGTAATCCAGATCGATGACATCGGCGACGACGACGGTCACGTTGTCCGGCCCGCCGCTGCGCAAGGCGAGCTCGATGAGCCGGTCGGCACATTCGTCCTGGCTGCCCTCGCGCATGGTGTTGGCGATCGTCTCGTCGCTGACCACGTCGGACAGGCCGTCGGAGCACAGGAGATAGCGATCGCCCGCGCGCGCCTCGCGCATGATCAGCGTCGGCTCGATCTCGTTGCCGGTGAGGGCACGCATGATCAGTGAGCGTTGCGGATGGGTGTGCGCCTGCTCGGGGGTGATCCGGCCCTCGTCGACCAGTGACTGGACGAACGTGTCGTCTCTGGTGATCTGGGTCAGCTCGCCACCGCGCAACAGGTACGCGCGGGAGTCGCCGATATGGACGAGGCCGAGTTTCTTGCCCGCGAACAGGATCGCGGTGAGCGTGGTGCCCATGCCATCGAGTTCGGGCTCTTCCTCGACGTGGTCGGCGATCGCGGCATTGCCCTCGTGGGTAGCCGCGTCGAGCTTGCCGAGGAGGTCGTCGCCGGGCTCGTCGTCGTCGAGATGCGCCAGTGCGGCGATCATCAACTGAGAGGCCACCTCGCCCGCGGCATGGCCACCCATGCCGTCGGCCAGCGCGAGCAGGCGTGCACCCGCGTAGACGGAGTCCTCGTTGTTACCTCGGACAAGACCACGGTCGCTACGCGCTGCGTAGCGGAGAACAAGTGTCACGATCGCAGCTCGATCACTGTTTTGCCGACACGGACGGGAGTTCCGAGTGGAACTCGGACTGCGGTGGTGACTTTCGCGCGGTCGAGGTAGGTGCCGTTCGTCGAACCGAGATCTTCGACGTACCAGTCGTCACCGCGCGGCGACAACCGCGCGTGCCTGGTGGAGGCGTAATCATCTGTGAGTACCAGCGTGGAATCGTCCGCCCGCCCGATCAGCACCGGTTGGGTGCTGAGCGAAATGCGGGTGCCGGCGAGTGAACCTTGAGTCACCACAAGATATTTGGCGCCCTTCTGGCCTCGGCTGAAGGAAGGCAGCACCGCGGAACCGCGTGCGGCCCTGGGCTGGATCCGTATGCCGGATGCCGCGTAGATGTCGCTGCGCAAGGTCCGCAGTACCGCCCACACGAACAGCCATAGCAGCAGTAGGAACCCCGCACGGGTCAATTGCAGGATCAATCCCTGCACGGCGTTCCACCTCCTGTTCGACCGTGTACGTCGGTGCCGTAGGTGCTGGAGCGCCCCCGCCGGCTTGCTGGTCTTGCCGGCCCCGGTTCTGGTGCCGCGCGTGTGTTGGCAGCATCATAGGGCCGTCAGCCGATTCCGATCACGATACGACCGCAGAATCCCTGATGGCCATGTCGTGACCCGCATCGCGAACTTACAGGATCAGACGATACGGATCAGGATCTCGGAATGCCCGGCACGGATGACATCTCCGTCGGCGAGCTGCCAATCCTGCACCGGGGAACCATTGACGAGGGTTCCGTTGGTGGATCCCAGATCCGAAAGCATCGCGGTCGCGCCGTCCCAGCGGACCTCGATGTGCCTGCGCGATACACCGGTGTCGGGCAGCCGGAAGTGGGCGTCCTGACCGCGGCCGATGATGTTGCTGCCCTCACGGAGCTGGTAGGTGCGTCCGCTGCCGTCGTCGAGCTGAAGAGTTGCCGAGTAGCCCGAACCGGCTTGCGCGCCACCGCCGTAGGCGGGTGCGGCGTAGCCCGGTTGTGCGGCGTAGCCGGGCTGTTGCGAGTAGGCCTGGCCGTAGCCGCCCTGCTCGTCGGGCGCGGCGTAGCCCGGTTCGGCGTAACCGGGTTCGGCGTAACCCTGTTCACCGTAGGCCGGCTGCTGGCCATAGCCTTGCGGCTGACCGTAACCCGGTTCGGCGTAACCCTGTTCTCCGTAGCCGGGCTGACCGTAGCCCTGCTGCCCGTAACCGGGCTCGCCGTAGCTTTGCTGGCCGTACCCGGGCTGCCCGTAACCCGGCTCCTGGTAACCCTGCTGGCCGTAGTCGGGTTCGGCGTAGCCACCGCCCTGCTGGCCGTAGCCACCGCGGTCGCTGTAGCCCGGCTGACCGTAGCCCGGCTCCTGGTAACCGGGCTGGCCCTGCTGGCCGTAGCCGCCCTGGTAGTCGTAGCCGTTCTGATAGTCGCCGTACCCCTGCTGGGAGTCCGGTGCCTGGTAGTCGGTGCCGCCCGGGTACGGCGCGCCACCACGGCCGTAGTCCTCGCGGTACGCACCGTTTTGCGGACCGCCCCGGCCGGCGGGTGGTGGTGCGTACCCGCGGTTGCGTGGATCGGACTCCGCGGGCTCACGGCTGGGGTCGTAGCCTGAGTTCTGCGTCATGGGGCCAGCTCCTGGTTGCGGGTTTGCAGGTCGTTGTGGCGTGGGCTCAGGGCTGTGAGCTCGACGGCCGACGTCGGGATCGACTCGGCCGCTCGCCCTGAACTGTCCGGTGTGCAGCGTAGGTGATGCCTCGAACGCCACGTGTACTTCGCCGTAGGTCTGCCAGCCTTGGTCGCGGATGTAGTCCTGCAGGTGTTTGGCGAACGCGCGGGTCGTGAGCTCATGATCCGCGACGAGTTGCTCATGATCGGACGGGTTGATGGTGATCACATAATTGTTGGCCGCCAACTGGTGGCCGCCGCCCAGATCCTGGACGTGATCAGCGGCTTCGCGTTGCAGCGCGGCCTCCACCTCCTGCGGCACGACACTGCCGCCGAATGCCCTGGCGAACGCATCATCGACGGCGCCCTGCAGACGACGCTCGAACCGTGAAACGATGCCCATCTCGGCCTCCCTTCGGTTGAGCGTCCTGTTCTGATTGATAACAACGACACGCAGGCATGGCGTGTCGTGTGTCGACCACGTTCATTGCATGATATCCACGATCGTCCACACCTGTAACTCCTGGAAATTCCAGCGGGTTCCCGTGGTTGCCTGGCCTGCGCACAAAGGCCGCCGGACGCCGATTTCGTGTCCCGCATATTCGCGTGATACTGTCTCCCAGTCGCTCGGGCGAGTGGCGGAATGGCAGACGCGCTGGCTTCAGGTGCCAGTGTCCTTCGGGACGTGGGGGTTCAAGTCCCCCTTCGCCCACAAATGGTAGTGCGAGAAAGCCGCAGATCAGAGAATTTCTGATCTGCGGCTTTTTTGTCGTCGACAGGACCCAGGTCACCGAGCTCTAGCCGGGACCGACGCTGAAGGCCGTGTCGCCCAACATTGGCGTCGGCGTGTTCCCAGCATTGAAGGCAGAGGTGTTCGTCGCGCCCACTGGTGGCGGCGGCACTTCAGCACAGTGGAAGCAGCGCCGCGCGGGGCCGGCGCGGTGGCGAGATAACCAGGGGCCCCTGTTGAGCGTGGTGGAGAGCACGCGGCCGCTCTGTAATTCCCGGTCGGTGATCTATCGCCATGCGGTGGGTACCGCGACGAGGCGTGGCCGCCCTGATCCGAATAGGCAATTCATCGGCGGGTGCGGCGAGCGGCGACCAGGACGGTCAGGACGCCGTAGACACCGCCGGCGACGAGGCTGCCGGCCAACCAGGAGAAGTCGGTGTTGCCCAGCGCTTTCGCCATCGGTCCTTGCATGGCGGGAACCATCCCGTACTGCCAGGACCAGCCGGCGAGCAGTCCGGCGGCGACGCTCACCAGGGCGCACGCATTGAACTTCCCGTAGATCGATGTCGTGCCGTCGCGGTAGAGGTCGGGGATCGAGAGGGCACGACGACGTACCAGGAAGTAGTCGACGAGCAGGATGGACATCCAGGGGCTGATCCACATCAGGATCGACACCATCCAGTTGTCGAAGGCATGCGCGAAACTCGACGAGTCGATGAAAACGGCCAGTACCGCGGAGGCCACCACGCCGGCGAACAGAGTGACCTTCCATCGGGCGACACGGATGCCGATGGTCAGCGCGGCCAGCGAGCACGAGTACAGATTGAGGATGTTGGTGGCGATCGGGCCGTGCATGATCAGCAGCAGTACCGGGACGGCGAGCACGCCGAAGGTGCTGACTACGAGAGTGGACGGGTCGGCGCTACCGCCTGCGCTCGCGAGGCAGGCGCCGAGCGCGGCGAGCCAGACGGTGGGCAGGTACATACCGGCCGCCGATGCCCAGAACACGGTTCTGGCGGGCAGCTTCGGCCGAGCGAATCGGCTGTAGTCCGCGGCGTACGGGATCCAGGTGAGGCCCCAGCCGACGCCGATGGCGGTGACGAGTTGCGTGATCGCGGTGAGCTTCCCACCGGGCGTCGCGGCCGGAGCGGCGGTCCAGTCCAGGTGCGTGCGGGCGAGTGCCACCACGGTCATCGCCACCATCACCGCGATGGTGAGGGGGACGGTGTACTTCTCGAACGTGCGGATCGCGTAGAACCCGTACAGCGCAAGCGCGAGCTGAACCATCATGATGACCGCCGCGACAACGACCTCGAGCTCCATGCCGCCCCGGATACCGATCTGCTCGAGCACGGCGAGTACGAGATCGAGCACGACCCAGGTGTTCACTCCCACCCACGCCATGGTCAGCAGGCCTTGGACGACCGCGGGCAGCACGGCTCCGGTGATGCCGAACGCCGAACGTCCCAGCACCATCTGATTGACGGCGGTGCGGTGGCCGATGACATTGAACAGGCCGAATACCGCGCAGCCGAAGAGATTCCCGACCGTGACGACGATCAGCGTTTCGATCAGGCTGAGCCCGAGTGCGATCCCGAGTGCGCCGAGCACCCAGTTGATGGGAGCGATATTCGCGCCGCACCAGATCCAGAACAGTTCCCAGGAAGAGCAGTCCCGCTCCCGGTCGGGAATGGGGAGTACACCGTGCGCGTCGAAGCGGACGCCGGTGTCGCCGATATCCGGGTCGGCGCTCGCCGTGGTTGTGGTGCCGGGCAGTTGCGGGGATGACATGACTTCCCTCTTTCGGTAGTGATTCATCTCATAACAGCACCGCTCGGCACGAGAGAGGAATGTGTATTCATCTAGCGATGTCCGTCTGCTGTGTACATTTCTATAGGTGTTGACCATTGGGCGACTTGTTGCCGATCCAGCGCTGGGGCTGCGGGTGATGACGCCGCAACTCACTGAGCAACTGGCGGCGGAAATCCGCTGGCTGCACACCACGGAACTGCCCGATCCGTCGCGATACGTCCGGCCCGGCGAGCTGGTGCTGACCAACGGCCTGTGGTTGCCGCACGTTTCGTCGGAGCGGTTCGTCGACGCGGTCGCGCGGGCGGGTGCCATCGGGTTGGTGTTCGGGCTGACGGCGCAGACCCCGGCACTTCCCGAAGAACTCGCCGCGCTGTGTGTTTCGCGCGGGCTGCCACTGGTCGAACTGTGCATCGGGGTGCCGTTCGCCGCGCTCACTCGGGCCGCTGCCCGGATCCAGAACGAGGTGCTGCAGGCGGAACTGACCGCGACCGTGCACCGCGGGGACGCGCTGGCCACCGCGCTGTCGCGGGGCAGCGGCGCGGCGGGGGTCCTCGAAATCCTGCGTGGCGAAACGGAACTGCCGCTGCTGGTCGTTGATCGCAAGGGGCGCTGTCTGGCCAGTATCGGCTGCGAACCGACCGGGGAGCAGGTCCGCCTCGCCGCCGCGGCGCTCAACCGCACGCCACCGCCGATAGAGGTCGATCTGCTGGGGTCGGGGCCGTCCGCGCTCTACCTCGTCGAGGGCGTGATGGGGGAGGTCGACGCCGGGCTGTATTGCCTGGAACCGGCCACGAAACTGGCCGCCGCCGATCGGGAAGCGCTCGCCCAGGCGGCTCGATTCCTGAGTCTGGAGGTCACCAAACAGCAGGCAGTGCACGCCATCGAGGCGCGCTTCGCGGCCGAGCTGCTCGAGATGATCCTCTCCGGGCCGCGGCGCAGCGGTGAGGTGAGTCAGCGGCTGCGCGCCTACGGGGTGCCGTCGGACCAGCCGCTCGGCGTGTTCGCGCTGGCACCGGTATCCCCGTCCGGAAGCCCCGACCTGCCGCCCGACGACATCGCCGACGCGGTCGGCGCGTTCTTCGCCACGCACGGCATACCGGTGTTCACCGCGGCGGGAAGCCGGGACGTGGTGGCCGTCTGCCCGTGGGAGCACACCCCGCAGGAGCTGACGCGTTTCGCCCGCGAACTCTCGGCGGAAGTCGGGAGGCGAGTGCCGGCCGCTGCACGGATCGTCATCGGGCTCGGCGAGATCGCCACCGCCGCAGCCGCCTTGCGGGAACCGCTGGTGCGTGCCAGAGAAGTCTGCCAAGTGCTGCGCGGGCAGGACGGCCGGGACACGGCCTCTTTCGCCGATATCGCGACCTTCCGGATGCTGCTGGGCCTGCTCGACGAACAAGTGCTGCACCGGTTCACCGATCAGGTGCTCGGCATCATCCGCGAGCACGACACTCGTGCACACACCGAACTCGAACACACCCTGCGAACTTTTCTCCGCCATGACGGGCAATGGGGTGTGACGGCCGCAGCACTGCATGTGCACGTCAACACCCTGCGCAACCGCATGGCTCGGATCACCGAGTTGACCGGCCGCAACGTCAATCGGCTGGAGGACACCGTCGACCTGTTCCTGGCCTTGGCCGCCGAGTCTGTCGGACCGGGCACCGATCGCACCCGGCTACGCGGTGACCGGCCGGCGCGAAATCAGTTCGGATACACAGCCGGATCCACGTCGTAGCTCGGTAGCGCGCGACGCGCAGTTCCCACGTCCTCGCGGGCCCGGGCAGCTACATCGCGACAGCGCGCGAAGGTCACATCCCCACACTCCTTGGCATACGAGATGAGGTTGCGCAGCGCCATCATCCGGCCCGGCCGCCCGGTGAGGAACGGGTGCATACACACGTTGAACAAACAGCCGTAATGCCGCATCCCGTCGAGTTCGGCGCGCCACATCTGCTCGACCTTGATCGGTGATTCGATGACCGAGCCGATCCGCGGCTCGGGAAGATACGCGTACTGCTCCCAATCGTCGAGCGACCAATGCACCGGCAGCTCCACCACCGGCGGGTGCGTGCCCTCGACCAGATACGGCCGGTCGTCACCCATCAGCGACGAGTCGTAGGCCAGCCCGTATTCGGCGACCAGACCGATGGTTTCGTGGCTGGCGCTCCACATCGCCGCACGATGTCCGGCGATGTCGATGCCCTGTGCGGCGAAAACATCCAATGCGCGGACGAAATCCGCGCGTTCGGCACCGGGTGGCAACGAAGTGGGCGCGCGGTGACTGTAGGAGTGGTGCGCGACCTCGTGCCCGCGGTCGACGATCGAACGGGCCAGGCCCGGACGCTGCTCGGCGACCCAGCCCGGCACGAAGAACGTTGCGGCAACGGCCATCTCATCGAGCAGATCGAGGATCCGCGGCACGCCGACATCCGGGCCGTAGGACTGGTGTGACATCACCATGGGATGGTCGGCGTAGTGACGCCCTTCCGCGAGGATGGGCGTCTCCGCGTCGACATCGAAGGTGAGTGTCGCCACGGCGGCCGCGCCGCGGGTCCAGTCGCTTTCGCTCATTGGTCGGTTCGCGCGCGCCATGCCGCGGCACTGTCCAGGGTGGCCATGGGATGGAGCATCTCATGGTCGAACGGAGCCAACGGCGCCCCCGTCTCGACCCGGCGCGGCAGGTCCGGATTCGCCAGCGCGCCCTGACCGAGGGACAGGACATCGGCGTGCCCGCCGGTCAAGACATCGGCGGCCTGGGGGAGCGCGTGCATGCCTCCATTGGCGATGACCGGACGGCCGGACACCTCACGGGCCAGCTGCGTGATGGTCGAGCCGCTCGGGAAACGCGCGGTCTCGAGGAAATTCCTACCCTCACTGGCGATATGCAGGTAGGTCGCGTCGGACAGGGCCGCGAAGACGACCCGCGCGTCGGCATCGGCGCCGGGCCAGCGGTAGGTGAAGTCGTTGACCTTGGTCTGCGACAGCCGCACACCGATGGGGAAATCACCGAGCGCCGCACGCACGGCCTGCAGTACGCGCACGGTCAGGCGGATCCGATTCTCCACCGAACCGCCGTATTCGTCGGTGCGCTGGTTGGTGTAGTCGGTGAGGAACTGGTCGAGCAGATAGCCGTTGGCCGCGTGAATCTCGACCCCGTCGAAACCCGCCGACCTGGCGTTCTCGGCGGCGGCGGCGTATCCGGCGATGACATCGTCGATATCGCGCGCGGTCATTTCCCGGGGCGCGTTCCACGCTCCGCCCGCGCCGCCGTAGTCGGCCATCATCTGCCCGCGCGGCACAACGGCCGACGGTCCAATGGTCTCGAAGCCATAGGCGTTGCCCTGCGAGATGGCACCGGCGTGCATCAGTTGCGCGACGATCGGGCTCCCGGCACCGTGTACGGCATCCACTACCGCGCGCCATCCGGCGATGTGCCGGTCGGTGACCAAGCCGGGCTGATTGAAATAGCCTTGGCTGTGGGCGGCATCCGGGTAGATGCCCTCGGTGATGATCAAGCCGAATCCACCCGCCGCGTACTCGCGGTAGTACTCGGTCATCTGCGTGGTCGGCGTGCCGTCGGGTTCGGCGGAGATGCGGGTCATCGGTGCGACGGCGAACCGGTTGCGCAACCTCAGCGAGTCGAGGCCGAACGGCTCGAGCGCGGGATGGGCCAGTTCGAGTTCAGTGGTGCTCATCGGTGTTCTCCTCGATGGTGGTCGGGGGCAAAATGGTCAGGGCCAGCGGGGTGGGTCCGACACCGTTGATGACGTTGTGGTCCTGCGGACAGGACGAGACGACGACGAGGCAGTCCATGTCCGCGCGGAAGGTGATCGAATCCCCGGGCGCGGTGGCGGCCGCGAGCCAGGACAGCTCCCCGTCCGCGGCGACGGGGATGCGCATGAAGACGTTGATCGGCTGCGGAATGAACGGCAGCGGCGGGTGGCCGAGGTCGGCCATCGCCTGCCGCAGATTGTCCGCGCAGCTGGCATGATCCGGATCGCCGTATGCCGCATAGCGTTCCGGATCGCAGGCGGCGATCAACATGTCGTGCCGACCAGGGGATGTGTCGGCCAGGTAGGTGAGGATAGGGCGCCGCCGGTTGGTCACGAAGGATTCGCCCAACGCGGGGAACAGGCGGCTGATGTGGGTGCGGGTGTGCGAGGCGCTGTGGTGCTCGGTGACGTCCTCGATGTTGTAGGCGAATACATCGCCCACTTGGCCGCCCGCGACGTCGGTGATCCGTAAGCGCTCGCCTTTGCGCAAGGTCACCGACCGGGCCTGCCTGGCCGGTATGGTCACCGGCTCCGGGTAGCTCAACGCTGTCATGCCACTCAGTCAACAGAACTGTAGCGGCCGGGGGAATGGATATATACACACTCCTGGGGTCCTTAGGTAGATGTTCGCACATACCCGTATCGATGCCTGCGCGATAGCGTGTGCTCAATGAGTTCCGGACCGAGCATCTGGAGTACCTACCCATGACTACCGCCATCGCAATGGCGCGGGCCCTCGCGAGCGGCGCGACCACGTCGGCGCAGCTGGTTACCGCAGCGGTCGACCGTGCTCGGCAACCTGATTCGGCCGCGGTAATGATTGCCGTCACCGGCGAACGTGCCCGCTACCAGGCCGAGGCGTCCGACCGCCGCGCCTTGCGCGGCGCGCGCCGCAGCAGGCTCGACGGAGTCCCCATCGTGTGGAAGGACGTATTCGACGTCCAAGGCACCGTCACGACCTGTGGCTCGGCCAGCCACCTCCACGATGAACCCGCCGCTGTGGACAGCCACCTCGTGCGGCGCCTGCACGACAGCGGACTTGTCACCATCGGCAAAACCAATCTCAGCGAGTTCGCCTTCTCGGGACTAGGGATCAATCTCTGCTTCGGTACGCCCGTCAACCCCGTCGACCCGGAGCTGATCCCGGGCGGATCGTCGTCGGGTTCCGCGGTCGCGGTCGCGCGCGGAATCGTTCCACTGGCGATCGGGACCGACACCTCCGGATCCGTGCGCGTGCCCGCGGCTCTGTGCGGCATCGTCGGATATCGCGCCAGCCCCGGTAGATATGGCCCCCACGACTTCGCGCCGCTGTCGGCGACACTCGACAGCGTCGGTGTGTTCGCGACCACCGTGGAGGACCTCGCCGCTCTCGACCGTGTGCTCGTCCCCGCCGGGCGCGGCGGTAGCAGGCTGCTACCGCCGCGGTTCGTCGTCCCTGCGGGCGAATGGTCCGAAGACATCGCGCCGGAGATATCCGACGAGTTCGACCACGCGGTCGCCGAACTCCGCGCCGCAGGCGCTGACGTTCAGATCCGTCCGGTGCCTTCGCTGTCGAACGCCCAGAACCTGATGGACGGCAACGGAACGATCGTTGGCGCCGAGGCCTTCCTCCTGCATCGCCACCGGCTCGACTCGACGATGCCGATCGAACTCGCCACCCGGCGCAGACTCGCAAACAACACGCATACAGGTGATTCGATCGGCCCTGTTTACGCCGCGATGGCGGCCTTGCGTGCGGAGTTCGCCGCCGACCTCGGTGCCGCCACGCTCCTGTGCCCCACCGTGCGCCGCATCCCACCGGGCACGGCCGACCTGCAATCCGACCCGGATCGGTACGACAGCGCAAACACCGCCGTTCTGCGCACCACCATGGTGCTCAGCTACCTCGGCAGTTGCGGCATCACCCTGCCCGCGCCTGCCGTGCGGCCCGGGCCTCGCGCCGGTATCCTGCTCTCCCGACCGTCCAACGACGATGTAGCCCTTGTGGACTGCGCGGCCTGGGTGCAGCGGGTCGTGAACTCGGCCGGACCGCTGATCGCCCACTGAGCGAGACGTCGCCGTTCGATCTCGGCGGCCGGGCCGTTCGCCCCGGCGCGCGACGATGGTGCCGCGTGGCCAGTCTGCTGTCGGGATCGCGGTCGTTCCTGCCGCCGGGGCGCACCGCGACATCCCGATCGCGAACATCCGGCGAATTCTCTTTTTCGCGCGCACTGGCCCCGCGTCACCATCGCGTGGTCGGACCGAAATGGCACCGGAGAGCGAGAAACATAGGCGCGCAACACAATCCATCACTCACCATTATCGACATGACATCACCGCGGTCGTCGACGCGCTGATCTTGGAGGTCTCGAATTCGGGTCGATGTCGATGCCGCCTCTACCGGTGTTCACCGGCCGCCTCGCGCGCTGATCCCTGATATGTCAGCGGCTTGCTTCGTACCGGATCGACGAGCCACCGAAGGGTGGCACATAAAAGGGCGGCACACCAGTTGCGAGGAACGGATTCGGCTGGCAGGCTAACTCTCAGCAGGCAACTGGACGCATGTCCCGCTGTCTGCTTGGCGGAGAGAGATTTTGATGAGCACTGATGTCGTCTTCTGGACGGACGAAGTACTGGCTGCACGTGTTGGGCCAGGTAATTTCCGTGATGTTGCCGGTACGCCTTTCACCGCGGTGAAAGGAACGTTCACATGGACTACGTCTCGTTAACCAGCGGTGACGTCCGACGTCTGAAGGTCGCACCTCGACGGAAGACGGCGTCAACCAGGGAAATCGCGTCGGCCGCCGGAGCCTCGCGGACCACAGTGCGCTGCGGGTGGCGCCCGCAGCGCGCCGATGCGTCGCCGTGCGGCACCGAGCTCGGCCGAATGCCGCTGCGAGTGTTGAAGATTTCCGCATCCGATTCGGTCGAACGACAATCGATGGCCGACAGTCTGCCGATCCACCGCATGTCCGCGGTAGCCGAATCGGCCGGACACTCCGCAGAGAACAGGCGATCGCCGGCCGACTCCAGTCGCCGCCTCGTCACCGACACCTGACCGAACGATTTCGGTAACTCACCAGGCCCGCGTCGCTCCTTGCCGCCGGGCTTCTTTGTCAACCCCGAAATACCCTGGATGTGAAACGTGGACAAAGGCACCGGCGATTCGTCCGACCGCATGTTGGAGTACCTGAAGAAGGTCACCGTCGAGCTCCTCACGACTCGCGACGATCTGACCCAGTTGCGGGAACGCATCGACGAGCCGATCGCGATCGTCGGTATGAGCTGCCGCTACCCGGGTGGCGTCGAGTCGCCGGGACAGCTGTGGGACCTGGTCGCGTCCGGTGCGGACGCCGTCGGCGAATTTCCGCTGGATCGGGGTTGGGACGTCGAGGGGTTGTTCGATCCCGATCCCGACCGGTTCGGGAAGGTGTACACGCGGGAGGGCGGCTTCCTGCGCGATGTCGGCGATTTCGACGCGGGGTTCTTCGGGATCGGTCCGCGTGAGGCGGCGGCGATGGATCCGCAGCAGCGGTTGTTGCTGGAGGCGTCGTGGGAAGCGCTGGAGGACGCGGGTATTGATCCGTTGTCGTTGCGGGGTAGCGACACCGGCGTCATCGCGGGGGTGATGTACGAGGACTACGAGCACAAGACGAGGGCTGCGGGGCCGGTCTACGAGGGGTACGCGGGCGTCGGCTCGGCGGGCAGCGTCGTGTCGGGCCGGGTGGCGTACACGTTGGGTCTGGAAGGCCCTGCGGTGACGGTGGATACGGCGTGTTCGTCGTCGCTGGTCGCGATCCATCTGGCCTGCCAGGCATTGCGGCGCGGCGAGACCTCGCTCGTGTTGGCCGGCGGTGTGACTGTGATGTCGACGCCGTATTTGTTCATCGAGTTCTCGCGGCAGCGTGGTCTGTCGCCGGACGGTCGATGCAAGTCCTTCTCCGCGGCGGCCGATGGTGTCGGCTGGGCCGAGGGTGTCGGTGTGCTGGTGTTGGAGCGGTTGTCGGATGCGCGGCGGCTCGGTCACAACGTGCTGGCTGTTGTTCGGGGTTCGGCGGTGAATCAGGATGGTGCGTCGAATGGTTTGACCGCGCCGAATGGTCCGTCGCAGGAGCGGGTGATCGCGGCGGCGCTGGCCGCCGCCGGATTGGCCCCTGCCGATGTGGATGTGGTGGAAGCGCACGGGACGGGTACGTCCCTGGGTGATCCGATCGAGGCACAGGCGCTGATCGCGGCATATGGGCAGGGCCGTGCCGAACCGATCCGGATCGGATCGTTGAAGTCGAATATCGGGCATTCGCAGGCGGCCGCGGGTGCGGCCGGGGTCATCAAGATCGTGCAGGCACTGCGGAACGAGGTGCTGCCGAAGACGTTGCATGTGGATGCGCCATCGCCGCATGTGGATTGGTCGGCGGGGTCGGTGCGTTTGCTGACCGAGGCGGAACCGTGGCCCGCGGGGGAGCGGGTTCGTCGGGCGGGAGTTTCCTCGTTCGGTATCAGTGGCACCAATGCGCATGTGATCGTCGAGGAAGCACCAGCGCTGGTCGGCGGGTCAGCCGAAGGTGCCCCCACCGGCGACCCGGTTGCGTCGACATCGCCTGACGAATCCGAAACCGTCGCGGTAGATGTGGTGCCGTTGGTGGTGTCGGCCAAGTCCGCCGAAGGGCTGCGCGGCCAGGCGAATCGGTTGCGGCAGTGGCTGATCGACCATTCGGACGCGGACCTGTGGAGTGTGGCGTCGTCGCTGATCGATAGCAGGGCGCAGTGGGACTTGCGTGGTGCGGTAGTCGGCCGCGATCGAGAGCAACTTATCGCAGGGTTGGCCGACCTGGCGTCGGGTGCGGTGTCGTCCGGTCCGACTGTCGGGGGTCGGACGGCATTCGCGTTCACGGGTCAGGGTGCCCAGCGGGTCGGGATGGGGGCGGAGCTGTATGCGGCGTTCCCGGTGTTCGCGGCGGCGTTGGACGAGGTCTGCGCCGAGTTCGATCGGCACCTCGGTGGGACCGATCGGGCATCCGTTGACCACTCCTCGACGAGCTCCGCGGTGTCCTTGCGGCAGGTGATGTTTACCGATCCCGACGGTGTGCTGGATCGGACGGAGTTCACTCAGCCCGCGCTGTTCGCGTTCGAGGTGGCGATGTTCCGGCTCGTCGAGTCGTTCGGCATCACCCCGGATGTGTTGATCGGGCATTCGATCGGCGAGTTGGCCGCCGCGTATGTGGCAGGGGTGTGGTCGCTTGCGGACGCGTGCGCGTTGGTGGCGGCGCGTGGCCGTTTGATGGGTGCGTTGCCGGAGGGTGGCGCGATGCTCGCGGTGGCGGTGACCGAGCAGCGTGCAGTGGACATCGTGGCGGAGTACGGGGATCGGTTGTCGATCGCGGCCGTGAACGGTCCCGCGTCGGTGGTGTTGTCGGGTGATGTGGACGCCGTCGAAGTGGCGGAGCGCGGGCTGGCCGAGGCGGGAGTCAAGACATCGCGACTGCGGGTCAGCCACGCGTTCCATTCCGCGCGGATGGAACCTATGCTGGCCGAATTCCGCTTCATTGCTTCGGGTTTGACGTATCGAATGCCGATCGTTCCGATGATGTCGAATGTCTCGGGCGCTGTGGTCGGGGTCGAGGTGACCGATCCGGGGTACTGGGTCGAGCAGGTGCGCGGGTGCGTGCGGTTCGCGCCCGGCGTCGACGCTCTCGTCGCGTCAGGGGTGCGGCGGTTCGTCGAGGTGGGCCCGGACGCGGTACTGACTTCGATGACTCGCCAGTGCCTGGCCGAACACCCGGATGCCGAGGCGGACTCGGTGGTGGTCGCCGCGTCTCGACGCTCGGTCGACGAGGTGACGCAGTGCGTGATGTTGCTGGGGCAGGCGCACACCGCCGGTGTCGACGTGGACTGGCGGCCGATGTTCGCGGGCCGGTCACTACAGCGGGTGTCGTTGCCCACGTACGCGTTCCAGCGTCAGAGGTACTGGTTGGAGCCACTCGTCACTAACGCGTCGGTCGGGTCATCGGATCATCCGATCTTGACCGGCGTGGTGTCGTTGGCAGGCAAGGACGAATGGCTGTTCACCGGACGGGTGTCGTTGCTGACCCACCCGTGGTTGGCCGATCACGCGGTTTTCGGCTCGGTGTTGCTGCCCGGGACCGGTTTTATGGAACTCGCCTCGACGGCGGGCACGCGGCTCGGTGTCGACTTCGTCGAGGAACTGCTGCTGGAAGCGCCGCTGCTGCTCGAGGCAGGCACTGCGGTCGACATTCAGCTCGGTGTCGAGCCCGCCGACGGGGCGGCCCGCCGCCGGTTCGTGATCCACTCGCGTGCCGTTGCCGACGGGAATCCCGATGCGGGCGAATGGGTGTCGCATGCCAATGGGGTGTTGGCTCCGGCCGCGGAGAGCGTTCCCGCGTGGGTCGAGCCGGACTGGTACGGGTCGGCTGCGACCGAACAGTGGCCGCCCGCCGGTGCCGAGCCGGTGCCGACCGACGGCCTCTACGAGCAATTGGCGGACTTGGGGCTCGGCTACGGCCCCGCGTTCCAGGGCGTCACGTCGGTCTGGCGCGACGGCGACGATCTGCTCGCCGACGTGTCGCTCGCGGCCGAAACCGTCGATCAGACACCGGGGTTCGGCATTCATCCCGCGTTGTTGGACGCCGCATTCCACGCGGCGATCGGGGGGCTGGCGCAGGACATGTCGTCAGGTCGGTTGCCGTTGCCGTTCTCCTTCGCCGGGACTCGGGTGTACCGCGCCGGGGTGACGGCCGCCCGAGTTCGGCTTGTGCGGTGGGGAGCCGGGCGGATACGGGTCCTCGCTGTCGACGACACCGGGGCCCCGGTGCTGAGTCTCGATTCGCTCGTTGCCCGCCCCGTGGATGCCAAGGTGCTCAACAGCGGGGCCGGTCGGCGGGCGTCGCTGTCGGATGTCGAATGGGTGCCGGTGTCGTCGGGGTCGACCGGGGTGGTTGCGTCGGTCGCGCTGCTCGGCGGCGCGAGTGTCGCGGGCGTCGAGCGCCGGAGCGCGGCGCTCACCGAGCTGCTCGACGACGCGGGGGCGCCAGAGATCGTCGTCTGGTCGCCTGCCGGTGACGATTCGACCGATGGTGGTGTTTCGAGCGACTCGCAAGCCGTCGCGGGCGGCGAGGTGACAGCGCGGACGCACCAGTGGGTGCGGTCGGCGCTGGAGCTGTTGCAGACGTGGCAGGCCGAGGCGCGGTTGAGTGATTCGCGACTGGTGGTGCTGACGCGTGGAGCGATGAGCGTGTCGGGCGAGTCGCCGGATGTGGCCGCCGCGGCGGTGTGGGGCTTGGTGCGCAGTGCGCAGGTCGAGCATCCGGGCCGGTTCGTGCTCGTCGACCTGGGCGTCGAGGAGAACGCGACGGTCGAGGTGATTGCCGCGGCGGTGAGTTCGGACGAACCGCAGCTGGCCGTGCGCAGTGGCGGCCTGCGGGTCGCGCGACTGCGGCGGCAGGTGGGCTCGGCCGTGGCAGACGCGTCGTCCTTCGGCGCCGGCGCGGTATTGATCACCGGTGGCACCAGCGGTCTCGGCGCCGAGCTGGCCCGCCACCTCGTCGCCGCGCACCGTGCGCGGCGACTGGTGTTGGCGTCGCGGCGCGGTGCGGGCGCCGACGGTGTTGCCGAGCTGGTGAGCGAGCTGACGGCAGCGGGCGCGCAGGTGCGCGTCGCGGCCTGCGACGTGGGCGATCGTGCGGCGGTGGCGGCGCTGCTCGCGGAATTGCCCGACGAGTTCGCGCCGAGCGCGATCATCCATTCGGCGGGCGTGCTCGACGACGGCACCATCGAGACCTTGACCGCCGAGCAGCTGGACCGGGTGCTGGCGTCGAAGGCGGACGCGGCGTGGCATCTGCACGAATTGACCAGCGACCGTGATCTTTCGGCGTTCGTCCTGTTCTCGTCGGTCGCGGGCGTGGTGGGCAACCCCGGGCAGGGCAACTATGCCGCGGCGAACGCATTCCTCGACGCGCTGGCATCGCGGCGCAGGGCGGCGGGCTTGCCCGCGGTGTCGATCGCGTGGGGATCGTGGAACCAGAACATCGGCATGACCAGCGGACTGGGAACCGCGGCGATGGCGAGAATGAGTCGCCTCGGCGTGCGTCCGTTGGAGACGGCGGATGGCTTGGCGCTGTTCGATCGCGCGGTCGTCGCGGCAGCACCGGTGGTGGTCGCGACGGAGTTCGACACCGAGGCGCTGGCGGTGCAGGCGCGCGAGGGGGCCTTGCCCCGGATGTTGCATTCGATCGTCACGGTGCCGGTGCGCCGCGCCGCGGACACGGGCGGGACATTGGCGCGCCGGCTGGCCGCCGCCCCGGCCGAGGAACGCGCGACGATCGTGCTCGACGTTGTTCGTGAGCAGGTCGCAGGCGCGCTCGGTCACATTTCCGGCGACGCCATCGATCCCACCGCGCCGTTCACCGAGCTCGGCTTCGATTCCCTTGCCGGAGTGGAGTTCCGCAATCGGCTCGCCAAGGCCACCGGAGTGCAGCTGCCGTCGACGCTGGTGTTCGACTACCCCACCGCGGCTGCGGTGGCGACGTTCGTGCGGTCGCATGTCGGTGATCAGGAGGAAGCGGACACCGGCCGTGCCGTCGCCCGCGTGCCGCGTCGGGTCCGTACCGATGAACCGATCGCGATCGTGGGGATGAGCTGCCGGTACCCCGGCGGGATCACCTCACCGGAGGGTTTGTGGGAGGTGGTCGCGTCCGGAACGGACGCGATCGGCGAGTTCCCGACCGATCGCGGCTGGGATCTGGATCGGCTGTTCAATCCCGATCCCGATCACTCCGGCACCTCCTACCTGCGACGCGGCGGATTCCTTTCCGATATCGCGGGTTTCGACGCGGGGTTCTTCGGGATCGGTCCGCGTGAGGCGGCGGCGATGGATCCGCAGCAGCGGTTGTTGCTGGAGGCGTCGTGGGAAGCGCTGGAGGACGCGGGTATTGATCCGTTGTCGTTGCGGGGTAGCGACACCGGAGTGGTCACCGGCGTCTCGTATCAGGACTACGAGGAGATCGCCAAGGCGGCCGGTTCGGTCGCCGAGGGGTATGTCGGCACCGGCTCGACGAGCAGTGTGCTCTCGGGGCGAGTGGCCTACACCTTGGGGTTGGAGGGTCCTGCGGTCACCGTGGACACGGCGTGTTCGTCGTCACTGGTCGCGATCCATCTGGCCTGCCAGGCCCTGCGTCAAGGGGAGACCTCTCTGGTCTTGGCAAGTGGTGCTCAGGTGATGTCGACGCCGTTCATGTTCATCGAGTTCTCGCGGCAGCGTGGGCTGTCGCGTGATGGTCGGTGCAAGGCGTTCTCGGCCGCGGCCGATGGTGTCGGCTGGGCCGAGGGTGTCGGTGTGCTGGTGTTGGAGCGGTTGTCGGACGCGCGGCGGCTCGGTCACAACGTGCTGGCTGTTGTTCGGGGTTCGGCGGTGAATCAGGATGGTGCGTCGAATGGTTTGACCGCGCCGAATGGTCCGTCGCAGGAGCGGGTGATCGCGGCGGCGCTGGCCGCCGCCGGGCTCGATCCCACCGATGTGGATGTGGTGGAGGCGCACGGGACCGGGACACCGTTGGGTGATCCGATCGAGGCGCAGGCCTTGATCTCCGCGTACGGGCAGGGCCGCGCGGAGCCATTGTGGGTCGGCTCGTTGAAGTCGAATATCGGGCATTCGCAGGCGGCCGCGGGTGCCGGTGGGGTCATCAAGATCGTGCAGGCGTTGCGGCACCAGATGTTGCCGAAGACGTTGCATGTGGATGCATTGTCGCCGCATGTGGACTGGTCGGCGGGATCGGTGCGCTTGCTGACCGAACAACGGCCGTGGCCTGCGTCAGTGGAGCGGGTGCGTCGGGCGGGTGTGTCGTCGTTCGGTATCAGTGGCACGAACGCTCACATCATCCTCGAGGAAGCGCCCGCGGGCCAGCAGCGCGCGACCGAGCCGGTCGCGGCCGCCACGCCGCCGGTGGCTGCGGGAATGGTGCCGGTGGCTGCGGGCACAGTGCCGGTGGCCGCGGGCATGGTGCCACTGTTGGTATCGGCGAAATCCGAGGCGGGACTTCGGGGGCAGGCCGCTCGACTGCGTGCGTGGCTGTCAGTGCACCCGGAAGCGGACCTGGTCGATGTGGCCCGTTCGTTGCTGACGACGCGGGCCCGATTCGATCGGCGCGGGGCCGTTGTCGCGGGCGACCGGGACGCCATGCTGGCGGGCCTCGCGGACCTGGCCGCGGGCACGGCGGCGCCAGGCGTGACCGATGGCACGCCGGTCGGCGGCAAGATCGCGTTCCTGTTCACCGGACAGGGCGCGCAGCGGATCGGTATGGGCGCCGGGCTGTACGCGGCGTTCCCGGTCTTCGCCTCGGCGTTCGACGAGCTGTGCGCCGAGTTCGACCGGCTGCTGGAGCCCTCGTCGCCCGGCGTCACGCTCAAAGACATCGTCTTCGGTACTGCGGGCGAAGAGCTGCTGCACCGGACGGAGTACACCCAGCCCGCGCTCTTCGCTTATGAGGCAGCGCTGTTACGGCTCGTGGAGTCGTTCGGGATCACCCCCGACGTGCTCATCGGGCATTCCATCGGCGAGCTGGTCGCCGCGTACGCGGCCGGGATGTGGTCGGTGGCCGACGCCTGCGCGCTTGTTGTCGCGCGGGGACGCTTGATGGGCGCACTGCCCGACGGCGGCGCGATGCTGGCCGCCGCGATCCCGGAAGCGCGGGCGCTCGGAGCCATCGCCGGGTTCCGTGGCCGGCTATCGATCGCAGCGGTGAACGGGCCGTCCTCGATCGTGATATCCGGTGCCGAGGATGCCATCAGGGAACTGGAACCACAGCTGGCCGCCGACGGGATCAAGACATCGCGGTTGCGGGTCAGCCATGCTTTCCATTCGGCATTGATGGAACCGATGTTGCCGGAGTTCGAGGCCGTGGCCGCGGGAGTGACCTACGGTCGGTCGTTGTTGCCGGTGATATCGAACGTGTTCGGCGTGGTGGGCGGCGAGGCTTTCGCCGATCCCGGGTACTGGGTCGGTCACGTGCGCGACACCGTCCGCTACGCCCACGGCGTCGATGCCCTGGTGGATATGGGTGTCCGGCGGTTCCTGGAATTGGGACCTGACGCCGTGCTGACGGCGATGACCAGGCAGTGCCTGCCCGAGGATGTCGATTCGCGGTCGGTGGTCGCGGCCGCCGGACGGCGCGGCGCCGACGAGGTGACGCAGTTCCTCACGTTCCTCGCGGACGCCCACAACGCCGGCATCGAGGTGGACTGGGAGCCGTTGCTCGCCGACCGGGCCGCAGTACGGGTTCCGTTGCCGACGTACGCGTTCCAGCGTCGGCGGTACTGGCTGGAGGTGGTGCGTCCGGTAGCCGCGGGCAATATCGACCATCCGATCCTGCTGGATGCGGTGCCGGTGGCGGGCAAGGACGAGTGGTTGTTCACCGGCCAGCTTTCCGACGCCCGTCATCCGTGGATCGCCGAGCATGTGGTGTTCGGTACCGCGGTGGTGCCCGCGACCACCTACCTGGAGCTGGCGTCGGCGATCGGTGCGCGGCTCGAGCTGCGGACCGTCGAAGAGATGCGGTTGGACATTCCACTGGCACTCGGGGAGCACGCCGTCGATCTGCAGGTCGCTGTCGGCGAGATCGAACCGGATGCGCGACGACGCTTCACCATCTACTCCCGGGCCCAGCACCTCGACGATGCCGATGCGTGGGTTCCGCACGCTAGCGGGGTATTGGCCGCCGCCGACGCGACGGCGGACGCCGAGACCGGATGGGACCAGACATGGCCGCCCGTGGGTGCGGTACGGCTCGACGAGCAGGTGCTGTATCAGCGGGTCGCGGAGCTCGGCATGGAATACGGCCCGGCGTTCCGTGGGGTGCGCACGATGTGGCGGCGCGGCGACGAGATGTTCGCCGAGGTCTCGTTGGACGCGACAACGGCCGGTCAGGCACCGGGTTACGGGATTCATCCCGTGTTGTTCGACGCCTGTCTGCACCCTGCTCTCGACTTCGTCATGGACGACATCCCTGAGGGCCGGATCCCATTGCCGGTGTCGATCGGCGGTCTGCGCCTGGCGCGGACGGGGTCGGGGCCGGTCCGGCTCCGTGCGGTGATGCTCGGCGGTAACCGCATGCGGATGGACGTGGTGGACGCGGCGGGCGGGCCGGTTTTGAGCGCGGAGTCCGTGGTGATGCATCCGGTGGAGCGGCGCACGGTGGAACGGGTTCGGTCGAGCTCGGCATCGGTGCCGCTGTACGGCGTGGAGTGGGTGCCGGTCGCGGCGGGGTCAACCGAGCCTGCCGGGACGTTGGCGATGTTCGGCGGGAATGTGGCCGGGATCGATCATCGATTCGCTCAGCCGCACGACCTGGCCGATACCGACGCGGTCGCTGACGCGCTCGTCTGGGTGGTCGGCGACCACGAATCCGACGGCGTGAATGTGGCCGAAGCGGGTCGCGGGACGGTCGCGGAAACGCTCGACCTGTTGCGGTCGTGGCTGGCGGACTCTCGGGTGGCTCGGTCGCGGCTGGTCGTGGTCACCCGTAACGCGCTCGGGCTACCGGGCGAGTCGCCTGATCCGGTGTCCGCGGCTGTCGCGGGGCTGGTGCGCAGCGTGCAGGCCGAGCATCCGGGTCGGATCGTGCTACTCGACCGCGACGACGAGATCGACGCAGACACGGTGTCGGCGGCGCTGGCCGCGGATGAGCCGCAGGTCGCGGTGCGTGGCGGCCGGTTGTCGGCGCCGCGGTTGCGCAAGGAACCGGTGTCGCCGAGTGTGGGCCCGGTGTCGTTCGGGGCCGGGACGGTGCTGGTGACCGGAGGAACCAGCGGACTCGGTGCGCTCGTCGCGCGCCATCTGGCCGCCGAGCACGGGGTGCGCAGGCTGCTGTTGGTATCGCGACGTGGTCGCGACGCCGATGGCGTGCCCGAGCTGGTCGCGGAACTGGTGGCGCTGGGCGCCGAAGTGGACGTCGCCGCGTGCGATATCGCGGATCGCAGCGCCGTCGAGGCGATGCTCGCCGAGATTCCCGCGCAGTCGCCATTGTCTGCTGTCGTCCACGCCGCGGGTGTGGTGGATGACGGCACCGTCGAGACGTTGACTGCCGAACAGTTGGATCGGGTGATGCGTCCGAAGGTGGACGGGGCGTGGTTGTTGCACGAATCGACGCGGGATTCGAATCTTGCGGCGTTCGTGGTGTTTTCGTCGGTCGCGGGGCTGGCCGGTTCGCCGGGACAGGGCAATTACGCGGCGGCGAACGCTTTCGCCGATGCGGTCGTTCGACTGCGGCGGGCGGCCGAGCTGCCCGGGGTCTCGGTGGCATGGGGTCCGTGGAACGCGAACACCGGCATGACCGGCGAGCTCGGTGCGGCCGGTTTGGAGCGGTTGCGGCGGTTGGGTTTCCGCGCACTCGCCGACACGACCGGGCTGGCCTTGTTCGACGCGGCGGTCACCGCCGACGCGGCGCTGGTGGTCGGCGCGGAATTCGATGCGGCGGGACTTGCGGAGCAGGCCGCGGCGGGAGCACTGCCGAAGGTGCTGAGTTCGCTGGTTTCGGCGCAAACCAGGTCGCCCGGAAACGTCGGGTCGCTGGTGGGGCGGCTGGCGTCGGTGTCGGCCGCCGAACGCGACGAAGTGGCGCTCGAGGTGGTGCGGGAGCAGGCGGCTGCGGTACTCGGGCATGCCTCGGCCGAGGCGATCGAGTCGGAGGCTGCCTTCACCGAGTTGGGCTTCGACTCGCTGGCCGGTGTGGAATTCCGGAATCGGCTCGCCAAGGCCACCGGCCTGTCGCTGCCATCGACCCTCGTCTTCGACCACCCCACCGCTCGGGCGGTGGCGGCGTTCCTGGTGTCCCGGATCGGCGATACCCCTGTCGCGCAACGACGCCCGAGCAGAACCCTGCGCCGGACGCGGACGGACGAGCCGATCGCCATCGTCGGAATGAGCTGCCGTTATCCCGGCGGCGTCGCGTCCCCCGAACAGCTCTGGGATCTGGTGGCCGCCGGTAGGGACGCGATCACGCCCTTCCCCTCGGACCGGGGCTGGGACCTCGAGCGGCTGATCAACCCGGACCCCGACGAACCAGGCACCACCTATGTCCGGGAAGGCGGATTCCTCACCGCGGCAGGTGCTTTCGACGCCGGGTTCTTCGGTATCAGTCCACGCGAGGCGACGGCAATGGATCCGCAGCAGCGGCTGATGCTCGAAGCCGCCTGGGAGGCATTGGAAGACGCGGGCATCGATCCGACGTCGCTGCGCGGCAGCGATACCGGGGTGTTCGTCGGCGCCACCCCGTCCGGTTACGCCGAGCGGGTGGTCGGCGAACACGAAGGTTTCCGGATGACCGGGAACTCCGACAGCGTCACCTCGGGCCGGGTCGCCTACGTGTTCGGTTTGCAGGGACCTGCCATCACGGTGGACACGGCGTGCTCGTCGTCGCTGGTTGCGCTGCACCTGGCGTGCCAGGCACTGCGCAACGGGGAGACCTCGCTGGTGCTCGCGGGCGGTGTCACGATCTCGGGAAGCCCGGAACTGTACGTGGACTTCGCCCGGCAGCGGGGTCTGGCGCCCGATGGGCGCTGCAAATCCTTCTCCGACGGTGCCGACGGTGTCGGCTGGTCGGAGGGCGTCGGCGTGCTCGCCATCGAGCGGTTGTCGGATGCGCAGCGGTTGGGGCACACCGTGCTTGCCGTGATTCGTGGTTCGGCGGTGAATCAAGACGGTGCTTCCAACGGTTTGACCGCGCCGAACGGGCCGTCGCAGGAACGGGTGATCGAGGCGGCGTTGGCGGTCGCCGGGCTGGATCCCACCGACATCGATGCGGTCGAGGCGCACGGGACCGGCACACCGTTGGGTGATCCGATCGAGGCGCAGGCCTTGATCGCCACCTATGGGCAAGGGCGTACCGAACCGGTCCGGATCGGATCGTTGAAGTCGAATATCGGGCACGCGGTCGCGGCTTCCGGCGTCGGTGGCGTTATCAAGATGGTCCAGGCGTTGCGGCACCAGATGTTGCCGAAGACGCTGCATGTGAATACACCGTCGCCACATGTGGATTGGTCGGCGGGGTCGGTACGTTTGCTGACGGAGGCGGAGCCGTGGCCCGCGGGGGAGCGGGTGCGTCGGGCGGGTGTGTCCTCGTTCGGTATCAGTGGCACGAATGCGCATGTGATCGTGGAGGAAGCGCCCGTGCCCATGCGGGAGGAGCGGTCCTCGACCGAGATCCCGACGCCCTCGCACGAGGGCGTGGTCGCGTGGCTGGTGTCGGCGAAATCCCAGGCTGGTCTGCGGGCTCAGGCGGACCGATTGCGGGCGTGGTTGGTCGATCATCCGGATGCCGATGCGCCGAGCATCGCGCGGTCGTTGCTCGAAACGCGTGCACAACTGGAATGGCGCGGCGCGGTCGTCGGCCGTGACCGGGAGCAGTTGCTTGCCGATCTGGCGGAGCTGGCGGCGGGTGCGTCGTCCTCCGGCGTGGTGGAAGGAACGGTCGGGTCAGGGAAGACGGCGTTCGTATTCACCGGCCAGGGCGCGCAGCGGATCGGGATGGGGACTGAGCTGTATGCGGCGTTCCCCGTCTTCGCGGCCGCCTTGGACGAGGTGTGCGTCGAATTCGATCGGCACCTCGGCCAGGCCGTCCAGTCATCCGACCAAAACCCGTCGACGAGCCACGCGCTGTCCTTGCGGCAGGTGATGTTTACCGATCCCGACGGTGTGCTGGATCGGACGGAGTTCACTCAGCCCGCGCTGTTCGCGTTCGAGGTGGCGATGTTCCGGCTCGTCGAGTCGTTCGGCATCACCCCGGATGTGTTGATCGGGCATTCGATCGGCGAATTGGTTGCCGCGTATGTGGCAGGGGTGTGGTCGCTTGCGGACGCGTGCGCGTTGGTGGCGGCGCGTGGCCGTTTGATGGGTGCGTTGCCGGAGGGCGGCGCGATGCTCGCGGTCGCGCTGCCGGAAGCCGAGGCGGCGCAGCTGCTCACCGGCTTCGGAGACCGGGCGTCGGTCGCGGCCGTGAACGGTCCGGATGCCGTGGTGATCTCCGGTGACGCGGACGCCGTCGACGAGGTGGAGCGGACATTGTCGGCGCAGGGCCGCAAGACGACGCGCTTGCGGGTCAGTCACGCGTTCCATTCCGCGCGAATGGAACCCATGCTCGCGCAGTTCCGTGCCGTCGCGCAGGAAGTGACCTACCGGGATCCGTTGCTGCCGATCGTGTCGAACGTGACCGGTGCGGTGGGCGAGGCATTCACCGATCCCGAGTACTGGGTCGGGCAGGTGCGTGCCGCGGTCCGCTTCGCGCCGGGGATCGGGTCGCTCGCCGACACCGGCGTGCGCCGATTCCTCGAAATCGGACCCGACGCGGTACTCACGGCGATGACTCGCCGATGTGTGAGCGATGACGGCGATGTCCCGGCCGGATGGCTGGTCGCCGCTGCGAGTCGTCGCGTCGGCGATGAGGTCAGTCGCTTCGTGACATTCCTCGCGCAGGCGCATATCGCCGGCATCGGGGTGGACTGGCAGTCGTTGTTCGCGGGGCGCTCGGTGAGTCGAGTCCCGCTGCCGACTTACGCATTCCAGCACCAGCGGTACTGGCTGGCGGCCGCGGTCGACACCGGCGATGTCCGGACTTCCGGTCTGGACGACGTCGAGCATCCACTGTTGAGTGCGGCGGTCTGGCTGCCCGACTCCGATGGCGTGGTGTTGACGGGTCGATTGTCGTTGTCGAGCCACCCGTGGTTGGCCGATCACATGATCGGCGGGACGGTATTGCTGCCGGGCACGGCGTTCGCGGAACTGGCCTTGCATATCGGGGCGATGACCGACAGTCGCCGACTTGCCGAACTGGTGGTGACCGCGCCCCTTGCGGTGCCCGCCGAGGGCGCCGTCGAGCTGCGGGTGGTTGCGGACGGACCCGATGACACCGGCGCACGCCTCGTTTCGGTGTATTCGCGTCCGCAACGCGACGGCGCGCCGGACCGGGCGCAGTGGATTCGCCACGCGACGGGAACTCTTGTCGCACCGGCATCACCGACCGCGAGCACCGCGACGGCGATGGCGGCGAGCTGGCCGCCCGCGGGCGCGGTCGGGGTGGATATCGGCGGCATGTACGCGGAGCTGGCCGAGCGCGGTTACGGGCACGGGCCGTTGTTCCAAGGGTTGACCGCGCTGTGGAAGCGTGGCGGCGAGGTCTTCGCAGAGGTGAATCTGCCGGAGCAGCAACATTCGTCGGCCGGTCGATTCGGGGTGCATCCTGCGCTGTTGGACGCGGCACTGCACGCGATTCGCTTCACCGGGTTGACCGGAGTGCCTGCCGACGGCGAGATTTTCGTGCCCTATTCGTGGGAAAACGTGGATCTGCACGCCGTCGGAGCCACGACGGCACGGGTCAGATTGGCTGCCGCCGAGTCGGGTCCGACGGGACCGGACAACCATCGGATCACGGTGACGCTCGCCGACTCGCACGGGGAGCCTGTCTTCGAGGTCGCGGCGTTGACCATGCGTCCGATCCCGATCGACACTCTGCGCGCCGCAGGTGCTTCCGAGCTGAGCCACGCCGCCTACCAGCTCCGCTGGGTTCCGGTGCCGACACCGAAACCGAGCGATCTCGTCGCCGGCGCGCGCTGGGCGAGCACCGACGACGGCGAGACGGTGACGGTCGACGGCAGGCCGGTGGCCGTGATTCGACTCGCGGACTCGCCGATCGATGCGGACGTGCCGGGTGCGCTGCACGCTCGGCTCGTCGACATCGCAGCGCAGGTGACCGAACGCCTGACCCAGCAGGAACGGATCGTCGTCGTCACCAGAAACGCGGTTGCCCTCGAAGCCGGTGCGTCGGTGGATCTCGTCGGCGCCGCGGTGTGGGGTCTGCTGCGCAGCGGTCAGCACGAGAACCCCGGCCGCATCGCGATCGTCGATGTGGACGGCGGGGACGACTACCGCGGTGGCGTCGCGGCGGCTGTGGCCATCGCGGACGAAGCTCAGCTGGTGCTGCGCGATGGTGTCGCCTACACACCGCGGTTGAGTCGCGGTGGCGTGGACGCGGGCAAGCTCGTCGCGTCACGACCGGACGCCACCGTGTTGATCACCGGAGGAACCGGCGGATTGGGCGCGCTGGCGGCCAGGCATCTGGTCGTCGAGCACGGGGTGCGGCGGCTGCTGCTGGCCAGTCGGCGGGGCATGGCCGCGCCGGGCGCCGCGGAGCTCGCGGCGGAATTGGCCGCGCTCGGCGCGCATGTCGACGTGGTCGCCTGCGATGTGACCGAACGCGCGGCACTCGACGAGCTGCTCTCGACCATCCCACAGGAGCATCCGCTGACCGGTGTCGTGCACACCGCAGGTGTGCTGGCCGACGGTCTGCTTGCCGATATGACCGCGCAGCGGCTCGCCGCGGTCTTGCGGCCCAAGGCCGACGCGGCGTGGCATCTGCACGAGGCCACCAAGGACCTCGACCTGTCGATGTTCGTGCTCTACTCCTCGTTCGCGGGGACGATCGGCGGCCCCGGCCAGGCCAACTACGCGGCGGCGAACGCGTTCCTCGACGCGGTCGCCGAACACCGGCACCACCACGGCCTGCCCGCGACCTCCATCGCGTGGGGTCCGTGGCGTGCGACCAGCGGTATGACCAGCACCCTCACCGCGGCCGATATCGCGCGGCTGCGTCGAGAAGGGGCGATCCCCCTCGACGACGACTACGGGATGTCGCTGTTCGACGCCGCCCTGGCCTCCGGTCTGCCGACGAGCATCGGCGTACGTCTCGATATGGCGGCACTCACCGCGCAGGCCGCGGCAGGTGCACTGCCCAGGATGCTCAGCTCCTTGGTCACCGCGGCGCCGCGCCGCGCGACCAGTGTGCGGTCGTTGGCGCAGCAGCTGGCCGCGGCACCGGAGATCGACCGGGCGGACGTTGTGCTCGCGACGGTTGTCGAACATGTCGCCGCGAGTCTCGGACATAAATCCGGGGACATGATCGATCCGGGTGCGCCGTTCACGGAGCTGGGTTTCGACTCGCTGGCGGGCGTCGAGTTCCGCAACCGGCTGGCCAAGGCGACGGGCTTGGTCTTGCCGTCCACCCTGGTCTTCGACCATCCCACCGCTGCGGGACTGGCCGACTATCTGTGTTCGCGGATCCCCGAGATCTTGCCGACCACGGTAGACGCGGTGGACGCACCCACCGTGGCGCCCGGGAAAACCGGGACAGCGCCACGGACCCGCGGCGGGCTCACCGAGCTGGTCCTTGCCGCCCATCGACGCGGGAGTGTCGAGGCCGCGGTACCGATGCTGTTGGAAAGCGCCAAGCTCGTCGACACGTTCCCCAGCGGCACCGAGTTGCTGGTTCAGCCCGCGCCGATCCCGCTGAGCAGGGGCACCTCCCGGCTCTCGCTGATCTGCGTTCCTTCGTTCGTGGTCGGCACCGGACCGCAGCAGTTCGGCGGACTGGCGCGCGAACTCGGCGCGGACCGCACGATCGCCGCCCTGCGTCTGCCGGGTACCCAACTGGGCGAACCGCTGCCCGAATCGTGGGACGTGCTGCTGGATTACCTGGCGGCGGCCGTTGCGGGCGCCGACAACCTCCGCCCGGTTGTTCTCCTCGGTTATTCGGCGGGCGGCGCGATCGCGCATGCGCTGGCGCATCGACTGGAGCAGACCGGGCGTGGGCCTGCAGCGGTGATCCTGCTCGACACGTATTCACCCGACGACGCCGAGCAGAATCGCCAGGTTCTGGTGACCGCGATCGGCTCTGTGCTCGACCTCGGCGACGAGGTCACCGAGATCGGTGATCACGGCCTGGTCGCGATGGCGAAGTATGCGCAGCTGTTCGACAAACGGCAACCCGTGTCGATCACCGCGCCGACGTTCGACCTGCGGGCGGCGACGCAGTTGCCCGGCCTCGATCTCGCCGAGCCGGTGCCCACATGGATGCACACCGGAAAGACGGCCGAAATCGACGCAGACCACTTCTCGATCATCGGCACGGAATCCGCCGCCGCCGCGGACGAGATACGGCGCTGGCTGGCTGAGGAGCTGGGCGAGGCCCAACCGTAGCGAATCCGACCCGAGCCGACGGGTAACAGCGGTTCGCAATACCCACTGACGTGGCTGTTCGAAGTACCAAGCGTGAAGATGAGGAATTCCCAATGGTCGAACGAGCGAATGACATCGCTATCGTCGGAATGTCGTGCCGGCTGCCGGGCGCTGCCGACCTGGAGAAGTTCTGGCGATTGCTGCGCGAGGGCCGCGACGCCATCGGATCCGCTCCCGCCGACCGCCCCGGAATCGATGAGACCGCCGGATTCCTCGACTCGGCGTCGGAGTACGACGCCGACTTCTTCGGTGTGCCGCCGAACGAAGCGCGGGCGATCGATCCACAGCAGCTGCTCGGCCTCGAGCTGAGCTGGGAGGCGTTGGAAGACGCCGGCTACCGCGACCCGGCCGGCGCGCGAGCCGGGGTGTTCCTCGGTTCCACCGGAACCGATTTCGCCGAAATGGCGGCCGCGCAGGGCAAGCCCGGTGTCGGTAGGCACTCGCTGTGGGCCGTCGGCCGTGGTGTGCTCGCCAACCGCATCTCCAATCAGTACGGGTTCACCGGTCCGAGCCTCGTCGTCGACAGCGGGCAGTCGTCGTCGCTGGTTGCGGTGCACCTGGCCTGCGAATCGGTGCGCAATGGCGAATGCGACGTCGCCCTGGCCGGCGGACTGAACCTCATCCTCTCGCCGTTGAGCGGTGCACGCATCGACGAATTCGGTGCGCGCTCGGCGTCGGGCAAGTGCCGCACCTTCGACGAAAGCGCCGACGGCATCGTGCGCGGTGAAGGCGGCGGCATCGTCGTGCTCAAGCCGCTCTGGCGAGCCGTCGCCGACGGCGACCGCATCCACGCTGTGATCCGCGGCAGTTCGGTCAACAATGGCAACGAGCGCCAGGTGTTGAGCGCGCCGAGCGCGGCGTCGCAGGCCTCGGTCATCCGGGCGGCGCTCGTCGCGGCCGGAGTGGAAGGCTCGTCGGTGCACTATGTCGAACTGCACGGCACCGGCACCCCGGCAGGCGATCCGGTGGAGGCGGCCGCCCTCGGCGACACCTACGGTGTGGCGCGGCCCGCGGACGGACCCCTCGCTGTGGGCTCGGTCAAGACGAACATCGGGCACCTCGAGGCCGCCGCGGGAATCGCGGGCCTGATCAAGACTGTGCTGTGCCTGCGGCATCGAGAACTCGTGCCGAGTTTGAACTTCCATGCTCCGAACCCCCGGATTTCGCTCGACGCGGCGCGACTGCGGGTCGTGACCGATGTGCAGGAATGGCCGTCGGCGCAGGTCCGCAGGGCGGCGGTATCGGCATTCGGCATGGGCGGCACCAATGCGCATGTGGTGCTGGAGCAGGCCCCTGCGGTCGCGACGGTCGATGCCGCGCCCGATCGCGGCTCAGAAGTCCTGTCGTGGGTGCTGTCGGCCAGGAGCCCGGAGGCGTTGCGAGGACAGGCCGCTCGGCTGCGGGACTGGTTGGACGAGCATCCCGAGGCGGATGCCGCCGACGTGGCGCACTCGTTGTTGCGATCGCGCACGCAGCTGGAGTGGCGCACCGCGGTGGTCGGGCTTGATCTCGCCGGGATGAAGGCCGGGCTTGCGGCGTTGGCCCAGCCAGGAGCCGAGTCCGCGGAGCTTGTGGAGTCCGCGGTGGTGTCGGGTCGCGCGGCGGCGCGCCGGGTGGCGATGGTGTTTCCGGGTCAGGGCAGCCAGTGGTCCGGGATGGCCGCGGGTTTGTTTGCTGCGGGCGGTGTTTTCGCGGAGTCGATCGCCGAGTGCGAGACGGCGTTGTCGCCGTTCATCGACTGGTCGCTGACCGATGTCGTGCGGGGGGAGCCAGGAGCCGCGTCGCTGGACCGGGTGGACGTCGTGCAGCCGGTGCTGTTCGCCGTCATGGTCTCGCTGGCCAGGCTGTGGCGTGCCAACGGCGTCGAACCGAGTGTGGTCATCGGGCATTCGCAGGGTGAGGTCGCGGCGGCCGTCGTCATCGGCGCGTTGTCCTTGTCGGACGGGGCGCGCGTGATCGCGCTGCGCTCCAAGGCTGGGGCCGAGGTGCTCATCGACAAAGGTGCGATGGCCGCGGTCGGTCTGTCCACCGCGGCGGTCCTGGAGCGGTTGGCGCCGTTCGGGGACGAGTTGTCATTGGCGGCGATCAACGGGCCCGCACAGACGGTGGTGTCGGGCGGATCGGCGGCGTTGGACGAGTTCGTCGCGCAATGCGCGGCCGATGGCGTGTGGGCGAAGCGTGTCCCGGCGACTTGGCCGGGACATTCGAAAATGGCCGAGGAGATCCGGGATCGGATCTTGACGGAACTGGCGCCGGTGCGACCGAGGGCGAGTGCGATCCCCTTCTTCTCCACCGTGGTCGCCGACTATGTCGATACATCGACGCTGGATGCCGAGTACTGGTACCGGTCGTTGCGGGAGCCGGTGCGCTTCGCCGAATCGATCGAAGCGCTGATGCGTTCGGGGGTGAACGGATTCGTCGAGGCGAGTCCGCATCCGGTGGTGTCGATGGCCGTCGAGTTGACCGCCGACTCGATCGGCTTCGCCGACCGCGTGGCCGTTGTCGGCACCCTGAAGCGCGGTCACGGCGGCCAGGAACATTTCGCGGCTGCACTCGCACGCGCCCATAGCGTCGGCATCGATGTACCGCCTGCGGCGCTGGCCAGGGCGGCGACCCGAATCGACCTGCCCACCTATGCGTTCCAGCGGCTGCGCTGGTGGACGCCCGGTGACTCGGTCAGCGCGGGCGCGGGCGATGTGAGCAGTGCCGGTTTGATTCATCCGGATCATCCGATGCTCGGCGCCGCGGTGTCGGTCGCGGGCCGGGATGAATGGCTGTTCACCGGCCGCCTGAGCCGCGCCGCCCATCCCTGGCTCGGCGACCACGTAATCCTCGGATCGCCCGTCGTGCCGACGGCCGTATTCATCGAAGCCGCGTTGGGCGTCGGCGCCCGAGTGGCGGCAGGCGCGGTGACGGAACTGCGGATCGAGTCACCGCTGCCGACGGTCGGCGATGCGCTGAACATCCAGGTGAGCGTGGCGGCACCCGACGACCTCGGTCGGCGGACGTTCGCGATCCATGCCCGGCCCGCCGGCGCGGAACTCCCCGACGGCCGAGGGTCGGGCGACGGGTGGGCGTCCGACGACGAGGTCGAGTCCCAGGAATGGGCCAGGTACGCGACCGGTGTGCTCGCCCCCGACACCGGTGACGCACCGTTTTCGGTGGACGGCGACTGGCCGCCCGGCGCAGCCGAGCCGGTGGCGGCCGCTGAACTATACGACCGCCTCGACGCGCGTGGCTTCGGTTACGGCGTGGCGTTCCAAGGCGTCACAGCAGCTTGGCGGCGTGGGCACGAGGTCTTCGCCGAGGTGTCGCTCGACGCGACCGTGAGTGATCAGGCCGGGCGTTTCGGTGTGCATCCCGCTCTGCTGGACGCGATGCTGCACGCGGCCGTCGACGAACTGGCCGCCGGAGCTTCGGAATCCGACAGCAACGCCGTTCCGATGCCGCTGTCGCTCACCGATATTCGGCTGTACCGCCCCGGATCGGCAGCGGCGCGGGTGCGTCTCGACCGGGTGGATACCGACACCCTGCGCGTCACGGCGTTCGCCGAGGACGGCGCACCGATTCTCGCGATCAAATCGTTGCTGCTGCAGCCGGTGGAGATGGCCGCGACGTCGGCGCCGGATCCGCTCGCCGCCGCCGTGGTTCCCGCGCGCAGGCGCAACACTGTGGTCACGGGTCCGCTCGCGCCCCGCTTGCTCGCCACCCCCGAGTCCGAACGTGATGCCCTGGTGCTCGCGGTGGTCGCCGAACAGGCCGCGGCCGTCCTCGGCCACGATTCCGCCGCGGCCATTGATCCCGACCAGCCGTTCACCGACTTCGGATTCGATTCGCTCAGCGGTCAGCAGCTCCGCAATCGGCTGGTGCAGGCCACCGGCACGGAGTTGCCGACGACGCTGGTATTCGACCACCCGACGCCACGAGCGGTGACCCGGCTGGTGCGTTCTTTGCTCGAAGGTGTCGACCTCGGCAAGCGTCGCGTCACCCGGCGCACCCGCTCCGACGAACCGATCGCGATTGTGGGAATCGGCTGCCGCTTCCCCGGCGGTGTCGCCTCGCCGCAGCAGATGTGGGACCTGCTCGCCGAGGGCCGCGATGCGATCACCGGATTCCCGACCGACCGTGGCTGGGACCTCGAGCGGCTGTTCGATCCGGATCCGAGCAAGCCGGGCACCGTATACACCCGAGAAGGCGGATTCCTCACCGACCCGGGCGCTTTCGACGCGGGCTTCTTCGGTATCGGCCCGCGTGAGGCGGCCGGCATGGATCCGCAGCAGCGGCTGATGTTGGAAGTCTCCTGGGAAGCCCTGGAGGACGCGGGGATCGACCCCGCCGCGTTGCGCGGCACCGACACCGGGGTGTACGTAGGCGCGATCTCATCGGGTTACGCGCGCGCGGTGACCGGTGAGCACGAAGGCTTCCGGTTGACGGGGACCGCACCGAGCGTGATCTCTGGTCGGGTTTCGTATCTTTTCGGACTGGAAGGGCCCGCGGTCACTGTCGATACCGCGTGCTCGTCGTCGCTGGTCGCACTGCACCTCGGCTGCCAAGCTCTACGCAGAGGCGAGGCATCCCTCGTCCTCGCCGGTGGTGTGAGCATCTCGGCGAGCCCGCGGCTGTACATCGACTTTGCGCGGCAACGGGGTTTGGCGCCCGATGGACGGAGCAAGGCATTCGCCGCTGCCGCCGACGGCGTGACCTGGTCCGAGGGTGTTGGCGTGCTGGTGGTCGAGCGGCTGTCGGACGCGCAGCGCCTCGGCCACAACGTCTTGGCGGTCGTGCGTGGTAGCGCGATCAATCAGGACGGTGCGAGCAATGGTTTGACCGCGCCGAATGGTCCCTCGCAGGAGCGGGTGATCGCGGCGGCGTTGGCTGATGCCGGGCTGGAGCCGTCGGATGTGGACGCGGTGGAGGCGCACGGTACCGGAACGACGTTGGGTGATCCGATCGAGGCGCAGGCGCTGATCAACGCCTATGGCCGCGATCGCGTGGAGCCGCTGCGGATCGGGTCGATCAAGTCGAATATCGGGCACGCGGTCGCCGCGGCGGGTGTCGGGGGCGTGATCAAGATGGTGCAGGCCCTGCGGGAGCAGACTCTGCCCAAGACGCTCCATGTGGATGCGCCGACGCCGCATGTGGACTGGTCGGCGGGGTCGGTGCGGCTGTTGACCGAGGCCGAGCCATGGCCCGCCCGCGGCCGGGTCCGTCGTGCCGGGGTCTCGTCGTTCGGTATGAGCGGCACCAATGCGCACCTGATCTTGGAAGAGGCGCCACCCTCGACCCCGGCCGAACCTGCTGTTGTCGAACGAGATTCGGGTGTCGGTGGTTCCGACGTCCTGTCGTGGACATTGTCGGCGGCAAGTTCGGAGGCATTGCGAGAACAGGCTGTTCGGCTCGCGGAATGGTTGCAGTCGCACGACGACGTGCATGCGGCAGACGTGGCGCACTCGTTGCTGCGTCACCGCTCGCGGTTCGAGTGGCGCGGCGCGGTTGTGGGGCGGGAACTGGCCGACCTGAAAGCCGGGCTGGCGAGTTTGGCCGAGTCGGCAGCGCAGCCCGGCAAGGGCCCCGACAGCGTGGTCTCGGGCCACGCCGCTGCGCGCCGGGTGGCGTTCGTGTTCCCGGGGCAGGGCAGCCAGTGGCCCGAGATGGCCGGTGAGCTGCTGGCCGCGGGTGGGGTATTCGCCGACGCGATCGCGGAGTGCGAGGCGGCCTTGGCGCCGTTCGTGAATTGGTCGTTGACCGCGGTGCTGCGCGGTGAGGCGGACGCGGCATTGTTGGACCGGGTGGACGTGGTGCAGCCCGTGCTGTTCGCGGTGATGGTTTCGCTGGCGCGCGTGTGGCGCGCGAACGGCGTGGAACCCGCGGCGGTCGTGGGGCACTCGCAGGGTGAGATCGCGGCGGCCGTCGTTGCGGGCGGACTTTCGCTGTCGGATGGCGCGCGGGTGGTAGCTCTTCGTTCCCAGGTCGTCGCCGAGGAGCTGGCGGGCGCCGGCGGCATGGTGTCGGTGGGTGCTGCCGCCGAGGCAGTCGCGCAGCGCTTGACGGGTTTCGGGGACCGGCTTTCCGTGGCAGCGGTGAACGGCCCTGCCCAGACGGTGGTGTCGGGGGAGTCGTCGGCTCTGGACGAGTTCTTGGCGGCGTGCGCGACCGACGGTGTCTGGGCGAAACGGATTCCGGTGGACTATGCGTCGCACTCGAGGGCCGTGGAGTCGATCCGGGATCGGGTGCTCACGGAGCTGGATGCGGTGGCGCCGGTGTCGGGCTCGGTGCCGTTCTTCTCGACCGTGCTCGCGGACTATGTCGATACCGAAACGTTGGATGCGGGGTACTGGTATCGCGGACTGCGTGAGCAGGTGCGCTTCGCCGAGTCGGTCGAAGCGCTGCTGCGTGCGGGGGTGAACGCCTTCATCGAGGTGAGTCCGCACCCGGTGTTGACGATCGGCGTCGAGCTGACGGCGGGGGCGATCGGCTCGGCCGATCGCGTGGCCGTGCTCGGGACGCTCAAGCGCAATCAGGGGGGTCCGGAGCAGGTCGCTGCCGCGCTGGCGCAGGCGCACTGCGTCGGCATCGAGGTGAGCGCCCAGGCATTGGCCCCGGACGCCACTCGGGTCGACCTGCCGACATATGCGTTCCAGCGCAAGCAGTACTGGTTGCAGCCCAGTGGCGCGCCGGATGTTTGGCAGGCGGGGCTGGACGAGGCAGGCCATCCATTGCTCGGCGCGCTGGTGCGGCTGCCGGATTCCCAGGACGTGGTGTTCACGGGTCGGCTGTCGCGAGCCGATCATGCGTGGCTGGCCGACCATGCGGTCGCGGGGGTGAGCTTGCTGCCCGGTGCCGCCCTCGTGGAACTGGCCCTGCACGTGGGAACGATGCTGGACTGCCCGCAACTCGACGAGCTGGTGATCGAGGCGCCGCTGGCGGTGCCGCCTGCCGGTGCCGTCGAGCTGCGGGTGGTGGCGGGCGGACCGGATGGGACCGGTGCGCGGACGGTGTCGGTGTACTCCCGCGCCCGCGGCGCCGACCAATCCGATCGGGCCGAGATCGACGACGCCCCCGGATCGGACGAGTGGGTGCGTCACGCGTTCGCGTCGGTCACGGGCCGGACGGAGGCGCCGTCGGCCGACTCGAGCATGGTGATCTGGCCGCCGGTCGGCGCGGTGGCGATCGAGATCGACGGCGCGTATGCGGATTTGGCGGAGCAGGGTTACGGGTACGGGCCGATGTTCCGTGGACTGACCGCGCTGTGGCGACGTGATGGTGAGGTGTTCGCCGAGGTCGCGTTGCCGGAGCAGGCGCGGTCGGAGGCCGGGAAGTTCGGTGTGCATCCGGCGTTGCTGGATGCCGCGCTGCACCCGATCCTGCTCGGTGGATTGATTGCGTCCCCGCGCGCAGGTGAGTTGGCTGTCCCGTTCTCGTGGGAGAACGTTTCGCTGTATGCGACGGGGTCGACCTCGCTACGGGTCCGGGCGGCGGTATCCGGCTCGGGGGCCGCGGGCGAGCGGATTGCGCTGACGGTCGCCGACGGGGCGGGTATGGCGGTGGCCGAGGTGGGAGCGCTGACACTGCGGTCGCTCTCGACCGACGGACTCGGTGCGGCCCGGCGTCGCAGCGACGATGTCGGCTACCAGGTGGATTGGGTCGCGCTGGCCTCAGATGCGCAGCCGCGCACCGAAGCTGAAGCCTGGAGTCCCGCCGACGACGCCGAAACCGCCACTATCGGTGGCCGAGTCGTGACGGTATTGCGACTCGATGCGACAGCAGGCGATCGTGATCTCCCGGCGGCCGTGCGGGATGCGGTGACCGCGCTGATGGTGCGCATGCAGCGGCTGCTGGCGCGGGACGAGCAGATCGTCGTGGTGACCAGGCAGGCAGTGGCGGTGCATCCCGGGGAGTCGGTCGAGCTGTCCGGTGCGGCGGCGTGGGGTCTGCTGCGCACGGCACAGAGCGAGCACCCGGACCGGATTCTCGTGGTCGATGTCGATGACTCGGCCGACTATCGGCACGCTGTCGTCCTGGCGGTGACGACGGAGGGCGAACCCCAGTTGGCGGTTCGGCGCGGCATTGCGCACGCACCTCGGCTGAGTCGAGGCGTCGGCGACAACGTGGGTGCGAGCGATCTGGTGCGGACTCCGGCGTGGGCGTTGACCCACCTCGGCAAGGGCACCTTGACCGGAGACAACCTCGCGCTGATCGAGAAACCCGCCGTGTTACGGACGCTCGAGCCCGGCCAGGTTCGAGTGGCGCTGCGCGCGGCCGGCGTGAATTTCCGTGATGTGCTGCTCGCGTTGGGCATGGATTCGGGGGGCAACGACGCGATCTGTGTCGAGGGCGCGGGTGTTGTGCTCGAGGTCGCGCCCGATGTCACCGAATTCGCGCCCGGTGACCGGGTTTTCGGGTTCATCGATGGTGTCGGATCGGTCGCGGTGACCGATCGACGCCTGCTCGCGCCGATGCCGCGTGGCTGGTCGTTCGCCCAGGCGGCCGCGGTGCCGGTGGTGTACGCGACGGCGTATTACGGCCTCGTCGATTTGGCCGAGGCGCAACCCGGCGAGACCCTGCTGCTGCACGCGGCGACCGGTGGCGTCGGGATGGCGGCGGTGCAGGTCGCAAGGCACCTGGGGTTGCGTCTGCTTACCACCGCCAGCCGACCGAAGTGGGATGTGTTGCGCGCCATGGGGTTCGACGACGCCCAGATCGGTGACTCACGCACTCTGGACTTCGAGCAGAAATTCCTTGCCGTGACCGAGGGTCGCGGTGTGGACATCGTGCTGGATTCGCTGGCAGGTGAATTCGTGGACGCGTCGCTGCGCTTGCTGCCCCGCGGTGGCCGGTTCGTCGAGATGGGCCATCTCGATGAGCGCGATCCGGCCCAGGTGGCCGCTGACCATCCCGGCGTGGATTACCGCACATTCATGCTTTTGGAGGTGGAGCCGGACCGGCTGCAGGAGATCATGCGGATTCTGGTCGGCCTGTTCGACGACGGAACATTGACGTCGTCGCCGATCACCGCGTGGGATCTGCGGCAGGCGCCGGCAGCGTTCCGTCATGTCAGCCAGGCCCGTCACATCGGCAAGAACGTGCTCACCGTGCCGACACCGTTGCGGCCCGGCGGTACGGTGCTGATCACCGGCGGCACCGGTGGCCTGGGTGCGCTCCTCGCGCGGCATCTGATCACCGAATATGGCGTGCGCAGACTGGTATTGGTGAGCAGGCGTGGGCCGGACGCGCCGGGTGCGGCCGAATTGCGGGACGAGCTGGTCGCGCTCGACGCGCACGTGGATGTGGTGGCGTGTGATACCGCCGACCGGGCCGCGCTGGATGCGGTGTTGGCGGCGATCCCGTCGGAGCATCCGTTGACCGGCGTCTTCCACGCGGCGGGTGTGCTGGCCGACGGGCTGTTGACAGACATGACGCCGGAGCGAATCGCGGAGGTGCTGCGCCCGAAAGCAAATGCCGCGTGGAACTTGCACGAGGCGACGCGAGCGCTGGATCTGTCGGCGTTCGTGCTGTATTCCTCGATCGCGGGTGTGATCGGTAATCCGGGGCAGGCGAATTACGCGGCGGCGAATGTCTTCCTGGATGCGTTGGCGCAGCACCGGCATGTGATCGGTTTGCCCGCGACGTCGGTGGCGTGGGGGCTGTGGAAAGAGAGCACCGGCATGACCGGTGGTCTCGGTGAGGCCGATATCGCCAGGTTGCGCCGGGAAGGTTTGCCGCCGCTGGGCGACGAGGACGGTATGGCGCTGTTCGATGCGGCCCTTGCGGGCGGTCGGGCGGGGTTCGTGGCTGTTCGGGTCGATCGATCCGCCCTCGCCGAGGCTGGTTCCGACGGCCCGCGCGCGCTCATGCGCGGTTTGGCGCGGCCCGCGCGCCGTCGCGTCAGCATCGGGGCGAACGAGTCCTCGGTGCTGGCGGCCCAGGTGGCGGGCCGCCCGGCGGCCGAGCAGGAACGCATCATCCTCGAGGTGATCCGTACCCAGGCAGCAGCGGTCCTCGGCCACGACAACGCCGAGTCGATCGCCCCGGACAAGCCGTTCAGCGATATCGGATTCGACTCGCTCGGCGTCATGGAATTCCGCAACCGGCTGGTCAAGGCCACCGGTGTTCAGTTGCCCTCGACTCTGGTATTCGACTATCCGACCGCGGAGGCGATGGCGAAGCTGGTGCAATCCCGAGTCGCGCCGACGACCGCGGACGGACCCGCTCGGCAGGCCCCGCGCCGGGTTCGGGCGGACGAACCGATCGCCATCGTCGGGATGAGCTGTCGGTTCCCCGGAGGTGTCGGTTCGCCGGAGGATCTCTGGGGGCTGCTTGCCGCCGGAAATGATGCCACCGGCGAGTTTCCGACGGATCGTGGCTGGGATCTGGAGCGACTGTTCGATCCGGACCCGGACAAGCCTGGCACCATTTACACCCGCCGTGGCGGATTCCTCGATACCGCAGGCGATTTCGACGCCGGATTCTTCGGCATCGGTCCCCGCGAGGCGTCCGCGATGGACCCGCAGCAACGGCTGCTTCTCGAAGCGTCCTGGGAGGCGCTGGAGGAGGCGGGCATCGACCCGATCTCGTTGCGCGGCAGCGACACCGGAGTTTTCGCCGGAGCGTGCTTCTCGGGTTACCACGATCGGGTGACCGGCGATCTGGAGGGCTACCGGCTCACCGGCACCACCCACAGCGTGATCTCCGGCCGGGTGGCTTATACCTTCGGCCTCGAGGGCCCCGCCGTCACCGTGGACACGGCATGTTCGTCGTCGCTGGTCGCTTTGCACCAGGCCTGCCGTGCGCTACGCCAGGGAGAGACCTCGCTGGCGTTGGCGAGCGGCGTGACGGTCGCGGCCGCGCCCTACGTCTTCATCGATTTCGCGCGGCAGCGTGGGCTGTCTCCGGACGGGCGTTGCAAGTCGTTCGCCGCCGGGGCCGACGGCGTCGCCTTCTCCGAGGGCGTCGGCGTCCTGGTGCTCGAGCGGCTGTCGGACGCGCAGCGCCTCGGCCACAACGTCTTGGCCCTTGTGCGTGGGTCGGCGGTGAATCAGGACGGTGCGAGCAATGGTTTGACCGCGCCGAATGGTCCCTCGCAGGAGCGGGTGATCGCGGCGGCGTTGGCTGATGCCGGGCTGGAGCCATCGGATGTGGACGCGGTGGAGGCGCACGGTACCGGAACGACGTTGGGTGATCCGATCGAGGCGCAGGCGCTGATCAACGCCTATGGCCGCGATCGCGCGCAGCCGCTGCGGATCGGGTCGATCAAGTCGAATATCGGGCACGCGGTCGCCGCGGCGGGTGTCGGGGGCGTGATCAAGATGGTGCAGGCACTGCGACACGAAATGCTGCCGAAGACGCTGCATGTGGATGAGCCGAGCCCGCACGTGGAATGGTCGGAGGGCAACGTCGCGCTGCTGACGGAGGCCGAGCCATGGCCGGTCGGCGAGCGTATCCGCCGCGCCGGGGTGTCATCCTTCGGCGTGAGCGGCACCAACGTGCACGCCATCCTGGAAGAAGCACCAGCCCGTCGGGTGCAGGCATCGTTGCCCGCGCCCACCGACCGGTCGCGCCCGGACACCGTCGTTCCGTGGTTGGTGTCGGCGGATTCCGAGTCGGGTCTGCGGGCGCAGGCGGATCGCCTGAGGCAGTGGATGATCGGCAATGCCGACGCGGATGTGTGGGATGTCGCGTACTCGCTGATGACGTCCCGGGCGCAGTTGGATCGGCGCGCCGCCGTCGTCGGTCGCGATCGCGACGAGCTGCTGGCCGGTCTGGCCGAGCTGGCGGCGGGTGCACCGGGCACGATCGAGGCGAGCGTCGGGTCGGGGCGGACGGCCTTCCTGTTCACCGGGCAGGGCGCGCAACGGGCCGGGATGGGCGCGGGGTTGTACGCGGCCTTCGATGTGTTCGCCGCGGCGTTCGACGAGGTGTGTGCCCAGATCGACCCGCTGCTCGGGACGGCGCTGCGGGACCTGGTGTTCGACAAGGACGGTGCGGCGCTGCTGGATCGGACCGAGTTCACCCAGCCCGCCCTGTTCGCGTTCGAGGTGGCGCTGTTCCGGCTGATGGAATCGTTCGGCGTCGTGCCGGATGTGCTGATCGGGCACTCGATCGGGGAGCTCGCGGCCGCCTATGTGGCGGGCGTGTGGTCGCTGCCGGACGCGTGCGCCCTGGTGGTTGCCCGCGGACGATTGATGGGTGCGCTGCCCGAGGGCGGGGCGATGTTGGCGGTCGCGGTGTCGGAGGCTCAGGCGAGCGCGGTGCTCGCCGGGTTCGCGGGGCGGGTGTCGATGGCCGCGGTGAACGGCCCGTCGTCGGTGGTCTTGTCCGGGGAGGTGTCCGCGATCGACGAGCTCGCGGGCGCGTTCGTCGCGCAAGGAGCCAAGACCTCCCGGCTGCGGGTGAGTCACGCGTTCCATTCCGCGTTGATGGAGCCGATGCTCGACGAGTTCCGTTGCATCGCAAAAGAATTGACCTACCATCAACCAACCGTCTCGATCGTGTCGAATATCTCGGGTGCCCTGTTCGGTGCAGAGGTGACCGATCCGGAGTATTGGGTCGAGCAGGTGCGTGGCTGCGTCCGGTTCGCGCCGGGTATCGACACCCTGGTCGAGACCGGGGTGCGGCGCTTCCTGGAGATCGGACCGGATGCCGTGCTGGCCGCGATGGTTCGGCAGTGTCTTGCCGACACTCCTGCCGTCGAGGCCAAGTCGACGGTGCTCGCTACCGCCCGGCGCTCGGTCGACGAGCCCATCCAGTTCGTCTCCGCGCTGGCCGCTGCCGACGCCGCGGGGATCGGTATGGACTGGACGTCGTTGTTCGCCGAGCACTCCATGGCGCGAGTGCCGTTGCCCACATACGCATTCCGGCACCGGCGGTATTGGCTGGAGCCGGTTGTCGCGCCGGACACCTGGCAGTCGGGCCTGGACGAAGCGGGACATCCGCTGTTGAGCGCGATGGTGCGGCTGCCGGATTCCGATGACGTGGTGTTCACGGGCAGGCTGTCGTACGGAGGCCATCGGTGGCTGGCCGACCATACCGTCGCCGGGGTGACCTTGCTGCCCGGTGCGGCCTTCGTGGAGCTGGCCCTGCATGTGGGAACGATGGTCCAGTGCCCACGACTCGCCGAGCTGGTGATCGAGGCGCCGCTACCGGTGCCGGCCACCGGTGGCGTCGAACTGCGGGTGGTGGCGACCGGACCGGACGAGACCGGTGCGCGGACAGTGTCGGTGTACTCGCGTTCGGGTGGTGACGATCCCGGCGATGGCGCGCAGCGTTCGCACATCGACACAGCCCGCAGCGATGACCAGGCGCCACAGTGGGTTCGGCACGTAGTCGCGACTGTCACCACCCAAGCGGACGTCCCATCGCCGATCGACACGAGTATGGCGAGCTGGCCGCCCGCAGGTGCGTCTGCGATGGACATCGAGCACGTCTACGCGGATCTGGCAGAGCTGGGTTATGAGTACGGGCCGGCGTTCCAGGGACTGACTGCCCTCTGGCGGCGTGGCGACGAGGTATTCGCGGAGGTTGCACTGCCGGAATCCGTCCGATCGACAGGCGGGGAATTCGGGGTGCATCCGGCGTTGCTGGACGCCGCCTTGCACGTCCTGCTGTTCGGCGGGTTGCTGCCCGCCCCGCAGGCCGGTGCGGTCGCCGTCCCGTTTTCGTGGGAGAACGTCGCGTTGCACGCGACCGGGGCGACCGCGCTCCGGGTCCGGGCGACCGCGACCGGCTCCGCGACGGGCGACCAGATCGCGGTGACGCTCGCCGACGCGTCGGGCATGGTGGTGGCCGAGGTCGGCGCGTTGACGCTACGGCCCATCCCGACCGCCGCGCTCGGTTCGGCACACCGCAGGACCGATGGCGTCGGCTATGGCGTGGACTGGGTCGCGTTCCTCGCGGGCGAGTTCACCGAAACCGGCGACTGGGGTACCGCCGAGGACGGGGAAACCGTCTCGATAGCGGGACGGACCGCGACGGTGGTGCGGCTCGACGATGCGCCGCGGGACCACGACGGCCCGGTGCAGACGCGGGCTGTGGTCACGGCGCTGACCGCGCGCATCCAGCGGTTGCTGACGCAAGACCGGTCCATCGTGGTCGTGACCAGCCAGGCGGTGGCAGTGCATCCCGGCGAGGCCGTCTATCTGACCGCCGCGGCGGTATGGGGCTTGCTGCGCACCGCGCAGAGCGAGCACCCGGACCGGATTCTCGTGGTCGACCTCGACGTGTCGGCAGACTATCGGCGCTGGGTGGAACTGGCCGTTTCGACGGCCGGTGAACCGCAGCTGGCGGTACGTCGAGGTACGACGCACGTGCCACGGTTGCACCGCGCGGGTTCGGATTTGCCCGGGGTCTCCGTGTTGCGGGGTAGCTCGGAATGGGCCCTCACTCCGCTCGACCAGGGCACGTTGACCGAGGACAATTTCGGTCTGCGCGATCATCCGGCCGCGGCGGCGCCACTGGGGTCGGGCCAGGTCCGGGTGAGCATGCGGGCGGTCGGCCTCAACTTCCGTGACGTGCTCGTCACGCTCGGCACCTACCCCGACCCGAACGCTCGGATCGGCGGCGAGGGCGCGGGTGTTGTGCTCGAGGTCGCGCCCGATGTCACCGAATTCGCGCCCGGTGACCGGGTTTTCGGGTTCATCGATGGTGTCGGATCGGTCGCGGTGACCGATCGACGCCTGCTCGCGCCGATGCCGCGTGGCTGGTCGTTCGCCCAGGCGGCCGCGGTGCCGGTGGTGTACGCGACGGCGTATTACGGCCTCGTCGATTTGGCCGAGGCGCAACCCGGCGAGACCCTGCTGCTGCACGCGGCGACCGGTGGCGTCGGGATGGCGGCGGTGCAGTTGGCGCGTCATCTGGGGTTGCGTCTATTGGTGACTGCCAGCAGGCCCAAGTGGGATGTGTTGCGCGGTATGGGGTTCGACGACGCCCAGATCGGTGACTCACGCGCTCTGGACTTCGAGCAGCAGTTCCTTGCCGTGACCGAGGGTCGCGGTGTGGACATCGTGCTGGATTCGCTGGCAGGTGAATTCGTGGACGCGTCGCTGCGCTTGCTGCCCCGCGGAGGCCGATTCATCGAGATGGGCATGATCGACCGGCGTGATCCGGCCGAAGTGGCCGCCGAATATTCGGGAGTGCGCTACCAGAGCTTCATGCTGCTGGAAGCTGATCCGGACCGGCTGCAGGAGATCATGCGGATTCTGGTCGGCCTGTTCGACGACGGAACATTGACGTCGTCGCCGATCACCGCGTGGGATCTGCGGCAGGCGCCGGAAGCGTTCCGTCATGTCAGCCAGGCCCGTCACATCGGCAAGAACGTGCTCACCGTGCCGACGCCGTTGCGGCCCGAGGGCACCGTGCTGATCACCGGCGGCACCGGTGGCCTGGGTGCGCTCCTCGCGCGGCATCTGATCACCGAATATGGCGTGCGCAGACTGGTATTGGTGAGCAGGCGTGGGCCGGACGCGCCGGGTGCGGCCGAATTGCGGGACGAGCTGGTCGCGCTCGACGCGCACGTGGATGTGGTGGCGTGTGATACCGCCGACCGGGCCGCGCTGGATGCGGTGTTGGCGGCGATCCCGTCGGAGCATCCGTTGACCGGCGTATTCCACACCGCGGGTGTGCTGGCCGACGGGCTGCTCGCAGGTATGACCCCGGAGCAGATTACCGAGGTGCTGCGCCCGAAAGTGGATGCGGCGTGGAATCTGCACGAGGCGACGCGTGCGCTGGATCTGTCGGCGTTCGTGCTGTATTCCTCGATCGCGGGTGTGATCGGTAATCCGGGGCAGGCGAATTACGCGGCGGCGAATGTCTTCCTGGATGCGTTGGCGCAGCACCGGCACGTGATCGGTTTGCCCGCGACATCGGTGGCGTGGGGGCCGTGGCGGGCGAGCACCGGCATGACCAGTGCCCTGGGCGAGGCCGATATCGCCAGGTTGCGCCGCGAGGGTTTCATTCCGCTCGGCGACGAGGACGGTATGGCGCTGTTCGATGCGGCCCTTGCGGGCGGCCGTGCGGAGTTCGTTGCGGCCCGGATCGATAGGTCCGCGCTCTCGGAGCTCAGCGCCGATGACTTGCGCGCGGTCATGCGCGGTTTGTCACGGCCGTCACGGCGCCGGATCAGTAGTGCGCCGAGCGAAACGCCCGACCTGGCAGCGCAACTGGTCGGTCGCTCGATTGCCAAGCAGGATCGCATCGTCCTCGAGGTGATCCGTACCCAGGCTGCGGCGATCCTCGGCCACGAGGGTGCGGACTCGATCGCCCCGGACAAGCCGTTCAGCGATATCGGGTTCGACTCGCTGGGCGTCATGGAGTTCCGGAACCGGCTGAAATCGGCTGTCGGCGTGCAGCTGTCCGCAAACGCGATGTTCGACTATCCGACACCGGCGGAGCTCGCCGGCTTCCTCCGCCGAGAGATCGTGCCGGAGGTCGGTTCCTTGGATCGGATCGCGGCCGAGGTCGAGTCGTTGGCGCGCAGTTGCGCCGCGGCCGATCTGTCGCCCGCCGACCGTTCCGACATCGCACTCAAGTTGCAGGCGATGTGGCGCGAGCTCGAAGGCCGTCAGCTCGAAGGCCGTCAGCTCGAAGGCAAGGACGCGAGCGAGCCCGCCTCGAGTGGCACCGCAGAGAGCCTCGCCGCCGCGGACGACAGCGAACTCTTCGACTTCATCGACAACCTCAGCTGATTCGTCGACAACCTCAGCTGCACTGAAACGACCAGGAGCCCCACCGATGGCCGACAATGACGAGCTTCGCCGGTATCTCAAGAAGACCGCGCTAGAGCTGTTCGAGACCAAGCAACAACTGCGCGAAATCACCGATCGGTCGCGTGAGCCCATCGCCATTGTCGGAATGGCTTGCCGTTACCCGGGTGGCGTGCGGTCACCCGAGGATCTGTGGCGCGTTGTCGAAGGCGGCGTGGACGCCGTCGGCGACTACCCGTCGGACCGGGGGTGGGACCTGGAGCGGCTGTTCGACCCGGACCCGGATGTGCCCGGCACGATCTACACCCGGCAGGGCGGATTCCTCGACTCGATAGCGGATTTCGATCCCGCCTTCTTCGGGATCAGCCCGCGCGAGGCCGCGGCGATGGATCCACAGCAACGCCTGATGCTCGAGGCGTCCTGGGAGGCGTTGGAAGACGCCGGTATCGACCCGGCATCGTTGCGCGGCAGCGACACCGGGGTGTTCGCCGGTGTCGTTCATCAGAACTATGGCCCACGCGTCGGCTCCGCCGGGATCACCGCCGAGACGGAAGGCCATGTCTACCTCGGTGTTTCCAACAGCGTGCTGTCCGGCCGGATCGCCTACACCCTGGGGTTCAAGGGCCCGGCCATCTCGGTCGACACCGCGTGCTCCTCGTCCTTGGTGGCACTGCACCTCGCGTGCCAGGCGCTGCGTCAGGGTGACGCCGGACTCGCACTGGCAGGCGGCGTCACTGTGATGTCGGACCCGTCCGTGCTGATCGCTTTCGCCCGGCAGCGCGCGCTGTCCTCCGATGCCCGCTGCAAAGCGTTCGCGGCGGCAGCCGATGGGACCGGCTTCTCCGAAGGTCTGGGGATGCTGGTGCTGGAGCGGCTGTCGGACGCACAGCGTCTCGGGCATACCGTCTTGGCGGTGGTGCGTGGCAGCGCGGTCAATCAGGACGGCGCGAGCAATGGTTTGACCGCGCCGAACGGCACGTCCCAGGAACGCGTCATCACGCAGGCGCTGGTCAATGCCGGTCTCGACCCCGCCGATGTCGACGCGGTGGAAGCCCACGGTACCGGCACCATGCTCGGTGACCCCATCGAGGCGAGCGCGCTGATCGGCGTCTACGGTGCGCGGCGCAGTGCGGCGCCACTGCGCCTGGGGTCCTTGAAGTCCAATGTCGGCCATACCTCGGCCGCGGCGGGGGTCGGCGGCGTGATCAAAATGGTCCAGGCCATGCGCCACGGTGTGCTCCCGAAGACATTGCATGTGGATGAGCCGACCCCGCACGTGGATTGGTCGGCGGGCACGGTGCTACTGCTGCAGGAGCAGCAGCCGTGGCCTGTTGGCGAGCGAATCCGGCGGGCGGGCGTGTCGGCCTTCGGGGCCAGCGGCACCAACGCTCACCTCATCCTCGAGGAGGCGCCCGCGGCCGCTGCGCAGGAGACATCCGGAGAAACAGCCGAGCAAGGGGATGACGCGGCGGCGACCGCCCAGCCCGACCCGTCGGATGGTGTCGCGCTGCTGGTGTCGGCGCGTTCCGAGCCGGGGCTGGCCGCGCAGGCGGATCGGCTGCGGCAGTGGATGCTCGGCGCGCCCGATGTCGACGTGTGGGATACCGCGTTCTCCCTCGCGACCTCCCGGGCTCATCTGGATGTGCGCGGCGCGGTCGTCGGGCGCGACCGAACAGAGCTGCTCGCGGGCTTGGCCGCGCTTGCCGGTGGTGGTGGCGCCGTACCCGGCGTCGAGGTGTTGCGCGGATCTTTCGGTTCCGGAGGGACGGCATTTCTGTTCACCGGTCAGGGTGCGCAGCAGCCCGGGATGGGCAAAAGGCTGTATTCGGCGTATCCGGTGTTCGCGGCGGCGCTCGACGAGGTGTGCGCCGCATTCGATCCGCTGCTCGGGCAGGCCCACCCCTCGCCTGACGACCACACCGCGATGAGCTCCACGCTGTCCTTGCGGGATGTGATGTTCGCCGAGGACGGCGCCGCGCTCTTGGATCGGACGGAGTTCACCCAGCCCGCGTTGTTCGCGTTCGAGGTGGCGTTGTACCGGCTGGTCGAGTCGTTCGGTCCGACCCCGGACGTGCTGCTCGGTCATTCCATCGGTGAGCTGGTCGCGGCGTATGTCGCGGGGGTCTGGTCGCTGTCGGACGCGTGCGCGCTGGTGGCCGCGCGCGGGCGGTTGATGGGGGCGTTGCCGCAGGGCGGGGCGATGCTCGCGGCCGCCGTCTCCGAAGACGAGGCGACCGCGCTGGTGGCCGGATATCACAACAGACTGTCGGTGGCCGCGGTGAATGGTCCGTCGTCGGTGGTGCTTTCCGGCGACGCGGACGCCGTCGACGAGATCGAGCGACTGCTCGGCGACCCCAGCGCCAGGCTGGAGACGGCGGCGGAGGGTAATCATGAGCGAGCAAAGGCCGTACTTCGACAGAGTCGCAAGACGAGCCGGTTGCGGGTCAGTCACGCCTTCCATTCGGCGCGGATGGATCCGATGCTGGCCGAATTCCGCGCGGTGGCCGACAGTTTGACCTATCGAATGCCGACTGTCCCGATTGTCTCGAATGTGACCGGCGCGGTGGTCGATCGTGAGCTGACCGATCCGTCGTACTGGGTAAGTCAGGTCCGGGGAGCCGTTCGCTTCGCTCCGGGTGTCCAGGCACTGATCGCGACCGGTGCCCGCCAGTTCCTCGAGATCGGACCGGATGCGGTGCTGGCGGCGATGACCCGCCAATGCCTGGCCGAGGCCCCCGATATCGAGGCGCGGTCGGTGGTGGCCGCTGCCGGTCGGCGCGGTACGGACGAGGCCGCGCAGTTCACCACCTTCCTGGCCGCCGCGACCGCCGCCGGACTGGAGGTGGACTGGCGCTCGGTGTACGCGGGCCGGTCGACGCGCCGAGTTCCGTTGCCGACTTACGCATTCCAGCGTCAACGGTATTGGCTCGCGCCCACCGACGGTGTCGGTGATGTCGGCCGCGCCGGTCTTGTGGCCATCGACCACCCCATGCTCGGTGCGGCGGTCGCGATGGCAGGTACCGACGAGTGGCTCTTCACCGGCCGGCTCTCGACGGCAGCGCAAACATGGATCGCCGATCACACGGTGTTCGGCGCGGTTCTACTGCCCGGCACCGGTTTCGTGGAGTTGGCGTTGGCGGTCGGCGCTCGATTGGGTGTCGAGGTTATCGACGAACTGGTCCTTGAGGCGCCGCTGCGCTTGGACGACCGAACCGAGATCGACATCCAGATCAGTGTCGACGCGCCCGACGACAACGGGCTGCGACGGTTTGTGATTGCTTCGCGACCTGCCGACGAACAGTCCGCGGGCGCGAGCGGAATCACGCACGCGCACGGCGTTTTCGCGCCGGGCAGTGCGACTGCCGCCGCCGAGTCCGGAAGCTACAGCGAACCGGCGTCGGACGACACGACGCCCGCGGTCACGCTGTATGACCAATTGGCTGCCCTCGGACTCGATTACGGACCCGCGTTCCACGGCGTGCGCCGGACCTGGCGCGACGGCGACGATGTGCTCGCCGATGTGCAGTTGCCCGCCGAGGTCGGTGCGGACGCGGCGCGGTTCGGCGTGCACCCGGCGCTGCTGGACGCCGCGCTGCACGCCGCGGTGGACGAACTCTCCGCGGATCTGCGGCCAGGTACCGCTCCGCTGCCGTTCGCATTCCACGGTGTGCGGTTGTATCGCCACGGCGCGACGGCGGCACAGGTGCGAATCCGGCGGACCGGAACCGACAGTGTGCGGCTCGAACTCTGCGATGACGCGGGAATTCTCGTGGCGACAGTCGAATCGCTGCAGGCACGTCCGGTCGACAGCCAGGTGGTGAACAACGGTCTTTCCGTCGGTCGCCACGCGCTCTACGACGTGCGGTGGATCGCGGTCGGATCGCCGGTCACGGTCGACCCGGGCGCCAGGCGGCTGGTCGCGGTCGGCGCGCGGACCGCGTCCGGATTCGACGAGGACTACCCGGATGTGGCGGCACTGGTCGGGGCGTACAGCGCGGACACCGAAGAGGTGGGGCCATACCCGGCCATCGACGCGGTGGTGTGGTTCGCCGATGACGTCGATTCCGACGCCGGCGCGGAGTCGTCAGATGCTGATGTTGCCTCTTCGGATGCCGGCATGGTGTCGGCGGAGGCCATCCATCGACGTATGCATACGGCGTTGGCGACGATTCGATCGTGGTTGCGTCTGCCCGCCGCGGCCGAGGCCCGACTGGTCGTCGTGACGCATAACGGCATCGGTCTGCCCGGCGAGAATCCGGACCTGACGGCGGCGGCGACCTGGGGCCTGCTGCGCAGCGCGCAATCGGAGCATCCCGGTCGAATCATTCTGGTGGACAGTGCTATCGACGGCGAAGTGACCCCCGAGCTGATCGCGGCCGCTCTCGATGCCGACGCGGCGCAGCTGGCGGTACGCGAGGGTGCGCTGCTCGAGCCGCGGCTGACCCGTCGCGACGGTGCCATCGGGTCGACCATGGCGCTCGGCTCCGGCGCGGTGTTGATCACCGGCGGCACCAGCGGCTTGGGTGCTGCGCTGGCCCGGCATGTCGCCGTCATGCACGGGGTGCGTGACCTGGTGTTGGTCTCACGGCGCGGCCCGGCGGCCGACGGGGTCGCCGAACTCGTTGCCGAGTTGACCGAGCTCGGGGCCCGGCCGAAGGTGCTGGCCTGCGATGTCGGCGACCGCGCGGCCGTACAAACGCTGCTCGACAGCATCTCCGACGGTCCCGCATTGACCGCTGTCATCCACGCGGCGGGCGTCCTCGACGACGGCACCATCGACACGCTCACCCCCGAGCAGGTCGACCGCGTCTTCGCACCGAAAGTCGATGCGGCACTGCACCTCCACGAGCTCACCCTCGACCGCGACCTTTCCGCGTTCGTGGTGTTCTCCTCGATCGCGGCGGTTCTCGGTTCGGCGGGGCAGGGCAACTACGCTGCGGCGAACTCCGTTCTCGACGCGTTGGCACTCCGGCGTGTCAACGCGGGCCTACCCGCTGTTTCGGTGGCGTGGGGTCCGTGGAACGCGAGCAGTGGCATGACGGCCGAACTGGACGCGGCTGCTCTGGTCCGGTTGTCGCGTATGGGTTTCCGACCGTTGGCGCAAGCCGACGGACTGGCGCTGTTCGACCTGGCCTGCGGTGGCGGCGCACCCTTCGTCGCGGCGGTCGACTTCGACGTCGCCGCGTTGTCGGTGCAGGCTCGCGCGGGTCTGCTGCCCGGTGTGCTGCAATCGCTGGTGTCGTTGCCACGGCGCGCCGAGGCCGGTGGTGGGGACCTGGCCGGGCGCTTGGCGGCGGCGTCGCCCGACAAGCACGATGCGATCGTGCTCGACTTCGTGCGCGGTCAGGTCGCCGAGGTGCTCGGGTACGCCGCAGGCGAGCTGATCGACGCGGAGAAGCCTTTCGCCGAACTGGGTTTCGATTCGCTCGGCGTGGTGGAGTTCCGCAATCGCCTCGCCAAGGCCACAGGCCTGCGGCTGTCGTCGACCCTCGCCTTCGACCACCCGACATCGGCGGCGATTGCCAGGCACGTGCGCTCGCGGATCGAAGGCACCACAACCAGCGTGCGCCGCACGCAACAGCGGACGCGGACCGACGAGCCGATCGCGATCGTCGGCATGGCCTGCCGGTATCCCGGCGGTGTCGAATCGCCGGAGGGGCTGTGGGATCTGGTGTCCTCGGGTACGGACGCCATCAGTGAGTTTCCGTCGGATCGCGGCTGGGCGCTGGAGCGCCTGATCCATCCCGACCCCGACCACCCCGGCACGTCCTACGCCAAGGAGGGCGGGTTCCTGACGAACGTGGCCGACTTCGACGCCGGGTTCTTCGGCATCGGTCCACGTGAGGCGATCGCGATGGACCCGCAGCAGCGGCTGCTGCTCGAGGTGTCGTGGGAGGCGTTGGAGGACGCCGGGATCGATCCGACGTCGTTGCGCGGCAGCGACACCGGTGTCTACACGGGCGTGATGTACCAGGACTACGAGGCCTTGTCGCGTAAAGCCGGGCCCGAAGTCGAAGGCTACGTCGGGACCGGCGTGGCGGGCAGCGTGGTGTCCGGACGTGTGTCGTATGCGCTCGGCTTGGAAGGTCCCGCGATGACAGTGGATACGGCGTGCTCGTCGTCGCTGGTCGCATTGCATGTGGCGTGCCGAGCGCTGCGCCAAGGGGAGAGCTCACTGGCGCTGGTCGGCGGAGCGACGGTCATGGCGACGCCCCTGGTGTTCGTGGAGTTCTCCCGGCAGCGCGGTTTGGCGCCGGATGGACGGTGCAAGTCGTTCTCGGCGGCGGCCGACGGCGTGGCCTGGTCGGAGGGCGCGGCCGTGCTCGTAGTGGAACGGTTGTCGGATGCGCTGCGTTTGGGCCACAACGTCCTCGCGGTCGTGCGCGGCAGTGCGATCAATCAGGACGGTGCGAGCAACGGTTTGACGGCGCCGAATGGTCCCTCGCAGGAGCGGGTGATCGCGGCGGCGTTGGACAACGCGGGCCTGCGCCCTGCGGATGTGGACGCGGTGGAGACCCATGGGACAGGCACGCCGTTGGGCGACCCGATCGAGGCGCAGGCCTTGATCGCCGCCTATGGACAGGATCGACCGGAGTTGCCGCTGCGGATCGGCTCGCTCAAATCCAATATCGGTCACACGCAGGCGGCTTCCGGCGTCGGCGGCGTGATCAAGATGGTGCAAGCATTGCGACACGAGACCTTGCCGAAGTCGTTGCATGTGGACGAGTTGTCGCCGCATGTGGATTGGTCGGCGGGGGCGGTGCGAGTGCTGACCGAGGCGCAGCAGTGGCCCGCCGGCGATCGGGTGCGGCGCGCGGGCGTGTCGTCGTTCGGGATCAGCGGCACGAACGCGCACGTCATTCTCGAGGAAGCGCCGAAAACACCGTCCGATCAGCGGCCCCGAACAGCAGCGTCGGACCTCGACGGCGGCGTAACCGCGTCGGCGGGGTCGGACCTCGACGTCGCCGCGGTGCCGTTGCTGGTGTCGGCGAAGTCAGAGGAGGGGTTGCGGGGTCAGGCACAGCGTTTGCTGACCTGGTTGACCGACCACCCCGAGGCGGATTCGTGGGCGGTGGCGCGGTCGTTGCTCGACTCGCGCGCGTTGCTGGATCGGCGCGGAGTTGTGGTCGGTCGTGATCGAGCGGAGCTGCTGGCCGGTCTGGCCGCTTTGGCATCGGGTTCGCCGCGACCGGGTGTGGTCGACGGCGTTGCGGGGTCGGGCGACACGGCGTTCCTGTTCACCGGCGGCGGTGCGCAGCGCGTCGGCATGGGCGCCGGGTTGTACGAGGCGTTTCCGGTGTTCGCGTTGGCATTGGACGAGGTGTGTGCCGAGTTCGATCGGCACCTCGGCGGCGCCGACGCGGCGTCCGGCCACGCTTCGACCAGCTCCACGGTGTCTTTGCGTGAGGTGATGTTCACCGATCCCGAGGGTCTGCTGGACCAAATGGCGTGGATGCAGCCCGCGCTGTTCGCGTTCGAGGTGGCGATGTTCCGCCTGCTGGAATCCTTCGGTGTGACACCGGATGTGGTTGCGGGGCATTCGTTGGGCGAATTGGTTGCGGCGTACGTCGCGGGGGTGTGGTCGCTTCCCGACGCGTGCGCGCTCGTCGCGGCGCGTGGTCGATTGATGGGGGCGGCACCGTCGGGCGGTGCGATGCACGCGGCGGCTATCTCGGAGGCCGAGGCCGAGGAGATGTTGGCCGGCTATACCGACCGGGTGTCGCTCGCGGCGGTGAATGGTCCGGAATCGGTGGTGTTCTCGGGATTCGTGGATGCCGTCGACGAGATCCAGCGGCGGCTTTCCGACGCCGGTCGTCGGAACTCGCGGTTGCGGATCTCGCACGCGTCCCACTCGGTGGTGATGGAGCCGATACTGGCCGAATTCCGTGCTGTGGCAGCGGGGTTGACGTATCGGGAGCCGCTGTTGTCGATCGTGTCGAACGTCTCGGGTGCGCGGGCCGGTGCCGAGGTGCTGGATCCGGAGTACTGGGTGACGCACGTGCGCAGTTGTGTGCGGTTCGCTCCCGGTGTCGACAGTTTGGTCGAGTCCGGTGTGCGGAGGTTCGTCGAGGTCGGCCCGGATGCGGTGCTGACCGCGATGGCGCGTGAGTGTTTGGCGGAGCGCCCGGAGGTGGAGGCGAAGTCGGTGGTGCTGGCGTCCTCGCGCCGCAAGGTCGACGAGATGGTCGGGTTCGTCGCGTGTCTCGCGCATGCCCATGCGGTGGGGATGCCCGCGGATGTGCGGCGCTTGTTCGCCGGGCGTACTGCGGACCGAATTGCGTTGCCGACGTATGCGTTCCAGCATCAGCGGTATTGGTTGCAGCCGAGCGACGACGTCGTCGCGGGTTCGTTCGGGCATCCGCTGTTGACGAACGCGGTGCCGCTCGCCGGAAAGGACGAGTGGCTGTTCTCCGGACGAGTCTCCTTGCGGACGCAGCCCTGGATCGCCGACCACGCGGTGTTCGGTTCGGCATTGCTGCCAGGGACGGCCTTTGTGGAATTGGCGCTCGCCGCGGGTGCCCGACTGAACGTCGATGCCGTCGAGGAATTGCTGCTGGAGGCCCCGCTGTTGCTTGCTGCGGGCAGCGAGGTCGATCTGCAATTGAGTGTCGAGGCGCCCGATGACCAGAGCAGGCGCGCGTTCGCGATCTACTCCCGTTCCGAAGCCGCCGAAGCGGATTCGGCCGACACGCAGCCGTGGGTACTGCACGCACGCGGTGTCCTGACCGACGCCGAGGAGGTCGCCCCGGCCTGGGACGAGCGGACCTGGCCGCCATCGGGTGCCGCGCCCTCGGACGACGGGTCTCTCTATGACCGCCTGGCACAGCGCGGTTTCGACTACGGCCCGATCTTCCAGGGCGTGACCGCGATGTGGTCGGATGGCGAGCGGACCTTTGCCGAAGTCTCCCTGAGCGAGTCCGTGAGCGAGTCGGCCGCCGCGTTCGGCATCCATCCCGCGCTGCTGGACGCGTGCCTGCACGTGGCCATCGACGCGCTGATCCAGGATCTGCCGCCGGGTCGGATACCGCTACCTTTCTCGTTCTCCGGAGTGCAACTGTGGCGTTCCGGCGTCGCCGCGGTGCGTGCCAGAGTGGTCCGCGACGGCAGCGGGCAAGTACGGATCGACGCTGTCGACGATGCCGGGTCGATCGTGCTGACCATCGCCGGGGTTGCCGCGCGGCCTATCGACGCGGACGTTCTCGCGGCGAGCACGGCGCGCCGCGCGTTGCCGCTGAACCTGCGATGGACCGAGTCGCCGTTGGCCGCCGTGTCGCTTTCCGGTGTGTCGGCCACCGTGGGTTCGACACGCGTACCCGGCATCGACCAGCACTACACCGATGTCGCAGAAATAGTTGCGGCCGAGGAACTTCCGGACTTCGTCGTATGGTCGATCGGCGGTGATCGCGCCGTGGTCGCCGACGAGGCAGCCACCTCGGCGCAGCGCGCCGCGGCGATTCGGCAGTCGGTCCACACGGCCTGGGACGCATTGCGCTCGTGGCTGTCGATCGAGCAACTGACCGAAACCCGGCTCGTGGTGACGACTCATCGCGCCGCGGGCCTGCCGGGCGAGCCGGTGGACCTGGCGGCCGCCGCGGTAATCGGTCTGGTCCGCAGCGCCCAATCCGAATACCCCGGCCGGATTGTGCTGCTCGACCACGACGGCGACCTGCACGCCGATCTGGTGCGCGGCGTGCTCGAGTCGGATCAGGCCCAGGTGGCGGTCCGCGACTCCCGGATGTTCGTGCCGAGGCTGGCAAGCGGCGACGTTGCCGACAACACCGGTTCGCTCGACAAGGGCGCCTTCGGTGACGGCACGGTGCTGATCACCGGCGGCACCAGTGGTATCGGCGCGGTGACGGCTCGGCATCTTGCCCTCGTGCACGGCGTCGAACACCTGCTGCTGGTGTCGCGCCGGGGCGAACAGGCCGATGGTGTCGGGGAGCTGGTTGCCGAGCTGGCTCGACTCGGAGCCCGAGCGCGCGTCGTCGCGTGTGATGTCGGTGATCGGGCGAGTGTGGCGGCGGTGCTCGATTCGATCGGGACCGAGCACCCGTTGAGCGCGGTGATCCACTCCGCCGGTGTGCTCGACGACGCCACGATCCCCACGCTGACCGCGCAACAGTTCGACCGGGTGCTCACACCCAAGGTCGACGGCGCGCTGCATCTGGATGAGCTCACCCGAGACCACGACTTGGCGGCGTTCATCGTGTTCTCCTCGCTCGCCGCGGTGCTCGGTTCACCGGGACAAGGCAACTACGCGGCGGCGAACTCGTTCCTCGACGGGCTCGCGCGCGCCCGCCGCGCCGCGGGTCTGCCGGGGTTGTCGGTGGCCTGGGGACCGTGGAACCAGGACACGGGCATGACGGCCACCATGGACCGGGCCGCTGTGGCACGGCTGGAGCGATTCGGTGTGAAGGTGATCAGCGACGACGACGGGACCGCGCTGCTCGACGCCGCCGTCGCCATGGACGAGGCAATGGTCGCCGGTGTCGAGTTCGACAAGCCTGCGCTGTCAGCGCAGGCGCGGGCCGGACTACTGCCCGATGTGCTCAGTGGTCTGGTGTCGGCGCCCGCCCGAGCGCGGCGTGTGACGAGCGGTGGCACAACCGGTGGCCAACTGGCGCAACGGCTTGCCGCGGCGCCGGAGGACGAACGGGACGCGCTGGTACTCGGGTTCGTGCGGGAGACCGTCGCGGCCGTGCTCGGATACCCGTCGGCTGCGGCGATCGATCCCGAGACTCCCTTCAATGAACTGGGATTCGATTCGCTCGGCGGTGTCGAGCTGCGTAATCGCCTCGCCGAGTCGGCGGGCATGAAACTGCCGACGACGCTGGTGTTCGATTACCCGAATGCCACCGCCGTGGCGAAGTTCTTGCGCTCGCGCTTGGAAGCCGTCTCGACCACTTCCGCGCTCGACGACCAGATCGCTTCCCTCCGAACCCTATTGGCGACCATGTCGTCGGCGGGCGAGAAGGAGCGCCTTGCCGAGCGCATCCGCGCGACGCTGGCCGAAGCACTACAGGAACCCGAATCCACTACTCGCAGTGACCGCGATGCCGTCGAAGCGGCGAGTGCCGATGAACTCTTCGCGCTCATCGACCAGCAGATCACCTCACAGTAAGGAACGCCCATGACGAGCAACGATTTGGCGGCTATCGCGACGTCCGACGGCGTTCGGACGTTGCATCTGGAATGGGATGATCCGGCACTGGCCGTAGTCGGCCTGCTGCGGTTGTCGCGCGATGAACTGGTGCAGCGTCTGCGGTCCGGCGACTTACCCCAGCCGCCGCTGTCCAAGCTGCTCAACATCGCGGTGGTGGACGCCGAGCCGGGGCGGATGGTCCTGAGTCTCGGGCCCGACGAGCGGCACGTGAACTTCCTCGGCGTAGTCGGTGGCGGGGTGCTCGGCGCCGTCCTCGACGCGGCGATGTGGGGGGCGGTTCAACTGTCCATGGACGACACGTCCATGATCACCACCACCAACATGAATACGAACTTCCTTCGCAGAGTCTCGCACGACCAATCAACGCTGCGTGCGATCGCGCGGACCGTGCATGTGGGCCGGACGACGGCGGCCGCTGAAGCACGTCTCGTCGACGACGACGACAAGATCTATGCGACAGCGACGGCCAATTTCGTTCGATTGGGAGGCTGAGAACCTCGGCGGTCGGGTGCCAGGGCAAACGCGCCCCGCGGCCACCCGACCGCTGCGATTGCGGCGTTCAGATCGTGGCCGCCAGGCGGGTGCCTTGCTCGATTGCCCGCTTGGCGTCCAGTTCACCTGCCTCCTCGGCGCCGCCGATGAGATGCACCCGCACACCGAGTGTTTCGAGCTCGTCCCGCAGCTCCCGAACGGATTCCTGGCCCGCGCACACGATGACGTTGTCGACGTCGATCACGCGCCGACCTTCCCGGTTCGGGCCGAAGCTGATGTGCAGACCGCGATCGTCGATCCGCTCATAGTTGACCCCGCCGATCTGCTCGACCCCCTTGCCGTCCAGGGTGGCGCGGTGGATCCAGCCGGTCGTCTTGCCGAGAGTGGTGCCGAACGGGCCGATCTTCCGTTGCAGCAGTGTCACTTTCCGCAGGGCGGGGGATGGCAACGGCGTGGTCAACTGGCCCGGAGCTTGCTCGTCCTCGGTGACGCCCCACTCCGCCTGCCACTCCTCGAGCTTTAGCGCGGCGGGTCCGTCGACGGTGAGGAATTCGCTGACATCGAAACCGATCCCGCCCGCACCGACGACGGCGACGCGTTGCCCGACGGGCCGCTCCTCGCGGATCAGCTCCGGGTAGGACAGCACCATCGGGTGGTCGATTCCTGGGATATCGGGCACGCGCGGACGCACGCCGGTGGCGAGCACGACCTCGTCCCAGTTGCCGTCGGCCAGCTGCTCGGCGGTGATCTGCACGTTCAAATGCAGGGTGACGCCGGAGACGTCGAGTTTGCGGCGGAAGTACCTGATCGACTCGCTGAACTCCTCTTTGCCCGGGATACGACGAGCCAGGTCGAACTGGCCGCCGATCCTGTCGGATGCTTCGAACAGTTCGACGTGGTGACCGCGCTCGGCCAGCCCGATGGCCGCCGACAGACCCGCCGGGCCTGCACCGACGACAGCGACGCGTTTGGCGTGCTTGGTGGGCAACAGCTGCAGCAGCGTTTCGTGACAGGCGCGCGGATTTACCAGGCAGGAAACGGTTTGGCGAGTGAAGGTGTGGTCCAGGCAGGCCTGGTTGCAGGCGATACAGGTGTTGATCTCGTCCACCCGGGATTGGGCGGCCTTGTTCACCCACTCCGGGTCGGCCAGCAGCGGACGGGCCAAGGAGATGAGGTCCGCGTCGCCGCGTTCCAGGATCTCCTCGGCGACCTCGGGCATATTGATCCGATTCGACGCACACACGGGGATCGACACGTGCGCCTTGAGTTTGGCGGTATATCCGACGAACGCGGCTCGCGGCACCGAGGTGACGATGGTCGGCACGCGCGACTCGTGCCAGCCGATATCGGTGTTGATGATGTCCACGCCCGCGGATTCCAATTCCTGCGCCAGCGCGATGATTTCCTCGAAGGTCTGTCCGTCTTCGACGAAGTCGGCCAAGGACATCCGGAACATGATGAGGAAGTCCTCGCCGAGTGCGGCCCGAGTTCGTCTGGCGATTTCGACCGGGAACCGCCGTCGGTTGGCTGCCGAGCCGCCCCAATCGTCGGTACGAATGTTCGTGCGCGGCGCGAGGAACTGGTTGATCAGGAAGCCTTCGCCACCCATCAACTCGATGCCGTCGTATCCGGCCGCCCTCGCCAACTCCGCGCAGCGCACATGGTCGGCGATCGTCGATTCGATGCCCGCCTCGGAGAAAGCTTTCGGCTCGAACGCGACGAGCGGCGATGCCACGGCCGAGGGCGCGAGATTACCGGGGATGTTCGAATCTCGTCCTCCGTGGATGATCTGCAGCGCGATCTTGGCCCCGGCCTCGTGCACCGCTGTGGTGATGACTTGGTGGCGTTGGGCATCGGCCTCGGTGAGCATCGCGCAGGCGAATGGCCACAGCCAGCCTTCGCGACTGGGGGAATACCCGCCGGTGACGATCAGACCCACGCCGCCGCGGGCCCGTTCGGCGAAAAACGCGGCCAGCCGGTCGATGTGCCAATCCCGGTCCTCGAGGTTGGTGTGCATCGAACCCATCACCACGCGGTTGCGCAGCGTGACACGCCCCAGCTGGAGCGGTGACAGCAAGCGCGGAAAATCTGAACTCATGGGAAGAACCTAATGACCGGTCGGTACTCCTGCAACGGGAGTTGAACGGTCGTTCAACGTATCCGGGGAGTTGTGTCCAGGTCGGTCTCCGAGTCGGGGCGTACATCCTCGTCTCGGCCGACCGCAGCGATGCCGCTCGAGCTTCATCCTCGGTACGCCGAGCGAGCTGCTCCGAAGGAGCTCATCCGCGGATGATCAATGCGGTGCGGTTCAGAATCACCCATTCTTCGTAGTGGTCATCTGTCGCGTCCGGCACCAGGTAGGCGTCATAGCCTTTGGCTGCGGCGAAGCGTCCCCGATCCTTCAGGATGAAACTCTTTTCATTCAACTCCTCGATGCGAGTTTCCACCTCTTGCGTTGTCTCCATTCTTCTCAAGCGGTTCCGCTCGTCGTTTATCTGTGACAACACCTGCTGTTGCTCTCTGTGCAGATCTCCATATTCTACAATTCTTGCATCAGGGTGCTGCACCATTTCTATCACTTGGTCCTGATCATAGTGTGCATACTGCATTGCCCGCTGCGGATCTGTTGTCGCATAGGTGCCATGGCCGAAGCTGCCGGTGCCTGGGAAAAGTGGGCCGAACTTGAAATCCTCGACATGGCGCGCGTCGCTGACGCCTCGGAGCAGCCGGGTTCTACCTGACGATATAAGCCAGTCGATGCCCGCCGAGTCCGTCAGCGCCGCCGGTCCATCGAATCCTTGGCGTCGGTAAATTTCTGCCAGCGCCATATCGCCGTCCCGGCCGATCCTTTCTGAATAGAGCTGCCGGTAATCGAGGTCGTCGATAAGATCGCGACCGGAGGTGGGAGGGCTGAATGTCGGCGTGCCGGAATTCGGTTGTGTGATCGGAATGTGGTCCGACTCGAATTGTGTCGATTGGAAATCAGAGCGAATTTCTGAATCGGAAGAGTCGAGCGTGTGGCCTACGCTGCCGGTCGTGTCGCCATATCCTCCGGTTCTCCGCGCAGCGACCCTACCGGCTTTTGTAAGCAGCTCAGCTGTGTAATCGCGTAGCGCTGCCATCCTGTCGATCAAGATCCTGCTGATCAACCCTGTGTATCCCCGTTGAGAGGCGCCGAGTCCTCTTCCTGTAATGCTCTTCTCGCCAAGGGTATCCCGCACCGCGCAGTGGATTTACCGCCTGCGGGAGGCTCGGATCGAGGGCCACTTCGGCGGTGTCCGCTGCTCGCCTCGGACGCTGCCCGCCGCCCCAACATCCACGCACAGCACGTGCAGGCCCGGTCCAATGCGACCGGGCCTGCGCGTTTTTCGGGTGTTCGCTGGTTTCGATAACCGGGTCTCAGGCGAAGACGAGTGCGATGAGGATGAGGCTCGAGCCACCCATCACGACCGCGTGCCGCACGTTATGCGGGATCGGCATCACCCAGCGGGGGACGCCGCTTTCCGCGCCCTTCAGCAGGGCGCCGTGTCGGTGCGCGCCAGCATCGGGTCGCCCTTGCGAGCGAAAGCGACCTGGACACTCGGCCTGCGCTTCGGACGGACTTCGCGGCGGTCGGGTTGCTGTCGATGATGAGCACATTGCCGACGAGCGCCAGCGGCTGGAAGATCCAGGACAGCGATGAGACAGACGATGCCGACCGGCGCTGACCTGACTCGATGATGGCTTTCGATGCTGGTTACGTGGTGTGAGCGGGATCGGCTGACGGGGTGGTCAGCACACAGCGGGTGCCCTGATAGATCGTCGGCATGCAGCGGTTGCAGTGGGTGCACGGCGACACCGACACCTCCTCGGCGCGCATCTGATTGATCAGGTCGGGGTCGTAGAGCAGTGCTCGCGCCATGGCGACGAAGTCGAAGCCGTGCGACATCGCGGTGTCGATGGCCGCGCGGGAGGCGATGCCGCCGAGCAGGATCAGCGGGAGGTCGAGTTCGGCGCGGAAGCGCGACGCCTCGTCGAGCAGGTACGCGTCGCGATAGGGGTAGGTGCGCAGGAATTTCCGGCCGGCGAAGCGGATGCCCCAGCGCTGGGGTGGCGGGAATTGGGCGGCGAACTCACGCAGCGGGACATCGCCGCGGAACAGGTACATGGGATTGCGCAGCGAGCTGCCGACGGTGAGTTCGAGCGCGTCGAGGTTTCCGTCCTCGGCCAGCCATTGTGCGACGGTGCGGCTTTCCTCGGTGCCGAACCCGCCGCGCACGCCGTCGTCCATATTGAACTTCGCGAGCACCGCGACCTCGTTGCCGACTTCGTCGCGCACTGCCTCGGCGGTCTGCCTGGCCAGGCGCGCCCGGTTGGCCAGCGTGCCGCCATAGGAGTCGGAGCGTTTGTTCAGCGCAGGGCTGAGGAAGGCGCTGATCAGGTAGTTGTGGCCGAAATGTAGCTCCACGGCGTCGAATCCGGCGCGTACCGCGAGCCGGGCGGCCTCGGCGTGTGCGGCGATGATGCGCCGAATATCGGTCTCGGTCGCCGCGTGCGTGACGCGCAGACTGATGGGGCTGAGCTGCCTGCTCGGGGCCAGCGCCGGTGCGCGGTTGGAAGCCGCGTTGGCGACCGGGCCCGCGTGGCCGAGCTGTGCGGAGACCGCACCGCCCTCGGCGTGAACCGCGTCGGTGAGTTGTTGCAGGCCGGGCACGGCGTCGGTGCGCATCCAGATCTGATGACGATCGGTGCGGCCCTCCGGCGCGACCGCGCAGTAGGCGACGGTGGTCAGTGCCGCACCGCCGGCGGCGACCCTGCGGTGGAACTCGATGAGATCGTCGGTGACCAGCGCGTCCGGTGTGCGTCCCTCGAACGTCGCGGCCTTGATGATGCGATTGCGCAGCCGGACCGGCCCGAGCATGGCGGGTTGGAACGCGTCGCGGATCTCCGTCGGCATGACCCCACACTAGAACGTGTTGCAGTTCGATGGCACCGAAACGCGCGGCGCGAACATATTGACTCCCTATGAGAACCTGTTCTAATTTTTGTCATGCGTAGATACGAGGGCCGCCGAGTATTGGTCACCGGAGCGGGATCGGGCATCGGTCAGGGCATTTCCCTGCGGCTGCTCGACGAGGGGGCGCAGTTGGTCGCCGCCGACATCGACCAGCCCGGTCTGGAAGCCACCGCGGCGAAGGCGGGCGATGCCGCCGACCGCCTGCAGACCGTGCAGGTGAACGTCGCCGATCCCGAATCGGTGCGCACCGCGACCGGCTCGGGGCTGGAATTCCTCGGTGGTCTCGATGTCCTGGTGAACGCGGCAGGCATCCTGCGGTCGGCCCGCACCCACGAAATGTCGCTCGAGGTATGGAATCAGGTGATCTCGGTGAACCTCACCGGAACCTTCCTGATGACCCAGAGCGCGTTGCCCGCGCTGGTGGAATCCGGGCACGGCGTCGTGGTGAATCTGTCCTCTACGGCCGCCTTCAGCGCTGCGCCCTATCTGGCTGCGTACGCCGCCTCCAAGGGGGGAGTCAATGCCTTCACCCACGCCATCGCGCTGGAATACGCCAAACAGGGTCTGCGCGCGGTCAATATCGTGCCCGCGGGCATCACCAGCGGGATCACCACGAAATCCATTCGGGATCAGCCGGAGGGCTTCGACCCGAGCCTGTTCGCCAGGCTGACCGGCTGGCTCAACGGTGGCGCGCTCGGCAGCCCGGACGATATCGCCGGCGTGGTCGCGATGGTCGCCTCCGATGACGGCCGCTACATGACCGGGACCGAGATCCGCATCGACGGCGGGGCTTTGATGTAGCCCCTACGCGGGCGTCGCGATCAGTAGGTGGTGTGGGATCGGCGGGTTGGGCAGCTCATGGTGTGCGACGGAGCACCCGGCGCGCTTCAGTGCGTCGATCACCTCGCCCACCGGCCGCAACGTGAATCCGTATGCGGTGAACGGCATTTTCGCCATGGCGTCGGCGTCGCCGATACCGATCACGAGGTGGCCGCCCGGCCGGACGACGCGCGCGAGTTCGGTGCACGCGGCGTCCAGTTCGGGCACGAAGTACAAGGTATTGACGGTGATCGCGGCGTCGAGGCTGTGATCGGCCAGCGGCAGGGCCGTCAGCGCACCCTCCGCGAGATGCATTCGGCCCGCCTCCATTTCGCGCGAATAGGTCGATCGGGCTCGCGTCAGCATGTCCTCGGAGATCTCGATACCTGTGAGTGGTTGTCGACTGTGTGGACGATGCAGTGCAGTGCTTGTGGATAGCCCGCGCTGATCGTGGACTCGGGTGTGTGGCAGCGACGTTCGGCCCGGCACCAGATGTCGCGAGTCTGCACAGGTTGTGCGATACCGATTTCAACGTTGTGGACAGTCACGCGTCGCTCGCGTGTGAAGGGATCAGTCGGAGGCGTTCGGGCCGGTGGCGAGTCCACGCTGGATAACGGCGAGGGTGTGGGTGATGGCCTGTTCTCGTGCGGCGTCGTCCAGGCCGGGAATGGGGCCTTCGACCATCAGTGCGGCAAGTCCGTGCACCATTGCCCAGGCCGCGATTTCGGCGTCGGGGCGGTGTGCCGGGTCCATGTAGCCGATCTCGACGAGCTCGTCGAGCAGTGTGGACAACAGGTTGAACGCAGGTGATTCTTCCGGCGCTCCATCGACGGGGCCGGTTTCGCAGAAGGCGGTCCGGAACAGCCCGGGTTCGGCTCTGGCGAAGGCGATATATCCGCGGCCGACCGCATTCAGGCGCAAGATCGCGTGCGCTTCGGGGCCAAGGGATTCCACACCGGCGGACATCGCGCCGAACAGGCTCTGCTGTGCCTCGGTCTGCGCCGCGACGAGCAATTGTTCGTGATTGGTGAAGTGGCGGTAGGCCGCGGTCGGTGTGACACCGGCCAGCCGGGCGGCCGCGCGGACGGTCACCGCCTCCGGCCCGCCGGTCTCCGCGAGCTCGGCGGCGGCGCGCACGAGCGCGTTGCGGAGGTCACCGTGGTGGTACGGGCCTTCGCGCCGGCCGCGCCTGGTCGTTGATTCCGAGTTCGTCATCTTTTCGATGTTGACACCTGCACACATCTCATGGCAAGTTAACACCCATCAAGTTTGCGACCGTAAACATTCTCGATCGGGGAGGCCCGACATGTTCGAAAGACTCGGCAGATTCACCGTCCGCCACGCCCGCTGGATACTTGTCGTCGGCGTCTTGGCGCTGCTCGCGGGCGGGGCGGTCGGCGCAACCGCGTTCAGCAAAATGCAGCCAGGAGGGCAGGAGGATCCGCACGCGCAATCCAGCGCCGCGACGAGCCGATTGGCGGACAAGTTCGGTGCGGACACCGACTACGTCTTCCTGATCGGGGCGAAGACCGGCACCGTCGACGACGCGGCTGTTGTCGACCTCGGCCGGGACCTGGTGCGCCGACTCGCGACCGACAGCAGGCTCACCAATGTCGTCTCGTATTGGGAGACCGGATCTCCTGCGATGCGGTCCGCCGACGCCACCGCGGCCGTCGTCCTCGCCGGCAGTTCGGCCAGGGACGCCGCCGACAAGGAGAAGGACGCCGAGGCGATCGTCGCGGATTACCGGGCCGACGGCCCGGCCGCGCAGATTCGCATCGGCGGCAGTTCCGCGATCTTCCATTCGATCACCGAGCAGATCGGCAAGGACCTCGGTCTCGCGGAAGCCGTTGCGGTGCCGTTGATCCTGGCACTGCTGGTGCTCGCCTTCGGCAATGTGATCGCCGCGCTGCTCACCCTGGTCGTCGGCGGGATCGCCATTCTGGGCACCTTCACCGAACTGGCGATCCTCGGCTCGGTCACCGATGTGTCGATCTACGCGGTGAATCTCACCACCGGCCTCGGCCTCGGGCTCGCGGTCGACTACGGCTTGCTGATGGTCAGCCGATTCCGGGAACGGCGCGCGGCAGGCGCGCAGCCGTCCGACGCGGTGGTCGCCGCGGTGTCGACGGCAGGGCGCACCATCGTGTTCAGCGCGGCGACGGTGATCGCGGCGCTCTCGGCCCTGGTGATCTTCCCGCAGTACTTCCTCCGCTCGTTCGCCTATGGCGGGATCGGCGTTGTCGGCATCTCCGCACTGGCCGCGGTCGTCGTTCTGCCCGCACTGCTGGCGGTGCTCGGCGCGCGCACCGATGCCTGGCGGGTGCCCGGCGTCCGTGGGATCCGTGGTGACGCGACGCCGTTCTGGGCAGGTGTCGCCGGTTTCGCGATGCGCAGGCCGGCGCTGGCAGGCGTTCCGGTGGTCGCGGTGCTGCTGCTTGCGGCGGCGCCGCTGCTGAATGTGCAGTTCGGCACCCCCGACGATCGGGTGTTGCCCACCAGCGCCGAGGTGCGGCAGGTCGGTGATGCGATGCGCGAGGACTTCGGCGGTGGCGACGCCAACGCGCTGTCGGTGGTCACGACGGCCGCAGTGGCCGCAGGCCCGCTTGCGGACTATGCGCGCACCCTGTCACTGGTCGAGCACGTTACGCAGGTCGATTCCAGCGCGGGTACTTTCGTGCGCGGCGCCCAGTCGGCGACCTCGCCCGCCGACGCCAGGTTCGCCCGGCCCGACGCACAGCGGCTGGCCGTGCTCACCGATCTGGACCTCAACTCGAGCGCCGCTCGTGAGCTGGTCGACAAGGTGCGCGACGTTGCGAGCCCCGCCGGGGCACATGCCTTGGTCGGCGGGCAGGCCGCCGAGCTGCGCGACAGCCTTGCCTCGATCGGATCGAAGCTGCCCATCGCGATCGGCTGGATCGTGTCGACGACCTTCGTACTGCTGTTCCTGTTCACCGGCAGCATCGTGCAGCCGCTGCGCGCCCTGCTGTCGAACGTGCTGAGCCTGGCCGCGACCCTCGGCCTGATGGTGTTCATCTTCCAGGACGGTCACCTGTCCGGTCTGATCGGTTTCACACCCGCGCCACTGGACGTGTCGATGTTGCTGCTGTTGTTCTGCATCACCTTCGGCCTGTCGATGGACTACGAGGTATTCGTGATCAGTCGGATCAAAGAGTTGCGTGACCGTGGCGTGTCCGCGGGTGACGCGGTGGTCGAGGGCTTGGCCAGGACCGGCAGGCTCGTCACCACCGCCGCGGCGCTGATCTCGATCAGCTTCCTCGCCTTCACCACCAGCGATGTCCGGTTTATCCAGTTCTTCGGGCTCGGTGCGGGTTTGGCGATTCTGATCGACGCGACGCTGGTGCGCGGCGTGCTGGTGCCGGTGGCGATGCGGCTGCTGGGCCGGGCCGCCTGGTACGCGCCGCGGCCGATGCGGTTGGTGCACGCTCGAGTCGGCCTCGCCGAGGGCTGAACGAGGTTCGTCCGACGGCCCTCGCGCGCGGTGCGCGGGGGCCGTCCGTGGCTTTCTCGGTGTTGTCGGTAGCGCCGTGACATGGCTGCCAATGTGTGGATTTCGCCTGGTTCGACCGCATTCTCGGAGGCAATGAGGCGAAGATCACACACGGCTGCATAGTTGCGGCCGCGGTGCTGACGGCTGCGGAGTCGACGGCATGAGCAACCACCTTTGCGGGCATGAGCAACCACCTTTGCGCAACTGGTTATTTCTGATCTTGACAGGCCGTCGGTATACCTACGTGCAGCACCGCATGGCACATATCTTGTTTATTACGCATTAAACAAACCTTGAGTCGCTTTCTGTTCATCCACTGTCCAGCTATCTCGATTAGTGACCGCTAAACATGCAGGTCGTGACGCATGTCAGGTGACCATGGAGAGATCTATTGAACGGCTTCAGCTAATCGTTCGGAGAATGTTCGATGCGCCACCCGCTGGTTAAGGATCGTCGCACGGTATCCAGTGGCGAGCGCCCCTTTGTGGGCCGCGAACTCGGCATCAACAGTGCCGCCATGGGTTAGCTGGAGTAGGGAAAAACCATGCACCCACATGGGTTTGCTGGCGTGCTGCTTTATACGCTCGACCTCGGCGTGGAGGGTTGCGTGCGGATAACGATTGTGTAGAGTTGACGGTAACGCTGGCCGCAGCTGAGCTGGACTCGCTGCGGCCAGCGGAACTCAAATGGGGGAGTTCACCACTCGGCCGTAGCGCATCGTTGCTACCGATTGCCCGAAGCCACTTCACTCACCGTGTGCTCGCTGTTGTCTGCCGGTGGTCCCCGGCCGGGCTCCCTACCACCGCCGCCTCCTGCTCCAACACCGCGTGCCGACCCGCGCCGAACACATACACCAGGAACAAGACTTCGGCGACGAACCCGATCGCGATGCGCGCCGAAGCCGGCAGCGGGCTCGGTGTGACGAAACCCTCCAGGAAGCCGGACACCAGCAGCACACCGACCAAGCCGAGCGCGATCACCGCGGTGGCCCGTCCCTGCCGCGCCACCGCCTCGAGCCTGCCCGACCGACCCGGATCGATCAGCGTCCAACCCAGCTTCAGACCGGCCCCGCCCGCCACGAAGACCGCCGTCAGCTCGAGCATCCCGTGCGGCAGGATGAACCCGAAGAAGGAGTCGAGCCTGCCTGCCTCGGCCATCAGCCCGGCGCTGACGCCCACATTGAGCGCGTTCATGAACAGCAGGTAGACCGCAGGCAGGATCAGCACACCGGTGAACAACGCGATCGCCGACACCCACGCGTTGTTCGTCCACACTTGCGCGGCGAACGCGCCCTGCGGATGCTCCGAGTAGTAGGTCTCGAATTTGCCGCCCGGTTCGGTGAGTGCGTCGGTGTTGTCAGGCAGACCGAGTAGGTCGTGCGCCGCACCGGATCCCCGCACCCACACCGCAAGCCCGCCCGACACAACGAGGAACACCACCGCGACGCTCACCCACCACGGCCAGGCCCGGTAGACCGCCGCAGGGAACCGGTGCGTGCAGAACCTGCCGATCTCCGCCCAGGTATCGGTCCTGGTGCCGAGCACCTTGCCGCGTGCCCGCGCCAGCAATGCGCTGAGCCCGGCGATGAGTTCGGGGTCGGGACTGTGTGACTGCAATCGAGCCAGCTGTTGCGAGGTCCGCCGGTACAGCGCGACGAGCTCATCCGCCTCGGCGCCGCTCAGCGACCGGCGCCGGGCCAGATCGTCCAACCGGTCCCAGGACCGCCGGTGGGTGTAGCTATACGCGTCGACGTCCATTGGTTGCCTCCCTGACCACTGGTCGGAAGAATGCTATGCGACATGGCTGAATTCACTACCGGCGAAGCGGTCGCGCTCGAGCTGCCGATCGCACGGATCCCCACCAGGGCGACGGCGTTGCTCATCGATGTCGTGGTGCAGTTCGCGCTGGGTTGCTCGCTGCTGTTCGTGGCTGCCACGGCGTTGGCCGCCGCGGGCGCGGATTCGGCGTGGATGGACGTCGCGGCGCTGTCGGTAATCGTCGGGATGCTCATCGGCTACCCGGTGGCCTGCGAAACCCTGATGCGCGGGCGCACGGTCGGCAAGGTGATGATCGGCCTGCGGGTGGTTCGTGCCGACGGTGGACCGATCGATTTCCGCCACGCGCTCACCCGCGGCCTTGCGGGCGCGATCGTCGACTTCTGGATCCTCGGCGGATTCGGCGCCATTGGCGTGCTCACCTCGATGTGTTCCCCGAACGCGCGCCGCATCGGGGATGTGCTCGCCGGAACCGTTGTGGTGCATGCCCGGACGAGCCTGCCGTGGCCCGCGCTCGCCACGGCCCCGCCCTGGCTCGCGGGCTGGGCCGGCCAGCTCGACCTTTCCGGCCTCCCCGAGGATCTCGCCCTGTCGGTGCGTCAGTACCTGACGCGGGTCCACACCCTCACGCCGGGCGTGCAGGCGAATCTCGGCCAGGCGCTTGTCAGCGCGCTCTGCGCGCGGCTGCAGATTCGGCCGCCGCTGGGTTATCCGCCGGTGCAGGTGCTCGGCGCGGTGATCGCCGAACGTCAACGCCGGGCACTGCCTGGCGCAGCTGCGGCTGTCTCGCCGTTCGTCATGGGCGCTATCCACCGCTGAAGCGTGTCGCCCAATCGGGGAGAGTGGTGGACGCCCTCTTTCTCCGACGTCGTCCACCTATCCGGCGTGAGTGTCGGAAACATGCTGTTGCTCGCCCAAGGAAGCAAGGTTGACCGCAGCGTTGTGATCACGGTCGAGTTCGTGTGCCATCCCCGCACCGATGATCTCCTCGGCCAGAGTCGGTTCGCTGTTGCGGGCACCCAGCGTGCATAGATCCGACTCGACGGAAACCATCGATCCGCGAGGACTACGGCGCCACTGCGCCGGGCTTGTTCGTAGCCGTCGCACTCACATAGTTCCGGATTGCTTCAGTTCGAGATACTCGTCGGCCAAGGCCTCCGGCAGGCGGTCCGCAGGCGCGGAGACAACAGCGATTCCCCTGCGGCGCAGCGAGTCCTGCACCAGTGCGCGCTCGGCGAGGATGGTCTCCGCGGTAGCGGCGAGGTAGAGGTCGGCGCGGGTGTCGCGGCGCGCGGCGGTAGCGGCGATCTCGGGGTCGGTGACCGAGACGATCAATACCCGGTGCCGTTGGGCGAGCACGGGCAGCACCGGGAGCAGGTTCTCCTGCACCGCGGCGCCGTCGAGGCTGGTGAACCAGACCACGAGGCTGCGGCGGCGGGTACGTTGGATGGCCGCGCGGACCATACCCGCGCTGTCGGTGTCGACAAGGGCGGGGCCGACGCCCGCCATCGCGTGCATCAGCTTCAGCTGCAACCCTTTTCCGCCGACGCCGCGAACCTCCGCGCGGACCTTCCTGTCGAAGGCGAGCAGATCCACCGAATCGCCCGCCGCGGCGGCCAGCCCGCCGAGCAGCAGCGCGGCCTCGATGCTCGCGTCCAGTCGGGTGCCGTCGTCGATGTGCCCAGGACTGCCGACCCGGCCTGCGCTGACGCGACCGGTATCGAGCAGCATCAGCATGTGCCGGTTGCGTTCCGGACGCCAGGTGCGCACCAGCACGTCGGTGGCTCTTGCGGTGGCGCGCCAGTCGATGGACCGCACGTCGTCGCCGGGGACATACTCACGGAACGAGTCGAACTCGGTGCCCTGGCCGCGCAGGTTCGCGACATTGCGACCCTCGAGATGTTGCAGCCGTTTCACTTTCGATCGCATCAGGTGTTCGCTGCGGAACGGCGGCAGCGCACGCACCCGCGCGGGCACGATGCGCCGGGTCTGCCTGCCCGCGATGCCCAACGGGCCGATCAGCCGCAGCGTGACCGGGCCCGCCTCTCGATCGCCCCGGTAGGTCGGCGTGAGCGAGGTGTGCAAGCGCGTCCGAGTGTTGTGCGCCAGATCCAGCCGGTGCGCGCGGTGGGTGGCGCGTGCGCTGTCAGGCCAGTCGTCCCACAGGGTGCCGCGCACGATACGGGTTCCGCTGTTGAGGACGACGAGCTCCACCTCGGTGCTGCGGCCGAGGCGGACAACGGTCAGCGGTGCTCTGCTGAGAGTGAGATCGCGCGGGCGTGCGACCGAGCCCATATCGACGAGCACAGCGGTGGCAAGAGCACTCGTCATCAAGGCCACACCGAGCCAGGTCGGCAGGACGAAGACGACGAACAGCGCGACGACCGCGCCCGCGGCGGCCAGCCGACCGGTGACGACCACGAGCTACACCGGGACCGGGACCGACAGCAGCAGCGACGACATCACACCCTCGGTCGTCACCCCGTCCAATTCCGCCTCGGGTCGCAGGTGCAGGCGGTGTCGCAGCACCGCGACCGCCACCGATTTCACGTCGTCAGGGGTCACGAACCCGCGCCCGTTGAGCCAGGCGAACGCGCGCGCGGCCGCCATCAGGGCGGTGGCGCCGCGCGTGGACGCGCCGTGCTGGATGGCGGGCGACGTGCGGGTGGCCCGGCAGATGTCCACGGTGTAGGCGAGCACCTCCGCGCTGATGGTGACGTGCGAGACCGCGCTTCGGCCCGCGGCGATGTGTGCCGGTCCGGCGACGGGCCGCAGTCCGGCGGCGGCAAGATCGCGCGGGTCGAATCCGGCGGCATGCCGCTGCAGGATGCGGAATTCGTCATCGCGACCGGGCAATTGGATGTCGACCTTGAACAGGAACCGGTCCAGCTGCGCCTCCGGCAGCGGGTAAGTGCCCTCCTGCTCGATGGGGTTCTGGGTGGCGACCACGACGAACGGATCGGGCAGCGGCCGAGGCTTGCCGTCGACCGAGACCTGGCGTTCCTCCATGGATTCCAGCAGCGCGGACTGCGTCTTGGGTGGGGTGCGGTTGATTTCGTCGGCGAGCAGCAGATTGGTGAACACCGGCCCGTGCCGGAAAGTGAACTCCGCCGAGTGCGGGTCGTAGATCTGCGAGCCGGTGACATCGGCGGGCATCAGGTCCGGTGTGAACTGGACGCGGGCATGCTCGAGGTCCAACGCCGTCGCCAACGCCCGAACCAGCAGCGTTTTCGCCACACCCGGCACACCTTCCAACAGCACGTGGCCACGGCACAGCAGCGCCAGAACCAGGTACATGATCGCGGTGTCGTTGCCGACCACCGCTTTACCGATCTCGGCGCGCAACGCGGCGAACGCGGCACCCGCCTCTTCGGTGGTGGGGGTGTGGTTGGTGTTGGTCATGCTGGTCATCCGACCTCCTGTGTCGTGCAGGGATTACCGCACCCCGGCCGCGGTATGAGGAGGATGAGCGTTGGGTGCTGCCTCATCCGACCTCCGCCTCGATCCATTCGAGTTGTGCGGCAACAAGATGCAAGGTGTCCGGGTCGGGCACCGGACCGTACAGGGTCGAGCCGACCATGCTCGGGTCTGCGCCGATGCGCGCGCTGACCGCGGCGATCAGTCGGTCCGGAGCGGTTTCGGCGGTGACGCCGAGGTGCGGGCGGATGCGGCGCAGTGTCGCCGCGCGCAGTTTCGATGCGACATGTTCGTAGTCCTTGGATCGGCGATACAGCGCGGCCTGCCCGGCGAGCAGCTCGTTCGCCGCGACCTCGACCGGTCGCGGCTCACCGACGAGCGCGCCGCGGCGGCGGCCCCGCCACCACACCAATAGCCCTGCGGCGATGAGGAACTGGAGTCCGCCGAAGGCGACCGGTCCGGGTAGTCGGCTGAAGATCGAATCCTGGCCCGCGCCGGCACGAGGTGCGTCGATGTCGGGACTGTCGGGGTAGTCCGTCGGCGGCGGCATATGCGGCGGTTTCCGCGGTGTCGGGGTGTGCGGCGCACCACAGGCGTTCAGCATCGCGTAGAGCAGCAGCAGCAGTACCACCACGCCCGCGAGACCAACCCAGAACTTCGGGCTGCGTAGCAGTTCCGGCAGGGGGGTTCGTTGCCTGCGCGTTCGTGGTGGTTTTTCGGTGACCGCCACTTCGGCGGGTTCCGGTGCGGGCGGCGGCGCGGCGCCGGAGTATCGGTCGGCGTATTCGAGGCTGCGGTATTCGTCTTCGGTCGCGTGCCTGCCGCCGTAGACGATTTCGTCGAAACTGTAAGCGGCGGGATGGAGTTCGGTCGCGGCCTCGAGCGGTAGCACGGTGGTGGCGTCGTCGGCGGTCTCGCGCGCAGTGCGCGAGCGGCGCACCTCGAGTAGGCCGCCCTGCTCGAGCCCACGCAGCACGGCGCGGAAGCGTTCGCGCAGTGCGGCATCGAAGTCACGGTGCTCGGCGGCGGACTCGGCGGCGGCGCGATGCTGCGCGGCCGCGCCGAGCCGAGGCGGCGGTGGGGCCGCGGGCTCGCGCACCGGAGGCCAGGTCTGGGGTGTGAGGCTGTCGGTCGGGTGCTCGGCGTCGGTCATCGTGGCTCCGGCACCCGGATATCGAGTCCTTCACGGCGGCAACGCCGATCCACATACGACACCACGCGTGTTGCCGCCTCGACGACCTCACCGAAGGCGACGATCAACAGCACCGCCGAGGTGGTGAGCACGATGACCTGCCAGCGGTGGGTGCCCGAGAAATCCGAGAGGAACCGCGGGATGCCGAGCAGCGGCACGGCCAGCAGCACCGTCAGCCCGCGCTGGCATAGCCACAGACCCGCGGTCGGCCACTCTGCTCCGGCGACGAGCAGTCGCGACCGCGCTACCGCGGTGGCGTGCGAGGCCTGCTCGACGAATATCACCGGCACCGCGACGAACCGCTGAGCCCGCAGGTGACCGAGCCACAGCAGCCCGAGCGGGAAGGTGACGACAAGAATGCTGCCCAGCGCCAGCACGCTCACCCCGACCAGCGTGAACAGCACATGGAACACCAGTAGGGGTATGCCGACGGTCGCCGTCCTGCGCAGCGCGGTGCGCCACCCGATCGGGGATCCGGAGACACTGGCAAGCCCGATCGCGACGGTCAGCCCGCGCAGCACGAACCGCAGCAACCAGGCGCAGGCCGCGGTCGACAGGATCGCGGCCCATCGGGTGCCCTGATCGGAACCGTGCGTCAAGTGCGACCCGCCTGCGGTGATCGCGACGACGATCAGCTCGGCGACGACCAATCCGACCACCGTCACACAGGCCAGCACGACGATGTTCGCCTGGATCAGCGCGAACGGCTCGTCGAGCAGTTCACGAAAGCGCAGTGGACGGATCGGCACCGTCGGCCCAGGTGACCCTGGTGATGGATGATCTCCCGCCCCGACGGCACCGGCCTGCTCGGCGGCTGGTTGCACGGGGCCGAGTCTAGAGCGTGCAGGGCGGCTTCGCCGGTAGTGGAGCGGGAATCTGTCCGCTCAGCGTTCGAGTAGGCGATCCACAACGGCTCGATACCGCTGTGGCTCGATGGGCGGCAAACCGAGCAGAGCCCGCAGGTAAACGCCGTCACCGACCAGCCGGACGATGTCGGCGCGCACCGGGTCGTCGATTTCCTCGTCGAGGCCGGTCGACCAGGCGTTCAGCATGTCGGTGAGTGCCTGCTGCACCTCGCCGGTGTCCGGGCCGGAGCTGGCATCGATCGTGCGCATGGTCGCGAGCATGGATCGGTAGACCTCGAGTTCTACGGCTTCCGCGGCGTCGTCGGGGTTCGGGGTCTGCAAATACCACTCGGCGACCGAGGTGCCGTGCGCGACGGCGTCGCCCAGGTGCTGCTCCGCACGTTCGCCGAGGCGTCTGACCAGGCCGGCGAGCAGGGCGTCCTTGCTCTTGAAGTGATAGAGCAGGCCGCCTTTGGAGACGCCTGCGGTCGCGGCGACGCTTTCCAGCGTCACCTGGGACATGCCCTTTTCCAGCAGCAGAGTTTCGAGCGCGTCCAGGATGCGGTCGCGGGTGGTTGCCGTCACCCGGACGACTATACCGGCTGGACGGTAATGCGAATCTACTGTACCGTCTGGACGGTAAGAAGACCACGACAATAGTCGGGAAAGCCGATGAGCACACAGACCACACAGGACAGCCGGAACGTTGTCGGGATGGCGACAGGGACCATCGCCCCGCCCCGCGCCACCACCCGCGACTGGGCCGGCCTCGCCGTGCTCGCACTCGCACTGCTGCTGCTCGCCGTCGACGCCACGGTGCTCGATCTCGCGGTGCCCGCGATCAGCGCCGATCTGACGCCGACCACACCGCAGCTGCTATGGATCATCGACGTGTATTCGTTCGTCCTCGCTGGTCTGCTGGTGGTGATGGGCAACCTCGGCGACCGGATCGGGCGGCGCAAGCTGCTGCTGATGGGCGGCGTCGGCTTCGCGGTCGCGTCGGCGATCGCGGCCTGGTCGGTTTCACCCGAGATGCTCATCGCCGCCCGCGTGCTGCAAGGTGTCGCGGGCGCGACCCTGATGCCCGCAACGCTCGGCTTGATCCGCTCGATGTTCCTCGATCCGCGTCAGCGCACGGTTGCCATCGCGGTCTGGAGTGCGATGGCGGGCGGTGGCGCGGCGGCGGGTCCGCTGCTGGGCGGCTGGCTGCTCGAGCACTACTGGTGGGGTGCGGTGTTCCTGGTGAACTTGCCGGTCATGCTGGCACTGCTGGTGCTCGGTCCGGTCCTCATTCCGGAATCCCGTGATCCCAACCCCGGCCGGTTCGACCTGCCGAGTGCCGCGCTGTCCATGCTGGCTCTGGTGCCGGTGGTGTACGCGGTCAAGGAGAGCGCTGCCCACGGTCCCAGCCTGGGAATGGTCGGCATCGGTGCGATCGGCGTGCTCGCCGGTGTGCTGTTCGTGCATCGGCAGCGCGGTCTAGAGCACCCGATGATCGATCTGAAGCTGTTCGCAGTGCCGAGGTTTCGCATCGCGGTGCTCACCAGCTTGCTTTCGGTGTTCGCGTTGGCAGGCGAGCTGTTCTTCGCCTCGCAGTACCTGCAACTCGTCCTCGGCCACTCGCCCTTGGAGGCGGGCCTGCTGCTGTTGCCCGGTCTTGCGGCCAACGTGATCGCCGCGCTGGCATCCGCGTGGTTGGTGCGGTATCTGCGGCCCGGCCTGGTGCTCAGCGGTTCGCTGCTGGTTGCGGCGATGGGTTCGGCGCTATTTCTGCTGCTCGGGGGCGATGCGACGAGCAACGTGACCTTCATCGTCGCCTTCCTGTGCACCGGCGCCGGTGTCGGTGTCTCGCTGACGATCTCGTCGGATCTGGTGGTCAGCTCCGCGCCTGCGGCGCGAGCCGGTGCGGCGGCAGCGGTCTCGGAAACGGCGTACGAGACCGGCATCGCGCTGGGTGTCGCGGTGCTCGGCAGCGTGGTCATGGCGGTATTCCGCAACGGCCTCGACCTGTCGCGCATCCCCGCCGAGCATGCGGAGGCCGCGTCCGAATCTCTCGGCGGTGCAACAGAAGTCGCGCGCGGACTGCCGGAAGCCGTCGGTGCCGAGTTCCTGACCTCGGTGCACGAGGCGTTCGTCTCGGGGATTCACATCGCGGCCATCGGCACTTCGGCGATGATGCTCCTCGCCGCGTCGGTGGCGTTCCGGCTGCGCACGGCCCGGTCGTAGAGCGCTGCTGTCGGGCAGGTATCCGGCTTCGGTGGTGCTCGGATTTCGGTGTGAGGGTGGGTGGCGCCCGAACCCTCTCGGTCGCGATTCGCGCCGCACGCCGGAGCCGCGGGCGGCCGGGACGACTCCGCCCGCGCAAGCTCGAGCTCACGCGCACCGGGCGGTGAAAACTCGACGTGGACGACGGCTTCGTCGATCTCGGCGCGTGCGATGCCGACCCGGTGGCGTTCGCGCTCGCCGACATCGCGCGCGACGCTGACGGTGCGGGTTGCGATTGCGCCGAGCACCAGCGCCACCGGAATGCACCGGCAGCATCCGAATCCGCCGCCGCCCCGACGACTCCTCGGCGGGCCCGAGCAGCCGCGACCCCCATGGGGCCGCAGCAAGCGCGGCCGGCCTCACGTCACTCTCGGGCATGAGTGCAGAGTGTGCGGCCCAAGGACACAGAGCTGCGATGCTGACCGGCATCCCGCCCGACCCCACACCCCGTGGTCAAGTCGGGTCGGTGAGAGAAATGGCGGCTGATACGAGGAGTTGAGCCACCCTTTCACTGCGCTCGATTGGGTGCTGCGCAACTCGGCGGGTGTGGGCTTCGGGGGAGGGGCGGGTCGAGGTGGGGTCAGTGGCCGGGTGGGAGTTCGTGTTGGGGGCGGTGGGGGAGTTCGGGGGTGTGGTGGGTGGAGAGCTCGCTGTGGGCGGGCGTCGCGGGCAGACCGTAGCGGGGCGCGCCGGTGGGCGGCAGTCCGAAGTAGCGGGGGTCGTTCGGGGACGCGTAGTGCTGCTGGTAGTCCGCGTCGACAACAGTGGAGGCGATGTGCTGGGCGGCCTGCCATTGGGGTGAACCAGGAGGGAGTTGGTAGCCGAGGGGGGCGGCGTTCATCGTGGGTGCGTGCGAGTCCTGGGAGTCCACGGTGACCTTGCGGGTGCGGCGGAGGGTGAAGGTGATTTCCTCGACCTCTTCGAAGGCTTGGCGTGCGGTGCGCAACGGGTGGGTTGCGGAGTCGATCGCGTTGGTGACGAAGGACGGGACGAGGGGGCGGATGAAACGGGCCGCCGTGTCGGAGAAGGGCACCGTGCCGATGATGGGGAGTTCGAGGCCGCCGCCCTTGGGCGCGGCCGGGGTGGGGGCCGCGACGGCAGGGGTCGGTGCGGCTGCGGTGGTCGCTGGTGCGAGTGCCCCGCTGGTGACGGTCGCGGGTAGGTGCGGTGTCGCGTGAGACACGGAGGTGTCCTCTCGGTCGTCAGCCGGTGCGGCTGGTAGTTCGCGGCGGCGCGGCGGCTCGGTGATGCCGAACTCGATCCCGCCGATAGCGCCGATGATGCGGGTGCGCTCGCGTTCCCGGTCGATCGCGGTGTCCGCCTCGATGGCCAGCCGCGCCGCGGTGAGTTCGTGATCGGCGCGCAGGGCGGCTGCCTCGGTCCGTACCTCGGCGCGTTTGGTGGCGATCGCGGCGTCGGCGGTGCGCGCGGCGCGGTCCTGCACGATGTGGGCGGCGAGGCGGCGGTCGAACGAGGTATCGCCGCGCCACCACCGAAGGATCAGCGGCAGCAATGCCAGGAAGATCAAAGCCACAATCGTCAGCACCCGAAGTGGCAGCGCGCCCGCGTCGTGGCCGGTGTATTCGTTCATGGCCTGCCAGCGCGCGCCGAGGCCGCGATCGGCGTCGGCGAAAGCGGCGGATTCGGCTGTGCGGACGGTCTTTTCGTCGTCGGCGATGCGCTGGTCGAGCGCGGGCACCCGGTCCTGCGCCGCGGCCAGCTGCTTGCGGGCATCCGCGAGCATGTCGTTGGCGGTCTGGGCTTCGGGTCCGCGGCCGGGCACCCCGGTGATACGGGTCTGCGGACATTCCCGGCTCGGGTTGAATTCACAGCGCGCAATGATCAGTGCGTGGTCGATGTCGGTTTGCGCCTTGGCGATCGCCTGATCCAGTGAGGTCCGGTCGGCGCGGGCGCGGTCCAGCTCGGCGTCGGCGGTCACCACCGCAGGAGCCGAGGCGACCGAGCGCTGGGCCTTCTCATCCAAGAGCCGGTCGACGGAACCACCGAAAACGACGACCGAGGCCAGCTCGGCAACCAACCCGCCGACCAAAACCGCCACGGCGATCCGCGCGATGACCCCGAGCCGGTCCGGTGCGCGACCGGGGCGTGGGGTGGCGAGCGCGCGAGCGACCGCGCCGGCCAGCAGCGCGACGACGAGGGCCGCGGCGCTGATGGCGAGCAACGGCCAGGTGTCGGCCGCAGCGAGAGCGAGCGTCGTTATTGCGCCGGACACCGTCGCGAACAGCAGCACGACAGCACCGGTGACGGCGTAACTCGCGTGCTCGTGCCGGTCATCGAGTTCGGTGCCGGGTGCTGTCGCTCCCGGCGTCCGCTCGGGACCTCCGCCGAGCCAAGCGAACATGCCGGTGACCGTCATGGGATCTCACATCCTCTACGTCCCAGTCCTTGTGGCGAGCTTGGCGAAACTGTCACAGATTCGTTGTCACAGCGTGACAGGCCATGGCCCGACACACCGAGCACGGCCCAGTGGATGTGTTCAGGTTCACAAAGATTCGGTTGCTGGATGCCTCCCCACGAGCGGAAATGCTCGGCGCAGTCGAACCGAGCCGCAGGTCGACCACCTGGCGGCACGCCGGGGAAGGAGTCCGTCGACGGCCACGCCCCATCGAGGGAAGGCGAGCAGGCGGCTCGATGGGACTGCCGGACGGAGTCCGTCGCCGGTCGCGTCGGGCCGAGCGACAGCGCGGCGGCCGCCTAACCTGGCACGGTGATTCGTTTCCGAGCGTGGAGGTCGGGATATGCGCGGTGGCCTGCTGGTACTGCTGTCGGTGGTGCTGGCCGTGCTGATTCCTGCTAGCGCGCTCGCGTCGCCTGCCGAGCCGCGTGTCGGGTCACTGCGCGGCCTCGTCGAGTTGGTGGCCGATCGGCTCGACACCGCCGACGCGGTCGCCGCGGCGAAGTGGGCGACAGCGCGGCAGCTCGGAACCGAGCCGTCGATCGATGATCCGGGCCGCGAGGCCCAGGTCTACGACGATATGGCCCGGTTCGGCGCCGGCCGCGCCCTGCCCGAAAACTGGATCAGGCAGGTGTTTTTCGGCCAGATCGAGGCGAGCAAGATCGTCCAGCGCGGACTGGTCGCGCGATGGCGATTCGATCCGGCGGCGGCGCCCGCGGCCCCACCGGACCTGACGAAGGTGCGCCCGCGGATCGATCGGCTGAACGTGGACATCGTCGAACAGTTGGCCGCACAGCGTGACGAACTGACCGCGCCCGACTGCATGGAAAGGCTCGCGCCCAGCGTTTTCGGTGTCCTCACCTCGGGGCGTGTCGATGCGCTGCACCAAGTCGCCCTGATTCGCGCCGCCGCTGCCCTCTGTGCGCCATAGCCCGAGGGTGGGTTCGGCGACACGCTGACTACGGCGCAGTAGTCAGCGGGCGGGTTTCGATGGCGCGCTGATGTTTTCGCTGTGTGTCGAAGAGCACTTCAGAATGATTGCTGGAAGTGTGCTGAAAACCACAAAAAGCAAAAGAGTCCGGACGGTCGGATCGGGTTCTGTGCTTGTCATGACCCTGTCGGAAATGTCTCACCGGGGTCCTTGTCGAGTTAGCCGCCGACAAGGTGGTTTGCCTGCTGCGGAGCAGGGGAAATCATCTTCGGTGCAGGTGAGGGCCAGTTCTGGCAGTGCGTTCGGCGTGAATGGCCAGGTCTGACCCGCCTGGTGCCATTACCTGGCACTCGGTGCCAGGGGATCGATCCCGCCAGGTTCGCTGCTTTACACTGGACAACGCGCACACGTGGAGGACCGTGATCAAGAAGCCCAGCTAGACCTGGTTATTAGTGAAACCTTAGTTGGTTGGGCCCTGGACCTGACTTATCGTTTGCTCTTACGTCGAACACAGAATGTTCGGCCACGATTGCCCGCTCGGGTACCTCACGCCGGTGCTCAGCGTAGCGGGCGAGCACCCGCACGGAGGTGAGGAACTCGTCAGTGTTCCGTTACCGCCGAGCACCCACTACGTAACACCAGCGGGTGGACAACTGGAGACGTGACTGCACGCCGGACCATCAGCGCGGCTGGATCCGGAATGTACGGGCGCAGTCTTGACGGAGGCATTCGACGAAAGGCCGTTTTTCCACGCAGGCCAACCTCATCGAGGCCGACTTTCTTGAAGGCAGAGGCATGACGCAACTTCCTGGCCACAGGTCCCCTGGACCCATCGGGCTCTATGACCCGGCGAACGAACACGACGCCTGTGGTGTCGCATTCGTCGTCGACATGTACGGCCGCCGCAGCCGCGACATCGTCGACAAGGCTATTACGGCTCTGTTGAACCTGGAGCACCGTGGTGCCGCAGGCGCCGAACCCAACAGTGGTGACGGTGCAGGCATCCTGATCCAGATTCCGGACCGGTTCTTCCGTGCCGTGGTCGATTTCGAGTTGCCGCCGGAGGGCTCCTACGCCACCGGTATCGCCTTCCTGCCGCAGGCCCGCCGTGAGGCGACCAAGGCCGCCTACGGCCTGGAGCGGATCGTCGAATCCGAGGGCCTCGCGGTGCTCGGCTGGCGCGACGTGCCCACCGACGAATCCACCCTCGGCGCCTTGGCCCGCGACGCCATGCCGACCTTCCGGCAGATCTTCATCGGCTCCCCGAAGGGTGCCGCCGAGCAGTTGTCGGGCATGGATCTCGAGCGCCGTGCTTACGTCGTGCGTAAGCGGGTGGAGCACGAGCTCGGCAAGGCGGGTGCGGGCGAAGGTGCGGTCGGCAAGGAGTCGGTGTACTTCCCGAGCCTGTCCGGGCAGACCTTCGTCTACAAGGGCATGTTCACTACGCCGCAGCTGCGCGCCTTCTACCTGGACCTGCAGGACGACCGGATGGAGTCCGCCCTCGGCATCGTGCACTCCAGGTTCTCCACCAACACCTTCCCGTCCTGGCCGCTGGCGCACCCGTTCCGCCGCGTAGCGCACAACGGTGAGATCAACACCGTCACCGGTAACGAGAACTGGATGCGGGCCCGCGAGGCGCTGCTGCGCTCCGACGTGTTCGGCACCAACGAGGCGGGCAACAACCGACTCGAGAAGATCTTCCCGGTTTGTACGCCCGGGGCAAGCGATACTGCCCGCTTCGACGAGGTGCTGGAACTGCTGCACCTCGGCGGCCGCAGCCTGCCCCACGCAGTCTTGATGATGATTCCCGAAGCCTGGGAGCGTAACGAGACGATGGACCCGCAGCGCCGGGCCTTCTACCGCTACCACTCCATGCTGATGGAGCCGTGGGACGGCCCCGCATCGGTGTGCTTCTCCGACGGCACCGTCGTCGGCGCCGTGCTCGACCGCAACGGCCTACGCCCCAGCCGCATCTGGGTCACCGACGACGGCCTCGTCGTGATGGCCTCCGAGGTCGGTGTCCTCGACATCGATCCGGCGAAGGTGGTCAAGAAGGTCCGGCTGCAGCCCGGCCGCATGTTCCTTGTCGACACCTCGCAGGGCCGCATCGTCGGCGACGAGGAGCTCAAGTCGCAGCTGGCCGGCGAGCACCCGTACCAGCAGTGGCTCGACGCGGGCGTGACCAAGCTCGCCGACCTGCCCGACCGCCCGCACGTGCACATGTCGCACGATCGCGTGCTGATCCGGCAGCAGATCTTCGGATATACCAACGAAGAGCTGAATCTGCTGATCTCACCGATGGCGAAGACCGGTCTCGAGGCGCTCGGCTCGATGGGCACCGACACCCCGATCGCGGTGCTCTCGTCGCGACCGCGACTGCTGTTCGATTACTTCTCGCAGCTGTTCGCGCAGGTCACCAACCCGCCGCTGGACGCGATCCGCGAGGAAGTCGTTACCAGCCTGCGCCGGGCGATCGGTCCGGAAGCCGACCTGCTGAACCCGGGACCGGAGTCCTGCCACCAAATCACCGTGGCGTCGCCGATCGTGGACAACGACGAGCTGGCCAAGCTCGTGCACATCAACGATGACGGTTCGCAGCCCGAGCTGCGTTCGGTGGTTGTGCGCGGTCTGTACCAGGTCAAGGAGGGCGGCAAAGGCCTGCGCAAGGCGCTCGAGGCGATCAACACCCAGGTGTCGGCCGCCATCGACGGCGGTGCGCGGATCATCGTGCTGTCCGACCGTGAGTCCAACGAGAAGCTGGCGCCGATTCCGTCGCTGCTGCTGACCTCGTCGGTGCACCACCACCTGGTCCGCGAGCGCACGCGCACCATGGTCGGTCTGGTCGTCGAGGCCGGTGACGCCCGCGAGGTGCACCACATGGCCATGCTCGTCGGCTTCGGTGCGGGCGCGATCAACCCGTACATGGCCTTCGAGACCATCGAGGACATGCTCGAGCGCGGCGCACTCGAGGTCCCCGGCAGCACCGGTGATCTGGCCGCCGACTACCGCAAGGCGGTCGCGAACTACAACAAGGCCGCAAGCAAGGGTGTGCTGAAGGTGATGTCCAAGATGGGCATCTCCACCCTGGCCTCCTACACCGGCGCCCAGCTGTTCCAGGTCATCGGCCTGTCGCAGGACCTGGTGGACGAGTACTTCACCGGTCTGCGTTCGCATCTCGACGGCATCGGACTCGACGAGATCGCCACCGATGTGGCCGCTCGCCACACCGTCGCGTTCCTGGAGAACCGCAACGAGCGCGCGCACCGCGAGCTCGAGGTGGGCGGTGAATACCAGTGGCGTCGCGAGGGCGAATATCACCTGTTCAACCCGGACACCGTGTTCAAACTGCAGCACGCGACCCGCACCGGTCAGTACTCGATCTTCAAGGAGTACACCAAGCTGGTCGACAACCAGTCCGAGCAGCTCGCCTCGCTGCGCGGCCTGTTCAAGTTCAACACCACCACCCGGGCCGCGATCTCGATCGACGAGGTCGAGCCGGCCAGCGAGATCGTCAAGCGGTTCTCCACCGGCGCGATGAGCTACGGCTCCATCTCCTCGGAGGCGCACGAGACCCTGGCGATCGCGATGAACCGTCTCGGTGGACGTTCGAACTCGGGTGAGGGCGGCGAAAGCCCGTCGCGCTTCGAGCCGGAGGAGAACGGCGACTGGCGGCGCAGTGCGATCAAGCAGGTGGCGTCGGGCCGCTTCGGTGTGACCGCACACTATCTGACCAACTGCACCGACATCCAGATCAAGATGGCGCAGGGCGCAAAGCCCGGTGAAGGTGGCCAGCTTCCGGCGCACAAGGTGTACCCGTGGGTCGCCGAGGTACGGCACTCGACGCCCGGCGTCGGCCTGATCTCGCCGCCGCCGCACCACGACATCTACTCGATCGAGGACTTGGCGCAGCTGATCCACGACCTGAAGAACGCGAACCCGCAGGCGCGGATTCACGTGAAACTTGTTGCGGAGCCTGGCGTCGGCACGGTTGCGGCCGGTGTGTCGAAGGCGCACGCGGACGTGGTGCTGATCTCCGGTCACGACGGCGGCACCGGCGCCTCACCGCTGACCTCGCTCAAGCACGCGGGTGGCCCGTGGGAACTCGGCCTGGCCGAGACCCAGCAGACGTTGCTGCTCAACGGACTTCGCGACCGCATCGTCGTGCAGGTCGACGGTCAGATGAAGACCGGCCGCGACGTGATGATCGCCGCGCTGCTCGGTGCCGAGGAATTCGGTTTCGCCACTGCGCCTTTGGTGGTGTCGGGCTGCATCATGATGCGGGTCTGCCACCTCGACACCTGCCCGGTGGGTGTCGCGACGCAGAACCCGGTGCTGCGCGAGCGCTTCACCGGCAAGCCGGAGTTCGTCGAGAACTTCATGCTGTTCATCGCCGAAGAGGTTCGGGAACTGCTGGCGCAGTTGGGCTTCCGTACGCTCGACGAGGCCATCGGCCGGGTCGACATGCTCGACACCACCAAAGCCAAGCAGCACTTCAAGGCCAGCAAGCTGGACCTCTCGCCGATCCTCGACGACGTCGAGACGGCGTTCATGCGCCAGGACCGTCGCTGCACCAAGACGCAGGACCACGGTCTGGACAAGGCACTCGACCAGCAGCTCATCACGCAGAGCCGCGATGCCCTCGAGCGTGGCCAGGCGGTGAAGTTCGAAACCAAGATCTCGAACGTCAACCGCACCGTCGGCACCATGCTCGGCCACGAGGTGACCAAGCTCTACGGTGGTGCGGGCCTGCCCGACGACACCATCGACATCACCTTCACCGGCTCTGCGGGCAACAGCTTCGGCGCGTTCGTCCCCGCCGGCATCACGCTGCGGGTGCTCGGTGACGCGAACGACTATGTCGGCAAGGGGCTTTCCGGCGGCCACCTGGTGGTCCGCCCATCCCTGACCGCGCCGGCCGAGTTCGTGGCGGAAGAGAACATCATCGCGGGCAATGTGATCCTGTTCGGCGCGACCAGCGGCAGGGCGTTCATCCGCGGCGTCGTCGGCGAGCGGTTCGCGGTGCGTAACTCGGGCGCCACCACGGTGGTCGAGGGCGTGGGCGACCACGGCTGCGAGTACATGACCGGTGGTCGGGTCGTCATCCTCGGTGAGACCGGCCGTAACTTCGGTGCAGGTATGTCCGGCGGTGTCGCGTTCGTCTACAACCCGAACGGCACCTTCGAGGCCAGGCTCAACCCGGAGCAGGCCGACGCCGTCGAGCAACTGTCAGGTGACGATTTCACCTGGCTGCGCGACATCATCACCCAGCACCGTGATCAGACGGGTTCCGCTGTCGCCGACCGCATTCTGAGCGATTGGTCGCAGCAGGTGAACCACTTCGTGAAGGTCATGCCGCGGGAGTACAAGAAGGTTCTGCTCGCGATTTCCGAGGCCGAGAAGAACGGCACGGATGTCGACGAGGCGATTATGGAGGCGGCACGTGGCTGACCGGAGAGTTCTAGAGATGACGTCGACGAGGCGCTGTGACCATTCGGGGGCGGCACGTGGCTGACCCGCAAGGATTTCTGAAGCACACCAAGCGGGAGCTGCCGACGCGTCGTCCGGTTCCCCTGCGTCTGATGGACTGGAAAGAGGTCTACGAGCAGGGGTACCCGAAGGAGACCCTCCAGCGTCAGGCCAGCCGGTGCATGGATTGCGGTATTCCGTTCTGCCACAATGGCTGTCCGCTGGGCAACCTGATCCCGGAGTGGAACGACCTGGTCTACAAGGGCCAGTGGCGTGAGGGCATCGACCGGCTGCACGCGACCAACAACTTCCCGGAGTTCACCGGGCGGTTGTGCCCCGCGCCGTGCGAGGCGTCCTGTGTCCTGGGCATCAACCAAGACCCGGTGACGATCAAGCAGGTCGAGATCGACCTCATCGAGAACGCCTTCGACGAGGGCTGGGTGACCCCGGTCTACCCGACCCGCATCACCGGCAAGAAGGTCGCCGTCGTCGGTTCCGGTCCGGCCGGTCTGGCCGCCGCGCAGCAGCTGACCCGCGCGGGCCACACCGTGACCGTGTTCGAGCGGGCCGACCGCATCGGCGGTCTGCTGCGCTACGGCATCCCGGAATTCAAGATGGAGAAGCGCTTCATCGACCGCCGGATCGCGCAGATGGAGGCCGAGGGCACCATCTTCAAGACCGGTGTGAACGTCGGTGTCGACATCACTGCCGAGCAGCTGCGCGAGCGGTTCGACTCGGTGGTGCTCGCTGGTGGTGCGACGCTCGCGCGTGACCTGCCGATTCCGGGACGCGACCTGGACGGCATCCATCAGGCGATGGAATTCCTGCCGTGGGCCAACCGGGTGCAGCTCGGTGACGATGTCGCCGACGCCGACGGCCTGCCGCCGATCCACGCCAAGGACAAGAAGGTCATCATCATCGGTGGCGGTGACACCGGCGCCGACTGCCTCGGCACTTCGCACCGGCAGGGCGCCGAGAGCATCCACCAGTTCGAGATCATGCCGCGTCCGCCGCAGGAGCGTGCCTCGTCCACTCCGTGGCCGACCTACCCGCTGATGTACCGGGTTTCCTCGGCGCACGAAGAGGGCGGCGAGCGGGTGTTCTCGGTGAACACCGAGCGTTTCGTCGGCGCCGACGGAAAGGTCACCGGGCTGGAGGCCCACGAGGTCAAGATGGTCAACGGCCGCTTCGAGAAGGTGGAAGGCACCGACTTCACCCTCGAGGCCGACCTGGTCCTGCTGGCCATGGGCTTCACCGGTCCCGAAAAGCCCGGTCTGCTCGAAGGTCTCGGCGTCGGCTACGACCAGCGCGGCAATGTCCAGCGCGACAAGAACTGGGCGACCAACATCCCCGGTGTCTTCGTCGCAGGCGATATGGGCCGCGGCCAGTCGCTGATCGTCTGGGCGATCGCCGAAGGCCGTGCTGCCGCGGCCGCTGTCGACAAGTTCTTGGAAGGTGAAACCGCGCTGCCCGCGCCCATCACCCCCACGATGGTCGCGCAGCGCTGAGTAGATAGACCCGCCTCTTACCGGAGCGGAAGGCGCCTGTGGATTGCGAAATCCACAGGCGCCTTTGTCGTCGAGTACCTGTGTGCTCGACATTTGTTACTGCCGTCGTGGTGACTGTTCATGTGACGCAGGTGAACCGGGCGGCGGCGATATGCGAGTGCCTCGCCTTCGCTCGGCCCGGCGCGGCGAGTGCTTCGCCTTCGCTCGGCCCGGCGCGGCGAGTGCTTCGCCTTCGCTCGGCCCGGCGCGGCGAGTGCTTCGTGTTCGCTCGGCCCGGTGCGGTGCGGCTGTCGGCGGACTGTGTCCGGCGTGCCAAACGGATGGGGCGGGAATCGGACACGCCTTCTGGTTCGAATGGCGTCGACGAGGCTGTGGCCCTATTGTGATCTTCGGTGTGCCTCGAATCTTGGGATGTGGATTGCGTAGCGTACGTCATGCTGGCGGGTGATTTTCGTTCATCCGACGTGCACTGGAACGACATCCGCCGAGGTCAGCATAGGTAGTGACAACTTGTCGGGAATTTGCTCCCTCGGGAGCAAAGGTTGAACTGGAGCAGTATGCAGTTGAAGAAAGTTGCCGCGGTCCTCGGTGCGTGTGCGGCGATGACGTCTGGTTTGGTCTTCGGTAGCGGTTCTGTAACGGCCGATCCGGGGTGCCCGAGCCTGTATGTCGTTGCCATCCCCGGCACCTGGGAGACCGGACACGACAAGAAACCACAGCCCGGCATGCTCTCTGGCGTCACCAATGGGCTGCCCCGTTCCACCGACGTCGACTACGTGACCTACGCCGCGACCGCGTTCCCGTGGGAAGGCGATGTCTACGGTGCCTCGAAGAAGGAAGCGACCGACAAGGCGCGCGGACTGGTCGGCGCGATGGCACAGCGGTGCGCCGGCACCAGAATCGCTCTCGTCGGTTACAGCCAGGGCGCGGACGCGGCCGGTGATCTCGCGGCCGAAATCGGCACGGGCCTCGGCGTTGTGCCGCCGGACCGGATCGCGGGCGTCGGCCTGATCTCCGACCCGCGTCGCTCGCCCACCGATGTTCAGGTCGGCCCGCCCGCCGCGGGTGCAGGCGCGGGTGGCCCGCGCGTCGGTGGCTTCGGCTGGGTCAGCGACCGCACCAGAACCATTTGCGCGACCGATGATCTCTACTGCGCCACCGCGTCCGACGACTTCGTGACCCGATTCGCGGGTTGGCTGGCCCAGACCTCCGACGCGAATCCGGCCAACATCTGGCGCTACCAGCTCGAAGCGGGCGCGATCATGAACGACCTGATGGCGCGTGGCGGTGTGCCGCTGCTGCAGTCGCAGCTCACCGACTCCGCCAACCAGCAGCGGGCCAAGGAACTCGAGGAGTTCTACAAGTCGCAGGCCCACACGCTCTACGGCAGCTACTCGGTGGGTGGCGGCCAGACCGCTGTCTCCTGGATGCACAACTGGATCGCGGGCATGGCCTGATCTCGAGCAAGAAACACTGAAGGCCACCTCCCGCGCGGGGGTGGCCTTCAGTGTGTCGATGGCTAGCTGCTACCTGCCGAACCGGTCGGCGGCAGCACCCGATCGAACTGATGCGGCCCGTTGCCATGGCCGTGGTGGTCGCCGCGTTCGCGGAACTCCGCCCGCGGCCCGTCCGGACCCGGCCGATCAGGGAAGTCGTGACCGCCGCGCGGGCCGTTGATTTCCGTTCCTTCCTGGACGGTTTCGCCCGATACCGCTTGGACCTGCGCGGTGCCTGCGGGGTCTGGAGTCTCGGCGGACGCGGTGACCGCCAGTGTGGCGAGCGGAACGGTGACCAGCGCGCCGGCCACCGCCACTCGGGCGAGGCGACGCCTGAACGAGATCGGTGTCTTGGAGAGCAACACGGAATTCCTTTCTCTCGAACCGTGAGTCGCGGTGCGGCGGCTCACCGGTTCCATAGAAGGTTCCGAGGCTGGCATGCCGGTGCGATCACACTGGCAATCGTCTGTGAGTGACTCCTGCGCCGAAGGCCGAAAGCTCAGTCCCGCGCAGCGATGTTGCGCGGCAACAGATCCCAGACATGACCGTTCTCGTTGACGGTCGCCGCGGTGCGGCGGCCGGTACGCGAATACAGGATTCGGGTGATCGAGCAGTAGTCGATCGGAAAGGTCAGCGGCCGTGCCAGGTCGAGCACTTCCTGCAGGATCACATTGATCACACCGCCGTGCGCGAAGACGGCGACTGTGTCGGCGGGATCGGTGGCCGAGGCGATCTCGAGGACGGCGTCGCGTACCCGGGTGCGGAAAGCGTCGGCGTCGACCTGCTCGGGCAGTTGACCGGCCTTGATGCGTTCGTAGGCGGTCCGGAATTCGATCTTGGCGTCTTCGATCGGAATGTAGGCGGGCAAGTCGCGATCGTATTCCGCGAGGTCGTCGACGATGTCGACATCGAGGCCGAGCTTGGCGGCGGTCGGCGCGGCCGTGTCGCGGGCGCGCCGCTGCGGGCTGCTCACCACGCGGCTGATCCGATGGTGGCTCAGCGCCGCGGGCACCCGCTCGGCCTGCTCGAGTCCGACGGCGGCCAATTCGGGATCGGCCGGGCTGTCGGCGTTCATGACCCGAAGCGGTTGGGCGTGACGAACGAGAATCAACTGCACACAGCCCACTCTGCCGTATCGGCTGCGCCCGTCGGAGGCCGGGCGATTCCGGCTGCGGCCTACCCGGCCTCGCTGGCCGCGCATTGCGCGGGCAGCGCGAAGAAGGTCACGAACTGCTCGATGGCGGCGACATCGCCCGCGATGGTGATGTCGCGTGCGGCGATGCTGTCCGCAAGCCGGTGCCCGTGGAAACGACGGCGATGAAGGCCGGGACGCCGGTGTGGACCGCGGTTCCTGCTGTTCCGGTGGCGCCGCGGGTGATGGTGAAGACGCCGTTGTCCACGATCGCGTGGAATTCGTCGGTGGCCGCGTCGGGGCCGGTGAAGTAGAGGTCGTAGGTTGCCCGCACCTCGGCGGCGGATTCGGGCACGAAGAAGGTGCGCAGGGAGACCACTGCCGAGTCGTTGCGACAGCACGTTGGGACTGATGCCGGGAAGTCCCGGGCGCGGATATCCCTGGCGCCGTGCTGATTACCTCCGCGCTGATGCTCGGTGTCTACACGATTGTCAAGCCCGCGGCCGAGTACGGCTGGACCGACCCGGTGACGCTCGGCCTCGGTGCTGCTGCGCTCGTGCTGCTGGCCGGATTCGTCCTGCGTGAGGGCACCGCGAAGAATCCGCTGATGCCGCTGAAGATCTTCCGCTCGCGGAACCTGTCCGGCGCCAATGTGATTCAGGTGCTGACCGTCGCGGGCATGTTCGGGTCCTCGCCACCTTGTCGGCGAGCAGGACCGAGCATCTGCTGAAGGACGGCGTTGTCGCCAACGAGGCCCTGAACAGTGGGTTCCATCTTGCGTTCTGGGTCGGCGCCGCACTGGTCGTCGTTGCGCTCGCGGCAGCCGTCGTCGTCCTGAAGTCGGTTGCGTCGAGCCTCCACGGTCCCGATGACGCCGCGGCCGCGAGCGAGGACGAACTGCCCCTCGATGCGGAAGTAGCTACCGAGCGCACCGCGATCTGCGGAGTTCGGGGCAACCCCGAGAGCCACGAAGGGCCCGGGTCGCGGCGAGCGACCCGGGCCCTTCGTCTGGGTACCGACTACCGGTCGGTGCGGTCAGTTCTGATTCTTGCGGCTCTTGAGCAGGTAGATGCCGCCGATGATCAGCGCGACGACGAGCAGGCAGCAAAGCCCGCCGAAGATCAGTCCGCCGTTGCTCTTCTTCTTTTTCTTGCCCGCGTAATCCAGCGCCTGGGTCCACGTGTCGCCCGCGGCCCAGGTGTCCGGGCTCGCCCACACCGTATGGTCCAGCAGACTCGCGTTGGTCAACAGGTCGAGGTACATATACTTCCCCATCTCTATCGGTATCGGCCTCCTCCCGGGGCCGAATGTCCAAGATTAGTGGGCAAATCGGGCGTGTGGAAAGCTCAGCGCGGCTTCACCAGCGGGAAGGGCAAGGTTTCGCGGATGCTGCGACCGGTGATCAGCATGACAATTCGGTCCACGCCCATCCCGAGTCCACCGGTCGGCGGCATCGCGTGCTCGAGCGCCTGCAGGAAGTCCTCGTCGAGCTCCATCGCCTCCGGATCGCCGTTCGCCGCGAGCATGGATTGCTCGGTGAGCCTGCGGCGTTGCTCGACCGGATCGGTGAGTTCGCTGTAGGCGGTACCGAGTTCGACGCCCCATGCGACCAGGTCCCAGCGCTCTGTCACCCCGGGAATGCTGCGGTGCGCCCTGGTCAACGGGGATACCGAAGTGGGGAAGTTGATGTAGAAGGTCGGCTCCTCGGTAGTGGATTCCACCAGGTGCTCATACATCTCCAGCACCATTTGCCCGGTGTCCCAGCCGTGCTGGTAGGGCACATGCGCCTTATCGCACAGTTCCCGCAGCTCCACCAGGCCGGTCTCCGGGGTGATCTCGGTGCCCAGTGCGTCGGACACCGCGCCGTGCACGGTCCGCACCGGCCATTCACCGGAGATGTCCACCTGGTCGAACGAGCCGTCCGGGTTGGGCCGTAGCGCCACCATCGCGCCGTTGGCCGCCATGGCGGCGTTCTGGATCAGCTGACGGCAGACGTGCATCATCCGCTCGTAGTCGCTGTGTGCTTCGTAGGCCTCGAGAATGGTGAACTCGGGATTGTGGCTGAAGTCGACGCCTTCGTTGCGGAAGGTGCGTCCCAGCTCGAACACCTTCTCCATACCGCCGACGCACAGTCGCTTGAGATAGAGCTCGGGTGCGATCCGCAGGTAGAGATCCAGGTCGTAGGCGTTGATATGGGTGATGAACGGCGCGGCGTTCGCACCGCCGTGCACCTGCTGCAGGATCGGGGTCTCCACCTCGAGATAACCCCAGCCGTTCAACGAATCCCGCAGTGATCGGACCACCGCGCTGCGCTTGGCGAGCACCTCGCGAGCCTCCGGGTTGATCACCATGTCGACGTAGCGCTGACGCACCTTCGCCTCGGGATCGGCGAGGCCTTTCCACTTGTCCGGCAACGGGTGTAGGCATTTACCGATCATTCGCCAGTCCGCGGCGAGCAGTGAGAGCTCACCGCGACGGCTGCGCCCGATCTGCCCGCTGATCTCGATCAGATCGCCGAGGTCGAAGAACTCGGTGAATTCGGCGCTGTGTTCGGCGCCGACCCGATCGCGATCGATGACCAGCTGGATGTCGTCGGTCCAATCGCGCACCACCGCGAAGATCACGCCGCCGTAGTCGCGGATGCGCAGCAGCCTGCCGCACACCCGGACGGTAGTGCCGCGTGGTGACCGGCGAGCGGCAGCGACGGTGTGGGTGGGCGGATAGGCGACCGGATAAGCGTCCACCCCGGCGTCGGTGAGCCGGGCCAGCTTGTCCATCCGCACCCGTACCTGCTCCGGACGGCGATGGCCCGGTTCCACGGTCTGGATGTCCGTCAGGTCCGGCGGGCTGCCATCGGGATGCAGTCCGGTCATTGTCGGCGGTACCGCGCTATAGACGCCGGTGTGCGTCACGGTGTCTTGTTCCTTGCCGAACCGCGGTAGGAAGCCCTCGGCCAGTGCGCTGGCTACCGCCACGCGTGGCAGTTGCCTGCGCTCCTCGAACAGGAAGAATCGGGGCACCCAGTTCGGTTGGTATTTCACATTCGACCGGTACAGCGCCTCCAGTTGCCACCATCGCGAAAAGAACAGCAGCACACCGCGCCACAGCCGCAGGACCGGCCCTGCGCCGATGCGCCCGCCCTCCTCGAAAACCGAACGGAAGACCGCGAAGTTGAGTGAGATCTTGGTGATGGCGTGCTGTTCGGAGGTCAGCGCCAGCTGCGAGATCATCAGCTCCATCACGCCGTTGGGGCCTTGCGGGTCGCGGCGCATCAGCTCCAGGGAGGCCCCGGAGCGCCCCCACGGGACCAGCGACAGCATGCCGAGTACGCGATCCTGACCGTTGACCGCCTCCACCAGCAGGCAGTCGCCGTCGAGCCGATCGCCGAGCCTGCCGAGCGCCATGGAGAAACCGCGTTCGGTCTCGGTGTCGCGCCAGGCGTCCGCGCGGGCGATCACCTGTTTCATCTCCTCGGGCGCAATCTCGCGCTGCCGGCGAATCCGCACATGTATTCCGTGCTTGCGCAAGCGATTCGCGGCCTGGCGGACCTGCTTCATTTCGGGGCCGGCCAGCGAAAAGGTCCTGGTGTCGAGGATGGCTTCATCACCGAGACGCAGCGCCGAAAGGCCGGCCCTGCGGTACGCCGTCGCACCGTATTCGCCGGCGCCCATGACCGCTGGGGCCCAACCGAATTGATCAGCGAGCTGCAGCCAGGCATCGATCGCCTGCGGCCAGGCCTCCCTGACACCGATCGGGTCGCCGCTGGCCAGACAGACACCGAGCTCCACCCGATAGGTAACCGCGGCCTTGCCGCTCGGCGCGAAGACCACCGCCTTGTCGCGGCGTGTCGCGAAGTAGCCGAGGGAATCCTCGACGTCGGAACGCTCCAGCAGTCCGCGGATCGCGGATTCGTCGGTGCCGGTCATCGCGTTCGCCGCGCGCTGCGAGCGCAGCAAGATGACCACCGCGGCCAGCAGGGCGATCGCGCCGAACAGACCGAGTAGGAAGTTGACGAACGGGCGCGGGTGGCCGTCGAAGTGTTCGTTGTCGACGAGCACCGCGGCGGTGACGCGGTAGACCGCCCACGCGGGCCGCTGCGCGCCCTGTGGCAGCGAACCGGGGAACAGCTCCACCAGCCCCCAGCCGAGCACACAGCCGATCGCGAGACCGCCGAGTAGCACACCGAGCGCCTTGAGGCCGGCCCCGCGGCGCACCTTTGTGTAGAACTCGCGCCAGGCGGCGAAGAGCACACCGATCGCGAGCACGTGCAGCACCATCGCCACCAAGGCATCGATCTCGCCGTCATTGACGAAATCGACCACATTGGACAGCGCGTACAGCACGAGATAGCCGACGAGCAGCCACCAGGCGATGCGTTTGCGACTGGCGAGCGCACCCGCGAGCAAGCCGACGACGAGCGCCCACATGAGGTTCGTGTCGGGAGCGTCGAAGTAGTACGCGTCGATGTAGCGGCGCGGCACTTGCGTCAGATAGCGCAGCGCGGGCGAGAGGCTCCACAGGAAACACAGCACGGCGAAGACACCGAGAATCATGCCCGCGATGTGCGGGACCTCCCTGAGCCGACCGTGTCCGCGATGCGGAACGGGTGGGGTCGGTCTGCCCGCAGGTGGTTCGGTTTCGATCTGGTGCTCGGCGTGCGTGGAGGTCACCGAACCAGTGTGTACGGTGTCACGGCATCGATGCTCCAAGATCGCCTGGGCATGTCGGTTATGGGTGCGTCACGGGTGCGTGTCAGTCGTCACGATGGGGGTTGGCGTTTCGTTGTTTCAGGTCGAAGGGTAAGGATGTACCCATGTCCGATCCAGTCGATGTGCCGATCGATGACGACGTCATTCGACTCGGCCAGTTCCTGAAGCTGGCCAACCTGATCGAGTCCGGCTCGGAGGCCAAGACGGTCATCGCCTCCGGTCTGGTCCGGGTGAACGACGAGGTCGAGCTGCGTCGTGGCCGCCAACTGCATCCCGGCGACGTGGTCACCATCGCCGGTCACCGAGCTCGCGTGACAGGCGACTGACCGGTTCCCCGGCCGTCAGTCCTGCGCGCGGACCACAACGCCGTCGTGGTCGCTGTAGAGCATGTCGCCTGGAGTGAAGGTGATGCCGCCGAACTCGACCGGGACATCCAGGTCGCCGCTGCCGGTCTGGGTGCTCTTGCGCGGATTGGTGCCGAGGGCCTTGATGCCGATCGCCAGCGTGCGCAGGATCGCCGAATCACGCACGGCGCCGTTGACGATGACACCGGCCCAACCGTTGGCGACACCGCGCCCGGCGATGATGTCGCCGACCAGCGCGGTGTGCACACTCGCACCGCCGTCGACGACGAGCACGCCGCCATTGCCCGGTTCGCTCAATGTTTGCTTGACCAGCAGATTGTCCTGGAAACAGCGAATCGTGGTGATTCGCCCGGAGAAGGTCGCGTGGCCACCGAACTGAATGAACTGCGTGTCGCAGCTGCGAATCTCGGGGCCGATTTCATCGGCGAGATCGGCGGTGGCAACAACGTTCTGCGATTCGGTCACTGGGTTATTTTTGCAGCGCCTGCGGTGCGGCATATTCGCGGCCCCCTTGGGCTTGCATCCGAGCGGCCGAGACTCGCGCCTGCGGCGCATGCACTTCGCCCACCCGGACACAAGCCGGGCCGCGAAGCGGCGCTCGTAGGACTCGCGCGTGGTGGTTGGGTTAGCTCAACCGTTACCGGTGCCCATGCCGCATCTCGTAGAGATCCCGTTCATGCTCGGAGATCTTCCCGTGATCCACGAGTTCCGGATCCAGGCCGTGCTGGACCAACCGGAAGCGGCGCCATACATAGCCGAGTGCGACCGTGAAAATGACCAGCGGAACGATCATCATCACGATGAGTCCGATCTTCAGTGGCATCGGACCGGGGAACAGCAACACCAAGGCGAAGAAGGGGATGGCCGGTCCGAGAAAGCGGATGAGATAGCGTTCCATCGCCCCGTGGCCGACGAGGTCGTGGATAACCCACTCGTGCAGCTCCTCGGGAAGCTCGCGGCCCACATCGTAGGCGATACGCTGCCGTATTGTGGGAGTCTTCATAGCTCCAGGCTATGCCTGTGGTATATGTCACCGCCAGCCTTTCGGTGGCGACTCGGCAAACTTCAGGCGCGCCCGTGTCTGCGTTCGTAGGCCTCCCGTTCGGCCTCGCCGCGGCGGCGGGCATCGGAGTCGGCGAGGCTCGGATCCAGGCCGTGTTTGATCAGGCGGCTGCGCCGGTAGACATACATCAGCGCGATCGTGAAGTAGATCAGCGGCAGATACAACAGCGCCATCATGGCCAAGCCCATCCACTTCGGGCCCGGTACCAACAGAAACAGCATGAGCACCGGAATCACCGGGAGCAGAAAACGCATCAGATAGCGACGCGCGGCCCCCTGCCCGGTCAGATCCGCGCGCACCCACTCCGACATCGACGCGGGCAGCGTCCGACCGCAGACATAACCGATCCGCTGCGGGAAGGTCGGGGTGGTGCGTTCAGCCATGGACTCAGCATCCTCGGCGGCGAATTGGCCGGATAAGGGGGGCACCCGACCCGATGGGCCGGGTGCGGGGCATCTCTGGACTCAGCTCTGCCTGCTCGCGTGGAATTCCGCGATCTGGGTGGTCAGGTTGTGTGTGGAGTGCTTGACGGCGAGCTTCACGAACGGCTCGATGGTCTTACCGAGGACGCGTCCGGCGATACCGCCCGGGACGCGGTACTCCACGATCGCATCGACGGTGCATGTCGCCTCGCCCTTGTCGTGGAACAGGAAAGTGGATTCGATCTCGAAACCCTTGATCGACTTCACCGCGATCGCGGCGTGCTCCTCCCAGCGCACGACCTGGATGCGCGAATGCAGTGTGGCGGGTCCGAGCTTGATGATGCCGTCGAAGGTTGCGCCGACGCCCTCGACCTGGTCGGTGACCGGGGTGAATTCGTGGATCTCGGAGATGAACCGCGGCAAATTGCGGTAGTCGTTGACATAGGCGAAAGCGGTTTCGGCCGACGCCGTGCAGTCCTCGACGATTTTCACTTCGGTCATGAAGTCACTGTAACTGCGGCGTGCTCGACCGACCCGGTCACGCTGTCACGGCCAGCGTCGCGGCCAGCCCGAACGCCAGCGCCATCACAACGACCTCGAGTACGGCCCTGCGCAAGGACGCCTCGGCGGTCATCCTATGGTCCCCCGCGCGCCGTACCCAGGTGCGCCGCCACCACCAGCCGAGCGCGAGCAAGCCGAGCAGCACAAGGGTTTTCGCGAGCAGAATACGGCCGTAGCCGGTCGTCACGAACGGTATCGGCCCGCCGACCCGCGCCAGCCCGTTGATGATTCCGGTGGTCGCCACCGTCGCGATCAACGGCATCGCCAATGCCGAATACCTCGGTAGCGTGACCGCCCATTCGCCGCGGGTGCGCACCACCAGCGCGAGCGCGACCAGCATCCCGAACCAGGCCGCCGCCGCCAGCGCGTGTACCGCGCCGAGCACCGAACCGAACGGCTGCTGCGACATGTGCCCGGTGATCGGCCGCAGCGCCAGCGTCACGGCCGCGAACACGAGCACGAGATCGGTCGATGCGGCGTCGGGTCTGCGGTAGGCCAGCGCGCAGTAGCAGGCGATCGCCAGGGTGCCGACCAGGATCGCGATGCCGACCTGTCCACCGCTGATCTCGACAAGAAAGGTGCCGAACTGTCCGCCGCCGAGGCGTGTCACCGCAACCCCGACGATGTCGGCCGCCTCGAAGGCGAGCACTGCCAGCTCGGTGGCACACCAGATACCTGCCAGCACGGCGAGCAGCCGCCACGGCGGCCGCGCTCGCGGATGCACTCGGGGGAGCGCGGCAAGTCCCAGCACGGTCGCACCCGCGCAGTCCGCGATCACCCGGACACCGCCCTCGGTCGGCATCGGTGCCGGAAGGTCCAGCGCCCACGCGAGCAACACCCCGAGCAGGCCGGCCGGGACGACGAGCAGCAGCATCCGCGCGTCCCGGCCGCCTGCCCTCACCCCACTCACGGTTGTTTCCGACTCCTGCCGCCGAACAACGCGAACGCCAGGCCACCGCCGAACAGCAGGACCGCGCCGACGATGAACACCCACAACGGAATTCCGTTCGACCCGCCGTTGTCGGCCGTGCCGGTTTTGGCGCCGGGCCTCGGCCCGGGAACGCCGTTGCCTGCCTTGCTGAGGGTGAACTTCCTGGTTCCGCTCACCGGATGGCCGTCGGCGGAGGTCACCCGGAAGGCGATGGTGTACTCGCCGACCGGGCCGAGCTCACCCACCTCGACGCTGACCGACTTGTCCTCGACGGTCGGTGTCCCCTTCGACCACAGATTGCCGTCCGGGCCGACGACGGTCAGCGACGGGAAGCTGGTCTGCAGATCCTCGTTGAAGGTGACGCTGACCCGTGCCGGGCTCGCGTCGATGGTCGAACCGTCCTCCGGCGAACTGCCGGTGGCCGACGAGTGCGCGGCGGCGGTGCCTGCGGCGGCCAGCCCGACGCCGAGCAGCAGCAGACCCGCGACGAGCGCGGTGAGCAGGCGGCGTGCGGTGGTCACGAGCGCCGTCCGCGGATCACGTTGCCGAGGCCGAGTGCGACACCGAGCAGACCGAGCGCGAGGCCGATGCCACCGAGCCATCGTGCGGTGCTGTCATCGGCGTCCTCGGTCTCCTGGTCTTCGGCTTCGGCCCTCGACCCGTGCTCGTCCTCGCCTGCCTTCTTGGCGGTGAGGGTGATGGTCGGCGCCGGATGCTCCGGCTCCGAGCCGTCGCTGCCCATCGGCTGATCCCAGTTGACGACTTTGCCGTCGCTGTAGGTCTGCTTGGCCGGGAAGCTCAGCTTCTCCTGGGTGGGCAGCGGACCGATCGAGAGGGCGAATCGCTGGAACTGGCCGGGCCCGACGCCGGGTGCGCCCGGGTCGGCGGTCCAGGTGACGGCGGTGATCTCCGACTTCTCGTTGCGCTCGATCTTGGAGCTCCAGCCGGGGATGGGCTCGGTACGCGCGCTTTTGGGGGCGGGCAGGGTGACGGTGAGCGCGGTGGTGCTCGCGGTCTCCGATTCGGTCGGCACCTTGAAGGTGACCACCGAGTATCCGCCCTGCTGGGCACCGGGTGCATCGGCGGTGACGTGCGCGGCCGCGGTGCCGCCGGTGACCATGACAAGGCCTGCGGCGACCGCGGTCGTGCAGGACGCACGCAAAAGGGAACTACGCATGAGAGGAAAGGCTTTCTGTCCGAGGGAATATGGTGCGAGCGGGTCAGGCGGGCACCGGTGGCGCGCGCGGACCGATCGCGCCGTTCGGATGAAAGTGGTAGTGCCGCAGGCCGGGATTCGCCCAGCGGGCCTGGTCGGCGATCGCGGCGCGGGGTGGCGCGGCAAGCGCCGTTCGGAGCGCGCCGGACGCCGTCGCATAGAGCCGCTCGGCCGAGCCGATCAGTGCGGCACAGCCCAAGGTCGCGACGGCATGCGCGGCGAGCATCCAGCCGGTGGGTGGCGCAGCAGCGGGCAGTTGGATGGCGGTGCCGACGCTGGAATCGTGACTGTGGCTGAGGAATTCGGACAGCACCCAGTGGCCCGCCAGTTGCCCGCCCGCGAGCAGACCCAGCACTCCGAGGCGCCCGCGCGCGATCGGCGATCTGGCGGCGGCGCATCCGACCGCGGCGGCGATGAGCAGCACCAGCGCTGCCTCCGCCGAATCCGGATAGCCGCCGCCGGCCGGTCCGTGTGCGGCTATCGCAAGCGCACCGACCACGAGGCCGACCAGGCAGCCGCGCAGGCTGCCGGCGATCGGACCGGTGCGCATCGCGAGCGGGAGGTCAGCCCACGCCGAGGCGCGCCAAGACGTCCGCCTCGATCCCGGACAGCTCGTTGGAGATCGACGCGTGTACAGCTCGCCGGCGCGGTGCGGGCATTTGCTCCGCGGTCTGGACGGCGGCGATCAGATTGTCGAGCCGATCCTGTGTGGCCTTGACGAAGGTTGGGCCATCGCCGTTCTTGCTGTTATCGATCTTGCCAAGTGCGCCTTCGGCATTGGCGATACGGGCTTGCAGCTTGGCGCCGTGGCCGCTGAAATCGCCCAGTTGTTCGATGCCGATGCCGAGCTGATGGGCGCGCCTGCTATCGATCCGCCCGCGAATGAATGTCGCGGCGCGATAGGCCAGCGGCGCAAGGACGGGGATCAGCACGCGGGCCACCCCGAGGTATTTGCGAACCTGGCCGGCGCTGAACGGATCCCGCTCGGCCTTCGCGGCCAGTTTCAGTGCGGCCTTCTCCTCGGCCTGCAGCGCGGAGATCTGCGCTTTGGCGACCTTGCGTTGGGTATGGGCCTCGGCGCGACGGGCTTTGCGATCGTTCTTCGCGCCGAGTCTGGCCTCCAAGCCTGCCTTGTGCTTGAGGGCTTTCGCCTCGGCCTTGCGGCTCGGGCGCCGCTTGCGCTTCGTGAACAACCCCATCGAAGGCCCTCCGTCATGCTGGTTCGCCATGGCAGTACGACGTCGGGGAACGCCCGTCCGCCCCATGTCACGTTTGTCGCTACCCTAGCTGGTGCTCGATGCGCCGCGCCTGCGGCACGGCGTGTTTTCGGCCCCCTCGGCCTCGGTTCCGAGCGGTCGAGACTTGCGTCCGGGCGCTTGCGCGAGTACCCGGACATTCGTCGCCCCGGCTTCCCCGCATTTGTTCACTCGGCACCGAGACGGCCCGTGAGCGGGCGCTCGCCACACTCGGACCCGTCGTGGTCGACAATGCGTGGTGGGCCGAGTTCATCGCCATGCGGCCGGTGGTGGCTGCGCGCTGGTCGGTCATGCGGTTCGTGGAGTTGTCGGGGGGAGGGACCATACTGCATACGTGTATTCGGGCATCGGCGATCGCAACGGTCGCAATCACGAGGGCGGCCATCGTGACGGCACAGCCGACGATCGGCCGCGCGATGCCACGGCGGCTTTCGTCGATGCCAGGGCGCTGATCGGATGTCGGCACCGGCTGCATCTCAACGCGGCTCATCCGGAGATGCTGACCGGCGTGACCGAGGATGCCGGGGTTCGGCAGCGACGCGAGGCCGCCTCGGCGCACCGGACGCAGGTGCGGGAAGCGCTGATTGCGGCAGATCCGGACGGCTGGCTGGTGATCGACCCGAAGCTGCGCGCGGGGGAGCGATCCGAGGCGACGTTGCGTGCGTGTGCCGAAGGGACGCACCATATTTGGGGCGGATTGTTGCCGCAGGAACCCGACACCGGCCGACGCGGCGGCTCGGAGATCCTGCTGCGCGACCTCGACCGCGGCGGCTACATCCCGGTGATCGTGGTCAATCACAAGGTGACCGACCCGCGTCAGCCCGAGCCCGCCGCTTTCCATCCGACCACCTCGGATCTGTATCACTGGGATCCACAACCGGATCCGCATCGCAAACTGCGTCAACAGCCGCGCGATCAGCAGCGCCTGGCCCACCTCTATCGGATGCTCCAGCGCCACGGACTGGCCAGCCCGGCCTTGGTCGGTGGCGTGATCGGGTATCACTTCGACCGGATCCTCGTGCACGATCTCGGTCTCCTGCTCACCGATTACGACCGACGCTACGCCGACCGGATCGCGGTGGTTCGCGGCGAATCGCCGACCGTGCCCTCGAAGGTGCCCGAGTGCAGGCAGTGCCCGTGGTGGAGCCGGGGTATTGCCGGCGAGGGCAGCGTCGAAGGCATCAGCTGTGAGGGCTGGTTGACCGAGCATCGGGACGTGAGCCTGGTGGCGCCGGGTTCGCGCGCGGAGGTGCTGCGCGGGCACGGTGTGGAGACCATCGACGATCTGGCCGCCTGGGTCGGCGACGATCCGGAGGACTGGCAGCACGGACCGTTCGACGAAGCCGTGGTGACCGCACGAGCGTGGCTCGCCGGCGCGCCGCTGGTGCGCAGGGTCGACAAGGTATGGGTGCGCCGAGCCGACGTCGAGGTGGATGTGGACCTGGAGAGCTTCCAGGAATACGGCGCCTACCTGTGGGGCACGCTGCTCGACGGGCGGTATCGGCCGTTCGTCACCTGGGATCCGCTGCCGACCGAGGACGAGGGCCGGTCCTTCGGCGAGTTCTGGACCTGGCTGATGACGGTGCGCGCCGAGGCCGCCGCGGCAGGGAAAACCTTTGCCGCCTACTGCTATTCGCGCACTGCCGAAGACAAGTGGCTCTACGAGTCGGCACGCCGGTTCGCGGGGCGACCCGGGGTACCGACGGTCGACCAGGTGCGCTCGTTCGTGGACGGGCCACAGTGGGTGGATATGTTCCAGGCCGTCTCCGACCAGTTCATCTGTCCGAACGGCAAGGGCCTGAAGAAGATCGCGCCGGTCGCGGGCTTCGCTTGGCGCGACCCCGAGGCGGGCGGTGAGGCGTCGATGAGCTGGTATCGCCGCGCCGTCGGCTACGACAGCGAACCCGACCTCGGTCAGCGCACCCGGCTGCTGGAATACAACGAGGACGATGTGCGGGCCACGATGGTACTGCGCGAGTGGATGCACCCGCGCGAACCCGGCCCACACAGCGCGGACCTCGAGGTTCCTGCTCTCGCCGATTTCGCGCGTCGTAGTATCGCGACGTGACAGAGCACGTCGAACAACTCGAGTTCCAGGCCGAAACCCATCAGTTGCTCGAGCTGATGATCCACTCGGTCTATTCGAACAAGGACACGTTCCTACGGGAGCTGATCTCCAACGCTTCCGATGCCCTGGACAAGCTGCGGCTGGAGTCCTACCGGGACAAAGATCTGCACGTCGACACGTCCGATCTGCACATCGAGCTGCAGGTCGAGGCAGACACGCGGATCCTGACCGTGCGGGACAACGGCATCGGCATGTCGCGCGCCGAGGTCGTCGATCTCATCGGCACGCTGGCCAAATCGGGCACCGCGGAGCTGCGCAAGAAGCTGAACGAGGCAAAGAGCACCGCGGCCGCTACCGACGATCCAGCGGAGCTCATCGGCCAGTTCGGCATCGGTTTCTACTCGACCTTCATGGTCGCAGACAAGGTCACGCTGACCACGCGCAGAGCAGGCGAGACCGACGGCACCCGCTGGGAGTCCACCGGACAATCCACCTACACGATCGAGACACTGGACGAGGCGCCGCAGGGCACCACGGTCACGTTGCACCTCAAGCCCGCCGACGAGGACGACCACCTCTTCGACTACACCCAGGAGTGGAAGCTCCGCGAGATCGTCAAGAAGTACTCCGACTTCATCGCGTGGCCGATCCGCATGCAGGTCGAGCGGACCGTCACCGAGGGTGAGGGTGAAGACCAGACCGAGAAGACCATCGTCGAGGACCAGACCCTCAACTCTATGAAGGCGCTGTGGACCCGCCCGAAGAGCGAGGTCAGCGACGAGGAGTACAAGGAGTTCTACAAGCACGTCAGCCACGGCTGGGACGATCCGCTCGAGATCATCCCGATGAAGGCCGAGGGCACCTTCGAGTACCAAGCGCTGCTGTTCGTTCCTTCACATGCGCCGTTCGACCTGTTCACCCGCGAGCACAAGCGTGGGGTGCAGCTCTACGTGAAGCGGGTGTTCATCATGGACAACTGCGAAGAGCTGATGCCGGAATATCTGCGCTTCATCAAGGGCGTGGTGGATGCTCAGGACCTTTCGCTCAACGTTTCGCGCGAGATCCTGCAGCAGGACCGGCAGATCCAGATGATCCGCAAGCGTCTGGTGAAGAAGATCCTTTCAACGGTCAAGGACCTGCAGGGAGCCGAAGACCAGGCGAAGTATCAGACCTTCTGGAAGGAGTTCGGCCGCGTCCTCAAGGAGGGCCTGCTCTCGGACTTCGACAACCGCGAGACCCTGCTGCAGGTGTCGTCGTTCGCCTCGACGAACTCCGACACCGAGCTCACCACCCTGGCGCAGTACGTCGAGCGGATGCCCGACGGCCAGGACGCGATCTACTACATGACCGGCGAGAGCCGTCAGCAGGTCGAGAGCTCTCCACACATGGAGGCTTTCAAGGCCAAGGGCCGCGAGGTGCTGATCCTCATCGACCCGGTCGACGAGATGTGGGTCGGTTCGGTGACCGACTTCGACGGCAAGCCGTTCAAGTCTGTCGCCAAGGGCGAGGTCGATCTGGAATCCGAGGAGGAGAAGAAGGAGTCCGAGGCGCTGCGCGAACAGCAGGACAAGGACTTCGCCGAGGTGCTCACCTGGCTCGGCAAGGCCCTGGACGACAGCGTCAAGGAGGTGCGCCTGACCAGCAGGCTCACCACCTCTCCTGCCTGCCTGGTCGGCGACGTCTTCGACTTCACCCCGATGCTGGAGCGGATGTATCGCGCCTCGGGCCAGCTGGTCCCGGAAACCAAGCGGATTCTCGAGCTCAACCCGACACATCCGCTGGTCACCGGTCTGCGCGACGCCTACGACACCCGCAAAGAGGACGCCGACGCAGGCAAGGTGCCCGAGCTCACCGAAACTGCCGAACTGCTCTACGGCACCGCGGTTCTGGCCGAGGGCGGCGAGCTGAAGGACCCGGCTCGCTTCGCGCACATCCTCACCGATCGGCTCACCCGTACGCTCTGAGCTCATCCGCCTCTCCGCGTCTTCGGGCCAGGTTCAGGCGCGGGGCGGGTGGCGGTGAGGGGGTGGGTGAGTTGGCTGGTACCCCGTGAGTTACCCGTGTGCTCACGAAATCAGTTGTTAGGTGTCGCACCGGGTGACGGGCCCGATCAGCCCGTCACCCGGCGCACTTTCGACGACAATGGCGGCATGGCGGATGGCCCGCCGAGGGTTACGTCTGCGTAGAAATTCTTCGCGCACAGTGATATTCGCATGGGTGGGTAGGGCCTCGAGGGTGGCGCGACTAGCCTTGGGCGAGTCGAAAGGATCGTCCGAATGCCAGGAAACCCGCTCGCGGCCGCGCAACCTTGGGATCTCGTCGCCGACGGATACGCCGAATTCGCGCCCGCGATCATGGAGCCCTTCTCCGCTCGCGCGCTCGAATTGGCGGGATTGTCGGTGGATTCGCAGGTGGTCGATATCGCGGCGGGAACGGGCATGCTGAGTCTGCTCGCGGCCGAACGGGTGGCGCAGGTGCAGGCCATCGATTTCTCCGAACCGATGATCCGCAGGCTCGTTGCGGCCGCGGACGCCGCGGGCCTGACCAATATCGAGGCTCGGGTGGGGGATGGGCAGGCGCTGCCGTTCGGTGCGGACCGATTCGCCGCCGGTTTCTCGATGTTCGGGTTGATGTTCTTCCCGGACCGCGTCAAGGGTTTCGCGGAACTGTTCCGGGTGCTGAGTCCTGGCGGCACCGCGGTGGTGTCGAGCTGGGCGCCGGTCGTGGAGTCGCCGCTCATGCGAATGATGTTCGGCGCCTTCGCCGCCGCCGATCCGAGCATCCAGGAGCCGCAGCCGAACTTCCTGAGCTTGGAGAATCCGGATGTCTTCGCCACCGAAATGCGCACGGCCGGATTCGCGGGCGTGAGCATTCAGCGTCACACCACCTCGCTGACCTTCGGCAGCGCCGAGGAGATGTGGGAAACGATGGTCCGCAGCAGCGCACCGATGGTCCTGATGCGCCGCGACCTCGGTGAAGAAGTCTGGGCCGAGCGGGCCGCGCTCATGCGTGCGTACCTCGCGGACAACTACCGCCCGAATCAGCCGCTGTCCACCACGGCCTTCCTAGGCATCGGCCACAAGCCGCAGCCCTGATATCGCCCGGCTGACGCGAACACCCCGCCACCCGCGGCCGAGCCGGAGTGACGGGGTGCCTGCGCTGGTGCGGCAGGTGGCTACCGCGGGGCCATACGCAGCGCGCCGTCCATGCGGATGGTCTCGCCGTTGAGGTAGTCGTGCTCGACGATGTACTGCGTGAGCTGCGCGTACTCGTCGGGGCGGCCGAGGCGGGACGGGAACGGGACGCCCGCCTCGAGACCCTTGCGGTACTCCTCGGTGACACCGGCCAGCATCGGGGTGTCGATGATGCCGGGGGCGATGGTGTTCACGCGGATACCGAACTGGGCCAGGTCGCGCGCGGCGGGCACAGTCATGCCGTGCACGCCACCCTTGGAGGCGGAGTACGCGATCTGGCCGATCTGGCCTTCGAAGGCGGCGACTGAGGCGGTGTTGATGATGACGCCGCGCTGGCCGTACTCGTCGACCGCGTCGGTCTTGGCGATGGCGTCGGCGGCCAGGCGCATGACGTTGAACGTACCGAGCAGGTTCACCGTGATGACCGTGCGGAACAGCTCCAGGTCGTGCGGGCCGTTCTTGGAAAGGATGCGGCCGGCCCAGCCGACGCCGGCGCAGTTCACGGCGATGCGCAGCGGCACACCGGACTCGACGACCTTGGCGACCGCGGCGCTGACCTCGTCGTTACTGGTGACATCGGCCGGAATCAGGGTGACACCCTCTGGCACGTTGTCGCCCGCGCGCTCGATCGACTGCGGCACGTCGAAGCCGAAGACGGTGGCGCCCAGCTCGGCGAAACGCTTGGCAGTGGCGGCGCCGAGGCCGGATGCGCCTCCGGTGACAATGGCGGCGGAACCCGAAATCTCCACGATGGTCCTCTCGTTCGTGACAGCCAGTTGGCCTTTCGTCAATTGCACCCTAATAGGTGGAGTCGGGCGTGGTCCTTCCGGAGCCCGCGCCGGGCCGAGCGCACGCGAGGGAGTCGCCGAGTCGACCGTGGTGAGAGCCTGGTCACGGCACTCTCTTACCGTTTGTGGTGCGTAAGATTATTTGCGAACAATTATGTTCATCGGTGGTACCGTCGCACTATGAACGTGTTCTCCTCCGTGTCTGTCGCGGATCGGCGAATCCTCATTACCGGTGCGGCACGCGGAATCGGGGCGGCGCTGGCTCGGCAGTTGCACGCGAGCGGGGCCAAAGTCGCGCTGCTGGGGCTGGAGGCGCAGCTGCTGGCCGAGGTGGCGCACGAATGCGGTGACGCGCCGTGGCGCTACTGCGACGTCGCTGACGCAGCACAGGTGGAGCGGGTGGTGGCAACGCTGGTCAGCGAGTTGGGCGGGCTCGATGTCGTGGTCGCCAATGCCGGGGTGGCGCGGCAGCTGGCGCTGCTCGGCGGCGATCCCGCGGTGATGGAGGAGACCCTCGCCGTCAACGTGCTCGGCGTCTACTACACGCTGCGCGCCGCAGGCCCGCACATTTGCCATCCGGCTGGTTACGCACTGATCGTCTCGTCGCTTGCGGCCGCGGTGAATCTGCCGCTGGCCGGGGCGTACAGCGCATCGAAGGCCGCAGCCGAGGCGCTCGGCAACACCCTGCGCAACGAGATCAGACACACCGGCGCCAAAGTGGGCATCGCCTACTTCGCCGAGCTCGACACCGATATGACCACCCGCGGCTTCGGCACCGCTGCCGCGCGGGCCATCCTCGGCCGGTCCACCGTGTCGGGCGTTGCGCCGCTCGGCCCGGCGATCGACGCAGTCGAACGGGCCATCGCCCGTCGCAAGCGCAAGGTTGTTTCGCCGTGGTGGGTGGCCTTGGCACTGCCGTTCCGGCTGATCGCCCAGCGCACTGTCGATATCGCACTGCGCCGCGGGGTCGCGCAGGCGCTCGAGATCGCACGCACCGAACAGGCGCCTTGCACCACCGACCAGCCGTCACGGCCCCGCAGAATGGAGCGACAGTCCTAGTGTGACCGAGTACCGAACCAGACCGAACATCCGGAGCCACCGAATGACCGAACCGGCCAGCACCGTCCGTCAACTTCCCCGGGGCCGCCACGGCCTGCCGAGGGAGCAGGTGATTGCCTCACAGCGCGATCGGATTCTGGACGCGATGGCCGAGGCGATGGCCGAAAACGGTTATGTCGGAACGTCGGTCGCGGCAGTGCTCAAACGAGCCGGAGTCTCGCGTGAGACCTTCTATGAGCAGTTCCGTTCCAAGGAGGACTGTTTCGAGGCGGCCTACGAGCGAGCGGTCGACCAATCGCTGTCCCGTATCGCGGAATCGGCGGCGCCACTCGTTGATTCGGCCGAGGCGGACCAGGACCGACCGGTGTCGCCGGACCTCGAACGGATGGGCCGCATTCTCGGCGCCTACCTCGACGGCCTCGCCGACGAGCCCGCCTATGCCAGGTTGTTCCTCGTCGAGGTCTATGCGGTGGGTTCCACAGCGGTGGCGCGCCGGGCTCTGCTGCAGGAGTCGTTCGTCGGACTGATCGCCGATGTTCTCGGTGCGCGCACCGAGGAGCAGCGCTTCGCCTGTCAGACCCTCGCCGCGGCGATCAGTGCGATGGTCACGGCTCGAATTGCGGTCAACGATCTGGATGGACTTCGTGGGTTGCGCGGGCCGCTACTGGATCTGGTCCGTCGCAGTGGTGATCTGTTCGGGACGGCGATGGTGCACCACGGCGCCGTGCGCGCATGAACAGCACAGCACCGGCGCAGGCGGGTGCGAGGGCGGCGATCGCGGCACCGAGCACCACGCCCATGCCGGGCATCGCCGCAGCAAGCAGGGTCGCGGTACCGAAGTAGAGGAACAGCAATCCGGAGCAGATCCCGATCACGTGTTCCGGGAGATGCTTGCCTACCAGGATCCCGGCTCCGATAGCGAGTGCGTCGGCCGCGACCATGCCGATGGTCGATCCGATCCAGACGCCGAACCAACTGTTGTCAGTGGCGAGCGCGGCGGTCGCGAACATGGTCCGGTCGCCGAGTTCGGCAAGCAGGAAGGCCGAGAGCACCACGAAATACGGCGCGGTCGTCGAGCGTGGCGGCGCGGTGTCGGTGTCGTCGGCTGCGGCGCCGAGGTGCTCACGCAGCGTCCACAGGCCGACGACGAGGAAGGTGATCGCGGCGACCAGGGAGATCGCTCGGGTCGGCAGTGCGGCCCCGAGGAAGAATCCGACGCCGACCGAGATCAGGTGCACCGCCGTGGTAGCGGTGGCGATCGCGCCGAGCACGACCCACCAGCGGTAGCGCAGCGCGAAAGTCAGCGCCATCAGCTGGGATTTGTCGCCGAGTTCGGCTAAGAAGACGATACCGACGCTCAGCAATATCGTGGCGATCATGTGTGCACTCCCGGGTCTCCGGCCTGCCTGCCTGGAGATCGGGGTACGTCTCCGGCCGACAACGAAATAGATGTCTAGGCCGAAGGTCTCGCCCACCGGATCGATACCGGTTCACACCGCCGGACCCGCGCCAGTATGTGGCGGCAGGTCAGTATGTCGACTGCATGATTGGGGGCTACTCCCCTTCGTTGCTTGCGACTGTACCCCGGTTGCTACCGGGCTGCCAACTTGCTGTTGTCGAAATCGCAATGCGCACAATAAGTTTGGTGATCCACGTAGCATTTTTCGGGTACCCTCATGCGGCGAGCAGCATGGCAAGAACCGCAGTGTCGGGATCACTGATCGGGTCCAGTCCCACCCGACTGACCAGCGAGGTGATGGTGCCGTCCGACTCGGTCTCCGCCCAGGCCGCTCGATGCTCGAGCCCCAGGTGTGGGACACCTGGCAGCAGCACGCAGCCCGATGCCGCGCCCGCGCATTCCGGCAGCGAAGGACGAGTTTCCGACGGCGGATGCAGCATCAGGAGGGCTGTCGGCACATGATCGGCAAATCGTCCGGGGGCCAGCGCCTCCGCGCCGAGCACCGGCCCCTCGGCCAGCACCATTCCCACCGTGCCGGGTTGCGGGTCGTCGGGCAGATCCTCGCGGACGCCGAACACGGTCGAGGTGGTCAGCAGCCCCGGCATGGTGGCCACCCGTACGGCGAGCACCAGCACCTGCGCCCATTCCTTGGTGGTATCCGGCCAGCGGCCGGAGATGACGAACCCGCGCAGTGATCCGCGAGCCTGGAACGGCGTGATGCCGATCGGTCCATTCGTGTGCATGGTGCCTCCCGTCATAGAACCCGGGGGCGGCGTTGCCCGTCCTCGTACCCTGGACTCTCGAGAATGGCTTACGAATCACCTGGCACACAAGTACCAAAGAGTGCTAACCAGGCAAAACAGGCCAGCCCGTAGTCGGCGGTGCCGACTACGGGCTGGTGATGTTCGTGCTCCCCGCAGGTCACACTCATTTTCAGGTCGCGCGCGTCGCCGCGAGCTCAGCTACCGACGCCCCCACTCGGCACGATGATGTCTTCCGAGCGAAGCGAGACCGAGCACTAGAGTTCGGGCCCAGACCAAGGGGGCCGCGAACCCGCAGCGCCGCAGGCGCTGCCAAAAACTTATCCGAAGATGAGGCCCTTGGCTTGGCCGACGGCACGCGCGAAGCGCTCCTGCACGTCTTCCCAGTTCACGACGTTCCAGAACGCGGTGACGTAGTCCGCCTTGACGTTCTTGTACTGCAGGTAGAAGGCGTGCTCCCACATGTCGACCTGCAGCAGCGGGATGATGCCGAGCGGCACGTTGGCCTGCTGGTCGTACAGCTGGAAGGTCAGCAGCTTCTGGCCGAGCGTGTCGTAACCGAGCACCGCCCAGCCGGAGCCCTGCAGACCGTTGGCCGCGGCGGTGAACTGCGCGCGGAACTTGTCGAAGGAGCCGAACTGGTCGTCGATCGCGGCGGCCAGTTCGCCGACCGGCTTGTCGCCACCGTTGGGGGACAGGTTCTTCCACCAGATGGAGTGGTTGACGTGGCCGCCGAGGTGGAAGGCCAGGTTCTTCTCGTTCAGGAAGATGGCGGCGTGATCGCCGGCCTCGCGGGCTGCCTCGAGCTTCTCCAGCGCGGAGTTGACGCCCGCGACGTAGGCGGCGTGGTGCTTCGAATGGTGGATCTCGTTGATCTGCCCGGAGATGTGGGGCTCCAGGGCGCTGTAGTCGTAATCCAGATCTGGCAACGTGTACTCAGCCACGATGTCCCTTCCTAATGTCGGGCTGTGTGCCCTCGTCTTCGAGCACACTCAGCCATCATTCGTACACCCGCTCGGTTCCAACCGGGCCGTGTACCCCCGCATTCCTTCCCTCGATACGATCGGCGCTTCGGTTGTCCCTCGCCGTGCGAACCTACCGACTGATTTCCTGAGCACAAGGCGTAACTCGCCCGGGTCACGCAGAACTCTGCCGAGTACTCGACCGTTCATCCCGCGACGCGACTATCCGGGCCCCTACGATCGGCAGCGGACGCGCACTGGCCAAGGCGCTTAGCATTGAAACCATGTCCTGGTATGACGAATTAGTCGGGCGGGTGCGCCTTCCGGAGCCGGTCATGGTGTCACCGGAACGAGCGCTGCCAGGGCGCGCCGAGCCGCTGGTGGTTCCCGAGACGCATGAGGTCAACGGGCATCCGATCCATCCGCCGTTCCCGGAGAATATGCAGGTCGCGGTGGTGGCGATGGGCTGTTTCTGGGGTGCCGAGAAGGAGTTCTGGCAGATCGAGGGCGTCTACTCGACCGCAGTCGGCTATGTCGGCGGTTATACGCCGAACCCGACCTACGAGGAAGTGTGCAGCGGGCGCACCGGTCATACCGAGTCCGTGCTCGTCGTCTTCGATCCCGAGGCGATCGACTACGCCGGTGTCCTGCGGCATTTCTGGGAGAACCACGATCCGACGCAGGGCATGCGGCAGGGCAACGATCGCGGAACCCAGTACCGCTCGGCGGTTTTCACGCTGAGTCCGGAGCAGGCAGAGATCGCGTACGCCACCGCGAGGGCGTACGGCGTGCGGCTCGCGGCAGCCGGTTATGGCCAGATCACCACGGAGATCGCCGAACTTTCCGACCTGTCCGGGTTCTATTACGCCGAGGGCTACCACCAGCAGTACCTGGCCAAGAATCCCGGCGGCTACTGCCCGGTGCACGCCACCGGAGTGAGCTGCCCGGTGGGCTCGGGCGCCTGAGCGGCGGGGCCACAAAGGAAACCGCACATCCGGTGGACCGGATGTGCGGTGCGCGTGTGTAGTTGGTCAGAGCTGTGGCACGATGCCGGGGCGCATGGTCTGCGGATCGCCCGCGTCGTGGGCCTTCCACCAGCGCACCCCGCCCTCGATGAACTCGGCCAGCGGGATTTCCCGGCCGTTCTGGTCGTGGATGGCCATGTTGTCGAACCACACGCGTACATCCAGCTCGCGTGGATCGATGCCTTCCTCCTGTGAAAACTCCAGCACGTGCGCCGAAACGTCGTCACCGATCTTGGTGTCGAAGCTGAGCAGTTCGCTCCACAGCGCCCAGCCGCTGTCGTCGACATCGATGAATTCCCAGCCGTGCAGCCGTCCACCACCGAAACTGCGGATTGCCTCGTCCAGCCCATCGAGCTGCAAGGGCAGCACCGTCGCGGCCAGATCGTCCCAGCGCTGGATGCGCATCGAGGCGGCGACACGGCCGACGCCGCTGAATGTCAGCCGTACTCGGTTTCCCTCTGGCGCAGGTCCGTCCTGTGGAAGTGTCAACACTTCCAGGTCCAGACTCAGTCGACGACCCGCCTCGTCAACCTCCAGTCCTAGGCATGTGGCCTCGGACAGAGCGGTGTTGAGCCCAGCCGTATCCAATCCGTCGAGTAGCCCCCTGCTCACGTTCATAGCTCCAGGCTACCGACAGCACCTGTTGGAACCCGGTATTTCAGTTTTTCGCTAGTGTTCTCGTTTTTATGGAACCGAATCGACCGCGGCGCCGTCCAAGGAGATATCGGGTCCTGCTGGCCGCTGGTCCCGAAGCTGCGGCGAATGACCGCTCCGGGATGGCCAGGAGGGGAGTCTCGGATCGGTCGTTCGTATCGCTCGGTTCGCCGCAGGGATGCTGCGAGCGGGTGACTCGTCAGAATTCGGTGGCGTTGCCTTCTCGAATCCAGTGGACTTACCCCCGTTGCGGGTGGTGTGCTGCTCGATAGCCGAGGCCTGTGGATCAAGTTGTGGAATATGTGGATAACTCCGATGGAGATTTGCACAAGCGACCCCGTAGCGGGGGGTCCGACAGGATCCAGAAGGACAGAACATACCCGAGATATCCGGCCGCTGTCGAGGCCATTCCCTGTCATGGCGGGGGAGTCTCCGGTGCAGCGTGCGCCCACAACTCCCCGGCAGTGCGGCGACCATGGCAGGATCGAAGAGTGACGAGCCCTGAGGTCCCGTCGGTGCCGGTGCAAGCCGTGCCCGGCGAATTCGACAATCCCGCTGACGACACCGCGGCCGACGCCGCCCGGGCGATTCTGCTCGACGTGCGCGAGGATGACGAATGGCAGCTCGGGCACGCGCCGGGCGCGATTCACATTCCCATGGTCGACGTGCCCGCTCGGGTAGATGAGCTGGACTACGACGCCGATCTCTATGTCATCTGCAGGCAGGGCGGTCGGTCGATCGAGGTGGTCAAGTACCTCACCCACGTCGGTTTCGACGCGGTGCACGTCATGGGTGGCATGGTGGCATGGCAGCAGTCGGGCCGTCCGCTGGTCGCTGTCGGCGACCACCAGGCGAAGATCTACTGACGGAAAGAGCGAGGTGCTCGGCATGAGCGTCAGGCCCGGAGGCGGCAGCCTGGGTAACCACGGCGGGCCCGCGAATGCCGCAAAGGAGGCACTGTGAGTACGGTGGTGCAACCTTGCGCGCGCTGTGGCGCGCGCTGGGCCGTGCAGACGACCCCGATGCACTGGTGCCCACGCTGCCGAGGCGTGTTGCTGTCACCTGCTCCGATCGACGCCCCCGCCGAGCGCCGCAACTACCGCTGGGTCGCGCGCAGGCCCGACCAACGCGTACGCCGGGCTTCGACCTCGGGACGAGCCGGTCGGTCGGCCGAAACACCGCACTACGCCGAGATGCCTCGGTGGGGACTGTCGGACCCGAAAGCCGAGCCCGCCGCCGCCCCGAAGCGTCGGCTGGCCCCCTTCTCGGACCGGGTTGTTTCACTGCTGCTCGCCACAGCGGCGGTGTACGCCGTTGCGTGCCTCGCCGAACTCGGGCGATACGGGATTCTGCTGCGCAACCGCACCCGGCTGGTGAATCCGATACTGCTCACCATTTCCGACTACGTGCTGTTGATTTCCGCTGTGCTCGGACTGATGCTGGCGCTGGCTACCGCATTGGCGTTGCTCGGCTGGCTGATCGAGACGCGACGGAGCGCCTACGCGCGGTCCGGGCGACGGGACCCTCGATCGGTGCGCACGCTCGCCCTCGGCTGCCTGATTCCGGTGGTGAACCTGTTGTGGCCCGGCGTATTTCTGACCGAGGCCGCGACGGTGTCCGCGCAGGACCGGCCTGCTGATCCTCGACTGTTGCGGGCAATCCGGATCTGGTGGTGCGGCTGGGTGTTCGGCGGCCTTGTCGTGGTCACCGCGCTGCTGTGGCGGACCGCGGATTCTTTGCAGGTCAAGGCGGATGGGGTGATGTTCACCGCGTTCACCGATGCCAGCGCCGTCGGGGTCGCGTTGCTGACCCTGTGGCTGATGCGGGTGATCGAGGGCCGGGATCTGTTCGGCCACACCAGGATCGCGCGCCGCTGGGTGATCGCGGTCGATCCGCAGGTGCCGGTCATCGAGCCGGTGCAGCCGGGCGGCACGGCCGAAGCAGCACAGCTCGGCTCCGCGAATTCAGCGCAGCGTGGTGCTGCGGATACCGTCAGCAGCAAGGATCAGGACAACGCCAGCAGCGCTGTGCACCGTGAGCACGAGGAGGTTATGGCCAAGTGAGCCAGGGCAGTCGCGCACCGTTCGTGGTCGCACACCGGGGAGCCTCGGCGGCGCGACCCGAGCACACACTCGCCGCCTACGAGCTCGCGCTGCAAGAAGGCGCCGACGGTGTGGAATGTGACGTCCGGCTGACCAGGGACGGGCACCTGGTCTGCGTGCACGATCGCACCGTCGATCGAACCTCCTCGGGAACTGGGCCGGTGAGCGAGATGACCCTCGACGAACTCAAGGAGCTCGACTTCGGTGCCGACGGCGCACCATCGGCCGTGCTCACACTCAGCGAACTGATCGAGTTGGTGCTCGACTGGCGCAGCCGGCCCACCAAGCTGTTCATCGAAACCAAGCATCCCGTCCGCTACGGCGCACTGGTGGAGAACAAACTGCTCGCCGAACTCCAGCGTTTCGGAATCGCGACACCGGCTTCGGCCGACCACTCTCGTGCGGTGGTCATGTCCTTCGCGGCCACCGCGGTATGGCGGATCCGCCGCTCCGCGCCACTGCTGCCGACCGTCTTGCTCGGCGAATCATCGCGCTACCTGGGCGGTGGCGCCGCGACCACCGTCGGCGCCACCGCGGTCGGCCCGTCGGTGAAAACCCTGCGCGAACACCCCGACCTGGTCGACAAGGCCGCCGCCGCGGGCCGCGCCACCTACTGCTGGACCGTCGACGACCCCGACGACGTCCGCCTCTGCGCCGACCTCGGCGTCAGCTGGGTCGCCACCAACCATCCCGGCCGCACCAAAGCCCTTCTATAGCTGGGGTTTTTGGCAGCGCCTGCGGCGCCGCGAACTCTAATGCTCGGTCTCGCTGTGCTCGGGAGGTGTCATCGTGCCGAGTGGCCGTGTTGGTCTTTGAGGTTGCGACTTTGGTAGATGCGGTGGGGTTGTTCGGGAGGTGTGAAAGGCCCCGAACTCTAGTGGTTCTCGCTTCGCCTGGGAGGTGTCGTCGTGCCGGGCGGGTGGGTTGGTAGTTGAGTTTGCGACTTTGTGCGCTCCGGTCGTTCGGGAGCGAGACGGGCCGCGAATATTGGCGCCGGTATCGCTGCGTTCGGAAGATGTCATCGTGCCGAGTGGGGTTGTTGGTGACTGAGGTTGCGACTAGGTGGACGCGGTTGGGCCGTTGGAGGTGGGGCCGGGCCGCGAACTCAGTGCTGGTCCTCGCTGTGCTCGGCAGGTGTCATCGTGTCGAATGGTCGCCGGCGTGCGTCGGTTGGTGACACGGGGTGCGCCGCGAGGTCGGCGATGCCTCGGCGCGTCAGGGGCCCGCGAACCGCTGTGCCGACGGCGCTGCAGTAGGTTTTTGCGCGTGGGTAAGAGCAAGCGCAATAGTCCGAAGCCCGGGGGCAACCGGGCGCAGCGTCTCGCCGAGCGGCGGGCGGTGCTGGAGCAGTCGGGACAGGGTGTCGCGCGCCCGTTCGAGGGGCTGGCCGCGGAGTGCGATCTTGTCGCGCTACGTGAGTTCGTGCCGTCGGCGACCGCGACGCTGAAGCTGTCGCCCGATGTCGCGGCGGAGCGGTCGGTGGTGCTGGCCACGGTGCTGCCCGGTGCGGTCGCCGCGTTGGTGCGTGCGGGGGATCAGCCGACCGGCTACGTCGGCACGCAGGTCCAGTTCCAAGGTGCGGATCCGGCTGCCGATCTCGCGGCCGCGATTTTGTGGACGCAGTCGGCGGAGCCGGGCGAATCGCTTTCTGCTGCGCAGAGTGTGGCGGGCGGGCCGCGGCTGGCCGATGTGATCGATCCCGGTGCCGATCTAGAGCTCACAGTGCATCAGGATTTCGACTGGTGGGTGCCCGAAGGCGTGCAGCCCGATCCGCAGGTTGCCGCGACCATCGAGCAGGCCAAGCAGGCGATCATGCCGTCGGCGCGGCTGGATCTGGGCGGCGATTCGATCGGTGCCGCGTGGTGGGTCGATGCGGGTGAGAAGGCGCATGTGCGCTGGGTTCGGCCGGAAGACGAGGATGCGCTGATGCTCGCGCTGGCCAGGCTGCACGCTGCGGGCGGGCTGCACCTGGGCGAGAGTTCGCGTTTCGCTGGGTCGTTCCGTACCCACGGTCTGCTGGTGCCGGTGTTCGATCTCGATCCCGAGCTGCACGCCACCGAATGGACCAAGCCCGCTATCGAGTTCGGCGCGCGGTTGTCGGAGGCGCTGGCGAAGGATGCGCCGCTTTCGGCCGACGAGCGTCGCTCCCGGGATGGTCTGCGGTCGCGTCAGATCACCTTGCGGTAAACCGAAAAAATCTCAGAGAATTTTGTGAAATACCCTCCTTTCTAATCAGCTCTCGGTTAGGTTCTCTTCATCACCGAAAGATGGTGGTGGTGAGGACAACCTCACCGATCTGATGAGGAAGATAGGAACATCATGGAAGCGATCCTCGCACTGCTCAAGACGCTGCTCAGCACCCTGAGTGCCAAGTAAAGCATCTTGCAGAAACGTTGACGGCGGGGTTGTCGACACCGCCCTCGATTTACCAGCGACAGGCCCAGCTCGTCGTGACGAGCTGGGCCTGATTGCATGGAGAATACTTTCGACTAGACGGTGCCGCCCGCAGCGGAAGGAGCGCCGGACGTATCGCTCGGGCCGCTCATTTCCCGCGCGATGAAATCTTCGAGGTCGAACAGGTTCGCCCCGGCACGATCGGCAATGGTGAGCAGTGTCGTCATGTTGGCGACCTCCTCGACCTGTTCCTTGAGGAACCATTGCATGAACTGTTCACCGAGGTAATCGCCCTCTTCGCGGGCAGTGCTCGCCAATTGGATGATCTGGTCGGTGACGGCCTTTTCCTGAGCGAGTGCCAACGCAATGGGTTCGCGGACATTCTCGAATTGGGATTTAGCACTGTCGATACCCGACAGTTCGATGCTGATATCCCGATCGAGGAAGTACTGCACGATCATCATCGCGTGGTTGCGCTCTTCGACTGCCTGCGCATAGAAGCGCTTGGCCAGCTGCGGCAGATCTGCATTGTCGAACCACACCGCGATAGCGATGTATTGATGCTCGGCGTTGAATTCATGCCGGATCTGGTCATGAAGCAGGCCGTGGAATTTGCTGCGCGGGGACTCCGGATGGCTGGACATGGGAGCGACATTAGCGCTGGTCAACGCGCGTGTCATCCAAGTGCAACCTTATTGAGGCTAGTATTGCCTAATTAATTCTTTGCGGCCCCGGCCATTTTCGGCGCGGTGACATCGGCGCGCGGAGCGGTCCGCAGTTCGCGCGAGATGAAATCCTCGACGTCGAACAGATCACCTGCGGCACGGTCGACGACCGTCAACAACGTGGTCATTCCCGCGACGTCCTCCACCTGCTCCTTGAGAAACCACTGGATGAACCGTTCACCGAGGTAGTCACCGGAGGTGCGGGCCGCATCGGCGAGCGCGGTGATCTGCGCTGCGATGGTTCGCTCCGAGTCCAGCAGATGAGCGATCGCGGCACGGGGGGACTCGAAGGTGGACTGCACCTCGTTCAAACCCTCGACCCGGACATCCAAGTCCCGATCGAGCAGATATTGCACCATGCGCAGCGCGTGTGCACGGTTCTCGCCGGACTTGCCGTAGCAGTATTTGGCCAACTGCGGCAGGCGATTCGAATCGAGGTACACCGCGGCGGCAAGGTATTGCTGGGCGGCGGTGAAGCCATGACGGATCTGTGCGCGCAGCAGGTCGGGGAACGGCTGGGCGACGTCGGTGTCGGGCATGGCTCGACGCTACCTCGTCAGCAGGTCCTCCGGTACGGGTTGGTCCTTGGCCAGCGCATCGAAAAACTTGCCCGCCTTGGTCTTGTCCCACAGCAGCACGTTTCCGCTGTCGGTGTCGCTGAAGCCGCCGACCGGGACGGTGGTCGCCACCGTGTCGCCGCGCAGCGCCCACCCGAGCTGCCCCAGGTTCCAGATGTGATCGTCGTTGTCGACCTTCAAGGATTTGGCGGTGTCCCCGGCGAGTGGCCACAACGTGAACGGGTTGGCCAGGGTGGCGGTGCTGGTCGCCTTTTTCAACAGCGCCGCCATGAACAGCCGCTGATTGTTCATCCGGTCGAGATCGGCGAGCGCGGTCGCGCGGCTGCGCACGAAGCCGAGGGCCTCCGGACCGGTGAGCCGCTGGCAGCCTGCGGCCAGGTCGATGCCTGCGAGCGGGTCGTCGATGGGTTGCGGCACACAGACATCGATGCCGCCCAGGGTGTCGACGATACCCGCGAAGCCGCCGAAGCCGATCTGCGCATAGTGGTCGATCCGCAGACCGGTCGCGATCTCGACGGTCTGCACCAGCAGTTGCGGGCCGCCGAACGCGAAGGCGGCATTGAGCTTGTCTTTGCCGTAACCGGGGATGCCGACATAGGAATCGCGCGGCAGGCTGACCAAGGTGGTCGGCCCCGACTTCGGAACGTGGACCAACATGATTGTGTCGGTGCGTTCCGGTCCGACCTCGCCGCCGGTGGCCAGCTGCCGCTCCTGTTCGGGCGACAGGCCCGCGCGCCCGTCGGAACCGACGAGCAGCCAGTTGGTGCCAGGCGTGTCGCCGACGCGGTCGGCATAGTTCGCCAGTGCGTCGATCCGGTTGAGCGAGTTGTCCAGCTTGATTATCGCGCCGACCGCGGCGACCACGAGCACCACGAGCAGGACGAGAGACCAGCGGAACAGATGCAACTTGCGACGACGCCGCGGAGGTCGAGGCGCGCGATCCCGGCGAGATGGCGGTGCGGCAGGTGGGGGCGGGGGTGGCGTCCGGTATTGGCGGGCCCGCTGGGACTGTTGTGGCGCGGGCTCGTGATAGGGGACCGGTTGCTGTGTCGGCTGGTGCGTCGGTGCCGGTCGCGGTTTCTCCATGGGCGGTGTGCGCCGGGCTCCCTGGTCCGGCGGGACCTGGGAGTAAGCCAGGGGCGAGGCGTAGTTCGGCGATCCGTCGCGGTGCATCTTTCGGGTGGGCTCGACGGGGGCCTGCCCCGGCCGATGCGGTCCGGGGGCGTGTGGCTCGGCTCGGTGCGGTCCGGGGGCGTGTGGCTCGGCTCGGTGTGGTCCGGGAGGGTGTGGCTCGGCTCGGTGTGGACCGGGAGGGTGTGGCTCGGCCCGACGTGGACCGGGAGGGTGTGGCTCGGCCCGACGTGGACCAGGAGGGTGTGGCTCGGCCCGGTGCGGTCCAAGAGGGTACGGCTCGGCCCGCTGCGAACGTGGAGTCGGCGGTTCACCGGGTCTACCAGGCGGTGGCGGGACCCGGCGCGTCCGGGCGTTGTGCTGGGGGTCGTCGCCATTCATCACTAGGCACTCTACTGATCGGGGGCCGCGCGGGGTGGTTTCGCGTCGGCCGGATATCGGGTGGGTACAGGGTCGGCGCAATCGGTCCGTTCGAGCGCTCGTGCGTGAATGCGTGTTCGAGCGCTTCGTGGTCGCCGGTGCTCAGCGTCGATCGTGAGCGCCGGATTATTCGGCGCTCCTAGTGAATTCGCGAATAGACCGAAGTTGGTTACGGCAACCAGGAAACGTGCCCGCGCAAGATCGTGTAGCCGATGTAGGCCACCGCGTCGATCGTGGCGTGCGCCACAATCAGCGGCCACAGGCGATCGGTGCGCTGCCAGTACCGGCCGAAGATCACACCCATCACCAGGTTCCCGATGCCGCCGCCCACTCCTTGATACAGGTGGTAGCTGCCGCGCAGCAGCGCCGAGGCCAGCAGCGACGAGTTCTCCGACCAGCCGAGTGCGCGCAGCCTGGTGATCAGATATGCGACCACCAGGATCTCCTCGGCCGCCGCGTTCGCGCAGGCGGAAAGGATTAGGGCCGACAGTCGCCACCAGTGGTCGCCGAGCGAGCTCGGCACGATGGTGACGCTGACGCCGAGTGCGTGCGCGGTCAGATACAGGCCGAGTCCGGGTAGCCCGATGATGGCCGCGAGTGCGAGCCCGGGCAGTAGGTCCGAACGCCACCGCAATCGCGCGAGTCCGATCGCCCGCGGTCCGATCCCACTGCGCCACAACAGGTATAGGCCCAACGCCGCCCATCCGGCCAGCCGCAACACCCCGAGTAGCTGAAACAGCAGATCAATCGTCGACTGGGTCGCACGCGACGGATTCAGCGCGACGGTCCGACCGCCGACTCCGCCGGGTGAGAGCGCGCTCTCGATCAGCGACAGCGCGGCATTGAGCCCGCTCAGCCCGAAGGTGACGACCAGAACGACCGCGATCTCGAGCCGGACGGCGAATCGCTCCCGATCCGCCGGCTCGGGCCTGTCCCAGGTGGGAACCGATTCAGCAGCGCACATGCGCACGAATCTATTGCCAACCCGCGGTGCGCGGCACCGGTGGACTTCAGATGCGCCGCAACCCGTTCAGGAAGGGGCAGCCGGCGAGCGTGCGGACGGCGCGGCTCAGGGATTCGATGTCTTCGGCGGGGGTGCTGAAGGGCAAGCGGAAGTCGTGGTCACCATCGGCGCCTTCGATGCGCAGGGTCAGGCCGTATCGGTCGATCGCGAGCGGGTGCACCGAGCCGCGCTGTAGGCGGGGCGGCAGGTGGCGGGCGAGTTGGGCGACGACATCGGCGTGGTCGGCGTCCATGTGCTGCAGCCACGCGGACTCGAGCGCGCAGAATGGGTCGGGCTGGGCGTGGCGGAGTTCGTCGACGCAGACGGATTCGGCGCCGGTCGAGTCGGCCAGCACCGCGGAGTTGATCACCACCCGCAGCAGGGTCGCGGTGTATCCGACATCCAGCAGTCCGGGATGCGGATGGTCCTTGGCCACCTCGGAGGCCAGCGCGCGTTGGGCCTGATTCGGCACGGTGCGCACCCACCCGCGCAGCCAGACCAGTGCCCGCACCGGCTCCCGCAATGTCAGCGGCGAGTGATCGGTGAGCTCGAGTACCGCGGGCGCGCCGGCTTCGCCGGAATTGGCGGCCAGCACGGTAGCCATGGACGCGGTCGGCACCGCGATCACCACATCACCGCATTCCCGCAGGTGATGTACCGAAACCGAGGTCGGATCGATGCCCGGCATCGCGAGGACCGCCTGCTCCGCATGCGCGCACGCGTTGCGAACCCGCTCGGGGGTGGATGGTGCGATGGTCGGGTTCGGCATGCAGACCTCCAGTACTCGGTGTTGCCTCGCTTCGCTGGCGCTAGCTTAGGTAAACCTAAGCTAAGTCACGAGCCGTTGTTGCGCAAGCGCTCGCCGCGGCCTGATCCTGAGATTTCCGTCCGCCCGGCCATGGCTACGGTGAAGAGATGGCGGATGGATCGGGAGAACCGGTGTTGGTTTCATTGACGGCGCCCGCACGTCGCAGCCTGGTCACAGGTCTGGTGTGTGCCACCGGGTTCGGCCCGGGGGATACGACGGCGCGCATCGTCGATGTGGATGTCGCGGATGCGGAGATCGCCGATTTTCTTGCGGAGGTCGCGCACATGGACACCGGTTTCATCGCCCGCACCGCCCATGGCGATCGGGCCCTGGCAATCGTTGCGGCAACCGCCGCTGCGCTGTGTGGCGAGGACATTCGCACCGCCCTCAGCTCCCCGAACATTGCCTTCCTGACCGCACTGAAACCGCCGGCGATCGAGGCTGTTCGCAGCGTCCTGCTTGCCGTCGAAACCGACACTCCTGACGAGGTCACCCGTTCGCTCGCACCGCTCGCTGTCGCCGATTCGCCCAGGTGACAAGCGATTTCGCGAGCACGCGGATAACTCGCGGACAGTGCGGCGAGCAGCCGGACAGCAGATCCGCGCCTGCGCGGCGGTAGCGACCTTGCACCGGCGACGGACGCGGCACGGCAGGGGAGTGTCGGGTGAACACAGCTTCCCAGTGCGCCGAATTTTTCCAGCACACCGGCAACCGCAAGTACTGTCGTAATCGTGCCGCGAATCGCGTACTTCGGTCCGTCCGGAACTTTCACCGAGATGGCCCTTGCCAAGCTCGAATCCTCGGAGGCCTTCGACGGGCCGGTCGAGCGGGTCCCCGCGCCGAGCCAAGGCGCTGCGCTGGAGCTCATTCGGTCCGGTGACGTCGACGGTGCGGTCGTGCCGATCGAGAGCTCCGTCGAAGGATCCATCTCGGCGACCTTGGATTCGCTCGCGATCGGCCCGCGACTGCAGATCGTCGCCGAGACCGAATTGGAAGTGACCTTCACAATTCTCGCCAGGTCGGGCACCGAGCTCGCCGATGTGCGGACACTGGCCGCCTATCCGGTTGCCGCGGCGCAGGTGCGCATGTGGGTCGCGCGCAACCTGCCGAACGCGCAGTCGTACACCTCGGCATCGAACGCTGCCGCCGCCGAGGATGTGGCTGCCGGTCGTGCCGACGCTGCGGTCTCCACCGTTCTGGCGGGCGAGCGCCTCGGGCTGACGGCGGTGGCTTCGGGTGTGGCCGACCACGACCAGGCGATCACTCGGTTCGTCCTGGTCACCAAGCCTCGATCCGCGCCGCACGCCACCGGCGCGGATCGCACGTCGATCGTGCTGGAACTGCCCAACGAGCCGGGTTCACTGATGCGCGCGTTCGCCGAATTCGCCACTCGCGGTATCGATCTGACCAGAATCGAATCCCGGCCCACCCGGACGGGTTTCGGCACCTATCGCTTCTATCTCGACTGCGTCGGGCACGTCGATGACGCGGCGGTGGCGGAGGCGCTCAAGGCGCTGCACCGCACCGCGCGGATCAGGTTCCTCGGCTCATGGGCGGCGACGTCGGCGACGGGGACCCCGCCGCCATCGGATGAGGCGGCCGCGGAATGGCTGACCCAGCTACGAAAGGGGGTGGCGGATCTATGAGCGGAAAGCTGATTCTGGTCCGGCACGGTGAGACCGAAGGCAATGTCGCCAAGATCCTCGACACCAAGGTTCCTGGTCTGCCGCTCACCGAACGTGGTGCGGCGCAGGCGAAGATGTTCGGAGCGAGTCTGCTCGCGGAGCCGCGTGCGGTGTTCTGCTCGACGGCGCTGCGCGCCAGACAGACCGCGGGTTACATCGAGGCGGCGACCGGCGTGCCCGCCGAAGTGCTCGAAGGCGTACACGAGGTGCAGGTCGGCGACCTGGAGGGCCTGGCAACCCGGCAGGCGCACGAGACCTTCCAGCGGGTGTACCGGGCCTGGCACGAGGGCGATCTGACACAGCGAGTGTCCGGCGGCGAGTCCGGGTACGACGTGCTCGCCCGCTTTCTGCCGGTGATCGAGACGCTACGGACGACCTACCTGGCCTCCGACGCCGTCGACGGCGATGTGCTGCTTGTCAATCACGGCGCCGCCATGCGATTGGTCTCGCGAACCCTCAGCGGGGTAGCGCCGCCGTTCACCACCAACAACCATCTCGATAACACCGAGACCATCGAATTGGTGCCCCGTGCCGTTGGCGGCTGGGAGTGCGTCCGCTGGGGCCGTTTCACGCCGCCGTTCGGCTACGAGGTCGCACCGACCGCCGACGACCCGATGGGTTGACCGGGTCAGGTCAATGCCGGGTTGCTCGGGAAGTCCTCGCGTTCCGGCAGCGTAGTGATCAAATCTTGCAGTGCGGTCCGCAACCGCCCCGTGGTTCCGCTGCTCAGCGACGTCCACTTCGTGCCGTCGTCGGAAACGCTTGCGGTGGCGATGAATCGGCCGCCCCGGGTGTTGAAGACAGCGATGTGGTTCTCGGCATAGTCCTTGTGGCCGTCACCGTAGATGACCCCGACGATCTCGGCGTGCGAGTGGATCTCCACCATCGCCGAGGCGATCGCCTGTGCGTCGGTAGCGGGATGTCCTACCCTGGCGAGCCGGGCAGCGGTCGCCTTCGCGTCGCCGGCGTCGTCGAAGATCGGGACGAGCTGCTCGGTCTCGGCACGCATGCCGGTCAACTCGAGCGGCTCGGCAGGCCCGAGCGCGGTGATCACCGGTCCGGCCAGATCGTCCTCGACCTGGTCGATGACATAGGAGTGTGGCCCGCGAAGGGCGACGGCAACGAAGTCGTCGCCCTTCGCCAGGCACATGCGACTCGCATTGCCTTCCACGAACAGCCGTATCGCGACCACCCAATGGGGTCGGTACAGCGCCCGCAGCCGGTCTTCGAGCTCTTGATGAACCGAGTCATCGATCAGCAGTTCCCGATCGCTGAGCGACTGAGCAGCCACGGCCATCGCCGCATCGTGATCGGTCACGTTGTCGTAGCGTCCCATCGCCTGGAGCACGATGGGCAGCTCGTCGATCTCCAGCTTCTCCAGGAGAAATTGCATCTCGTCGAGCGACAACACAACCGCCGCGAGCATCGACGGGCCGTGGCCCGCACCCAGCACCGTCACTTAGCCGTCCCGGCGGTGTCCGCACCGATGACGCCGTCGGCCATGTAGCGACCGTCGTTGAAGTTATCGGCGCGCAGGTAGTCGGTTGACTTGTGCTCGGCCTCGTCGTCTTCACCGTCGTGCACCCGGTTGCCGAGCAACGGGCTGCTCGAGGGCGCCGCCGGGCGAACCGGGGGGGCATCCACACGCACGTTGACGGACTCGGCTACCGCGGCCGTGGCAGGGCCGCCGACTGCGGCGCCCGCACCCCAGCCTTCGGGGAGCGCGAGCGATCCATGGGGGTTGGCGCCCGGGGCGGATGCCGCCGAGCGGGTCGCCGCAGCGGCGGAGACCGCCGTACCGACGCCCATCATCGACATCGGCGCGGCGGCCATCCCGCCCATGGACGGCGCCGCGCTGGTGACGGCCGAGATCGCGTTGGCGCCGAGGGTGCCGACCGTGCTGACACCCGAGGTCGCTACCGAGCCGATGACGTTCGCCGCCTGTGTCGCGGCGCTCGCGATGGCCGGATTGTTCACCAACCCGGCTACCGCGGCGATCCCGGACGACACCGGATCACCCTGGAACGTGGCCTCGGCCGAGCCAGGGTCCGCGGTTCCGGCGCCGTTGGCGATCGCGGGCGGTGGCACGAACTCGCCGGGGGTCGCCACGGTCGCGGTGGTGGCCGCCTCGTAGGTCTCCATGGTCAGTGCGGCGCGCAGATCCAGAGCGGCCTTGGCGGCCTCCGCGGCCTCGGAGCTGCCGTTCAGGACGCCGCCGGTGGAGGCAGCCGCGACCCGGGCGCCGTCGACGAATGCGATCTCCGGGAGGCTCGGCATCGCCAGCGACGCAACGGTGTACGCGGTCGCGTTCGCGACGGCCTTCGCGCCCAAGGTGGCCGCCATGACGCTCTGCTGCTCGGCCCATCCGGTGAAGCCGGCGAGCCTGCCGAGCGCGGCGACGCCGTTGACACCCTGCATGCCGATGCCCAACTCGGCCATCACCCGGACGACGGTCGTGGTGGCGTCGATCCAGGCACCGGTCAATCCGCCCCAGGCGACAGCCGCTGCCGAGATCGGGGCGCCGTGTGTGCCCGCGTTGAGCGCGATGGAGTTTGCTTCTGCCATGCGGGGCAGCCAGAACACCCCGGTCATACCTGCGGTCATGCTTGTTTCTCCCCTTTTTTCGTAATCAGAGCTGTCCGCGGGCCTACAGGCCGAGGGTCATCTCGGTGGCCTTCATCATGCCCGCCCGGAGGATGTCCTCACCGACATGCGTGGCGAGCTGCACGCGCAGCGTGGCAGCAGCGTGATGCAGCTCGAGGATCGCCTGGGCGACCGACTGGTCGTGGGTCATCGCGCCGCGGTTGAAGTGATTGGCTGCCAGCAGCGACACCTCGTCCACCCCGGACGGGAGCACGTGGGTCGCCGCGGCGCTCGCTACGTGCGCGGCGGCCAGCCGGTCGGCAACCAGATCCAGCTCTAGCGCTGCGGCCAGGACGGCTTCGGGTGTGATGTCTACACCAAACATGACTCGACTCCTTCTAGTGGCGGCTACTGGGCGGAACCACGAGAATTCCCCCTACGAGTGATAGGACGCGACAGCCAGGCAATCGGTTCCATCGAATCCCCAATTTTCTTTCGTGCTTTGACAGCTGCGCTCCGGTCCCACAGCTGCGTAAAAGCCTAGCCCCATCCCAACTGATGCAACCGGTCTTCGTCAATCCCGAAATAGTGTGCAATCTCATGGATCACAGTGATCGCTACTTCTTCGACGACTTGGCTCTCATCGTCGCAGATTTCGAGGAGCGCGTCGCGGTAGATCGTCACTGTGTCGGGCAGTGATCCGCCGTAATGGCTATCGCGTTCGGTGAGTGCGATCCCGTGATAGAGACCGAGCAGCCGCGAGTCTTCCGAATTGCGAGCCTCGATAAGCACAACCACATTATCGATGGCACCGGCCAACTCCGGTGGAATGAGATCGAGCGCATCGCCGACCAGTTCTTCGAACCGGTCCTCGGACATGGTGACCGACATGAGACGGGCGGCCTGCCTAGCGCGGCTGCGGCGGCAGCGGCGCCGCACCCGGCAGCGGCGCGGGCGTCGAGCGGCCCGTGTTCGGCGGCGGCACCGGTGCCTGGCCGTTGATCAAGATCTCGCCCTTCGCGGAGCCGGTGATCGGCGCGAAGCCTTCGCGGTCGGTCCCTTTGCCGATCATGCAGTCCAGCCTGCGACTGCCTGCCAGCCAGCTGCGGGCATCGACATAGTCGAAGAACAGCGTCAGCGTCTTGTTGCGCACCTGGTCGGGTGACCCCAGATAGTCGGTCGCGGAGCGGGCGCACTCCTCCTCGACGAACCGGTCCTGCTCCTGCTTGGCCGGCGGCCCTCCGGGGAATCGAGCCGCGAGGTCGATGGTGGACACGATCTCGACGGCGTGTGCCTGCGTGCAGTCCACCGGATCGGTCGGCAGGTTCTGGTTGATACCGAGGCAGGTCCCCGCCTCGAACACCTTCGACTGATCGTGTTCTATGGCACTGCCCGTCGACGGCAGCGGGCTGCCGGTGCTTCCGGAGTACTGCAACCCGCAGCGCAGCGTCCGATCACCGTGCTTCCACCCGTCGGGGCTCGGGTACATCAGCCCGACGACATAGCGACCGCGCGGATCGAAACGCCCGCTCATGTACTGCTGCACTGCGGGGACGCAATGCTCTTCCTTGAGCTCGGTGAGTCGCAGCGAGTCCGGGAACCGCGAGCCCGCGCCGAATTCTTTGCCCGGGTACTTGCTCATGTCGATGTCGGCGGCGACCTCGAACAGATGTTTGTTCGAGCACGCCACTTTTACCAGGTCGCCGCGGTCCGGTTTGGTCCAGCTGAGGCAGTCGCCTCTGGCCGCGGTGCCGAACTCCTTGTCGAGCACTGTGTCGACCGGCGACCCTGGAGTGTGCGCCTCCAGGCCCGTTTCGTTGTCGAACCCCGTCACGAACAGGGTGACCATGGCCGCGATGACGGCGCCCGTCGCGACGGCGAGCAGCCCCCAGCGCAGGGTCGGCGCGGACAGGTGCACGTTGCTACCCGTGAGCAACGCGCGGGCGTCATCCAGCGACCGTGGAATCGAGCCGAGACGCGATGGCGTGGCGCCCGAGGGATGCTCGGTCGCCCGCGGGGGCTGAGGCACATCATCGGAGGACATCGCGATCCATCATGGCAGCGTCTGATCTCCGTTGCCACGACCTGGTCGATCAGGCGCGGGCGATGGCGGGCCGACACCGCCGTGACGGCGTGATCTCAGCCGCGAAACGCCGACACGAACACGCCCGGCAGTCGCGCCGGGTTGCCGCTCGCGTAGAACTCCGTCAGTTTGCGCCCGGTCGCTGCGGCGGTGGCATTCGTGATGAACCACGGCGGCTTCGGAGACAACGCGAGTTCACCGTGCACCAGTGACCGTGGCGCCGGCCGGAACGGCCCGCTCACCACCGTGCGCTCCACATCGTCGAGCAGGAAAGCGTTGTGTACCACGCCGATTCCGCTCTGCACGTCGTCGATGGTGTGGCCGGGATAGGCGCCCCACGAGGCCCGTGGCGCGAGGAAGGCCAGCGCGGTCCAGGCATTGACCGCGATCGCGCCGTAGCGCAGCCGTTCGATCGCGTCGTCGAAGGCGACGCCGAGCCGCTTGATGGTGCTCGGGTGCGCGATCACATTGACGCCGAGCGTGCCGGTGAGTTCGGTATTCGCGAAATCGACCGCGTGCTGGAGGAATTCGCCGCCGCCATGGGGTAACTCGACGACGCCGAGCACCGGTGCGAAGTACTCGGTGCGCAGCAGCGGGGTCTCGGTCTGTGGCAGATTCTCGACCAGCAGCCGACGCTGCCCCGGCCCGAGCCGTTGCGCATCGGGATACGCCGCGGCGGCATCGGCGACCCGGTTGTCGCTGCCCGGGTAGTAGGCCGGACGCTGCGGTGCCTTGTCGATCGCGGTGCGCAGTTCGGCGAGGAATTTCTCCTTCTGCGGCCAGTTCGCGCTCAGTACCACGGCTTGGGTGGCGACGCAGTTGTAGCCACCGTTGTGCAGTCGCTGGGTCGCGACATGTTCGGCCTGGAAACGCAGATCGGCGTCGCTCCATTCGCCTGGCACGACGATGGTCGGCGAGACGCCGCCGAGTTCACTGGTAATCGGCTTGTCCAGCAGCGGGCGCTTGTCGGACTTGCGTTCCTGTCCCGCAGGCCCCGGCCCCCAGACGATCGCGTCATGGGTGTGCGCGCTGCCGGTCATGTGCACATGCGCCACATCGGGATGCCGCACCAGATACCCGCCCGTATCTACCCCACCGGTCAAAATCCGCAGCACGCCGAGCTCGATGAGCGGCGCGAAGATCATCTCGAGCACCGTGAACAGCGGATCGGTGATCGGGTTCAGTTTGAGCGCGACCACCCGGTTGTGCGCGTACAGCTCGTACAGCGCGTCCAGTGGCGGAATCGAGGTGATATTGCCTGCGCCGAGTATCGCGCCGATGCCCGCGGTCGCGGTCGGATCGAGCTGGGCGAGCCCGGCGCGTCGGCGCGCGGTGTCGGCGTCGACGCCGGGCCGCAGCCACACCTCGCCCCGGAAGCCGCTGAGCAGCAAACGGTCGTAGACATCCAGCGGCAGGATCGGCACCGCGACCCGGCCCCCGGGCGCCGCCGTCAGCGCGCGTCCGTCGAGCGGACTGCGCCCCTGCTCCAGCGCCGTCAGCGTGGCCGACAGCGCGGCTGTGGCCTGCAGCAGCGTCATCGGTCCCGATATCCACTCCTCACCGACCAGCGGTGAGTCCTCGTCGAGACCTTTCCAGGTGCGAGCGGCGCGCACCCAGTCTGCGGCGAAGCGTCCGGTTCGGGTGTGGATTTCGTCGAGAAGTTCGCGACGGCGGCGCAGCGAGGTCTGGGCCCACGCCTTCTCGCCCGCGATCAGATCCGACAGTGCGCTATCGATTTCTGTTTCGTCGAAAGTTGTGCCCACAAACCAACTATGCGCGCGAACAGGGCCCGATGGACCGCGTCCTGGGATATCGGCGTGAAACAGCAACACCGCGCCTATGAGGCGGCTGCTTGTCTTCGCTCGGCCCGGCGCGGACTGCGGTCGGACAACGTCCGGCTGCGCCTATTAGGCTGGTCACCCATGATCGACCTCCGATTCCTGCGGGACAACCCTGACGTGGTGCGCGCCTCGCAGCGCGCCCGCGGCGAAGACCCCGCCCTCGTCGACGCCCTGCTCGAAGCGGACGCGGCGCGCCGTGCGGCGGTGGCCACCGCCGACAACCTGCGTGCCGAACACAAGGCTATGGGCAAGCTGGTCGGCAAGGCGAGCCCGGAGGAACGGTCCGCGCTGCTCGCGCGGGCACAGGAGATGTCGGTGAAGGTCAAGGAGGCCGAGGTGGCGCAGCACGCCGCCGACGCCGACCTGGACGCCGCGCAGCGCGCCCTGTCGAATGTCGTACAGGAGGGCGCGCCCGCGGGCGGCGAGGCCGACTACATCGTCCTGGAGACCATCGGTACGCCAACGGAGTTCGATTTCGAGCCGAAGGACCACCTGGAACTCGGCGAGTCGCTCGGGCTGATCGACATGGAGCGCGGCGCGAAGGTCTCGGGCGCGCGCTTCTACTTCCTCACCGGATACGGCGCGCTGTTGCAACTGGGGCTGCTGCAGCTGGCCGCGCAACGAGCGGTGGCCAACGGCTTCACCATGATGATTCCGCCCGTGCTCGTCCGGCCGGAGATCATGGCGGGCACCGGGTTCCTCGGCCAGCACTCGGCGGAGGTCTACCACCTCGCCGACGATGACCTGTACCTGGTCGGCACCTCGGAGGTGCCGCTCGCCGGCTACCACTCGGGTGAGATCCTCGATCTGAGCGACGGTCCGAAGCGATACGCGGGCTGGTCGTCGTGCTTCCGTCGCGAGGCGGGCAGCTACGGCAAGGACACGCGCGGGATCATCCGCGTGCACCAGTTCGACAAGGTCGAGATGTTCGTCTACACCACGCCGGAGCAGGCCGACGCGGAGCATCGGCGGCTGCTGGCGTGGGAGCAGGACATGCTGGCCGCTGTCGAGGTCCCTTATCGGATCATCGATGTCGCGGCAGGCGATCTCGGCAGCTCGGCGGCGCGTAAATTCGACTGCGAGGCGTGGGTGCCCACCCAGCAGGCCTACCGAGAACTCACCTCGACCTCGAACTGCACCACCTTCCAGGCGCGCAGGCTGTCGGTGCGATACCGGGACGAAAACGGGAAGCCGCAGATCGCGGCCACGTTGAATGGCACACTGGCGACCACGCGCTGGATCGTGGCGATTCTGGAGAACAACCAGCAGGCCGACGGCTCGGTACGGGTGCCCGCCGCGTTGGTTCCGTTCGTCGGAACCGACGTACTGCGACCGACCAAATAGGCGATGGCCGAACATTCGTCCGTCCGAGCGCCCTCGGCCAACCATCCGTCGGGCACTGGGGCAGCGTTATCGGGGGAGACAGGCATCGTAGGTGAATGGCGCTAGCCGAATGCGTAGCCGGACCCAATAGCCGCTGGGTCGCCGGACCCCATAGCCGCTGGTTCGCCATGCCGGATTCACGGGATGTGGCAACCAGTGCGAATCGTTACCTCTAGGCTATTGCCCGTGCGAGGAATCGGGGCGCGCGGCGATACCCGAACCCGGGTGCGGGCGGCATCGGCGCTGGCGACAGCTATGGTCATGGCTCGGACCACCGGGGCGTTCTACGTCATGGGTGGTGTGCTTGGCCTGATCATTACTGCCATCGCTCCGGGCGACGAGGGTAATCGACCGCTGGTCGGTACAGCTGCGGCGATTGCGCTGACGCTGGGACTCACGCTGCTCGCGTGGGGGCCGCGACTGCCACATTCCATTCATCACGGGTACGTCGCCATCGCGACGGTCCTGGTGACGATCGCGGTGCATTCGTTCCCGAACACGGTCGGCGCGATCAGCCTCGCCTCGTTCTATGTCTTCGTCGCCTGTGACGCGGCGTTGTTCTTCGCCTGGTCGCAGGCGCTCGCGCATATTGCCTTCGCCATGGTGTTGTGTCTGTGGGTGCTGCCGGCGCGGCCCGTTGTCCCCGGTCTGCCCTGGTGGTCCGGGTTGATTCCGGCCGGCGTGACCTTCGGTGTCGGTGTCGTCGTCGGCGTTCTGACCAGGATGGCCTCCGAAGCCGACATCGATGTGCTCACCGGGCTGCTGAACCGGCGTGGCTTCGACCGCGCGCTGAACACCGCGATCGAGCACGCCACCCGCAGCGGGCAGGGCCTGGCGCTGGTGCTCGTCGACCTCGACCGCTTCCAGAAGATCAACGATCACCTCGGCCATCGCGCCGGTGACGCGGTACTGCAGCGCGTTGCCGACACCTGGTCCAAGCTACTTGCTCCTGATCAGCGGCTGGCCCGCTACGGTGGCGACGCTTTCGCGCTGCTGCTGCCGAATACCACTGAGCAGGCCGCGATTCTGCTGACCGAACAGCTGCGGGCCGCGGTGACCACCGGGTGTTCCGCGGGCGTCACGTCGTGGCAGCCGGGAGAGTCGGGTTCGCTGCTGGTCAGCCGCGCCGATGTCGGCCTCTACCGGGCCAAGCAGGCCGGTCGAAACCGCACGGTGCTCGAGTCCTCGCGGCAGCTGCCGCTGGCCGTCGAGCTGCGCGAGGCGATCGACCGCGGCGCGTTGGATGTGCATTACCAGCCGATCGTCAGCCTGACCGAGGGCGGCGGCAAGGCGGTTGGTGTGGAGGCGCTGCTGCGCTGGTCGTCGAGCGCGCAGCCCGACGTCACCACCGAGGGTCTGATCCGGGTCGCCGAAGAATATGACCTCATCTCCGACCTCGACGAGCTGGTGTTGCGCCGGGCCTGCGCGGATGCGGCGCGGCTGCAGGAGACCTTCGCCCAGCTCGATCTGACGTTGAATGTGAACGTCAGCGGTCTGGAGCTCGCCGAGACCGGCTACGCCGATCGGGTTGCGAACATTCTCGCGAGCACCGGCTGGCCCGCCGATCAGCTGGTGCTCGAGGTCACCGAGAGCGAACTCGCCGCCGAATCCCAAACGGCTATCGGCAATCTGCACACCCTGCGGGAGCGGGGCGTGCGGATCGCCATCGACGATTTCGGCACCGGCTACTCCTCGCTGAGCAGGCTCGCCACCCTGCCCAGCGACATTCTCAAAGTCGATCAGTCCTTCGTGGCCGCGATTCGCTCGGATTCCCCTGCCCCGCCGCTGCTCGGCGTCATCGCCGCCCTGAGCAGCGCGTTGGACCTGCAGGTTATCGCCGAGGGCGTGGAAACCGAGTACCAGGCCGCGGTCCTGACCGAGCTCGGATTCGCCCTCGCACAGGGCTACCACTACAGCGATTCACACCCCGTCGCCGACCTGATCAGCGACCTCAACGAGCACCACGGCCGAGTCGGCCCCGGCGCGTCGGACCGTGAGATCGGCGACGGCGACCTGCACACCGCCAACGGATGGGTGCCACTCGGGTGAGCTGCGCCGTGGAAATCACTTGACGGGCTGCGGCGGGGCGATCAGGCTGAGCATCATGCGGTTGCTCTTCTACGGCTGTTGAACCGATAGGTCGCTACCCGCCCGGTTGACGGGTCGCGCCCACAAACTCAGCCTTCAGGCGCTCACGATTCGGACGGTGCTCTTCAAGGGCATCGGTGACCTCATTCCGCTGTATGCGCTGTACGCGTTGTTGTTCGCGGATCATGGGTTGACTACCGGGCAGATCTCCTCGCTGTTCGCGATCTGGTCGACCACCGCGTTCCTGCTCGAGGTGCCCTCCGGCGCCTGGGCGGACACCGTGTCGCGGCGAGCTCTGCTGGTGTTCAGCGGTGTGCTGCTGACCGCGGGATTCGTGGCATGGACCTTGGTTCCCTCCTACCTCGGTTTTGCGGCCGGTTTCGTCCTGTGGGGTGTGTCCGGCGCATTGCAGTCCGGAACCTTCGAGGCACTGCTCTATGACGAACTCGCCGCACAAGGCCAGCGCGCGGCCTACCCGCGCATCCTCGGTTACGCGCGAGCCGCCTCGGAAGCCGCGATAGTGATCGCCATCGTCGCTGCGACACCGTTGTACATCTGGGGTGGATACGCCCTGCTCGGCTGGTCGAGCGTCGTCATCGCGGCAACCCACACCCTCATCGGCCTATCGCTCCCGAGCGCGCCGAAGGCAGTGTCGGCCGCAGCTGTCGAGGACCTGGAAGACGATGTCGCCGAAGCCGATCCCCCCGGTTCGCCGCGACAACGCCAGTACGCGCCTGGGGGTGAGCGCTCGACCATGTCGACGGCGGACCTCGACGAGCTGGAGCGCGCTGTCGCCGCGAACGAGCTGTCTCGTCCCGCAACGCCGGTAACGGGCCGACCCGCGGCCGAGCATCGTCATTCGACAGTTTCGTGTGATGCGGTGCTGGTCGACCAGGCCTTGCCCGAACCGGCGGTATCCAGGCCGTTCGCCAGGTATCTGACGATGCTGCGCACCGGAGTCGGTGAGGCGATTCGGGTGCGGGCCGTGCGAAACGGTGTGCTGTTGGGGGCGCTGCTATCCGGGATCACGGCGTTCGACGAGTACTTCGCGCTGCTCGCGGAGTCGGTCGGTGTGTCGACTGCCGTAGTGCCATTGCTGGTCGGAGTGACGGTGCTCGGCTCATTGATCGGTTCGATGTCGGCCGGACGCACCGAGGCGATGGCGGCGCGGACGATGGCCATTGCGGTCGGGGTAGCCGGTGTGCTGTTTGCCGGTGGCGCACTGATCGCCGGTCTGGCGATCGGTTGGCCCAACGCTGTGTATGTGCTTGCCGGCATCGGCTTTACCGCGATCGGCGTCTCCTACGGCATCGTCTACAACGCGGGCATCGTGGCCGGAGCGCGGCTACAGGATGCCATCGAAGGGTCCGCCCGTGCGACGGTCACCTCGGTGTCCGGCCTCGCCTCGGAGGTGGTCGCGCTCGCGGTATTCGGCTTCGCCGCGGCCGCGGCCCCCTGGCTGTCGATGCCCGTGACAGTCGCCCTACTCGGCGCGACAATCCTGCCGATCGCGCTGGCCACCCCCTCGTGGCTACCCCGCCGTCGACGCACCGACTGATCCGTCGTGCGCCCCTAGGTAACGAGGTCTACCCCGGTCTTCGCCGCGGCCGGATGCCGGTCAGCAGGTCAGTCGAGGGGGCTGCCGATGAGATGGCTTGCGGTGAGCAGGAATTGGTCGGTGGAGCGGTCGATGAGGGTTCGGCGGGTGATGAGGAGGGTGCCCGCCAGCCAGCTGTTGGTGGTTTCCCAGAGGCCGCCGAGGAGGTGGGTTGCGGCGAATTCGGCATGGTCGCCGGCATTTTCGACGACGTCGGCGCCGACTTCTTCGGCACATACGGCCAGCATGATGCCTGCGAACGAACGCATCACCTCGGCCCTGCGTCTCAGCAGGGTCGGGTTCAGCTGAGCCTCGACGGTGGCGATGCGCGCCTTGCGTGGATCGTCGGCGATGAGGTCGACGGCGGCGGCGATGGCGGCTCTGGTCTTCGCGCGGATATCGGCGCCGGTTGTCATGAACGCGGTGACGACGGCCTGGCCGATCTCGTCGACGATCCGGTCGAATAGTTCGCTGAAGACGGAGTCGAGGTCGGTGAAGCTCTCGTAGTAGTAGCGCTCCGACAGCTTGGCCTTGGTGCACAGGCCGGAGACGGTCAGTTTGGCAAAACCCGAGGTCCCGATGATTTCCAGGGCCGCATCCAGCAGTGTGGCGCGCCGGCGCGCCCGGCGCTGTTCGATCGGCACACCGCCATAGGACCGCGAGGTGGTAGTCATCGCCACCATTCTGGCATGGATTCTTGCCAGAATTTCGATTCTGTGAGACGTTCTTGTCAGAAGGTGCCCGAGGCGCGCACCGACGCAAACCTCGAACTGATGGGTGAAGTGCAATGACGCATGACAACCAGCTGCTACCCACGCCGCCGCTGTTCACCGAGTTCCCCTTCCGGCAGGCTGTTGCGGTCCTCGCGCCGGGCGATCTGCGCTGCACCGCCGCTCAGCGCGATTCGTTCCGCCGCTTCGCGCAGGTCGGCGATCGGCTGGCCGACGATGTGGTCGCGATGATCCAACGCCTGCCGGTCGGCGAGGGCCGCCGGATGTTCGAGATCGCCGTCGAGCAGGGCGTCGATGCGGTGCCGGACGCGCCGAACGAGCTGCGGGCATTCTTCGAACAGGTCGAGGCGGACCCGTACTGGCTCGACCGCGGCAAGATCGATCGCGGTGCCCGCGTCGTCGGCCGCACCAGTGTGTGGGGCGGCATCGCCATGGGTATGTTCGCCCTGATGGGTGGCTATCTCGCCTCCCGTGCGGACAAAACACTCGTCGGCACCGGCGACCTGAACGCGATGGCGCCGCGCCGACTCGCCGAAACCACACAGTGGTGGCTGGATGTCACCACTCCCGGTGGGCTGCAACACAATCGGGTCGGATACCAGAGCGTGCTGCGGGTGCGCCTGATGCACGCACTGGTGCGCGCGGGCATGAATCGGCGGCCCGACTGGGATTACGCCGCATGGGATCAGCCGGTGAACCAAGTGCTCACCGTCGGCACTCTCGGCCTGTTCTCCATGGCGAATCTGGTTGGCGCGCAGGCGCTCGGACTGCGATTCTCCGCCAAGGAAAAGGACGCGGTCTTCCACCTGTGGCGCTACGTCGGATTCTTGCTCGGCATCGACGCCGAGATCCTGCCGACCTGTGAAACCGACACCTGGCGCGCCTTCTGGATCCTCGCCGATACCGAATTCATCCCCGACGAGGACTCCCGCCGCTTGGCTCAGGCCCTCGTCACCGCGGCGGGCGGCTTGTTCGTCGGCAACGACACCGCGCCGCGGCGCCTGGTCCGTAAGGCGGTCACCGGCTATATGGTCGCCTACAGCCGAATAATCCTCGGCCCGACCAACTCCGACTTCCTCGGCCTACCGAACAACAAACTTTTCCAGAGCACGGTCATGGCCACCGCCGTCGTCAACGGCGTCCTGGAGATCCCCCGCCAACTCCTCCCCGGCGCCACCCGATTCCAAGAAGACCTCGGTGCCCGTATCCGCACCCGCCTGGTCCGCGGCTCCATCGCCCGCAACGGCGGCGACCGCACCTACGCCCGCCACGACACCTTCGCCACCCGCGGCACAGCGCTGCGCACGGGGTAGCTCTACCAGCCCGGCGCCGCGGTGCGCCGCCGATCAACGGTGCGCAACTCGCCGTCCCCACGACGAACCGCATCGTGTCGAGACCGAGTAACCATGCGCATGCGGGCCCGCACCCGGCAGTGCTCGCCCCGCACGCTTTCGGACCCCATGCTCGGCGTGGGAACCGGACACCCACTACCTGCGGGTGTCGGGTTGTCACGCATGGGGATCGAGGCGGGTGTCGCAACCGCCGATGGGTTGGACTCTTCTGCGTAGAGGTGTGGTTGTCACGGTCGGTGGTGGATCGGGCTGCGGGCGGATCGCGGTACGGTGCGGGGGTGACCGGGCGTAGGCAGGTGGGGCTGGTCTTCGGTTTCTGTATCGGGGCCGGGGTGGCGGTGCAGGGGCGAATCAATGGTGCGCTCGGGGCCCGGTTGCAGGACGGAATCGCCGCCGCGTGTATCAGTTTCGGCCTCGGGCTGGTGCTGCTCATCGTTGCGTTCGTTTTCAGTCGCCACCTGCGTGGCGGGCTCGCGCGGGTGCGGGTCGCGCTGGAATCCGGTGAGCTGCGCTCGTGGCAGCTGCTCGGCGGCCTGTGTGGTGCGTTCTTTGTCGCGTGTCAGGGGCTGACGATCGCCGCGATCGGTGTCACCGCGTTCACGGTGGCTGTTGTGGCAGGTCAGCTGGTGAGCAGTCTGGTGGTGGATCGTCTCGGTGTGGCTCCCAGCGGCCGCACCCCCGTCACCACATTGCGCCTGGGCGGCTCTGCCCTTGCGATGGTCGCGGTGGTCCTGGCCGCGGCCGGTCGATCAGGGACGGCGGTCGGTTCTTCGGCCGTCCCGCAGTGGCTGCGTGACGGCCCGGTCGCACTACTGGTCGTCCTGCCCGCGCTGTCGGGCATCGGTCTGGCCTGGCAGCAGGCTGTCAACGGTCGGGTCGGCACTGTCGGCGGTCCCTTCGCCGCCACTCTCGTGAACTTCGGCATCGGCACCGCGGCCCTGCTCGCTATCGAAGCGCTCATTCTCGCCCGCACCGGTTGGCCCACCGAATTCCCCAGTGAGCCTTGGCTCTATGTGGGCGGCGTCATCGGTGTCGCCTTCATTGCCCTTGCGGCCCTCACCGTCCGCTGGATCGGGGTCCTGCTCCTCGGTCTGACGTCGGTGGCAGGCCAACTCCTCGCCTCGGTCCTCTTGGACATCGCGATTCCCACCGGTGCCGGACTGTCCGTCATGCTGGTCATCGGCTGCGCCCTCACCTTCGCGGCGGTTGTCGTCGCCGCCCGCTCCCGAAGCTGAACCACCGAATCTCAACTGATCCGCCACCAGGTCCGGTGGCTGCACCGCAACGCACGCGATCGACCGGCCGAGCGGGTCAGGACGGAGGTCTTCGAGGCCGCTGGCCAACCTGCGGCGACGACCACTGAAAACCGTTCCGTGTTGCATGTCTGCTGGGCATGACCGATGTGGGATGGTGCCGTCATGCTGATCGAATACGGGGTGTGGGTTTCGCGGCTGGCGGTGAGTGCGGTGTTCGGTCTGTCGGCGGTGGGGAAGCTGATGGACCGGGCTGCGATGCGGAAGTCGACGGCCGACTTCGGGGTACCGATCCGATGGGTGCCCGTCGTGGCGTGGGGGCTACCGGTGTTGGAGGCGGTGATCGCGGTGGCGGTGCTGCCGCCGTGGACGGCGGTGGCGGCGGCCATGCTTGCCACGCTGGTGCTCGCGGTGTTCACCGGTGCCGTCCTTCGACTGCTGGTGCGGGGAAAGCGACCTGCCTGTTCGTGTTTCGGTTCGCTGAGCGACGCGCCGATCGGCGCCTGGACCGTTGCCCGCAATGGGGTGTTGATGGCGCTCGCGGTGCTGGTCGGCTGGGGTTCACTCGCGTATCCGCGGGTGCCGGTCGGGCTGCCCGCCGACAATGCGGTCGGGCTGGGCGTGGTCGCGGCGCTCGTCACGCTGCTGGTCTGGATATTCGGTGAGGTCCGCGGGTTGCGGCGGCGGGTGGACGAGCAGGCGCTCTCGACCCTCGGCGCAGAAGGGCTGCCGGTGGGGGCCGTCGCGCCCGAGTTCGAACTGTTCGACGTCGACGACGGCCGCACGACTCTGGAATCGTTATTGGTCCATGGGCGCCGAGTATTGCTGGTGTTCGTGCATCCCAGTTGTGAGCTGTGTGCCGCACTGGCTCGGGAGTTGCCGCGGTGGCACTCGCGCACCGCCGAGGCACTGACCATTGTGGTTGTCGGCAACGGCGACGCCGCCGAGCAGGCCGAATGGGCGCGGGAGCAGGGGCTCGACGGCATTGCGGCGCTGGTACAACAGGGTAACGAAGCCGCCCTTCGCTACCGTGTCCGCGGCACGCCGTCGGCCGTGCTGATCGACGCCGAAGGCCATATCGTCGCGCCGGTCGCCAGGGGTGCGATGGCGGTCCGGGAACTGATCATGACATCGAAGAAGGTTGTACGGCAGTGAGGAAATACCACATTTCATGAGCAAATCCCATCGCACCAGGTAGTCGAGTCGATACGATCGAAGAGCTAGGTTCCTCCAATGAAACTCGGTTTGCTCTACTCGACAGAGGGGAAATCATCATGGCGGACTTTGCATTCACTGACTATTCCGGCAAGGAATTTGTCATCCGGCTCACCAACGAACAACGGATATCCGAGGCTCGCCGAATTCTGTCAGGCGAGGAAACTATGTCGGTCCATGTGATGGGCCGTATCAGGAAGATGCCGGCGCAGTACAACCCGGGCTGGAACTTCCACCTCGATCCGGACACCATCACCTTTTTCACCATGGCAATCGAGGTCTGCGACGCGAGTATCAACTACGTAGACGACCATCTCGACGAAGCTTGCGGCGCCTTCTTGCCGGGTTGCTTCTGGTGTCCATGGTCCTCGAAGCTCACCCGCGAGATCGCCTGAGCAAGCCTTTTCGGAGAGCTTCGCCCGCGGTCCGGTGCTGTCCGGCGCCCGGCGGGAACCGCTTGTTTCTTATCGCTGGTCAACCGCGTGCGCAGCGAGGCTGCGCACGCGGTTCAGGCGGTCGATCGACCCTCCGCGCCGCGAATTAGGTGCTCGACCAAATTATCGAGACCGATTCAGGCCAGCTTGCGAGAACGAAGTTCGTGACCCTTCGAGGTTTTACAACGCCCCGATTCGAGATCCCACTGCCACCCGTGCAAATTGCAAAGGAGCGTATTGCCCTCGACGACACCGAATTTCGAAAGATCGGCCTTGAGGTGTGGACAACGCCGCTGCACTTCCCAGCCGTCGAGTTCGGTGGACGCGGAATCGTCGTGTGCCTCGGCGAACCAGCCGTCGGCATAGGCGATGCGCTCGTCGGTCAGGCACTTGAAGAACGTATAAAGGAATTCGTTGTAGCCACCGATGCGCCATGCCTGGAATCGGGTGGACAGGAAGATGGTGTTCACCCAGTCCGGCTCGTTGTCGCGCAAGACTGTGCGCACCAATTCCGGGGCGATACGGAAGCCGTAGCGGTACTTGCCTTCGCCCTCGACCGGACCGCGCACCACGCGCTCGGGGAAGTCCAGCACCACGGTCTCGTCACCGAGGACGAGCCCGACGGGGTAGCCGATGCCGTCGCAAATCAGGTCACTCTGCGCCATGATCGGCTCGAACAGGGCTTTCAACGGCTCCAGCAGCGGCTCGCCCGTCGCGGGCGCCCAGCTGGCCTTCTCCGCGGCCAGCACCGGCGCGAGACGCTGCGCCATTTGTTCGATGTATTCGGCCTTGTTGTCGTAGATCAGGCCCGGTTCGAACGGATGGGTCAACTCCAACTCGGAACCGCGCACATCGGCGACGGAGCCGGGGATCATCAACACCCCGCCCTTGTTGCCGTGGATGCGCATCTGTTCCAGGAACACCATCTGGTCCGGGAAGATATTGCCTTCGTCGTCGCGGTCGTCGTTGAGATAGCGCAGCTCGTCGTCCAGGAACACCGGCGGCCCCGCCGACGGCACCACCCAGGTGGCACCGACCTGCTCGATATAGCTGCGGCACCGGTCCATGCCACGCTGCCGCTTCTGCTTGCCGAAGTTCGACTTGGTGCGGCTCGGGATGTCGTAGACCATCGGGTACCAGATGGCGCCCGAGTACTGCAGCAGATGAATGTCGATCCGGCCGAACGCGTCGTGCAGCACATCCATGTCGACCGGCCGCGCGTCGTTCATGTTGAAACAGGTGGTCCTACCGTCGGAGACGACAATCCCGGAGTCACCGATCGGACCGTCCGCCGGCGCGCGCAACGCGATGATCATGATGTCCAGGTCGCCGCCCGGACCGGTGATCGTGTGCTTGACCGAGTCCTCGGTCTCGACGAACTTGGTGAAGCCGAGCAGCTCGAGTTCGCGCTTGAGATCCGGCACCGGGTAATCCGGCAGCAGCACGGTCGCGTCCTTGTTGACGTGCTCGGCCAGCGTCACGGCGTCGAAGTGGTCGCGGTGCAGGTGCGAGACGTAAAGGAAGTCGCAATTGCCCAGCTCATCCCAGTCGAGCTGGGTGTTGTCGGGGAACGGGAACCACGAACCGAAGTAGGCGGGGTTGACCCAGGGATCGCAAAGGATCGACCCGGCCGCGGTGCGAATATGGAATCCGGCGTGTCCGACGCTGGTGATTTGCACGAGCTGTTCCTCCTAGCCGTTACCAGCCATCCAGAGTAATGGCTACGGTGAAACGTCCCCGATGCAGTAGCCCTTGGAGCCCTCGTGGCCATCGGTCAGGGTGAAAGTCCGCGTCTGGGTGACCCCGGCGGCGTTGGTGACCGGCACCTGTACCGCGATGTAGTCCGCGCGCAGTCGCTCCGATTGTATTTCCTGGTCGGCGAACTTCGTGGCGCCGGTCAGCTTGCCTGTGTTGTTCGCCAGCGGCGCGGCGATCGGCTTGCCGGTGCCGGTGGGGTCCCAGGTCGCCGGGCTCGCCTTGCACACCAGCGGGTAGGTGCCCTCCTTGTCGGCGGGGTCGAGCGGAACGCCGACGGATCGGGCCAGATACCGGCGCACGGTGTGCCGGGCGTCGGCGTCGTTCAGGCCGGAGTCCTCGCCCGTCGCAAACACGCGTGGGCAGGCATAGCCGGTGTCGGCGGCGGTGCGGTCGATGGTGACGGTGGTCGTCCTGGTCTTCCAGGTGACGGTGTCCTCGGTTGCGACGCCGGGCTGGGTGAGGGCGCTGAGGATGGCCTGCTTGCCCTCGTACATGTCGGCCACATTCCCCGGGGCCATGGTCCAACACTTGGCCTGCAGCGCGGTGATCGTTTCGGTTTGCAGGTCGGCGGCCCAGCGCTGTACCGCGGGTGCGGCGGCAGGGAGGCCGGGCACGGCTGCGACCTGCGGGGCGTTCGCGGGAATCGGCGGGAGGACCGAGGTGCTCGGTGTGGTCGGGGCGAGGGTCGAGGGTGTGGTGGTGTGTGCTGTGGCGCGCGTGGGCTCCTCGTTGGGGATGCCGACGGCCGAGTCGCAGCCGGCGAGCAGGACCGCTGCGGCGACGACGAGTCCGCCGACCAGGCTCCCGCCGATACGTGGCGTTGTCCGCAGGTCGCCATGGCGCGGGGTGCGGCGCTGCTGGTGCGCTGCCGGGTGCTCGAATTGCCTTGTCCGGTGGCGATGACGCGGGTCTTTCCGGTCGCGTTCACGCGTTATCGGTCGGGCGCGGTCCACTTCGAAGGTCCTCTTTCGTAGGTCTTGCTGTCGGGGCCTGTCGTGCGAATTCCATGTCCGGTTCGGCGCTCGCGAGACAACGTGCGCGGCGGCGCTCTGCCGGATGGGACAGTCTGCGACTACGCTAGCGGAATTGTGGAACCCGTCTACCGGACGATCGTCGGCCTGGCCCGTACCGTCTTCTTCGTCGAAGGTCTGAAATTCACCGTCAAGGGTGAGGAGAATATCCCTGCCCGGGGTGGTGCTGTGATCGCGGTCAACCACACCGGATACATGGACTTCACCTACGCCGGGCTTCCGGTGCGCACACCCAAGCGCTATATCCGCTTCATGGCCAAAAAAGAGGTGTTCGACAACAGCATCTCCGGGCCGATCATGCGGGCGCTCAAGCACATTCCCGTGGACCGATCGGCGGGTGCCGACTCCTACCAGGCCGCGGTCGAGTACCTGCGCAAGGGTGAGCTGGTCGGTGTGTATCCCGAGGCGACCATCAGCCGCAGCTTCGAGATCAAGGATTTCAAGTCCGGCGCCGCGCGCATGGCGATCGAGTCCGATGTCCCGATCATCCCGATCGTCATCTGGGGTGCGCAGCGCGTATGGACCAAGGGTTTCCCGAAGCGCCTCGGCCGCACCAACACTCCGATCTCCATCGCGGTCGGCGCGCCGATCCAGCCCTACGAACCCGCTGCGGACCTCACCGCCCAGTTGCGTTCCACCATGCAGGAAATGCTGCTCGATCTGCAGCGCGACTACCCGCACGAGCCGGGCGCCTACTGGGTTCCCGCCCGACTCGGGGGCAGCGCGCCGACCCTCGAGGAAGCTGACGCCATGGATGCCGCAGAAGCCGAGGAGAAGGCGGCCCGTCGGGCGGCGAAGGATTCTCGGTAGGGGAGCGACGACGCTATCTCGTACTGCCGAGGGGGAGCGTCGGGCGTCCACTGAACTTGCTCAGGCTGGTCTGGTCACGCCCGAAATCTCACGGCACGGCGCCGGTGGGGGAAGGTTCCCCCGGAAGAACATGGTCGGCGGTACACCCATCAGAGCTTTGAAGTCCGCCGACATATGGGATTGGTCGTAGTAGCCGTTTTCGGCCGCGACCTGGGCCAATGAATTCAGTGGAATCTCGACCTTCGACTGGTCGTAGTAGCCGGTGGTGGCGGCCGGTCGGGCTGCGTGGGCGAGGATGTGGCGGACTCGGCCGATGCGGGCGTAGTGCTTGGGGGAGACGCCGACACCGGTGGTGAAGAGGTTGCGGAGTTGGCGTTCGCTCACGGCCAGGTCGGCGGCCAGTGCGTGGACCGGGGTCGGTGCGGCGGACATCGCGGCGACAGCGGTGCGCAGCAGGGTTCGGTGGGCGCGCTGGGTCGGGTCATCGGAGATGCGTCGGGGAAGGACCTCGGCCAGGAAGGGCAGTACCTCCTCGGGTGCGAGGCGCGTCAGCTCGTCGGCCAGATCGGCTGCGACACCGGGAAAGTCGGCGAGCCGGAACACCCGGTTCGCAAGCTCGGTGGCCGGTACGCCCAGCAGCTGACGAGTGGCTCCCGGTTCGAGGCGAAGGCGCACGCATCCGGCCGGCTTCTCGGCCTTGGCATAGGTTGCCTTGGTTTGCGGGCCGACGACCATCGCCTCACGGTGCCCTGCCGCCTCGGCACGCAGCACAATGGTCGTCGCGCCCTCCGGAACATGCGTGAAGGGCAGTGACACGTCGGCGACGGTCGGGATGTGTCCGAGCTCGGTGATCCACGGCCGCAAGGATTCGGGCGCTGCCACCGTGGTCTCGATGAGCTCGTCGGTCAGCGTGTGCGCCGGATACGTGGTGGTCACTCGATCAACTGTAGGCAGTGCGAGGCCGTCCAGGTGTGCCGAAATTTCCTATAGTCCGCCAGGCGGCGACGGCAGGCTGGCCACCATGATTCTCATTACCGGTGCCACCGGAACCATCGGCAGCGAAATCGTTCGTCAACTCGCCGCGCGCGGCGAACAGGTCCGTGCCGTGACGCGAGACCCGCACCGGGCGCAGCTGCCCGCCGAAGTCGAGGTGGTGCGCGGCGACTACACCGACACCGCATCGATGGTCGCGGCCATGTCGGGCGCGGACGCCGTCTTCATCGTCGGTGTGCTCGGACCCGACGACGCCGAAGCCGACCAGGCATTGGTCGCCACCGCCAAGGCGTCCGGCGTCCGCCGAATCGTGAAACTGTCGGCCATCGGCACCGGCGACCCCGAACTCGGACGAGTCGGCACCTGGCACCTGCCCGGTGAGAACGCCGCGCGTGAAAGCGGCCTCGAATGGACGATCCTGCGCCCGAGTTCCTTTGCCTCGAACACCCTGAGCTGGACCGATGCCATCCGATCCGGACAGCCCGTGCCTAACCTGACCGGTTCGGGCACCCAGGGCGTCATCGACCCGCGCGACGTGGCCGCGGTGGCCGTCGAGGCCCTGCTCGTGCCCGACCACTCGGGCCGCGTCTACACCCTCACCGGCCCGGAACTGCTCACCGGCCCGGACCAGGCTGCCGTGTTGGCCGCCGTCCTCGGCCACCCGGTGGAGTCCATCGACATTGCCGAAGACACCGCCCGCGAACACATGCTTGCCGCAGGCATGTCGGTGGAATTCGCCGATGGCGCCCTTGCCGGTCAGGCTTACGTCCGCGCGGGTGGCAATGCGGTCCTCACCGACGACGTCCACCGGGTCCTCGGCCGCGCCCCCCGCACGTACGCCGAATGGGCCACTGACCACGCGACCGCATTCGGCGCGGTGGCGACCCCGGTTGCTCAGGGATCTCAGTCGTCGCCTGCACCGCTGACCGTGGTCGAGTCCGCTTGGCCGAACCGCGGTCAGCGGTGAGCCGAACTCGGTGGGCAGTGGTCTTCGCCAGGACAGGTGGCAACGCCGCTCGCACCCTACGCTGCCCAAGCGCGCCCGACGCGTCCACTCAGCGCGGCGTTGTGGCAGCCGGAATCCGGTCGTAGTCCAGCGTGGAGTCTCCTCGACTCCGGCCATCCCGTGAAGTCGCGCCGCGATTGGTACCAGAGTCGTGCCCGCCGCACGGCGGTCGGCGCGTCACGCAGTTGCACGCCCGCGTGCACCGTCTTGTAGTCGATGCCCTGCTCGGGTCATCGAGGGCGCGACCACCGTCGTAGATGACTCGAATAGTGTTGCCGTGCACGTGAATACAGATCAAACAGTGCACATCTGACGGCTCATCCGACACGTGCGTACCGACGATGCGCCGTCCCGGATTTCCGAAATCCGGGCAGCACCTACTACAGTTCAACGTCGCAGAACATGCGCGGCCGAAATCGGGTCGCGCAGGCCATGCACGCGGATGTAGCGCAGTGGTAGCGCATCACCTTGCCAAGGTGAGGGTCGCGGGTTCAAATCCCGTCATCCGCTCTTACGGGCCCGGTCCTTCCGGGTCGCTATGCCAGGGTTCACGCACGTCCCGCAGCCTTGGCGCGCTTGGCACCAGGTCCGGCATCGCATCAGCCCCCGCGGTGATCGCGGTGGCAATCGCCGCGCTCTACTCGTTCGCGAGGTGCACTGGGGCAACCGTCATCCGTCTACTGGTGCGCTTCGCCGCCGACGACACCACCGTCGGCGACACCGTTCAGCGCGGAGTCCCGATCCACCTGGCGGCCGACGAGTCTTCCCATCGGGTTTCCTCGTGCACGGCCTTCCACGGCAGAACGGTGACAATCGAAGACGTCGTCGCTGATCACCGGTGCGGCGTGCTCGAGCCTGCGTCGAGGCGGTAATGGCGCAGCGGTTGCCGGACCGATGGGCGGGGCGACCCTTGTCAGCTGCCGCCCCGCCCGATCCTGCCGAGCGACTACCGCGCGGTCGAGCGGAAGCTGCGCAACCGCAGGCTGTTGCTCACCACGAAGACCGAGGAGAACGCCATCGCCGCGCCTGCGAGCATCGGGTTCAGCAGCCCTGCCATAGCCAGCGGGATCGCCGCGATGTTGTAGGCGAAGGCCCAGAACAGGTTGCCCTTGATGGTGCCCAAGGTTTTGCGGGACAAGCGGATGGCATCGACCGCGGCGCGCAGATCGCCACGCACCAGCGTCAGATCGCTTGCCTCGATGGCGACGTCGGTGCCGGTGCCCATGGCCAGCCCGAGATCGGCCTGTGCCAGTGCCGCGGCATCGTTGACACCGTCGCCGACCATGGCGACGACCTTGCCCTCGGCTTGCAGCCGTGCGACGGTGTCCACCTTGTCCTTCGGCAATACCTGCGCGATCACCTCATCGATGCCGACCTGATCGGCGATCGCGCGGGCCGCGGCGGCATTGTCGCCGGTCAGCATGATCGGGGTGAGCCCGAGGGCCTTCAACTGCGAGATCGCCTCGGCGGAAGTGGGTTTCACCGCATCGGCGACAACCAGCACGCCACGTGCCTTGCCGTCCCAGCTCACTGCGACCGCGGTCTTGCCCTGCGATTCGGCTTCGTGCATGGCCCGCTCGAGGTCGGCGTCCAACTGCTGTGACCAGTCGGCGAGCAGCCGGGCGCGTCCGACGATCACCGCGTGGCCGTCGACAACGCCCTGCACACCGAGGCCCTCGATATTCGCGAAGCCCTCGACCGGCTGCAGTTCGCCGACTTTGTCGCGCGCGCCCTTGGCGATGGCCTGTGCGATGGGGTGTTCGGACGAATCCTCCAGCGCTCCAGCCAGTGCCAGGATCTCATCGGCGTCCTCACCGACCGCGGCAACGACATCCAGCAGCGCCATCTTGCCGGTGGTAACGGTGCCTGTCTTGTCCAGCACCACGGTGTCCACCCGCCGGGTCGATTCGAGTACCTCGGGACCTTTGATCAGGATGCCCAGTTGCGCGCCTCGGCCCGTGCCGACCATCAACGCGGTCGGCGTGGCCAACCCGAGGGCGCACGGGCAGGCGATGATCAGCACCGCGACCGCGGCGGTAAAGGCCGCCGCGATGGAACCGCCAGTGCCGAGCCAGAATCCGAGCGTCGCGACCGACAGTGCAATCACAATGGGCACGAAGATCCCAGAGATTTTGTCCGCCAGCCGTTGGGCCTGCGCCTTGCCGGTTTGCGCGTCCTCGACCAGCTTCGCCATCTGGGCCAGCTGGGTATCGGCGCCGACTCGATTGGCGCGCACTACGATCCGCCCGCCGACATTCACCGTCGCGCCGACCACCGCATCATCGGGCCCGACCTCGACCGGCGCCGATTCACCGGTGAGCATCGAGGCGTCGACCGCGGAGGAACCCTCCACCACCACGCCATCGGTGGCGATCTTCTCACCCGGCCGCACGACGAAATGATCGCCGACGACCAACTGGTCGACGGGGATGCGCTGCTCGACCCCGCTGTATCCATCGCCGTGCTCCCGCGGCGCTGTGTGGTCACGCACGCTGCCTCGTGCGGGCCCGTCGCTCGCACGGCGCAGCACCGAAACCTCCTTGGCGCCGAGTTCCAGCAATGCGCGCAGTGCCGCGCCTGCCCGCCGCTTGGACCGGGCCTCGAAGAAGCGTCCGGCCAGGATGAAGGTGGTGACGCCGGCCGCGGCCTCCAAGTAGATGCTGCCGCTGCCGTCCATTCGCGAGATGGTGAACTCGAAAGGATGCGTCATGCCCGGCATCCCGGCGGTTCCCCAGAACAGCGCGTACAGCGACCAGCCCAGCGCGGCCATGGTTCCCATCGACACCAGAGTGTCCATGGTTGCCGTCCCATGACGGAGATTGGTCCAGGCCGCCTTGTGGAAGGGCAGTGCACCCCAGACGACGACCGGTGCCGCCAGCGTCAGTGACAGCCACTGCCAATTGGTGAACTGCAGTGCGGGCACCATTGCCATGGCGATCACCGGCACGGTCAGCACCAGCGATACCAGCAGACGGGTGCGTAGTGACCTGGTCGGATCCGGTTCGGCCGCAGTGGTTTCCGTCGGCGCATCGGTCCTCGGCGCGGGCAGTGCGGCGGTGTAGCCTGCCTGCTCGACCGTGGCGATCAACTCCGCAGACGAGACAGTGCCACTGAAGTCGACTCGAGCCTTCTCGGTCGCGTAGTTCACCGTCGCGGTGACCCCGTCGAGTTTGTTCAGCTTCTTCTCGATGCGATTGGCGCAGGACGCGCACGTCATGCCACCGATCACCAATTCGACCTGGCCGGTGGCGGATGGTTGTGTCGCGGTGGTCATCGTGTGCTCCTGTTCTGTGCGGCACGGTATTCGAAGGGGCAGCTGCGCGGCGATGGCGCCCAGCCGTTGGGCCGAGGCGAGGTCAGCGGGATCGGCAGCAGCCGCTCACGGATTCGGCGATCCGTACCGAGGTCGGTGCGATCGGAATTGTGGTGGTGCGAGCGGATACGACGGTCGACCCCGCGAGTTCGGCGCGGTAGCCGGCCTGCTCGACTGCGGCGACCAGGTCGGCCGGGGAAAGCCCGGCCGGGTGGTCGACGCGGGCGGTCTCGGTCGCGAGGTCAATTGTTGCGGTAACGCCATCGAACTCGTTCAACGCTCTTTCGACGCGGTTGACGCAGGAGCCGCAGGTCATGCCGCTGATCGTCAATTCGACCCGTGTTGTCTGTGCGGTAGTGGACATCAGATGCTCCGTTCTGCTGTGCGAGGTGATCAGTGCCCGTGACCGGGCGAGGCCGGTTCGGGGGTCGTGCTGTGTCCGGAATGTGCGGCGGGGTTCGTGGTACTTGCCTGGGCTGTGTTCACAGTGAATTCGGCTGTGTGGACGACACCTTCGTGCTGGAAGTCGAGGAACAGCCGGAAGTCGCCTGCGCTGGGTGCGGTGACGGCGAAGGTGATGCCGGGACCTGCCGGGGTGGTGCCGTCGCCGGGATGGCCTTCGGGGTGGACGTGCAGGTAGCCGAGGTCGGCGGCCCGCAGCGCGACGAGGTGACCGTAGGCGCCCAGGTAGGGCTGCAGGTCGGTGACCGGCTTGCCGTCTCGGCTCACGGAGAGGGTGACCGTGGCGGCTTGTCCTGGCGTCACCGCGCCGGTCAGCGTGACCGTGTAATCGCCGACCGTGCTGGTGGCCGCCGCAGCGGGCAGTGGTTGTGCGTCATAAGTGCCCGCCACCCGCAGGTCCGCGCCGAGGGTGAGATTGTCGCCGCCCTCCGCGGTGAAATCGGCGAATACCCGGTAGTCACCGGCGCGAGTGAGATCCAGTGGGACGCTCCATGTTCCGGCCTGGTCGAGAGTGGGGTGCACGTGCTGGAAGCCGACCATGTCGCGGCGAACCACGATCAGATGCAGGTCCTTGTCGTGACTGCGCACGTAGCGGGTCACCGGTGTGCCTGCCGGATTCAGGATGCGGAATCGGAGAGGAACATTCGCTGCCGCGGTGGTCTGTGTGGTGTCCAGCCGCAGGGTGTAGCCGTTTTGCGTGGCCATGAGTCCGGCAGGGTATTCGTCGTGGCTCGGCCCGCCAGAAGTGGTGCCCCCGCCCGCGTGGGTACTCGAATCGTGCGCGGCAGGTTCGGTGTCCGGTCCGATCGCGGCGCCGATGGCCAGAGCGATCCCGAAGACCGCCGCGAGACCCAGGGCGAAGCCGGCGAACTTGCTGGTTGCGTTCATCGGGATGCTCCGTTCGGAAAATGTCGAGTTAGTTGGCGGTGACCTGATATCCGGCCTTGTCGACGGCCGCGGCGATCGCGCCGGGCTCGACCGGGGCCGCGCTGTCGACGGTGACCCTGCCGGTGGCGAGATCGACGTCGACAGCGGTGACGCCGGCGATCTTGCCGACCTCCTTGCTGACCGAGTTGGCGCAGCAGCCACAGGTCATTCCGGTCACGGTGACAGTGGCGGTGGTAGCTGCGGTGCTCATGAGGTCTCCTTCTGGCGCGGGCGGCGGCTGCCGCCTTATTTGATAGTTACCATACCCCCCTAGGGTATTTAGTCAAACGGTTTCGGGCGCGGATTCCGGCTCGGGGGTGCGCATGGTCACCGCCGCGAGGCCTGCCCCGGCAATCGCGATGACGCTCGCGCCGAGGAATGCCGCCGAGAAACCACTGGTCAACTCGGGTAGGTCGCCGACCTTGTCGGCCCCGAACGCCGTGGCGACCGCCGTCATCGCGGCCAGTCCGACAGCCGAACCGACCTGGTAGCTCACATTGACGATGCCGGAGGCCAGGCCACCCTCTTCGGGGCGTGCCGCGGAGATAGCCGTACCCAGTGAGGGTATGAAGGCGAGCGACATGCCGCCTGCGGCCACCAGTGAGGCGGGCAACACGTCGATCCAGAAGTTGCCGGTCGGCCGCACCAGCGACATGATCCCCAGTCCGATGCCGAGCGTCAGCAGCCCGGTGACGATCATCGGCTTCGCGCCGAAACGCTGCATCGCCCGCGGCGCGATCACCACCATGCCGAGCATGATCAGCGTCGTCATCGGCAGCAGCGCCGCGCCCGACGGGAACGCGCTGTAGCCGAGCACCTGCTGCAGATAGAGATTGAGGAAGAACCACATCGGTACCCAGGCCGCGCCGAGCAAGAGCTGGGCGATATTGGCGGCGGCGAGGTTCGGTGCGCGGAAGATGCTCAGCCGCATCAGCGGCTCGCTGCGGCGAGATTGCAGGTAGACGAATCCGGCGAGCAATGCGGCCGCGGCGGCGAGGACCGCCCAGGTCTGTCCGGACGCCCAGCCGACCTCGGGTGCGCGGACGATGCCGTAGACGGCGGCGGCGAGTCCTGCGGTGACGGTGGCGGACCCGAGCAGGTCGACCGATCCGGAGCGGGCGGGTGCGCTCGGCATCAGCGCGGGAACGGCGATCAGCGCGAGCACGGCGATCGGGATATTGATGTAGAAAACCCAAGGCCAGCTGATGTATTCGGTGATCACACCGCCGAGGAACACTCCTGCCGTGCCGCCGGCGGGTGCGGCGGCGCCGTAGACGGCGAGTGCCTTCGTCAGTTCCTGTGGCGAGGAACCGAACAGCATCATCAGCAGTGTCAGCGCCGACGGTGCGATGAGGGCGGCGCCGCCACCCTGGATAGCGCGACCGGCGAGCTCGACGCCGACGGTGCCCGCCGCGCCCGCGATGGCGGATCCGGCCAGTAGCACCACCCAGCCCGCGGCGAATACCCGACGCGCGCCGAGTAGGTCGGACAGTCGGCCGCCGAGTAGCAGCAGTCCGCCGAAGGCGACCACATAGGCGTTGAACACCCAGGTCGGGTTCTCCTGGGAGAAGCCGAGTTCCGCCTGCATCTTCGGCAATGCGATGCCGATGATCGAGGTGTCCATGATGACCATGAATTGCGCCGCGGCGATCACCGCCAATGCCAACCACTTTCGTGTGGTCGGTCGTACTTGCGTAGTCATGTCGAATCCGTCCTTTCCGAACAGCTGAACGATGATCGATACCCTACCCCCCTATGGTATAAATCTGTCAAGATCGATACGCCTGCATTCGCTCGGAAGCGTGTTGTGGAAGCTGTGATCGAGAGGTGAACGGTGCGGCGGCATGTAAAGGACGTCGGGGAGGGTGCGGCGCTATCGGAGCGTGGATCTCGACGGTGTTGTGGAACCGCATGCGAACACTCGAGTGCCCCGGGCGGACCTATGTCCTAGGTGGGTTTGTGCGCGGAACGCGCTCTCGTCCAGCTGAATCCGACGTTGCGAGTAGGACTGCATCGGGCTGGCCTGCGAGTCCGGAGGTGTCGTGAGTCCGGAGGTGTCGTGAGCCCGGAAATGCCGCGAACCCGGAAATGCCGCGAGCCCGGTCCTGACGATTGATGATCGTCAGGACCGGGCTCTGCGGTGATCGGCCGATCGGCGGCGCGAATTCGGTCGCTCGTCGCGCACCGAGGCCGGAATCGAGTTGGCCGGGATGTGAATCGAGGGGCGTTCAGGACTCGGGGTGGTAGCTGACAACGGCGACCGCCGGTGCCGACACGACCTGCACCTCGGCGGTTTCGGAGACTTTGACGTGCAGGAAGCCGCCTTCGATCAACACCTGAACGTTATCGATCGTACGGACGGGCCGCCCCTCGACGTCGAGGATCGAGTAGCCCTCGACTAGGGCGACTGTGCGTGCGGAACGCCATTTCGTAGTCATTGCATTGCCTTTCGGGGTAATGGCCGGGACCGGAGGGAAGTCCAGCTCGGGCTGTGCGACGTGATTGAAGTAGTTGGACAGAATATTCAGTGAGACGTGGCCGACGACCTCGCTCAGCTCGGCATCGCTCACCCCGCTGTGTCGGGCCGACGCGATCAGGCCGTCGTCGACGCGGCCCCGGGAGTGCAGTACTTCTTTGGCGAAGTGCAGCACCGCATCCGCGTGCGGGTCGTCGGCGTCGGCCGCGCGGGTGGCCGCGATCGCCTCATCGGTGAACCCCATCCGCCCGGCCCGCATGGTGTGCGCGGCCACGCAGTAGTCGCACCCGTTTTCGCTGGCCACCAGTAGCGCAAGCTGCTCGCGGACGCGGGCGGAGAGCTTTCCGCGCGTCAGCGCGTCGCGCAGGGTGAGGTAGCCACGCAGCGTCGCCGGGCTGTTCGCCATGGCGGCATAAAGATTCGGGACCCGGCCCAGCTGTCGTTGAACTTCGGTCAGCAGATCAGCCTGTTCCGCGTCGGCGGTTTCGGTGGAGACGAGAGGTAGCCGCGACATGTGCACTCCATGCTCGAACGTAATGGTACCGATCGGTGCCGAATCAAAACGGTACTGATTGGTGCCGAAATAGTCAAGCGGAATGGTACTGATCGGTGCCGTCCTGTAGGGTGGCGGCATGGCAACACAGGCCAAGCAGCGTTTGCTCGCCACCGCGGAGGAACTGTTCTACGCGGAGGGCATCCGCGCCGTCGGCGTCGACCGCTTGCTCCAGGAGTCCGGCGTAGGCCGCGCCTCCTTCTATCGCCACTTCACCAGCAAGGACGACTTGGTCGTCGCGGTGCTCGAGGGCCGGGACCGCCGCTGGCTGGACTGGTTACGGGAATCGGTCGAATCACAAGCGCCCGATCCCGTCGACCGACCGCTGGCCGTATTCGATGCCCTCTCGGAACGCTTCGCCCGCAAGGACTTCCGTGGTTGCGCCTTCATCAACACTATGGTCGAGGTAGCCGACCCCGCCGCCGCCGCGCACCAAGCGGCGGACCGCCACAAACGCCGCGTCATCGACTACCTCACCGAACTGCTCACTGCGGCAGGCCGATCCGACGCCGAAGAACTCGCCGCCGAGTTCGCGCTGCTCGTCGACGGCGCGATCGTCACCTCGGTGCGCGAGGCAAGCCCCGCCGCCGCGGATCGCGCGCGCACCATCGCCCGCAGACTGCTCGCCTCGGGCTGATTGATCGCGCGGCGCCCCTGCCGTTGCCTGATGCCGACGACCGCCGTTGGCCAAGCGCGCTATGCCTGTGGATCGGCAATAAGAACGTGGAATTGCGGCGCGCCCTGCCAGACGGGCTGGAGAGTGCCGACGCGGCGTGCGCCCCAATGTCTATAGATCGCGTAGGCATTCTGGTTGGCCGGGTTGACCAGCCACGTCATCCGTTGTTCGGTGCGGTCGGCGAGTAGTCCACGGTACAGAACACCGGCGATACCGTATCCAGTGCGCTTCTTATCGACCATGAGTTCACTGAGCGCATAGGTTTTGGTTCCGTCCTCGACGGTGAACTCCTCTGTGGCTGGCTGCCCCGCGTCCAGTACGAGCCCGGTCCACCATGTGGTGTCGGCGCCCAGCGGCCAGCCGAACGCTTGACCGACAGCTTCCCCGTCGATGATGGCGAGCACCATCGAGAAGCCTGACATGCCCGAGTAAACCTCGAATCGCTCCATGAACGCTTCGGTGGATTCGAATGGGTTTCCGGTGGCGATGGCGTCAACATAGCTGCGTGCCTGCACGTCTGCGATCGTGTGGCGGACGGCACGTGCTCGACTGCCGGAAAGGGACTGTAGGACAACCGTTTCCGCCATATGATCCTCACCTGGTCGTGTGGGCTGCGAACCGATCGTATCGTTGCTGGAAGTCGTCGTGGCGGGGTTTGATTGCGGCAGCGCGCACGGGTTCCAGAACACGCAGCGTCCGGCCGGACGACACTCCTGCGCCCAGGTTGTCGAGAACATCCGCGGCCACAGTGATGGCGTCGTCGATGTTGCCGAGTTAGGTCACCAGGTCACAGTCCGACGCCGAGCCAGCGGCCGAATGAAGCGGCGCAGCCATGTCCGGCGGGAGATGCAATGCCGATCTGTCTTCCTCGGGTCGCCCGCGTCCGGTATGACCGCCCGCACGCGCCAGGTTGGCGGCCACGTGGTCCCGCCCGCGTGCTGGTGCGCGCCGAACGCCTGTGGGTTGAGCCGCGCTCACCCGCAGCCCGCCGGGCATGTGCCGCACGCACGGTTGCTCCTGCGTTGGCGGGGTGTAAGCGTCACCCGAGGAGCCTGCGTGCGGCCATCGGCTACCGTGTGCCCCATGATCGGGGCAGTTGTATTCGATGTCGGGGAAACACTCGTTGATGAGACACGCGAGTACGGAACGTGGGCAGATTGGCTTGGGGTGCCACGCCATACCTTTGTCTCGGTATTCGGTGCGGTTATCGCCAACGGCCAGGACTACCGCGAAACGTTCCAAGTCTTCCGGCCTGGATTCAATTTGGCCGAGGAACGGAAGGCTCGAGCAGAAGCTGGTCAACCAGAAACGTACTCCGAGGAGGACCTGTATTCCGACGTCCGGCCAGCCCTGTCGAAACTTCGTGAGATGGGGGTGTGGGTCGGGATCGTCGGCAACCAGACCGTCAGATCGGGCCAGATCCTGCGTGGTCTCGAGCTGCCTACCGACTTCATTGCCACATCGGATGATTGGGGCGTCGAGAAGCCTTCAACTGCGTTTTTCTCCAAGATCGTTGAAGTGGCACCCTGCGGCGCCGACGAGATCGTCTATGTGGGCGACCGGATCGACAATGATGTGACACCCGCGAAGGTCGTCGGCATGCGGACCGCCTACATTCAGCGCGGCCCGTGGGGCTGGATCCATCGCGACAAGCCAGAGGTCGCGGAGCTGTCCGATTGGAAGATCCGCGACCTCAGCGAACTGCCGGAAATCGTTGCCGCCGAGAATAACGCGTCAGCCTGACAGTGACCTGATCATGGTGTGCCAGTTGTAGAGCTGATCGTCTAGGGCCCTCATCTGAGGAAGCGAATCCCACTCACGCAAGGACTGGCGCACATCCTTCACGCGTTCCATCGCTGTGGCGTACCAGTGGTCCCCGAGCACTTTTAGCGCCTCTTCCAGGTAGGAGCATGCCTGCTCGGGATCTCGCTCCAGCACGGCAGCGGCGGCGAGATCTGCAAGGAACACCGCGCGCTGCTTGATGGCTTCCACCGGCAGATCCGCGAGTGCCTGCTCCAAGGTCGCGCGAGCTTCCGCACCCTTACCGGCAGCAAGCAACGTGTTGCCTTTGAAGCCTGCGAGCCTTGTGGCCGAGAACCAATCCAGCCAAGGAGGACTGGGGTTCTCGTCGGCGTCGTATTGGCTGTACACCTCTTCGGCGTGCTGGATTAGCTGTAGCGCGCGACGCGTGTCGCCGAAGCGAGTTTCTACTTCGGCTTCGACCGCGTCGAGCCACGCAACCATCTCCGAACTGACATTCCCGCGGCCCGCGAACACGCGCGCGCCGTGGAGCTTGTCGCGTGCCTCCTCGCGGCGCTCCGGATCGCCCGAGAACGCAGGCGCGAACGCCATATGCGCCAACACCGCAGCACCCAGCAAATCGTCGTCGGCTTCAGGCGCGACGGAGATGTCACCGGAATCGATGATTGCCACGCCGACCCCGGACCGCTCAGTGCCGAGGTGGCAGTCCATGCCATGAGCATCCACCACTCCTGCCTCGAACAATGCCGGCCGCGAACACGAGCCGATCTCGCCCTCGATGCGGAGTACACCGCGCAAGTCTTCCCGCCGAGTTCATCCAGCCCCGGTGACACGTATTTCGCCGCCCTGGTCCGCGAGGCTATCCGCCTCGCAGAGAAGGCTTCCCGCGTCGCACAGCCAGTCGAGCGCGGGTAAGGGGGGCCCGGCCGGGCCGTGTACCGGCCGGGCATCCACCCGACACGAAAGGCGGCCCAACCCTCACGGCGGGTTCACGGGATTGGGCCGTTTCTATCTGATGGAGGAACCCGCGAAGATCACCGTCGAATGTGTGGTCGCAGGTGGCGGAATCGCAGGGCTGATGACCGCCGCTCGCCTCGCCGCAGCCGGAATACAGGTGGTGCTACTCGAGGCGCGGGCCACTCGGATCCGGCGCAACAACCAGCTACCACGGCACGATCCACTCCGGCGCTCTACGCGCGAGGTCGATCAGCGGTGTTCAAGCCGAATGTAGGTGCCGGGCAGTGGGGGAGGCGGTGACTTCGGCGGGGTCCGGATGGGTGCCGAACAGGCGATCGGCGGTGCCGGAGGTGGTGACGGTGAACCAGAAGTGCTCGTTCTTGTAGTGGTGGTGGCGATGGTTGCGCCAGACCGCGCGGTAGAGAGAGCCTTTCGGCTTGTAGTCGGTGTGGATCAGGTAGTGGGTCCACTCGTAGCCGACGCCGAGCAGGGTGATGGTGAGCAGGAAGGTCAGGCCGAGGCCAAGGCGTGGGAATGCCAGGGCGGCGAGCGCGATCAGGACGACGACCAGTACCGACAGTGTCTTGGTCGGTATGAAGATCAACGGGATATCGCGCGGATCGACATGGTGCTCACGGTGTTTGCGGGCCAGTTCGCTGTCGATGGCGACCGGACCGAGCTTGCGTGGCCGCCAGTGCAGCACGGTGACGTGCACGATCCATTCGAAGATCGGGAACACCGCGAGCATCACGGCGGGCACCAGTGCGTCGGTCAACTGCCAGTCGCCCAGAATGATTCGGCCGGTGAGGGCCGCGAGCAGGGTGATGCCGATGAGCCACGGCGAAGGGTGCCGGACGAACTCGCGGAACGCCTCGCCGAGGGTGAGCCCGCGCCGCAGCGCCCGCTCGTCTCGCGCAACGCGGGCCCGAGCGCTCGAATCCTGTTCGGGGGAATGGGGTTTCGTCATGGTTCTTCCTAGGGTGACGCGTGATCAGTGCCCGCCGAGGGCATCGATCAGGATGGTGGTCGCCGGCTCGAGCAATGCCCGGGCGATCTCGGCGGCCTGTTGCGGCCGGCCCGCCACGATGGCGGCGGCCAGTTCGCGGTACGCCTCGACATTGCCCACCTCGGCGGACATGATCGGAGCCAGCGCGGTGAGCGCGGGTTCGTAGGCGGCGCTGAGCATGTTGAACATCAGCCGGAACACGATGGAATCGGCCGCGTCGATGACGTGATCCCAGAACTCCATCGCATGCCGCTGCCGAGCCACCGGATCCTGTGCTGCGGCAAGTGCTTCCACTGTGCGGTCGAGCGCGGCGCCGACGGTGGCGGAGTCGTTCTTGCCCAGCCGCATAGCCGCCAACTCGGCAACCTTCGGTCCGTTGTGCAGCCGGGCCTCGAGAATGCTGCGCGCAACCCCCGGATCCAACTCCCCGCCCTGCACCAGCAGTCGAGGCAAAACCTCCAGCCCGGCCCCCCGGCGATAGTCCAGGACAGTCGTCGCATCCCCCTGTCGCACCGCCACCAAACCGGCCGCCGCCAGTCGCTGCAACGCCTCCCGAACCGCGGGCCGAGAAACCCCCAACGCCTCCGCCAACTGCCGCTCGCTGGGCAATGTCGCCCCCGGCGCCAACTCCCCACTCAACACATCCGCCGCGATCTGCTCGAACACATCGCCGGACACCGACCGCTTGACTACCGGTTGCAACGCCATATGCCTACTGTGCGCCACATCGGCCAGATGGTCAAGTGGTAAGACCAATTCGGACGCAACTCGACGTCCATTGCCACTGTCTGACGCCAACTTGACGAAGGCGACCCAGTCCAGCACACTGCTCTCATAAGAGAGCGATGCTCTCAGTTATTTGAGGAGAACGGACATGCTCGAAGTCTGGAAGTGGGCCAACCTCACGCTGGCATTCGTGATGGAGTTGGCCGCGCTCGCGGCGCTGGCACTGTGGGGCTGGAAGACCGGCAATGTGATTGCGGTCAAGCTCGTCTTGGCGGTGGGCGCGCCTGTCCTGGCGGCGCTGGCGTGGGGCCTGTTCGCGTCGCCGAATGCGACCTTCGACCACTCGCTGCTCGCAGTCGTCACGAAGGTCTTGGTGTTCGGCGGCGCTGCGGTCGGATTGTGGGCCGTGAGCTACCGGGCGGCCGCGGTCGTCTTCGTCACAGTCCTCGTCGCCAACCTGCTGGCGATCAGGCTCGGGCACTTGACCGTGTGAGCACGCGAGGTGGTGTGCGGAGTCCAGGAGCTCTGATGGGAATGGCAAGTCGAGACGCCGAAGTGAAACGTGCCCTGCGCGCACGAATGACCTGTGAGCGATGGCCTGCGGTTTCGTGATCGCTCCTGGGCTGACGCGGAACTCTCGTATCCGGTCACTTATGAGAGACCGAAGTTCTCTCCATCGTGGGCGATAGTGGCCCAGCGATGTATCAGGCGGCGACATGCGTGGACGAGCTCAGGTGGGTGGAGTTCGGTGAGTTCGGTGTCGAAGGTGGCGAGGATGCCGGCGATGCCGGCCCAGGACCAGGCGCCGAGAGTGAGTCGGCAGTGCTCGGTGTCGAGGTGTTCCACGACGGAGCCGCCTGGCGCCCAGCGGGCCACGATGTGAGCGGGCAGGTTGAGCCGGGCGGTGCCGGTGCATTGCCAGGCGGCGGGGCTGTCGCCGCGGTCGTGGGTGCTCATCACGAAATGAGCGAGGTCGTCGTCAGGGAGCGCGCGGGCGGAGAAGTGCTGCGTGGTGGGGCGGGGGTGCAGTCGATCGACGCGGTGCACTCGCCACTCGTGGTCGGTGAGGTCGTAGGCGACCAGATACCACCGGGCCGCCCAGACGACCAGATGGTGGGGTTCGATGCGATGTGCGGGCAGGAAGTCGGGGTCACTGGGTTCGGGGCGGGTGCCGTCGGGACGCAGTGTCTCGGTGACGAGCAGGTGGCGGTGGCGTACCGCGGTTCCGATGGCGGTGAGCGCGGCCGGGTCGATGGGAGGCGCGGGGAACTCCCAGTAGTTCTGCAGCCGGGTCAGGCGCAGGGATTCCATGGAAGCCCGCAGCGCAGGGGGCATGACCTGGTGCAGAGTGGCCAGTGCCCGCGCCGTGTCGTCCCCGAGGCCGAACATCGTCGCGGGCGCGGTCTGCAGGGCCACCGCGATCGCGAGGGCCTGGTCGTGGTCGAACAGCAGCGGCGGCAGAGTGTGCCCGGCGCCGAGCCGATAGCCGCCATCGGGGCCGTGGATCGTGGTGATCGGGTAGTCGAGCCGGCGCAGCGTTTCTATGTCGCGGCGGACGGTGCGTTCGCTGACTCCGAGCCGGGCGGCCAGCTCGCGCAGCGGCCACTGCCGTCCGGATCCGAGCAGCGACAGCAGCCGCAACGCCCGGTGTGAGGTGTTCGCCATCGTCCCATCATGACCGGTAGTGGCCACTCGGTGTCCACTACTGATGTCAGGGTTGGCTCTGTTCGACAAGCGATGGCAGAGAGGACGGTCGGGTATGCAGGTGGTCGTGGTCGGCGGCGGGATCGGCGGGCTTGCACTGGGCGCGGGGCTGCGTCGCCGGGGGTTCGAGGTTGCGGTATTCGACCGCGACACCGATGTGGCGGCGACGGGTGGTTACCACATCACCCTGGACGAGCGGGCGCAGTCGGCGCTGAAGAATCTGGTGGATCCGAAGATCATGCAGCGGTTGCTGGCATCGGGTTCCGCGCTGCGGCTGCGCGAGCGTGACGCGTTCTGGGACCGCCGTGGCCGGCTGCTCGGCCACGGGCCGGATCTGAGCGGCAGCGGCAGTGTCGACGTCGATCGGATCACCCTGCGGATGCTGCTGGCCGAAGCAGTGGGTGATGACCTGCACCTGGGATGCAACGTGTCCGGTGTCGGCCACGACGACCACGGCGCACCCCAGGTGCTGTTCCACGACCGGGCGCCGGTCTCGGCGGATCTGGTGGTGGGCGCGGACGGCGCTCACTCGGTAGTAGCCCGCCACCTGGCGGGAGGTCCGACCAACAGCCCCGCGGGCATCATCGGGTTCTCCGGCCGCACCCTCCTGCGAGACCTCAGCCCCGGTGAGCAGCAGCGGCTCAGGCCACGATCGGGGACAGCGATAGGCCCACGCGGGGCAGCGCTCTATGTCGGCTTCCTCGACCCGGTCGGCAACGCCGCGCTCGACGCTCCCGAGCTGCGGATGTCGGTCACCACCGGCCCCACCTACATCTGGGGCGCCATGTTCCCCGAATCCGCTGCCACCGATTCCCTACGTGACCTGCGGGGCGGCGAGTTGCAGGCGGCGCTGCTGAGCCGCTTCCGCGAGCGGCGCTGGACCGAGCGCACCCTCGAAGTCATCGCCCAGGCCGACCCACACAGTGTGGCCGGGTTCCGCTTCAACGCAGCCTCCACCCGCGCGGACGATCTCGCGCCCTGGCCATCGGGTCGCATCACCGCGTTGGGCGACGCTGTCCACGCGACACCACCCACCGCGGGAATGGGAGCGGGCGCGGCCATTCGCGACGCCGCCAGCCTGCTCGAGCACGTCAGCGACGTTGCCAACGGCACCGCCACCCTCACCGACGCAGTGCGCGATTTCGAAGCCGGCATGCGCCGGCGTGGCAGCGAAGTCCTCACCCTGGCCATGAAGACCGTCCGGTGGATCCTGGTCACCGACACCACACTCGGCGCCGCAGCCACCGCCGTGAGTACCCCGATTCTGGCCGCGGCCGCCCGGCTACGTCACTGACGAGCCGTGCAAACGACGGTGTCGCCTGGGCTCGAATACGCTGGCTGGTGGCCAGGTCAGAACAGAGCCCCGGTGGCAGCCCATGCCACGACATCCGGCGTTGATCTCAGCGATTGGTGGACTGTGTCCCGGCGAGTCAGCTGGGGTCGGAGCCTCGGATGGCGGAGAGCCAGATAGTGCAGACGGCGGCGACGGTGGTGGCGGCGAGGAAGGCGGTGAAGCCACCTTCGGCGATGTAGACCCACATCAGGGCGATGAACGGGGCCGCGACTGTTGATTGGGCGTCCAGCAGGAGGCGGCGGGTCGGGCGGGTGGAACTGGTGGCGAGCGCGGGGGCGTCGGGGTCGGGGCGAGAGGGGTTGTCGATGAGGCGGCCGGGGGGTTCGGTGTCACGGATGCGGCCGGAAGGGTACAGGCGCAGGGTGCCGGTGTGGATTGATCGGTCGGTGATCTCACCGGTGGTTTCGGTGAGGGCCGGTAGGGCAGAGTCGAAATAGACGGGGAGCCAACGGGGTCGACCGGTGTCGGTGATTTCGAGCCAGGTTCGGCTGAGGAGCCGGTGGTCTTGGCGGATACGTTTGATGCCGACGGTGCGGGTGGCGCTGGTCGATCCGTTGGACAGCAGGCCGAGAGCTCTGCTGAGCTGGTAGCTCGTGTAGCCGAGGATACCGAGTGCCACTGTCGCCAAGGCGGCGAGTTGGTCCGGGTCGGCGAACGGCGCCCAGGCGAGGCAGGTCGCGAGGGCGCCGATCGTCACGGTGACCGGGTAGGCCAGGGGGTGGCCCGATCCGGAACTCACTTCAGGAAGCCGACTTTGGTGTAGTCGGGGGAGGCGAGGCCGAAGGCTCCGTAGTTGGCCAGGTTCTCGCGGACCGCGTAGGTGCCCGAAGCCTGCTGGAGCGGGATCGAATAGCCCTCGGCGAAGATCATCTGATCGCACTGGTTGGCGAGCGCGATCGCCTTGTCGGGGTCGAGCTCGGAGATCGTCTTGTCGATGAGGTCGTTGAGTTCCGGTGAACCGATCCTGGCCTTGTTGCCCTGCAGATTTTCCGGGTTGTAGGCATAGATCTGGGGCAGCCCGGTGAGCGGGAGAATGCTACCGCCCCAACTGAATTGGGCGATATCGAAGTTGCCCGGATCGATCACGTCCTTGAAAAGGCCACTGCCGGGCACAGTCTGGATCGTCAGCTTCACGCCGACCGCGGCCAGATTCTGCTGCACGATCTGTGCGGTCTGCACCCACTGATCCTGCTGGTACATCACGTCGCGGATTTCCAGCTTCCGGCCGTCCTTTTCGCGGACGTCGCCGTTGAGCTTCCAGCCGAGCGCATCGAGCATCCGCGCGGCCTCGGCGGGATCGAACGCGATGGGACCGGCGTTGTCCTGGTAGCCATTCTGTCCCGCCATGAAGATGTGATTGTTCAGCGGCTTCGGGTCGGTGACGATGCCGTTCTGGGCCGCGGTCACCAGTCCCTGCCGATCGATCGCCTTCGAAATAGCAATGCGCAGTTGCGGATCCGAGAGCAGCGCGCCGGGCGCACCGTTGAAGGTCAGATGCGACCAGCTCGGCTCCGGTGTCCGGCGGATAACGACATTCTTCGAGTTCTTGGCCGCGGTCACCAGCTCGATGCCGGACATGTACCCGTAGTCGAGCTCGTTGTTCTGGATCGCGGGCAGCATGGCGCTGTGGTCGAGCACGCTGAGGGTGATGGTGTCGAGCTTGGGGGTGTCGCCCCACCAGGTCGGGTTGCGGTTCAGCGTGATCCGGTTCTGGGCGCGATCGATGGCGGTGATGACGAACGGTCCCGAACTGACCGACAGCGAGTTGAGGTCGAGATGGGTGAACGCATCGGGATTCGCGGTCACCGCCTTCGGATACAGCGGGCTGAACTGGCCTTGCCATTCGGCGTAGGGCTTGTCGAAGGTGACGATCGCCTGCCGATCGTCGACGCCACGTTCCACCTTCGCGACCCGTTCGAAACCGGCGGTCGAGGAAACCAGGAACGCATTGTCCTTACCGCTCAGCGCCGCCGCCTGAGAGCGCAGGTCCTCCCAGGTGATGGGGTTGCCGTCGGACCAAACGGCCTTCGGGTTGATTGTGTAGGTGACCTGCTGCGGGGCGGTGCTCGTCAGCTCGATGTCGGTGAAGTAGTTGTGGTCGACGGTGAGCCGGCCCGCGGCGTCGCTGACGAACGCGCCGGGCATCGTCGGAGCGATCACGATGGCGCCGTCATCGGTGCCGCCATCGACATGCAGGTAGTTGAAGTTCGACGGGAAGGCGCCGAGCGCCAACCGCAGATTGCCGCCGTCGCGCAGTTCGCTCCGGTCTTTCGGATTGATGTCGTTGGTATTGCCGATGGTGCTGGTGCCCGAGGCCACGTCGCTGCTGGAGCAGCCGGCCACGATCATCCCGAGCGCGACGACCGGGATGGCGCACCGGGTGCCGAGGGAACGAAGCCGCATCGCCGGTCCTCTCATTTCAGAAATCCGATCTTGGTGTAGTCGTAGGATGCCAGCCCGGCCGCGCCGTAGTTCGCGAGGTTCGCACGGACCGCGACATTGCCGGGTGACTGCATCAGCGGCAGGGAATGACCCTCTTCGAACACCTTGCGATCGACCTGGTTGGCCAGCTCGATGGCCTTCTTCGGGTCGAGCTCCGAAACCGTCTGCTCGATCAAGTCGTTGAGCTCCGGCGAACCGATGCGACCGTAGTTGCCCTGCAAATCATTCGGGTTGTAGCCGAAGATCTGGAAGAGACTGCCCAACGGGAACGGATCACCCACCCAGCTCCACTGCGCGACATCGAAATTGCCCGGCTGGATGATATCGGTGAAATAACCCGTGCCCGGTTTGGTTTCGATGGTCAGCTTGACGCCGATCTGGGCGAGGTTCTGCTGGATGATCTGCGCCATCTGCACCCAGACGTCCTGGTTATACATGACATCGCGGATTTCCAACTTGCGGCCGTCTTTCTCACGGACATCACCGTTGAGCTTCCAACCGAGTGCGTCCAGTTCCTTGGCCGCCGCCGCCGGATCGAAACCGAGGCTGTTGTCCCGGTATCCGTCTTGGCCCTGCAGGAAGACATGGTTGTTCAACGGTTTCGGGTTCTCGACCAGGCCGTTCTGAATGGCGCTCGCAATGCCCTGCCGGTCGATCGCCTTCGAGATTGCGACGCGCACGCCCTGATCGGCGAGAATTGAGCCGGGCGCACCGTTGAACGTCAAGTGCGACCACTGATTTCCCGGTGCGCGACGAACGGCGATGCCGGATGTGTTCGTCGCGGTCTTCAACTCATCCCTGCTCGCGAGACCGACCGCGTCGATCTCGTTGTTCTGCAATGCCGGAAGGGCGGCAGAGCTGTCCAGGACGCTGAAGGTCATGGTGTCGAGTTTCGGTGTGTCACCCCACCACTTGGGGTTGCGACCGAGTACGATGCGGCCCTGAGCGCGGTCCACGGACTGGACAACGAACGGCCCCGATGACAGCGTGAGGCCGTCGAGTTGGCTCTTGTTGAAGGCATCCGGTGTTGCTGTGACGGACTTGGGGAACAGGAACGAGAGGCCTGCGAATTGTCCCCGCCAGTCGGCGTAGTGCTTCTTGAAGGTGATGACCGCCTGCCGATCGTCGACACCGCGCTCGACCTTCTCGACCCGGTCGAAGCCGTTATTGTTGGCGATCAGGAACGATTTGTCGGCACCGCTGAGCGCGTTGGCCTGGGATTTGATGTCTTCCCAGGTGATGGGGGAGCCGTCGGACCATACGGCTTTCGGGTTGATCGTGTAGGTGACCTGCTGTGGCTCGGTGCCGGTCAGCGCGACGTCGGTGAAGTAGTCGGTGTTCACCGAGAGTTCTGCTGCCGCATTGGTTTTGAACGCCCGTGGCATCATGGGACGCTCCACTCCGCCGGTATCGGCGTCGTTTCCGTCGTTGTGCAGCGAATTCCAGTTCTGTGGCAGCGCACCTATCGCGAGGCGCAGGTTGCCTCCATCGCGCAGTTCGCTGACATCCTTCGGGTTGATGTCATTGGTGGTGCCGAGCGCGGCGGCGGCACCTTCCGGCGCGGCCTCCTCGTCCGAACTGCACCCGGCCGCGATCAAGCCGACCGTGACAAGGGGAATCGCCAGTCGTGTCGTCCATGAACGAAACCGCATGGTCCGCTCCTTTCCGCAGGGAGGCTGCTTGGGTTACTTCAGGAAGCCGATGGTGGTGTAGTCGTAGGACGCGAGCCCGGGCGAACCGATATTGGCCAGCTCGGCACGGACACCGAAGCTGCCGTCGGATTGGGTCAGCGGCAGGGAATGGCCCTCCTCGAACACTGTGCGATCCACCTCGTTGGCCAACTCGATCGCCTTCTTCGGATCGAGTTCGGCGAGGGTGCGATCAATGAGGTCGTTGAGCTCCGGTGAGCCGATGCGGCCGTAGTTGCCCTGCAGATCGTTGGGGTCGTAGCGGTAGATCTGCCGAATGCTGCCGAGCGGGAACGCGTCACCCTGGAAGATGAATTGGGCGGCATCGAAGTCACCGGGCTGGATGACATCGGTGAAATATCCCGCGCCCGGCTTGGTGTCGATAGTCAGCTCGACGCCGATCTGCGCCAGGTTCTGCTGGATGATCTGGGCGATCTGCACCCACAGCGGGTCGTTGTACATGACGTCGCGGATGATCAGCTTGCGTCCGTCCTTCTCCCGGACATCCCCGTTGAGCTTCCAGCCGAGTGCGTCGAGCTCCGCGGCCGCGGCGGCGGGATCGAAGCCGAGGCTGTTGTCCCGGTAGCCTTCCTGGCCCTGCAGGAAGACGTGGTTGTTCAGCGGTTTCGGATTCTCGACGAGGCCGTTCTGGGTCGCTGTCGCGATCCCCTGTCGGTCGATGGCCTTGGAGATGGCGACCCGCACCCGCGCATCGGCGAGGATGGAGCCGGGTGCACCGTTGAACGTGATGTGTCGCCACCGGTTGCCCGGTGCGCGGCGCAGTACCAGGCCCTGGGTGTTGCGCACCGTTTTGACCTCGTCGATGCTGGTGAGCCGAACCAGGTCTATTTCGTTGTTCTGCAACGCTCCCACCCATGCCGGGTGGTCGAGCACGCTGTAGGTGATGGTGTCGAGCTTCGGCGTCGCGCCCCACCATTTCGGGTTGCGGCCCAGCACGATTCGGCCCTGCGAGCGGTCGGTGGACTGCACCACGAACGGGCCCGCACTCGGCCCTATGGCGTTGGCCAGACTGTGGTTGAACGAATCCGGTTCTGCGGTCACGGATTTCGGGAACAGCGAAGCATTGCCCGCGAACTGGCCGCGCCATTCCGCATACGGGTGCTTGAAGGTGAGGACCGCTTGCCGGTCGTCGACACCGCGCTCCACCTTGTCCACGAACTCGAAGCCGTTGGTGATCGCGATCAGGAAGCGTTTGTCGGCCCCACTGAGCGCGCTGGCCTGGGATCGGATGTCCTCCCAGGTAATGGGGTTGCCGTCGGACCAGACGGCCTTCGGGTTGATCGTGTAGGTGACTTGCTGCGGGGTGGTGTTGGTCAGTGCTATATCGGTGAAGTAGTCCTTGTTCACCGAAAGCTCGCCCGCCGCATCGGTGGTGAACGAGCGCGGCATCATCGGTCGTTCGATCTCGGCGATCTCGCCGTCGTTTCCGTCGTTGGACAGGGTATTCCAGTTCGCCGGATACGTGGTCGTCACCAAGCGCAGGTTGCCGCCCGCACGGATTTCCTCGGCGTTGCGCGGGTTGATATCGCTGGTAATGCCGAGCGCGTCCGACAGCCCCTTGCCCGCGTCGGAGTCCTCGGCGCCACAGCCGGTCGCGACCAGGCCGACCGCGACCGCCACCACGGCACATCGCAGTGCGGTCATTCGGGTTGAGCCCATCCCGGCTCGGCTCGATCGGATCCGCATTGCGCTCTCCTTTGCTCCCCGGCCGCTACCGGCTCACGGCCGGAACCGGAATCGCATCGATCAGCGCCCTGGTGTACTCATTGCGCGGATCGGCGAAAATCTGTTCCGCCGGGCCGGATTCGACGATCTTGCCGCGGTACATCACCGCGATGTCGTGGGCCAGGTTGCGGACCACCGACAGGTCGTGTGAGACGAACAAGTAGGACAGTCCGCGTTCGAGCTGCAGGTCGCGCAGTAGGTTCAGCACGCCTGCCTGGATCGACACGTCCAGTGAGGACACCGGCTCGTCGAGCACGAGTAGCTCCGGATCCAAGGCCAGCGCGCGGGCAATGCTGATGCGCTGTTTCTGGCCGCCGGAGAAGTCGGCCGGATAGCGATCGGAGTGTTCCGGGCGCAGGCCGACCTGTTCGAGCAGTGCCGGTACCCGCCGGGCGATTTCGGCGCGTGGACGGCCATCGATGCGCAGCGGCTCGGCGAGTGCGTCGAAAATCGGCAGCCGCGGGTCCAATGACGCGGTCGGATCCTGGAAGACGATCTGCATCTTCCTGCGGATCTCCCGCTTGTGCGCCTTGGTCAGGGTTGCGACATCGCTGCCCATGATCTCGATGCTGCCGGATTCGGGCCGGACGAGGTCCAGAATCTGGGTGAGTGTGGTGGATTTTCCGGAACCCGATTCGCCCACCAACGCCAGAGTGCGGCCGGCGCGGACTTCGAAGCTGATGCCGTCGACCGCGCGCACCTCGCCCTTGCGGCGCCGGAACACCACACCCGCGGTGATGGGGAAGGTCTTCACCAGCTCGGAAACCTTCAGCACCACACGGTCTTCGGTGACGACCTCGGTCGGTGGTTCGGAGATTTCCTGGCGGTAGGCCGCGAACAATTCCTTCGAACCGACCTCCGCGGTGCGGATGCAGGCGGCGGAGTGCCCCGGGTTGGTCTTCTCCAGCGGTGGTTCGGCCACCCGGCAGTCATCAATGGCGATCGGGCAGCGCGGGGCGAAGGAGCAGCCGGGCGGCAGCGAGTGCATCGCGGGTGGTGCGCCGACGATCGGGATCAGCGGACTGCGCGCCGGGCCGTCGATGCGAGGGATGGAGCCGAGCAGCCCCACCGTGTACGGCATCCGCGGCGCGTTGAAAAGCTCTGTGGTGGTGGCAGTTTCGACGATCTTGCCCGCATACATGACCGCGACCCGGTCGGCGAGGGTGGCGGCGATGCCCATGTCGTGGGTGATCATGATGACGCCTGCGCCGGTGATGTCGCGCGCCTTGCGCAGCAGGTTCAGGATCTGCTTCTGCACGGTCACATCGAGCGCGGTGGTCGGCTCGTCGCAGATGATCAGCGCGGGATCGTTGGCGATCGCCATCGCGATGACAACGCGCTGGCGCATGCCGCCGGAGAACTCGTGCGGAAACATGGTGGCGCGCACCGCGGGCTCGGGGATGCCGACCAGGTCGAGCAGCTCCACTGCCTTCTCTGCGGCTTCCTTCTTGCCCATCGTGCCGTGCGCGAGCAGCGCCTCGGCGACCTGATCGCCCACCCGGTACACCGGGGTCAGCGCCGAAAGCGGGTCCTGGAACACCATGCTGATGGAACTGCCGCGCAGCTTGGACAACTGGCGGTCACCGAGGCCGAGCAGCTCGCGCCCGCGCAACCGAATGGATCCGTTGATGCGCGCCTGCTCCGGCAGCAGCCCCATCACCGCCAGCGACGACACCGACTTGCCGGAACCGGATTCGCCGACGATCGCCAGTACTTCACCATCGGAGACGGTGTAGTTCACCCCGCGTACGGCATCGATCCGGCCTTCCTCGCTGGGGAACGAGACTCGCAGATCGGTGACCTCGAGCAGGGGTGCGGTCGAACTTGCTCCCGTCATGCTTTAGCTTTCTTCCGCGAGCGGGCCCGCTTGGCGCCCGGATCGAATGCGTCGCGCAGGCCGTCCCCGACCAGATTCGCGCTCAGCACGGTGATGATCAATAGGCCACCGGCGAACAGGAACAGCCAGGGGTAGGTCAGCGCCGATTTGGTACCCGCCGCGATGAGCGAGCCGAGCGACACATCGGGTGGCTGCACACCGAAACCGAGGAAGCTCAAACCGGTTTCGGCCATGATCGCCGAACCGACGCTGAGCGTGGTGTCGATGATCAGGATCGACGCGATGTTCGGAATGACGTGGCTGACGATCACCGTCCGGGTCGGCGCACCCATATACCGGGCGGCCTTGACGAATTCGCGATCACGCAGGCTCAGAGTGAGGCCGCGTACGATGCGCGCGCTGATCATCCAGCCGAAGGCGGCGAGCAGCACGATCAGCAAGACGATGGATCCGCTGCCCTTCGTACGCGGTGCGAACAGCGCGATGATGATGAAGCTCGGCACCACCAGCAGCAGGTCGACAACCCACATGATCGCTCGGTCGGTCCAGCCGCCGAGCAAGCCGGCCACGGAGCCCGCCGTCGCGGCGATAGCGGTGGAGAACAGTGCGACACACAGGCCGATGACCAGCGATTTCTGCAGGCCACGCAGCGTCTGCGCCAGCACGTCCTGGCCGATCTGCGTGGTGCCGAAGGGATGCTTGGCACTCGGTGGCTTCAGCAGCGCGGTGTAGTCCAGTTGCTGATAGTCGTAGGCCAGCACCGGCGGCAGCGCGAAGCTGGCGACGAATAGCGCGATCAACACCGCCGCGCCCGCGATCGCGGGCTTATTGCGCAGGAACCGGCGCAAGACGAGCTTGCGCCTGCCGGAGGCGGCTATCTCGGGCGCGCCCTGAACAATGATTTCCGCTTCGGTCACGACTGCGCCTCGCTAGCGCTCGGCTCCGCCGTGCCGAACGGTGCTGTGTCGATGGTTCGGTCGCTGCGCTCACTCACGACACACGCACCCTGGGGTCGAGAATCGCGTACACGATGTCGGAGAGCAGGCCCGACACCAGCACCACCAGCCCCGCGAAGGCCGTCACCGTCACCACCACGTAGAGATCCTGGGCGTTGATCGAGTCGACGAGCCACTCACCGACGCCGTGCCAGCCGAAGATCTTCTCGGTGAACGTCGCGCCCGTGATCAGGCCGCCGAGGCTGTAGGCGAACAGCGTCGCCATCGGAATCAGCGCGGTGCGCAGGCCGTGCTTGTACAGCGCCTTGCTGCGGGTCAGCCCCTTGGCGCGGGCGGTGCGAATGAAGTCACTCTGCAGCACGTCGAGCATGGCGTTGCGCTGATAGCGGCTGTAGCCCGCCATGCCGCCCAGCGCGAGGCCCGCCGTCGGCAGCACCAAGTGCTGGAGGCGGTCGAGCAGCTGCGGCCAGAAGCCGTTGACCGTATTCGCCGAGGTCTCACCGGTATAGAGGAAGATCTGCGAACCGGTCAGCGAGTTGACTTCCAGTGCACCATATTTCAACAAGGTGGCGAGCAGGAACACTGGAGTGCTCAGGATCAGCAGTGAGATGACCGTGGTGAAATAGTCGCTGAATTTGTATTGTCGGATCGCCCCGGCCGCGCCGATCAGCACGCCGAGCACGGTGCCGACCAGCGAACCGATGATCAGCAGTCGCAGACTGACCGCAACCCGGCGCGGCAACTCCGCGCTGACCGGTTGTCCGGCAAGCGTGGTGCCGAAGTCACCGTGCGAGACACCCTTCAGCCAGGTCACGTAGCGCTGTGGAATCGGATCGTTGAGATGCAGCTGCTCGGCCTTGGCGTCGATCACCGCCTGCGGTGGCCGCGGGTTGCGCTGTTCGAGACTGTCCAACGGCCGAAACGTCAGCGAAGCGAGGCTGAACGTCAGGAACGAGGCCAGCAGCAACAGCACGACATAATTGAGCGCGCGTCGTAGCAGGAAGCCGGTCATCAGTCCTCTGGTCTTACGGCTGGGCGGGCCAGCGTGAGTATTAGCCCCTGATCATAAGGACGTGTGTGGCCGCGCGCGTGCCACGCGGTGGTTCGGCATGTTGTTTATTCTGCCGGGTTGACCGCGTCCAGGCTTTTCGGCGCTCCACCGGCGGGCTCGGCGTCATGTCGACCGCCCCCTGACGCGCATCGCGATCGTCCCGAGACTGTTTTCCGGCAGGATGGCGTAGGTGACTCGCCTGGACCTGCCCAAACCGAAGATGGTTGCCACTGATGTCGACGGCACCCTCATTGATCACGACGAGCGGGTCACCGCGCGGACCAAGGCGGCGATCGACGCCCTGGTCGCCGATGGTGTGCCGTTCGTTCTCGCGACCGGTCGGCCGCCACGCTGGATCGATCCGGTGGTCGACGGTCTCGGTTACGCGCCGCTCTGTGTCTGCGGCAACGGGGCGGTGATCTACGACAGTGCCACCGATCGGGTGTTGGCGAGCAAAACATTGGATGTGGAGACCCTGGTGTGGATCGCGGATCTCGCCGAACGCGCGCTGCCCGGCTGCGGACTCGCCGCCGAACGCGTCGGCGCCCGCGCGCACGATGCGGTGACCCCGCAATTCGTGAGCTCACCCGAATACGAGCACGCCTGGCTGAATCCGGACGACACCGCCGTGGCCCGCAGCGAGGTCATCGACGCGCCCGCGATCAAAATGCTGGTCCGACTACGCGGAACCAGCAGCGCCGATATGCGCGCGGTACTCGCGCCACTGATCGGCGACCGCGCCGATATCACCTATTCGACCGACCACGGCCTGATCGAAGTGTCCGCACCGGGCGTCACCAAAGCCTCCGGGCTGGCGTCGGTGGCACAGCGGCTCGGAGTGGAGCACTCGACGATCATCGCGTTCGGCGATATGCCCAACGATGTTCCGATGCTCACCATGGTCGGGCACGGGGTGGCGATGGCCAACGCGCACCCGGAGGCGCTGGCCGCCGCGAACGAGGTCACCGCGGCGAATTCGGAGGATGGGGTTGCGCGGGTACTGGAACGCTGGTGGCTCTGAGTCGTTTCGATTGATCTCGGGTGGGCCGATCGGTAGGGCGCAAGAAGCTGATCCGCAACAACTTTCGAAACATCGCAGCGGTAGGTCCTACTCGGGGGCCGGACCGACTTCCGGTGCGGGCGCGGTCTCCGGTGCGGGCGCGGTCTCCGGTGCCGGAGCAGTTTCGGGAGCCGCAGCAACCTGCGGTGCGGCGCCGGGCGCCGGAGCTTGGCCGGGTGCTGAGGCAGGTGCACCGGTCGCCGGTCCGGGTGCGGCGATCCGGCTGTTCGGTTTGCGCCGCGTTTCCTGCTGGGAGGTGTCGTTGTAGGTCTTCCACACCGTGGTGACGATGCCGGTCAGCTCGTTGAGAATCAGTGCGCCGTACTGGAAGTCCGAACGCAGACCATCGGGCACCGGGTAGGCATTGCTCAGCGGCAGGCCGAGCACCCCCGCGTCGGCGCCGAGCGCCAGGAAACGGTCGAGGATCGCACCTATCACCGCGTACGCCTGGCCGTCGGGTGCGGAATACACATACCCGTTGGTGAACTTGGCGTACTGCTGGCCCGAAGCCGCGGGAAGCAGCTCCGACTGTGCGGCGCCGAGCGGACCGGTCGGGCCGCCTTTGTCGAACCAGTATTTGGCGATTCCGCTCTCGTCCACCATGGCGAGCAGCTTGTTGGTCAGCGCGGCAAGTGCGGCGAGGTCGGACTGCGCATGTGGTGCGGTCTGCTGTTGAGTGCCGTTTTGCGTCTGCCCATTGCCGGTCTGCGGTTGCGTGGTCTGCGCTGAGGCGCTGGACTGTCCGGTGCTGCTCGCGGCGATGTCGCGAATGCGATCCATCAACGCATAGGCGGCGTCACCGGGGCAGCTGGTGTTGCCGACGTCGCGGTGCGCGAACACTATTGGCAGCCGGACGCTCTCACCCTGGGCGTAGGAGGTGAATTCGGTGCCCTCGGAGTACATGGTGGTGTACCCCTTCGGGTCGAGGCCCGCGACCTTGGTCTTCCAGCCGACGAACTTGCCGATGGCATTGATCGCCTCGTCCGACGGCTCCTCGGACTCGTAGTTGCCCATCAGCGACACGCCCGAGGTGTTCTCGTTGAATCCGCCCGCATGCGCGCCCTGCACCGGGCGATCGAGTCCGCCGAAGCGACCTTCGAAGATCTGCCCGTACTTGTCGACGAGAGCGTTGTAGCCGATGTCGCACCAGCCCAACGTTTTTGCGTGATAGGTGTAGATCGCCCGGACGATGCCGGCGGATTCGGCCTTGCTGTAGTCGTTGCGCCCCGCGGTGTGGTGCACCGTCACCCCGCCGACACCGTCCGCGTCGTAGGTCGGCTCATCGCAGCGGATCGATTCGTCGGCGCCCCATTGGGCACGGGTGATCACGTTCGGGCCGCCGCCGGGCAGCGCCGCGGCGACGTCGGACAGTCCGGCGTCGATGGCGCCGCGGCCCGGATCGATGAGGACCGCGGTCATGGCCGCGGCGTTGATCTGGGCCGGGTCGTCGGAGCGCGCGGCGGCCGGTGTCGGCTGGGGGAGCTCCGCTGCGGGCTCCCGCGGTGCCCTCGACGCGGCGGCCTTGCGGGTCACCAGGATCTGCACCGCCTTGGTATTGCCGACGTAGATCGGTTCCGTGCCGGTGGTGCCGCCTGCCGGGGTGCGGTCGGTGCGCCGGGTGTCGACGGCCGCGGTGTCGTACCAGGGCCCCCAGGCGCCGTCGGGTTGGCGGGCTCGGATCGTCGCGGTGGTGTTCACCAGATCGTTCGCGGTGAGTGCGACCACGCTGAACGGTGTTTCGCGGCTGAGTTCCTTGACTTGCGCGCCGACCTGGTCGACCAGGTCGGGCGGGACCGCGCCGGGCGCCAATGCCGGTGTGTCGGGTGTGGTTCCCGGTTCCAGCAGGCTGGGGTCGGCGATGAAGCTCACGGTCGGGGCGCGGCCCGTTGTCGGCGGTGTGGGAGCGGTCCGGCTCGGGGCGGGGTATTGGCCAGGAGTTGTTGAAAACTGCCCGGGAGCGAATTGGCTCTGACCAGGGACTGTTCGGTTCGGACCGGAATTCGGGTTCGGGCCTGGCGCCGTCGGGCTCTGGCCGGAATTGAGCTTGGGTAGTGGAATTTCCCTCGGTAGCTCAATGCCTGGTGGCAGTGGCAGACCATCGGGAATCCGTACCGACGACGGCAATGGCAGCATGCGCAGATCGGACAGATGCAGGTCCGGCAAGTCGAGGCCGGTGAGCTCCTTCAGCGGGAGCGTGATGTCGGGGGCGGAGGCCAGCGCCATTTCGGCGAGTTGTGCGGGTACAGCAGCCAGCTCGCTATCGGTGGTCGGGCGGTAATCGGTCGAATCGCGCGGAATCAATGCTGCGAGCGGGGCCGCTACCGCGAGCGTGGTGACAACCGGGATTACGTAGGAACGTTTCGGTTTGCGGTACGGCACGAGCATCTCCATTCAGGTCGAACCGGCGATCTGTGCGAAGAATTCAGGCTTGCTTCCTGATGCATCAACGATCACACTAGTTTACAACCGTCACACAATCTAAACCTCTTGTTGAGGATTTATATGATTGCTCGAATGTAGCTCTCGGATTGCGACCGGATGGCGCGACATGCCGATAGGCAGGGCATCGATTCGGTCCTGGAAAACCGTGGGAGTGAACAGATGCGACGTAGACAGTACGGAAATGAATGTGCACGGGGGCATCGACAATTGCCGGCGAAATGGGGCGCGCGCATACTTTGCCCGGTCCGCGGATATCGCGGCCCGATGGCACGGTCGGCGATATCGGTGCGTCCGATGCTGGTCGCCGGTGGTGCGCTGCTCGTTATGGGTACGGTTCTCGCATTCTGGGGTCGGCCAGAGCAAACGGGTTATCGATCGCTGGCCGGGCCCGGGCACGGGCGTGGCATGAGCCAGGTCGGCGCATTCGACAGCGCGCTAGAGGGGTGGTCGGGCGAGCGGATTCTCGAGCACTACTACCCGGGCGCAGACCTCGGCCGGATCCCGCAGACCACGGTCGCGGTGCGGCTCGTCGAACAGGACGACTCCACCCTGGATGCCTACGCCGATGCGGGCGGTCGGGTCGCGGGACGGGAGCTCGCCGCAGGCCAAGCCGCTCATCTCACACCGTTGGCCGACGGTGGCGCGAATGTCGTCGTCACCACCGGCTGTGATGGCGAGGTGTTGTGGCAGTCCGCGACCGACGACCCGTGGATCTATCCGCTCGACCGAGCGCCAGGCCGGCCCGCGGCCGAACATCTGACTTTGTGCGGCGGATCGGCGTACCGGGGTCTGCTCGGTGTGGCGATGGAGAACGGCGAGGCGCGCACGGTCAATCGTGTCGACGTGGAGGACTACCTGCTCGGTGTGGTGCCCGCCGAGGTACCGGCCAATTGGGTGGACAAGGGTGCGACGGAAGCCCTTCGCGCTCAAGCGATCGCAGCTCGTTCGTATGCCCTTGCCGAACATCGCTATCCCTACGCGCAGATCTGCGACAACACCGACTGTCAGGCCTATCCCGGTACCGCTGAGGAAGATCCGCGTGCGGCGGCCGCGGTGGTCGCCACCGCGGGCATGGTCCTGCTGCGCGACGGACGGATCCTGCGCGCGGAATACTCCGCGGCGCCCGACGGCGGCGAGCCCGCCGATATCTACACCTTCGCTGTCGGTCCGACGCCGGCCGAATTAGGGCCGGTGCCAGTCGAACCCGGCCCTGCCGACCAGATCGTCGTCGCTCCGTCGGATCCGCGCGCCCGGACCGTGGTCGGTGAGTCGCCGATCGATATCGAGTACCGGCGGATCGGTGGCGCGAACAGCTCGGTCGGGCAGCCGCTCGGGCCCGAGATGGCGCTGCCGCAACACGCGGGCACCTATCGGATGTTCACCAATGGCGTGATCATTTCGACCTCGACGCTCGGTACTCAGGTCGTCGACTTCACGCGGCTGATGGAGTTGGTTCCCGAGGCGCGTGCCCACGGGGCGCCGCCGTCGGGTAACGACGTTCCGTTTGCCGGTGCGAAGCCGCCTGCGAGCGTCGTTGCACCGGGCCACACCGTCGCGCCGAAAACCGCGTCGACCCCCACGCCGCGTCCGACGCCGGGCACTGCCATTCCGTCCGGTGGTCCGCCAGGAGGTGAACTCGGATCGGTTCGATGACCTTGCCGGAGGACTGCTATCGGAACCGTGGTTTTTCGACGTTCCTGGCTTGTCGAGCGGTTCGTCTTTCGTGCGAAAGCTGACCCGAAGCGTCGGTGCGGGTCAATCCAGCGAGGTGTCGCCCAACGACTCGGACAGATTGCGCAGCAGGCCCGCCAGCTGTTCGCGCGCCGCGGGATCCAGCGTCTTCAGCATGCGCTGCTCATTGGCTATGTGGAGGGGGAGTAGGTCATCTATCAGGGTGCGGCCGGTCGGGGTGAGCTGAACCCGGACCGATCGGCGGTCCTCGGGATCGGGCGTGCGTTTCACCAAACCCTTGGCTGCGAGTCGGTCGATGCGATTGGTGATCGCGCCTGAGGTCACCATGGCCGCCCGGTTCAAAGCGCCTGCGGTGAGGCCGTTTTCGCCGCCGGAGCGCCGCAGCGTGGCCAGCACGTCGAACTCCCAGAACTCCATGCCGTGGCCCGCGAAGAACTTCTTCAGGTCCTGTTCCACCACGCGCGACAGGCGGCTGATCCGCCCGATCACCTGCATCGGTGAGACATCCAGATCGGGGCGTTCTCGGCCCCAGTGTTCGGTGATCAGGTCCACGGCATCTCCCATGAAAAGTCCTCTCGCTCCTAAGAATCTTAACATTGATCTACTTGACGATGAGACATCTTGTGCGGTAGATATCTCAACGTTGAGATTATCAATGAGGAGCGACCGACATGACCACAACCACCGCCCCGCGCGCCGCAGGTTCCTACGCGGGCACCCTGGCGCTCACCGCCTTGACCCCGATCGTCTGGGGCTCCACCTATGCCGTCACCACCGAGCTCCTACCCCCGGACCGGCCGCTGTTCACCGCGCTCATGCGTGCGCTGCCCGCAGGGCTCGTACTGCTCGCCCTCACGCGGGTGCTGCCTCGCGGCATCTGGGTCGGACGGGCCGCGGTGCTCGGCATCCTCAATATCGGGGCGTTCTTCCCGCTGCTGTTCTTGGCCGCCTACCGGCTGCCGGGCGGTGTCGCGGGCGTGCTCGGTGCGGTGGCGCCGATGATTGCGCTCGGCTTCGCGGCGATGGTGCTCGCGGAGAAGCCGACCGGGCGCAAAATCCTCGCCGGTCTGGTCGGTGTTTTCGGCGTCGCACTCGTGGTCCTACGGGGCAATGCCCAACTCGACACACTCGGGGTGATCGCCGGACTTGCCGGCGCCGCCTCGATGTCGTTGGGCACGGTGCTCACCAAGCGCTGGGGGCGGCCCGAGGGTGTCGGTCCGCTTGCGCTCACCGGTTGGCAGCTCACCGCGGGTGGGTTGTTCATCGCGCCGCTGGCCTTCCTGATCGAGGGCGCGCCGCCCGCGCTCGACGGTCGCGCTGTCGGTGGTTACCTGTACCTCGGCATCATCGGTACGGCGGTGGCGTACTGGCTGTGGTTCCGTGGCATCTCCCGAGTGCCCGCCACCTCGATCGCTTTCCTCGGTCTGCTCAGCCCGGTGTCGGCCGCCGTGATCGGCTGGGTCGCGCTCGGTCAAGCGCTTACTCCCCTGCAGATCGCCGGCATGGTGATCGCCTTGGTCGGCACCCTGCTCGGTCAGCTGGCAGGCAGGCCCGCGCCGACGGCGCTGCCCGAGGAGTCGGGTGCGCAGGTGTCCGTCCCGGCTTGCTAGGAGCTCGCCGAGAAAGATATTGACCTTGACGTAACGTCAACTTGCAAGCTGGTAACTACCGACGAGAACGAAGGGAAAGGGTCATGACATCGGCCACCCGCACCGGCGAATGGTCCATCCAGGACCTGGCCAAGGCGGCAAGCACCACCAGCCGGACGCTGCGCCACTACGGGCAGCTCGGGCTACTGCCGCCGAGCCGAATCGGCGCCAACGGGTACCGCTACTACGACCAGAACTCCCTGGTGCGGCTGCAACGCATCCTGCTGCTGCGAGAACTGGGCCTCGGCTTGCCTGCCATCGCCGAAGTTCTCACCGGACAACAGGACACCGCCGCCGCACTGCGCGCGCACCTGGAACTGCTCCGGCAGGAACAGGATCGGATCCGGCGTCAGATCGAATCGGTGACCACCACGCTGCACAAGACGGGACGAGGTGAACAACTCATGGCAGCAGAAGTTTTCGACGGCTTCGACCACACTCAGTACAAGGATGAGGTGATCGAACGCTGGGGCAAGGACGCCTACGAGAGCGGTGACCGTTGGTGGCGTTCGCTGAGTGAGGCCGACAAGAAGGCACACCAGCAAACGCATATCGACATCGCGGCCGACTACGGCCGGGCACGCGCTGCGGGGCGCACCCCCGACAGTGACGAGGTCCAGGCCATCGCGCAGCGGCACCGTGACTGGCTCGGCGACGGCTGGCAGGGCCGTCCGCTCACGGCCGAAGCCTTCATCGGCCTCGGCGAAATGTATGTCGCCGACCCACGGTTCCGAAAGAACTATGACGTACACGGCGAGGGCACAGCCGAATTCGTGCGGGACGGGATGAAGGTCTACGCCGAGAATCGGCTGCGGTAGCCGGAACTATTCGGTCGCAACAACGAAGAGCACCCGCATGTCATGTGACATGCGGGCGCTTTCGGCTCGGATGTGTGCGGGCCGGTTGGTCCGCCGGACCAATCTCCGGTGTGGGCGCTCGATAGTCGACTGCCACTCGGCGGTGACCGTGTCGGCGGACGGGCCACCGCCGGAGCGCTCGATTCAAGTGCTCGTGAAAGGTAGAGTTCGCCACCAGCAACGAGGGGGGCTCGATGACTTATCCGTATGGTCACGCGGGGAATCCGCAGCACGTCTATCCACAGGTGCCCGGCTATCCACCGCAGCCCGGCTACCACTGGGTCGCTGCGGGCCGCCTGCCGCGTACCCGTAGCTGTTCCGAGCTACCTGGATGGCGGGTGTGGACACCGATGACCGACTACGGTCGAACTGTGGATGCCACTGTGAATTCGGGCGCGGCCCAGTACTCGGAACCGAGCGGCGCCCTGGCGACGACAGCCGGGGTCCTCGGCGTGGTCCTCGGCGCGTGCAACCTGATCGGCGCGGGCATGCTGCTGATCGCATTCCGCGGCGACCCCGACAAATTCGACAACTCCCTCGCCATCTTCGCGAGTCTCGGCGCGGTGCTGCTGGCCTTCGCGCTGATCTACGGCGCCATCCTGCTGTTCCGCCGTGACGAGACCGGCCGCTACACCCTCGCCGTCGCTGCGGGCCTGATGACGGCCATCGCTGGTGTCGCCCTGGCTTGTTCGCTCCTGGGCTACGAATCCAGCTATGGCATCCACTGGTTCGACGAAGGGGCTCGCGCCGCCGACGCCATCAAGTCGACCTTCGGCCTCGTCGGCACCCTCACGGCCTTCGTCCACCGGGACTGGCTCGCCGGCCTGACCGCAATGGTCGTCCCCCTCGCCACCTTTCTCACTGCGGCATCGAGCTATACCGCCCATTGGGTAGCGGCACCCCCTCGCCGTCGCGCCGTTCCACATCTGGACGAGCCGGCCTACTGACGGGCTCGCGGCCCCCGCTACGCACCGTTGTGCACGATGACTGTAGGCCGTCGCCGCTGCCCGCAAGGGCAGAGCGCGCCTCGGGCGATCGAACCGATCTGCGAAACCACGCTCTATTGCTGACCTACGATGGTTCGCGTCCCTGGCCGCTGTGTTCAGGGCGAGCTTCGATCACCCCATTGGCAGCGGTTGTCGTCGAATCATCGTTGACTGCCGCAGTATTCGACAAACCATCGTGTCGCTCGGTCAGCGGGCAATCTGTCGAAACAGCTGGGACACGGTAACGTTCGCGATCGAGCGAGAGGGGGACTATGGCTTTTCCGTACGGTCAACCGGGATATCCGGATGGTCAACAGCTGCCGCCCGGTTATCCGCCGCAGCCTGCTGCCGGGGGCGGCACCGGTATCACCGCTGGAGTGCTGGCGTTGGTCAGCGGGGGGTTGATTGCGCTCGGGGCCGCTGCGGCGATCGGCGATATCAATTACCGGTATCTCATCGTGGCACTCTACGAGTTCCAATTCAGGGCAATCACTTCCGAATTTCTCGGCTTCCTGCTGATCCTGGGCGGCATCCTGTTGCTGCGTCGAACGGCGGCAGGACGGGTCATAGCGATCATCGGCTGCAGCCTGACCCTGGTCGCCATCGTGATCAGTGCGACACTGTTTCAGGGTTTCTTCGAGCCGCTGCATGCTGTGGGCATGCTCCTGATGCTCACGACGATCGCACTTGCCGCGGCCACTCCCACGGGCCGCTGGATCGCGGCTCGTCCCGGGCCCGGATCTCAGCCCGTGCCTGTCTACGGCCAACCGCCGGTCTATGGACAGTCACCCACTTACAGCCAACCACCCGCTTACGGTCAGCCAACGACCTACCCCCAACCCATTCCCTCGAACGATCAGTCCCCACCGCAGCCGTATGGCCGGCCTCCCGCTTACGGTCAACCTGCACCTGGGTACGGACAACCCGACGCGGGACCGGGTGTCGCATCGCCCTATGGCCAACCGCAGCAGCCATATCCATACGACCAGCCTCCGAGCCGGTCGCAGCTCTAGCCGGTACCGGGCCGCGCCCGTCCTACCGAGATGTGTGCCGCTGCCGTTCGCTGGTTGTTCTCCATCGGTCGCTTGCGGCGCCGCCGGCGCGGTCCGCGATCGGTCGAGCGAATCTGCCTGGGGCGGTGGGGTTCGCGATCGAGCGACAGGTGTTTTCGAGGGAACTATCGACGCGCTGTGGTTGATCGGTGGATTCTCGCTGACGGGTGGCAAATTCGCGGGCCGGATCGTATTGCTGTCTGTCCTGGACGACTCGGTCCGACCGCGGAGCACAACCTCGACTCTCGTTGAGGGAAACGGCTGTAGCGCGGTAGGGTTCGCGGTCGAAGTGGGAGGGAGATTCGGTATGGGGTATCCGTATGGCCAGCCGGGTTATGGCTATCCGCCACCTGTCTATGGCTATCCACAGCAGCCTGGTGGTGGTTCAGCGATCACCGCCGCGGTGATCGCGTTGATCGTCGGACTGATCGGCGCTGTCGGTGTGGTCATCGGGCTGGTCGGTGTGATCAGCGCGAAAAATGAGGTGCACAACCACCATGGCTGAGGGCCGTCGGCTCCGGAGGTGCCCGATTTCCTCTTCGGGTTGGTCGCGCTCGGCGGAATTGCCGCGTTCCTCTGGCTACTCGGCGCGATCCTGCTCTTCCGTCGCAGCCCGGCCGGGCGAGTAATCCTGATCATCATGTCCTCGCTGAGCCTGGCCGGCATCGGCATCAGCGCAGCCACATCGAATCCCGCCGGCTTCGTCCTCGCGATCGTGCCCCTCACCATTCTCATCCTCGCCTCCCTCAGCTCGACCGGCCGCTGGATCGCCGCCGGCCGCGCCCCCCATCTGCCGCAGTACCCATACCCACCTGCCCCGGCTTACGGCCAACCGCCGCAGTATCCCCACTACTGACGGTCGGCATCGAATCGTCAGTGGTTGCGGCGCACAGTATTCCGTGAGCCGTGAGCCGTGAGCCGTGAGCCGTGAGCCGTGAGCCGTGAGCCGTGAGCCGTGAGCTGTCCAGATCGTGTGGCTCGTACTGCCGACCGGGTCGCCCGAACTCAGGCCGGAGAGATTCGATCGAGCCGTCGACGATTTCGATGCACGACTGGTCGGTAGCCCAGCAGCAGCCCGCATATTCCGAGCGCCTTGTCGATTCGCTCAGTCGCGCATGGCCTGCATCAGTTGGTCTTCGGTGATCGGCGGGACCGGGAGTGGGTGGGCGGCCGAGGCTCGCAGGCCGTCGAGGACGAGGGCCAGGTGGCGGCGCCAGAGGTTGGGGGCCACGGTGGCGGTGGCTTCGACTATGCGGGTGTGGGACCAGGTGATGAAGGCGATGTCCTCCAAGACCCAGTCGGGGCGCAGGACGCCGGCTTCCTGGGCGCGGATGATGATTCGGCGCATCAGGCCGTGGCCGTGTTCCTGGGCGTGTGCGATGGCGGCGCTGGGGGCTGCGCGCAGTGACAGGTCGCTGAGGAGGCGGTCACTGGCTTGGAGTTCGCAGACCTTCTCGACGAGGTAGGTGAAGGCGTCCCAGGGGTCGTCGATGGCGATGGCCTCTTCGGCGATGCGTCCGCCCGCCTCGATGCGGTCTTCGACGGCTGCGGCGATGAGGTCGTCGCGGGTCGGGAAGCGGTTGTAGAGGGTGCCGATGGCGACGCCTGCGCGGGCGGCGACCGCCTTCAGAGGTGCGTCGAGACCGCGTTCTTCGAATACTTCCCTGGCAGCGGTCACGAGCGCGTCCCTATTGCGGCGGGCGTCACTGCGCAACGGCTTGTCCTCGGGCATTCGCCGATCCTACAAATCTGTTGCCCGTCCTATATTGAACATAGGTTCAAGTTAGTGCTACGGTCGGGGAAATTGAACCATAGCTCAACTTAGTGAGGTAGTGGCATGACGAAGACGATCGCGATATTCGGATTCGGGCCGGGGCTCGGGATGGGAACCGGGCGGCGGTTCGGGCGCGAAGGCTTCCGGGTCGCGGTGATCGGTCGGAATCCGGACAAGGCCGCGCAGCACGTCGAAGAGCTGGCCGCGGAAGGCATCGAGGCTGCCGCATTTCCCGCGGATCTCACCGACGAAGCGCAGCTGCGCGGTGTGGTCGACAACATCACCGGCACGTTCGGGCGGATCGACGTCGCGCTGCACAGCGCGGCGGCCGACATGGTCGACCGAACCCCGACCACGTTGGACATCGACGCGGCAGCCCTGCGCGTCCCGCTCGAACTGAAGCTCTACTCGCCGATCTGGATGACCCGCGCGCTCGCGCCCGCGATGGTCGAGCGCGGTGCGGGCACCTTGCTCTTCTCCTCCGGATCGTCGGATCGGTTTGTGCTGCCCTATCTGTCCAACTTCGGCGTCATCCTCGGCGCGCAGCGCACCTATGTCCGTCAACTCGGCGTCGAACTCGTGGGCACCGGCGTCTATGTCGGACTGCTCAACATCGGCGTGCTGATCGGCAACAGCAAGGCCGAACGCGTCGTCGACGAGCATCCTGAGCTGGTGCCGCCCGGTGTCGAGATCGCCAGAATGGGCAATGACGAACTGGGTGAACATTATTGGCGCATGTACACCGAGCGCACCGAGGTCGAGGTAGAGGTCGGCTTCCCGGGGTGACGCCGGTTCGTCCTGGCCGTGACTGCACCGCGCACACCGGCGGTGGCCACCGCATCGTTGAAGGCGGGGGCGCCAGTCGTGCACCGCCGGGCACCGTCGGCGATCGGTGTCTGCTGATGAGTCGGCTGCCTGTGTGGCGGGGGACCTATTGCCGAGAGCGGTGTACAGAAGGACCCGATGGGGCGGGGTGCGGACGGGCCGTCGCGGTGTTGGGCCTTCCCCTCGATGCGGTAATGCCGCTCGAACCGGCATCCACCAACGAACTGGACGCCCGCACAGTCCGAGTGCCCATGCAACAGCGTCCTTATTGCGGTCATATGACGGTTCCGGCAAATTTTCGGCGAAATTCGGATGTTCTCGAGACGAAACCACCGGCTGGAGCAGGGCCGCTCAGCCCGCCCGGTGACTCCGCCAGGACAGCGCGGAGACTTCCGATACGCTGGGCTCCCGTGACCGCCGCATCGTCCCCGGGTAACTCCGTCCCCACCGCCTCACAGTTCGATCTGATCGTCGTCGGCTCCGGATTCTTCGGGCTGACCGTCGCCGAACGCACCGCCAACTTGCTCGGCAAGCGAGTGCTGGTGATCGACCGCCGCTACCACCTCGGTGGCAACGCTTATTCGGAGCCGGAGCCGGAAACCGGTATCGAGGTGCACAAGTATGGTGCGCACCTGTTCCACACCTCGAACAAGCGGGTATGGGATTACGTCACCCAGTTCACCGAGTTCACCGGTTACCAGCACCGTGTCTTCGCGATGCACAAGGGGCAGGCCTACCAGTTCCCGATGGGCCTCGGCCTGATCTCGCAGTTCTTCGGTCGCTACTTCACCCCCGACGAGGCGCGCACGCTGATCGCCGAACAGGCCGCCGAGGTCGAGACCAAGGATGCGCAGAACCTGGAGGAGAAGGCGATCTCGCTGATCGGTCGCCCGCTCTACGAGGCGTTCGTCCGTGACTACACCGCCAAGCAGTGGCAGACCGACCCCAAGGAACTGCCCGCGGGCAACATCACCCGCTTGCCGGTGCGCTACACCTTCGACAACCGCTACTTCAACGACACCTACGAGGGTCTGCCCGCACAGGGCTACACGAAGTGGCTCGAGAACATGGCCGCCTCCGACCTGATCGAGGTCAGGCTCGACACCGACTGGTTCGACGTGCGTGAGCAGATCCGCGCCGAGAACCCGGACGCACCAGTGGTCTACACCGGCCCGGTGGATCGCTACTTCGACTACAGCGAGGGCGAACTCGGCTGGCGCACCATCGATTTCGAGACCGAAGTGCTGCCGACCGGCGACTATCAGGGCACCTCGGTGATGAACTACAACGATGCGGACGTGCCCTACACCCGCATCATCGAGCCGCGCCACTTCCACCCCGAGCGCGACAGCTACCCGAACGACAAGACCGTGATCATGCGCGAGTACTCCCGATTCGCGCAGACCGGCGACGAGCCGTACTACCCGATCAACACCCCCGAGGACCGCGCCAAGCTCGCCGCTTACCGCGCCCTCGCCAAGAAGGAAACCGCAACGGAGAAGGTCCTTTTCGGCGGCCGCCTCGGGACCTACCAGTACCTTGACATGCACATGGCCATCGGCAGCGCGCTCAGCATGTTCGACAACGTGCTGCGGCCGCACCTGGAATCGGGCGAGTTGCTCGCGGACGAGGCGTAGATGAGCCACACTCGCGAAACTCGGCTCGTCCAAGCCGACCGGGTGCGGGTGACCCGCACTGACACCGAAAGTAACGGATGACCTCCCAGTCGATCTTGGAAGATATGACCATCGAAACCCGCGCGAAGTCGCTGTTGCAGCGCATCATCCTGCCCAGGCCGGGTGAGCCGCTGGACGTGCGCACTCTCTACGTCGAGGAGTCGGCGACCAACGCACGCCGCGCACACGCCGCCACCCGTACCTCGCTGGCGGTCGGCGCCGAATCCGAGGTGTCGTTCTGCACCTACTTCAACGCATTGCCCGCGAGCTACTGGCGGCGCTGGAGCATCCTGGAATCTGTGGTGCTGCGGCTGGAGCTGGCCGGGCACGGCCGCGTCGACGTCTACCGATCGAAGGCGGACGGCTCGCGAATCCACGTGCAGGGCAAGGAGTTCGCCGTCGCACCTGGCACCGAATCGGTGCACGTCGAGTTCGAGACCGATCTCGGTCCTTTCGAGGACGGCGGCTGGATCTGGTTCGACATCACCACCGACACGGCGGTCACGCTGCTGGCCGGCGGTTGGTACGCCCCGATCGAGGCGCCGGGTGACGGCAGCATCGCGGTCGGTATGCCCACCTTCAACCGGCCGACCGACGCGGTGAAAACCCTCGGCGCCCTCGGGTCCGATCCACTGGTGCTCGAGAAGATCAAGGCCGTCATCATCCCTGATCAGGGCACCCGCAAGGTGGTCGACGAGCCCGGCTTCACCGAGGCCGCCGCGGTGCTCGGCGACCGGCTCGCCATCTACAACCAGCCCAACCTCGGCGGCTCCGGCGGCTACAGCCGGGTGATGTACGAGGCGCTGAAGACCACCGACGCCCAGTACATCGTCTACATGGACGACGACATCGAGATCGAGCCCGACTCGATCCTGCGCGCACTGGCCTTCGCCCGTTTCGCCAAGTCGCCGGTCCTGGTCGGCGGGCAAATGCTCAACCTGCAGGAGCGCTCGCACCTGCATGTCATGGGCGAGGTCGTCGACCGCGGCATCTTCATGTGGACCGCGGCGCCGAATGTCGAATACGACCACGACTTCTCGAAGTACCCGCTCAAGGACCGCGACAACTCCAAGCTGCTGCACCGGCGCATCGACGTCGACTTCAACGGCTGGTGGACCTGTGTCATCCCGCGTCAGGTCGCCGAGGAGCTCGGCCAGCCGCTGCCGCTGTTCCTCAAGTGGGACGACGCCGAATACGGTCTGCGCGCCCGTGCCGCCGGATACCCGACAGTCACGCTGCCCGGCGCCGCCGTGTGGCACATGGCCTGGAGCGACAAAGACGACGCCATCGACTGGCAGGCGTACTTCCACCTGCGCAACCGTCTGGTCGTCGCCTCGTTGCACCTGCCGGGCAATGGCCGCGCCATGGTGGTGAACACGATCAAGGCAACCTTGAAACACCTGCTGTGCCTGGAGTATTCGACGGTCGCCATCCAGAACTTGGCGATTCGCGACTTCCTCGCAGGCCCGGAGCGGCTGTTCCAGTTGCTGCCCAGCGCCCTCGGCGCGGTGCACGAGCTGCGCAAGCAGTACCCCGACGCGGTGATCCTGCCCTCGTCCACCGAACTGCCGCTGGCAAGCCACATCGGCGTCGGCGCGGTCGGCGAACCCGCCAACCCGATTGCCAAGGTGGTCCGGCTGGCCAAGGGCCTCGTGCACAGCGTGCGGCCCGCTCAGCCCGAGCACCACGAGCGTCCGCAGCTGAATGTGCCGACCCTGGACGCGCGGTGGTTCCTGCTCTCACAGGTCGACGGTGTCACCGTCACCACTGCCGACGGCCGCGGCGTTGTCTACCGCAAGCGCGATCCGCGGCAGGCCCTCGGCCTGTTCAAGGACGCTATGCGGCTGCGTAAGGAGCTGGCCGCGCGCTTCCCGGCGATGCAGCAGCGCTACCGCGCCGCCCATCCGCAGCTGACCAGCACCGCCGCGTGGGAGAACGCCTTCGGCATCGGCGATTCGAAAGGCACCACGAAAGGCACACAGCAGTGAGTATCGGAGCAAGTGACAGCGCGGCGCTGAACGAGGCGTTGCGTAGCACGAACGGGCATGCCCCCCACGTCGCGCCCGAAACCGCGCCCGCACCGCCTGAGGTCGCCATCCTCAATGCGGTGCAGTCGGCGATCGGCGGCAACCCCACGGTCGTCAAGGCAGCCCGCGGCATGTCGCATTTCGGCGAGCACGCACTCGGCTGGGTCGGCATCGCCGCCGTCGGCTGGCTCGCGGACAAACCGCGGCGTCGGCAGTGGGCGGGGGTCGCGGTCGGTGCGGTCGGTGCGCACGCCGCTTCCATCGTGATCAAGCGGATCGTCAGGCGGCCCCGCCCGAACGACCCATCGGTGCAGGTCAATGTGTCTACGCCGAGCAAATTGAGCTTCCCGTCCTCGCACGCGACCTCGACCACGGCGGCGGCGGTGTTGCTCGGAAAACTGACCGGGCTACCCTTGCCTGCGGTGCTCGTTCCACCGATGTTGCTCTCCCGGGTCGTGCTCGGGGTGCACTATCCCTCCGACGTGCTCGCCGGATCCGCGCTCGGTGCCGCGTCCGCTGCCGTTGTGCTTGCCGCCGAAAAGAGACTCGATAGTGACCGGACAAGAAAGAGCCTTGGTTGACATGAGTGAAGAGCCGACCAGCGCCGACCTAGCCGAGGCTGTTGTCAAGGGCCCGCCCAAGACGCTGGCCGGCGGGTTGATCAAGGCCGTTCGCCCGCGACAGTGGGTGAAGAACGTTCTCGTGCTCGCCGCGCCGCTGGCCGCGGGCTCGGCCACCGAGGTGGACGTGCTCGCGCCCGTCGGGATCGCCTTCGTGGTGTTCTGCATGGCGGCGTCGGGCATCTACCTCGTCAACGACGCGCTCGATGTGGAAGCCGACCGGGCCCACCCGACCAAGCGGTTGCGACCGATCGCCGCGGGTGTGGTTCCGGTGAACCTGGCCTACATGCTGGCCGCGGTGTTGCTCATCGCGTCGATCGCCGGATCCTTCCTCGCGTCGTGGCATCTCGCCGTCGTGATGGCGGTCTACATCGGCATCCAGCTGGCCTACTGCCTCGGCCTCAAGCATCAGGCCGTGCTGGACATCTGCATCGTGTCCTCAGGCTTCCTGCTGCGCGCCGTCGCCGGTGGCGCGGCCGCCGATATTGAGCTGTCGCAATGGTTCCTGCTGATCATGGCGTTCGGTTCGCTGTTCATGGCGGCGGGCAAGCGCTACGCCGAACTGCAGATCGCCCTGGGTACGGGTGCCAAGATTCGCAAGTCGCTCGAGTACTACACGCCGACCTATCTGCGCTTCATCTGGACCCTCGCCGCGACGGCGGTGGTGGTGTTCTACGGCCTCTGGGCGTTCCAGCAGGACAGCCTCAAGCACACCAATTGGTTTGCGATCTCGATGGTTCCGTTTACCATCGCAATCCTGCGCTATGCGGTCGACGTCGATGGCGGCGAGGCCGGTGAACCCGAAGAGATCGCGCTGGGGGACCGCATCCTCCAGTTCCTCGCAATCGCCTGGATCGGAGCGGTAGGTGTCGCTGTCTATCTCACCTGACGAGATGTTGGTCGAGGGAGCGGAGCGAACGGAATACGCAAGCGAGGAGCCGGCCGAAGGGCCGGCTCGCTCGGCCTTGCGGCACGTGCAGCTATCCCGAGCGATCTTCGTCGGTGGGATGGCGCTCACCGTTGTCCTGTTCGCGACCGGTGCCTGGCAACGACGCTGGATCGCCGACGACGGCCTGATCGTGCTGCGAACGGTGCGAAACCTGTTGGCAGGCAACGGACCGGTCTTCAACGTGGACGAACGCGTCGAAACCAACACCAGCACGGCGTGGACCTATCTGGTCTGGTTCTTCAGCTGGCTCACCCAGGCCAGGCTCGAGTACGTGGTGCTCGGTGTCGCGCTGACGGTGTCGCTGGCCGCGATCGTGTTCGCCATGCTCGGTACGGCGCGGCTGTGGGGTGGCACCGAATCCGCGCTACTGCTGCCCGCGGGCGTGCTCGTCTATATCGCGCTGCCGCCTGCCCGTGACTACGCCTCCTCCGGACTGGAGAGCGGTCTGGTCATCTGCTGGCTCGGCCTGCTGTGGTGGTTGATGATCCGGTGGAGCCAGGCCGAGCGGGTCCGGCTGCCCGGCTTCTTCGGACTGGTGTTCCTCGCGGGTCTCGCACCGCTGATTCGTCCCGAGATGACCCTGGTCGGTGGACTGGCGCTGGCAATGATCTTCTGTGCGCCGGTGCCGCAGACCCGGCTGCGTCCGATTGTGCTGCGGGCGTTGATCGTTGCGGCCGCCGGGATCGTCCCGCTCGGCTACCAGGTCTGGCGAATGGGCTACTACGGCCTGCCCTACCCCAACACCGCGGTCGCCAAGGACGCGGGCGGCGCGAAGTGGGGGCAGGGCTTCAAATACCTGTGGGACCTGGTCGGCCCCTATTACCTGTGGGTTCCGCTGCTGGTGCTGCTCGCCGCGGGCGTCGTCGCGGCGCGCACCGCAACCGCCATCGCACCGGCCGGTTCGTCCACCGCCGCCGACGAGCGGCGCGGCTGGACCCTCGGCACAGTGCGCGCATGGCTGCGCTCGCCGAGCGCGGTGGTCACGCTCATGCTCGGCAGCGGTGTCATCCTGACCGTGTACGCGCTGCGCGTCGGTGGCGACTTCATGCACGGTCGGATGCTGTTGCCGCAGCTGTTCTGTTTGTTGCTGCCGGTCGCGGTGGTGCCGATCCGGTTGCCGCAGGGCGGTCTGCGGTCGATGTCGGCCACCGACTGGTCGTTCGCGGTGATCCTGTTCGCGTTGATCGGCACCGCGGGCTGGGCGCTGTTCGCCGCCAACACCACGGCCATCAAGACCGGGACCAAGATCAGCTCCTCTGGCATCGTCGACGAGCGCGTCTACTACGTGCTCAACACCGGCCACGATCATCCGATCCTGGCCGAGGACTACCTCGACTACCCACGCATCCGGCCGATGGTCAACGACATTGCGGCCAGCCCCAACGGCGGCCTGCTGCTGAACTCGCCGTCGTTCATGTTCTGGTACGTCGCACCACCGCCGCAGCCGATCCCCGACGGCGGCGCCGGGCACACGGTCTACTTCCTGAACTTGGGTATGACCAGCATGAACGTCCCGCTGAACGTGCGCGTGATCGACCAGATGGGCCTCGCCTATCCGCTGGCCGCGCACACCGACCGGTTGACCGACGGTCGCATCGGGCACGACAAGGCGCTGTATCCGGACTGGGTCATCGTGGACACCGGCGTGGTCGACAGGAAGCCGTGGATGCCGTGGTTCCTCGACGAGAAATGGGTCACCCAGGCTCGCACGGCGATGAAGTGCCCGGACACCGAGGCACTGACGATTTCCTACCGCGATCCGCTCACGTGGGACCGTTTCAAGCACAACCTGCTGCATGCGCTCGAGTTCGCGAAGTACCGCATAGATCGGGTGCCGAAGTACGAGATCCAGCGCTGCGATCTGGTCGATCCCTTCCCACAACCGCCGCGATGATCCTATTCTCGTAGTCACACTGAGCCCACGGATCACCGTGGGCTCAGTAGTTTCATTGGACGATGCCGATAGAGTGGCGTACGCCGCTTTATCACTTTTTGATAACGCCCATGCATCGATGACACGTTAGGCTCCGACGGTACGCCCGCCGGTGGCGTTCCCTCGTGATGGGCGAAAACCGGCGGTCACCGTAAAACGATCGGATTCGGTCGGATGAAGGAAGGGTCCAAACAAGATGCGAGGCGTTATCGGGCGTAAGACCGAAAGTGGACGTCTGAGATCCCGGAGAGCCGGTTCGTGGTTCAAGCGGTCGGTGCTGATGTCGCTGGCCGTTTTGCTACCGCTCGGGGTGTCGGTGGCAGGACCCGGTGCCACCGCGTCGGCAGCGTTCAATCCCGACGCGTTCGACTTCTGGGTCGACTCGTCGATGGGTCCGATCAAGTCGCGAATTTTCCGCGCGGCCGACGGCAACACCGGACGTGTGGTGTACGCGCTGGACGGTATGCGGGCCCGCGGCGACATCAACGGCTGGGAGGCCGAGACCGAGATCGCCCGCGAGCTCACCAAGTGGAACATCAACGTCGTCATGCCGGTCGGCGGACCGTCCAGCTTCTACGCTGACTGGAACGCGCCGGGCAACTTCCTCGGCCTCAACACCGGTTCGACGGGATCGGCCAACGGCTCCTCGTCGGGTTCCGCGATGACGGGTTCCTCGGGCTGGAACGAGACCCTGGGCAAGAACAACACCTACAAGTGGGAAACGTTCCTCACCAACAATCTGCGTTGGGCGCTGCGGGACCGGCTCGGCTTCAACTCGAACGGTAACGGCGTGTTCGGCCTGTCCATGGGCGGCAGTGCCGCGCTGACGCTGGCCGCCTACCACCCGGACCAGTTCCGGTACGCGGGCTCGTACTCGGGCTACCTGAACATCTCCGCGCCGGGTATGCGTGAGGCGCTGCGGGTGGCCATGATCAGTGCGGGTGGCTACAACATCGACGCGATGGCGCCGCCGTGGGGCCCGCAGTGGCTGCGGATGGACCCGTTCGTCTTCGCGCCGCGACTGATCGCGAACGGCACCAGGGTGTGGGTCGCCGCCGGTAGCGCGCTGCCCGGTCCCGCCGACGCGACTGCGCCGCTGGACATCCTGCAGGGCACGCCACTCGAGGCGCTCGCGCTGGTCAACACCAGGGCTTTCCAGGTCCGCATGATGACCCTCGGTGCGCAGAACGTCACCTACAGCTTCCCGTCCGTCGGTATCCACAACTGGCGCAACTGGGAGGCCGAGGTCTACCGGATGATTCCGGACCTCTCGGCCAACATCGGGTGAGAGTTCATGAGCCCGGCTCCCTAGAGCCGCGGACGCGGTGAAACCGGCCGCCTGATGCGTATGCATCAGGCGGCCTTTTCGTTATGCGAAGCAGGGCGTCCCCAGCCGCCTCGGCAACGAATGCGCTCCGACGCACGCTGCGTTTCTTGTGGCTTGAATCACTTTCCAGCAACATAGAAGCATTCTCTTGCGATTGATACACGGAGAACATGCATGCAGGTGGAAATATCCGTTTTAGGCAGATTTCCCGTCTGAGTGCCCGATGAGGAGGCTGGTTAAGATAGCTAACGATTTGCTGATCGGCCATCCGGATGGAAGGTCGAGAGGAATGCGAAGTCCGCGCTGGAAAGGTAGGACCGGTGGCTCGGCGGCCCCGAATTCTCGGTGGCGCAAGTGGGCCGTCGGGGTAACGGTCGCCCTGCTCATGCCGCTGGGGATCACCATCGCAGGTAGTGGTGCGACAGCATCGGCGGCCTTCGATCCCGCCGCGTTCGATTTCTGGGTCGACTCCGGCATGGGTCCGATCAAGACCCGGGTCCTGCGCGCCGCGGACGGCAACACCAACCGCGTCGTCTACGCGCTCGACGGCATGCGGGCCCGCGAGGATCTGAACGGTTGGGAGATCGAAACCAACATCGCCGAGATGCTGGCGAGCCAGAACATCAACGTGGTCATGCCGGTCGGTGGCCAGTCGAGCTGGTATGCCGACTGGAACGCGCCGAGCGAATTCTTCGGCGTTCCCGCTGGTTCCGGTTCGTCCTCTGGTTCGGGTGCCATGAATGTGCTCTCCGGCGGTCCCGGCAAAAGCTACCGGTACCAGTGGGAGACCTTCCTGACCGACAACCTGCGCTGGGCGCTGCGGGACCGGCTCGGCTTCAACCCGAACCGCAACGGCGTCTTCGGCCTGTCGACCGGTGGCAGCGCGGCGCTGACGCTGGCGGCCTATCACCCGGATCAGTTCAGCTTCGCGGGCTCGTTCTCGGGCTACCTGAACAACTCCGCACCCGGGATGCGGGAAGCCATCCGAACCGGCATGATCGACGCGGGCGGCTACAACGTGGACTCGATGGCGCCGCCATGGGGCCCGCAGTGGCTGCGGATGGACCCGTTCGTCTTCGCGCCGCGACTGATCGGCAACGGCACCCGCCTGTGGATCGCCGCGGGCAGCGGCAGGCCGGGCGTCACCGATGCGCCGAGCTTCAACACCCTCACCGGTATGGGGCTGGAAAGCTTGGCGTTGGTCAACACTCGCGCGTTCCAAGTGCGGATGGCCTCACTCGGGGCATCCAACGTCGTCTATTCCTTCCCGGCCTTCGGCATCCATGCCTGGAACAACTGGCAGGACGAGGTCTATCGGATGACTTCCGACCTGTCGGCGAACATCGGCTGACGTTTCATCATGACGAACCGCCCGGCACCCCCTTCGGTGCCGGGCGGTCTGTTGGTATTCGCCTGAAATATTGCCCATGCACGCTGATTAGCTAAACAGTTGCTGTCATGGGAATTTCGATCTGGCATAGGTCTCGCGACGCTGGTCGCGCGGTGGTCGGCAAAACTCCGGTTTTTCATCACGATCCGGTCTCGCAGTGCGTTTCCATCGGGATCAGCTTCGAACAACTGCCTATAGAAGAGCGGTAACGCCGCGACATGCCCGGTGTGGGGAGTCGTCGGTGCCGAGCGTCGATCCTCATGCACGACAGTTGCGATCAACAGTGATCGCACGGGCGAAAGGTCGAATGGAATGCGATCAGGCGTAGTGCGCGGAAGTGTTGCCGATGTGCTGGGACGCATGCTCGAGGCCGAGGGGCGCGGTGGGCGCCGTCGTTGGCTGCGCCGGTCCGTCGCCGGCGTGGCCTTCGTGCTCGCCCTCCCGTTCGGAATCGCGGTCACCGATCTCGCCACGCCGGCCGCGGCGAGCTTCGACCCGGCCGGCCACGATTTCTGGGTCGACTCCAGCATGGGCCCGATCAAGACCAGGATCTTCCGCGCTATCGACGGCAACACCAACCGCGTCGTCTACGCCCTCGACGGCCTGCGGGCTCGCAACGACCTCAGCGGCTGGGAAATCGACACCGACATCTCCCGGGTGCTTCCGCAGTGGAATATCAACGTGGTGATGCCGATCGGCGGGATGTCCAGCTTCTATTCGGACTGGATCGCGCCGAGCAACACCAATGGCCAGCAGCGCGCCTACGCGTGGGAAACGTTCCTGACCGAGAATCTGCGCTGGGCGATGCGCGATCGGCTCGGCTTCAATCCGAACGGCAACGGTGTATTCGGTTTGTCCATGGGCGGCAGCGCCGCGCTCGCGCTCGCCGCCTATCACCCGGATCAATTCCGGTACGCGGGCTCGTATTCGGGCTACCTGAATATCTCCGCACCCGGGATGAAGGAGGGCTTGCGGCTGGCTCTGCTCGACGCGGGCGGATACAACATCGACTCCATGTGGGGCCCACCGTGGGATCCGCGCTGGCTGCGCAACGACCCGTTCATGTTCGCGCCGTTGTTGCGCGCGAACGGAACTCGGCTCTGGATTTCCTCCGGCAACGGCCAGAGCGGTCCCCGTGACGTAGTCAACAACGCGCTCGACGCCTACAACCTCAGTAATGCAATGGCGCTCGAGACGATCGCGCTCGCCAATACCCGGGCCTTCCAGCTGCGTCTGGACTCACTCGGCCCGACGAATGTGCACTTCGACTACACGCCGATCGGTGTGCACAACTGGCCGTACTGGGCCGACCAGGTGTACAACATGCTGCCCGATCTCAGTGCCAATCTGGGGTGAATTCCGGATCGGGCACGACATCTCCGAGCGAACGCGATAGGGTCTCCGCACGATCACAGGTTGTGTACGGGCGGATTTCGGCCACTCGGTTGCCTCGGCCTTGCTTAGGCTTCCGGCGTCGAATATCGTCCAGCAAGCGCAAGTGTGACCAGATCGTTGTAGCGCCGTCTTTTTGTGTCGGAATGTCGGGGTCCGACACACATGTGACGCGCGTCTCGTTCGAAGCACGGGTGCTGCCCGGCCCTCATGGGTGACGGGCGGTACCACAACAGCAGAAAGAGAGCAGGATTCATGCGTTTCGGCAGGGCAGCCGGCCCGAACAGAAGCACGGGACGGCGAGTCACCCCTCGCGGTTGGCGCCATCGAATTCTGGCTGTCGGTGCCGCAGCACTAGCGCTACCGATCGCCGCCGGAGTGGCGGCCCCGACCGTTGCCATGGCCGCCCCGGCGCACAGCCCTGTGCTGCGCGCCCCCGCGGGTGGCTTCGAGGACCTGATGGTCCCCTCGGTCATGGGCCCGATCAAGGTTCAGGTGCAGTGGGCGGCGCGCGGCGGCAACGCGGCGCTGTATCTGCTCGACGGCCTGCGTGCTCGCGACGACCGCAACGCGTGGTCGTTCGAGACGAACGCGCTGCAGCAGTTCGGCAACGACAACATCTCCCTGATCATGCCGGTCGGCGGCCAGTCGAGCTTCTACACCGACTGGTACGCGCCGAGTAACACCAACGGTCAGAAGACCACTTACAAGTGGGAGACGTTCCTGACCAAGGAGCTCCCGGCCTTCCTCGAGGGCTACGGCGTTTCCCGCACCAACAACGCGATCGCGGGCCTTTCGATGGGTGGCAGTGCCGCGCTGGCCCTCGCCGCCTACCATCGCGATCAGTTCAAGCAGGCCTCGTCCTTCTCCGGCTACCTGAACATCTCCGCGCCCGGTATGCGTGAGGCGATCCGTATCGCGATGCTGGACGCGGGCCGCTTCAACGTCGACTCGATGGCGGCGCCGTGGAGCCCGGCATGGCTGCGGATGGATCCGTTCGTGTTCGCGCCGCAGCTCAAGGGCCTGCCGATGTACATCTCGGCGGCCAGCGGCCTCCCGGGTCAGTTCGACCGGCCGAACTCGGCGGTCGGCGCGTTCAACACCAGTAACGCCATGGCGCTCGAGGCGCTCTCGCTGGTGAACACCCGTGCCTTCCAGGCTCGCCTCGCGACCCTGAAGATTCCGGCTCAGTTCGACTTCCCGGCCCAGGGCACCCACTCCTGGAAGTACTGGGAGGGTGAGCTTTTCAAGGCCCGCAACGGCATCCTGGATGCCACTGGCGGCTGGTGATCTAGCCGCATAAGCGTCGAACGGCGCCGTCTGCTCCCGAACAGGGAGCGGCGGCGCCGTTTGCGTTTTGTTAGCAGCGGGCAGTATGCCGCCGGGATTTCGTCAGGGCACGGGTCGCTCGTCGGGCATGTCCAGGCCATGTCTCGCACTCGACGCAGGACCAGTACGGGCACGTAGTGGCACCCTGCTCGGCCTGTCTGCGCCAGGAGGTGGATTGGCTTGCTTCCCGCGCGTCCTACCAGGTTGATCGCCCTTCCAGGGGTAGAAAACACTTGTGGCAGGGATCAGGGGCGGCAGATGGGGTGGACGCGGACGCGGCGACGCCCGCCGGGCTTGTGGGCGGCTCGCGCTGCTGGCCACCGTGGTGGCGCTGCCGATGGTCGCTGGGCTTTCGCCGCTGACCGCACCCGCCGCCGCGCAGCCGGAGCCCGCCGCCATCGCGCCGGCGGCCGCGTCGGTGCAGAAAATGGTGTGGCTCACCGACCGCCGGGTCGCCCTGTGGGTCGATTCGCCGTCGATGGGCGCGCCGGTCCAGGTGCAGCTGCTGCTGGCCAGGGACTGGAACACCCACCCGGCCGCCAGGTTTCCACTGCTGTTCATGCTCGATGGTCTGCGCGCCACCGAGGACGAGAACGGCTGGACCAAGGACGCGGGTGCCGCCGACTTCTACGCCGACAAGAACGTCACTGTTGTGCTGCCGGTCGGCGGTCAGTCGAGCTTCTACTCCGACTGGCTGCAGCCGAACAACGGCCACAACTACAAGTGGGAAACCTTCCTGACCAAGGAACTTCCGCCGCTGCTCGAGAGCCAGTGGCGGGCAACGGATGTGCGGGGCATGGAGGGCCTCTCGATGGGCGGCACGGCCGCGATGTTCCTGGCCGCGCGCAATCCGAGCTTCGTCAAGTACGCCGCGTCGTATTCCGGCTTCCTCACCACGACCACCCTCGGTATGCCGCAGGCGATCCAGTTCGCCATGCGTGACGCGGGCGGGTTCGACTCTGCGGCGATGTGGGGTCCGCCGACCAGCCCGGAGTGGGAGGGTCACGACCCGTACGCGCTGGCGGACAAGCTGAAGGGGATCAGCCTGTACATATCCAGCGGTAGCGGTGCGATCGGGCCATTCGACCAGGCCACCGCCATTCCCGGGGTGAGCGCCAACTTCACGGGTATGGGTCTGGAGATTCTGTCGCGGCTCACCTCGCAGAACTTCGTGACCAAGCTCGCCAAGCTGACCGTCCCGGCCCAGGTGAATTACCGCCCCTCCGGCACCCACTCATGGCCGTATTGGGATTTCGAGATGCGGCAGTCCTGGCCGCAGGCCGCCGCCGCACTCGGCATCGACGCGGGTAAGGCGTCCTGCCAGGCAGCAGGCGCGATTGCCGCCGTGGCCACCGCCAATAACTGGCTCGGCGACTGCCTCACCGCCGAATACCAGGTGAACGAGGGTGTGGCCCAGGACTTCCAGTCCGGCCGGGTGTTCTACTCGCCCGCGACCGGCGCGCATCCGGTCGGCGGCATGATCGGTGGCGGCTACCAGGCCGCGCTCGGTGTGGTTGGATTGCCGACCGACGACGAGCGCCCGCTGCCCGACGGCCGCGGCCGGTTCCAGGCATTCCAGCACGGTTCGCTCTACTGGACCCCGGAGACCGGCGCCCAGGTGGTGCGTGGCGCGATCCTCGACGAGTGGGGCAAGCAAGGCTTCGAGCGCGGACCCGCCGGTTATCCGATTGCGCCGGAGGTCAGGACACCGAGCCGGGACGGCTCGGTGCAGGCCTTCGAGAACGGGCCTTTCTACTACAGCCAGAAGACCGGCGTGCACCGGCTGCACGGGCTGATCATGGGCAAATACGCCCAGCTGGGATACGAGAACAGCTGGCTGGGCTTCCCGGCCGCCGAAGAGCTGCCGCTGAAGGACTTGGGCCGCTTCAGCAGGTTCGAGGGCGGCTGCATCTATTGGAGCCCGCTGTCAGGAACGTGGGCGGTCCGTTCGGGTCCGATCATGGACACCTGGAGGGATGCCGGCTACGAGAACGGCAAGCTCGGATACCCGATCAGCGACGAGTTCACGGTCCCCGGCGGTGTCCAGCAGAATTTCCAGGCCGGATTCATTGTCGTACGCGACGGCAAATCCGAGGTCCACGGGCTGTAGTTTTTGGCAGCGCCTTCGACGCTGCGTGTTCGCGGCCCCCTTGGTCTCGCTTCCGAGCCGTCGAGACTCGCGCCTTCGGCGCGGGGGCGTAGGGGGGGCGGGAGCGAGACGGGGCGCGTGCGCTTCGACGGCTCGGAAGCGAGACGGGCCGCGAACTCTAGTGCTCGGTCTCGCTGCGCTCGGAAGACATCATCGTGCCGAGTGGGTGGGTTGGTAGTTGAGGTTGCGACTTCGGGGATGTGTTTCGGTTGTGGTGGGGTGGGCCGTGACGTTGATTGCTGAGCTCGGAAGGTGTCGTCGTGTTCAGAGGGCTATCGGTAGCTGAGCTTGCGACTTCGGCGGTTGCGGTTGGGCTGGTGTGGAGGTGGGCTGCGAGGGGTGGGGTTTGGGCTCGCTTCGCTCGGAGGGTGACATCGTGCCGAGTGGGTGTGTTGGTGGCGGAGGCTCGCGACCCTGGTTGATGCGGCTGGGCTGCGCGAGAGGTGCCGAAGACCAGGGCTCGATCTGGCTTCGTTCGAGAGACGTCATCGTGCCGAGTGGCGCATTGATGATGGTCACTGAATCAACCGTTCAACGCGCGGTGCCGCAAGCGCCGCACTGTGGACCCAGCTAGCCTGGTGGCGATCGGCCCCTATTCGCCAACAGATCGAGGACACGAATTCATGCATCGGACCCGTGGAAAGGTACTCGGCGTCGCTGTGGCGCTCGCCGCCACCGGATTGCTCGCCGCATGCGGTGACAATGATTCGACGGCATCGAGCACTCCGAAGCTGACCCCCACCACGACGGCCTCGCAGCCGCCCGCCACGTCGAGCAGCGCAGGTGGCGACACGGGGGCGCAGACACCCGCGCCCGAGTCGACGCCCGCAGAGACGGTCGCCCCCGAGCGTCCGCAGCCGGTGCCGACCGATGTCGTGCCACCGGGGGAGACAACCAAGCTCACCGACAAGGACAAGAAGTTTCTCGACGCGCTGAAGGCGCAAGGTGTCGCCGCTTCCAGCCCGGACATCGCGTTGAGCATCGGCACCTATGTCTGCCAGGGCGTCGCGGCAGGTGCCTCCGAGCAGGACCTGACGACCTTCGTGAACGCGATGGCCGGATCCGACCCGTCCTTCGATCCGGCGAAGATGCCGGTCGAGAAGGTCGGCAAGATCTACATCGACACCGCTAAGCAGACGTACTGCCAGTGAGTGTCCGTCGAGGTAGGGCTTCCCGCCGGTTCTGGCCGGTGGGATGTCTGGTGCTCCTCGCGATCGTCGCGTTGGTCATCGTTGTCGTGCTGCTGCTGTGGTACCTGCTCGCGGGCAGACTGCGCCCGCCGGGACCGGGACCGGGACCGAAGCCGCCGGAGCGACCGACCTCGCAGCCTGCGAGCTGCCCGGATGTCCAGATGATCTCGGTGCCGGGCACCTGGGAGTCCAACAGCAACGACGACCCGCACAATCCGACGGCCAATCCGATCTCGTTGATGCTCAACATCTCCGGGCCGGTGCAGGGTCAGTTCCCGCCGGGCAGGCTGGATGTGTACACCGTCCCCTATGTCGCGCAGTTCTCGAATCCGATCGCGATTCCGCCGGATGGCCAGCAGTCCTACAACAACAGCCGTTCCGAGGGCGCGCAGCGGATGGTCGACGCGATGGCGAAGCGGCATCGGGAATGTCCGTTGACCACCTACGTGATCGCGGGCTTCTCGCAGGGCGCGGTCATCGGCGGCGACGTCGCCTCCCAGATCGCCGCAGGCAAGGGTCCCGTCCCCGCCGATCAGGTGTTGGGTGTGACGCTGATTGCGGATGGACGGCGGACCAATGGCAACGGACCAGGGCAGCCCATCCAGATCGGGAACCCGCCAGCCGGTGTCGGCGCGGAGGTCGCGTTGAGCGGTCTGAACGTGCCGGGGATCACCATGACCGGTCCGCGGCCGGGCGGCTTCGGCTCGCTGGCCGACCGCACCTTCACGATCTGCGCGCCGGGCGATCTGATCTGTGACTCGCCGCGACAGGCGCTGAACCCGCTGAACATCATCGGCAGCACCCTGACATTGATCCGCGCGGCCGGCAACCCTGTGCACAGCCTCTACAACGGCTTCGTGGTCGACAGCGACGGAACAACCGCGACCCAATGGACGGTGAACTGGGCGAACGGTCTGATCGAAGGGGCGCCGCACCCGCCGCACTCCTGAGAAGTCCACCTGTGAACAACCACAGCGTCGCGGCCCGACATCAGGGTCATGCATGCCTGCATACCGAAGCCTCGTCAGTCGGACCGGAGCAGGCTGTAAAGTGCGCTGATGATCGCGACGCCGGCTGCTGCCCCCAGGACCGGGGGCAGGCCGGCGCGCAGGCAATTTCCTTACAGCCAGGAGCATGAGTTCATGACAGAAGCCGCCGCACCGGCTGGTGAGTTGACCGCGTTGGGGACGCCGCTGCGTAGCTTCCGCTTCGCGGCCGCGGGCGAAGGAAACAAGCAAGAGGGCGGTGCCCGCAAGTTCATTCAGACGGCACAGCAGGCCGAGGAGTACGGCTTCGACACTTTCGTCGTGCCCGATCACCTCGGTGACCAGATCGGTCCGATCGCCGCGCTCGGTGCCCTGACACAGGCCACCGAGAAGATCCGGCTCGGAACGTCGGTGCTGGCCAATGGCTTTCGGCATCCTGTGGTGCTCGCCAAGGATCTCGCCACCATCGATGTGCTGTCGAAGGGCCGCCTCGAGGTCGGCGTCGGTGCGGGCTGGAAGCAGGACGAGTTCGCCGCCGCGGGGCTGCCCTACGAGACGCCCGGCATTCGGCTGGAGAAGCTCGACGAGACGCTGACCATCCTCGATGTGCTGCTGCGTGGCCAGGAGTGCACCTTCGAGGGCAAGCACTACCAGGTCAACGGCATCAAGGGCACGCCGCGACCGCGTCAGGGTCCGCGCCCGCCGATCTGCACCGGCGGTGGTGGCCCGAAGATGCTCCGGTTGGCCGCCAAGCACGCCGACATCATCTCGATCGTTCCTGTCACCACCAAGAACGGCAAAGGTCTGCTCTCGGGCATCACCATGTCCAAGACCATCGAGAAGGTGAATCTGATCCGCGAAGCCGCGGGCGATCGGTTCACCGACATCGAGCTGAACTGGGCCATCACCGCGATCGTCATCACCGACGACCGTGAGAAGACCGCGGAAATGGCCCTTTCCGCGATCGATCGAGGCCTGCACCCCGACCTCGAGGTCGACGTGAAGCTCTCGGTCGAGGAGATCCTCGAATCGCCGTATGTTGCCATCGGCACCTTCGAGGAGATCGCCGAGCAGATCCGTAAGGTGCGGGAGCTCACATCGATGTCCTATGTCGGTGTGTTCCCCACCCAGATGGACGCTTTCGCGCCGGTTATTCCACTGCTGCGGGATGAGTGAGCCACGCTCCTCTGTAACATGACTCTGGTTTGAGAACATCTAGCCGATAGCGGTCACCGCGCAGACCGCAACAAAATCTGCAGGCTGGCTCTTCGTACGTAGAGCACCCGCGGGCGATAGCGAGTCGGGGCCTCACAGGTAACAGCGGCGATGTCGCCGTCTTGCTGCGATGTGCCTCGGAGGAGAAGAAGGAATGGAAGAGACTTTCGACGACTACCTGGACGAAACCGGGAACATCCGTATTCCCGAGGATCACACCCTGGTCGATCACGTCGAGAAGCACACTCGGAACGACGCGAACACCCTGGCCTACCGCTACATCGATTACTCGCGTGAACGTGATGGCGAAGCCCAGGAGCTGACGTGGCGTGAATTCGGCATCCGGCTGCGCGCGGTGGCCGCTCGACTGCAGCAGGTGACCAACCCGGGTGACCGGGTCGCGATCCTGGCGCCGCAGGGCCTCGATTACGTGATCTCCTTCTTCGCCGCGATCTACGCGGGCACCATCTCGGTGCCGCTGTTCGACCCCGATGAGCCGGGTCACACCGACCGGCTGCACGCGGTGCTCGGCGACTGTGAGCCTGCTGCCATCCTCACCGCGAGCTCCTCCGCGGCCGGCGTGCGCCAGTTCTTCCGCTCGTTGCCTGCCGCCCAGCGCCCGCGCATCATCGCCGTCGACGCGATCCCCGACAGCGTCGGCGAAACCTGGGTGCGTCCCGACATCGCGATCGATGACATCGCCTACCTGCAGTACACCTCGGGCTCCACACGGACCCCCGCCGGTGTCGAGATCACCCACCGGGCGGTCGGGACCAACCTGCTGCAGATGGTCGATGCCATCAACCTCGACTGGAACTCCCGCGGCGTTACCTGGCTGCCGCTGTTCCACGACATGGGTCTGCTGACGGTGATCCTGCCTGCGGTCGGCGGCAAGTACATCACCATCATGTCGCCCAGCGCGTTCGTGCGCCGCCCGTACCGCTGGATCAAGGAACTGGCCGCCGCCTCCGATGGCGCCGGAACCTTTGCCGCCGCACCGAACTTCGCGTTCGAGCACGCGGCCGCGCGTGGGCTGCCGAAGAACGGCGAGTCGCTGGATCTGTCGAACGTGATCGGCCTGATCAACGGTAGCGAGCCGGTGACGACCTCGTCGATGAAGAAGTTCAACGACGCGTTCGCGCCGTTCGGCCTGCCCAAGACCGCGATCAAGCCGTGCTACGGCATGGCGGAGGCGACGCTGTTCGTCTCGGCGACCAAGGCCGAGGACGAGGCCAAGGTGGTCTACGTCGACCGTGACGAGCTCAATGCAGGTCGCATGGTGAAGGTCGAGCAGGGCACCGAGAACGCTATCGCCCAGGTGAGCTGTGGCTATGTGGCGCTGTCGCAGTGGGCCGTGATCGTCGACCCGGACGCCATCGACGACGACGCGGGCCGCGAGCTGCCCGACGGCCGGGTCGGTGAGATCTGGCTGCACGGCAACAATATGGGCATCGGCTACTGGGGTCGCCCGGACGAGACTGCCGCGACCTTCAAGAACAAGGTCACCCATCGCCTGCCCGAGGGCAGCCACGCCGACGGCGCCGAGGACGACGCCAACTGGATGCGCACCGGCGACTACGGCGTGTATCTCGACGGCGAGCTGTACATCACCGGTCGCGTGAAGGACCTGGTGATCGTCGACGGCCGCAATCACTACCCGCAGGATCTCGAGTTCTCCGCACAGGAGGCGAGCAAGGCGCTGCGACCGGGCTTCGTCGCCGCGTTCTCGGTGCCCGCCAACCAGCTGCCTGCCGAAGTTTTCGAGCAGGGCAGCCATTCGGGCCTGCAGTTCGACGCCGACGATGCTTCCGAGCAACTCGTCATCGTGGGTGAGCGTGGTCCGGGCGCAGGCAAGGCCGACCCGCTGCCCATCGCCGACGCGGTCCGCGCGGCGGTGTCGCAGCGCCACGGTGTCACCGTGCGTGACGTGCTGCTTGTGCCCGCGGGTTCGATCCCGCGCACCTCCAGCGGCAAGATCGCTCGGCGCGCCTGCAAGACTGCTTATCTGGAGGGAACGCTGCGTGGGGGTTACACCCAGCAGGCCTTCCCCGATGCTCCGGAAGAGTAATTGCCCGCAGGGGTGCTTCGGCGAGCCGACCAGCGGTGCTCGGCGCGCCGAACCACCCCCATGCCGAGCGTCAATTCCAGGCGCGCCCGGTACGCAGACAGGTAGCTTGAGGAATTGATGGCTGACAACGAGGGCACGCCCACCCAGACGACCGATGTTGCGCACGCCGAGGCGGACGCAATCGATACCGCTGACGCAGAAAAGGCTACGCAGTCCGCTGCGGAGTCCACTGCCACGACGGAGTTGTCCGTCGCGGAATTGCGGGAGTGGCTGCGGCGCTGGGTCTCCGACGCGACCGGTCAACCCGTGGAGAACATCACGGTGGACCGGCCGATGGAGGAGTTCGGGCTGGCCTCGCGTGATGCCATCGCGCTCGGTGGTGACATCGAAGAGCTCACCGGTGTTGTGCTGACGGCGACGGTGGTCTATCAGCATCCGACCATCGCGTCGCTGGCGGAGGTCGTCATCAACGGTGATCCGGAGTTGCCGCGGGAATCCGACGACGACTCGTTCTACACGGCCGGGTACCAGCCGGGTGCGGCGCACGACATCGCGATCGTCGGCCTGTCGACCCGGCTGCCCGGTGCGGGCGACACCCCTGAGTCGACCTGGGAATTCCTGATCAACCGTGGCGATGCGATTCGGGACCTGCCGGAGGGCCGGTGGGAGGAGTTCACCAGCGAGCCCGAGGTCGCCGCGGCGGTTGCCGAGGGCAACACCCTGGGCGGCTACCTCGACCAGGAGGTCGTCAAGGGCTTCGACGCGGAGTTCTTCGCGATGTCGCCGATCGAGGTCGAGCGGGTCGATCCACAGCAGCGCCTGATGATGGAGCTGACCTGGGAAGCGTTGGAGCATGCCAGGATTCCGGCGAGTGAGCTCAAGGGTGAGCCGGTCGGCGTCTTCATCGGCTCCTCCAGCAACGAATTCCAGTTGATCGCCGCGCTCGGGCTGGGTAATCCCGATCCGAATGTGCCCGCCTCGGCGGAGGCGTACGCCATCATGGGCAGCGTTTCCAGCATCATCCCCAACCGGGTGTCCTATTTCTTCGACTTCCGCGGCCCGTCGGTCGCCATCGACACCGCCTGCTCGTCGACCATGGTCGCCGTGCACCAGGCGGTGCGCGCGCTGCGTGACGGCGACGCGAATCTGGCGCTGGCCGGCGGCGTGAACATGCTGCTCTCGCCGATGGCGACCCTCGGCTTCGACCGCAATGGCGGTGTCGCCAAGAACGGCCACATCAAGGCCTTCTCCGCGGATGCCGACGGCATGGTCCGCTCCGAGGGCGGCGGTCTGGTCGTACTGAAGCGGCTTGCCGACGCCGAGCGTGACGGCGATCAAATCTACGCGGTGATCAAGGGTTCCGCGGTCAACAATGACGGCAGGTCCAACGGCCTGCTCGCGCCGAACCCGGACGCGCAGGCCGACGTACTGCGCCGTGCCTACCGCGATGCGGGTATCGCGCCATCGACTGTCGACTACATCGAGGCGCACGGCACCGGCACGCTGCTCGGTGACCCGATCGAGGCCGACGCGCTCGGTCGGGTGGTCGGCCGCGGTCGCGAGGACGACAAGCCCGCGCTGCTCGGTTCGGCCAAGTCCAACTTCGGACACCTCGAGTCCGGCGCCGGCGCGGCCAGCCTGGCCAAGGTGATCATGGCGTTCCAGCACAATGTGCTGCCGCCGAGCATCAACTTCGTCGGCCCCAACCCCTACATTCCGTTCGACCAGGCGCACCTGAAGGTCGTCGCGGAGCCGACGGAATTCCCGCGCTACAGCGGTACCGCGACCGTCGGCGTCTCCGGATTCGGCTTCGGCGGTACCAACGCGCACATCGTGCTGCAGGAATACGTGCCCGCGCAGGCCGCTGCCGCGGCCTCCGAGGATGTCCTCGTCGACGACGAGACCACCGATGTCGTTGCCGACGGTACCGAGATCGCGGCCGCCGAGCCCGTCGCGGATGCCGCCCCGACCGCAGCGCCCGAGGCGGAATGGTCGGCCGAGCGCGAAGAGCCGCTGCCGGTGATTCTGGCCGTGTCGGCGTACTTGCCCTCGCGTCGTCGTCGCGCCGCCGCGGACCTGGCCGACTGGCTGGAATCCGACGCAGGCCGCGACGTCTCGCTCGCGGATGTGGCGCGGTCGCTGGCCAAGCGCAGCCACCACCGTTCGCGCGGTGTGGTTCTCGCCAAGACACACGAGGAGGCGGTCGCGGGCCTGCGCGCTATCGCGGCGGGTAAGCCCGGCGCGGGCGTTTTCACCGCCGACGCCCCCGCGGCCAACGGCCCGATCTGGGTGCTCGCCGGTTTCGGCGCGCAGCACCGCAAGATGGGCAAGCAGCTCTACCTGGAGAACTCGATCTTCCGCAAGGCCGTCGACGAGGTCGACGAGCTGGTGATGGACGAGGCCGGGTACTCGATACGCGAGATGATCCTGGACGACAGCCAGGACTACAACGTCGGCACCTCGCAGGTCGGCATCTTCACCATCCAGATCGGCCTGGCCGCGCTGCTGCGCGCGCACGGCGCCGAACCCGATGCGGTGGTCGGTCATTCGATGGGCGAGGTCGCAGGGGCCTACATCGCCGGTGGTCTCCCGCTCGAGGACGCGGTGCGCGTGATCTGCGCCCGCTCGCGCCTGATGGGTGAGGGCGAGGCCATGATCACCGATGCCGACGTGCGCAATATGGCGCTGGTCGAGCTCAGCGCCGACGATGTCGAAAAGCTGCTCGTCGACTACCCGGACGTGGAATGCGCGGTGTACGCCGCACCGACGAACACGGTGATCGGCGGCCCACAGGACCAGGTCGCGGCCATCGTGGCGCAGGTCGAGGCGGCAGGAAAATTCTCTCGGGTGCTGCAGACCCGCGGCGCCGGGCACACTTCGCAGATGGACCCGCTGCTCGGTGAGCTCGCGGCCGAGCTGGCGGGCATCGAGCCGACCACGTTGAAGGCGGGCCTCTACTCGACCGTCAACAAGGAGCAGTTCTACCGCGCGGGCAGCGATCCGGTGCACGACGAGGACTACTGGGTCAAGAACATGCGCCACGCGGTGTACTTCACCAATGCGGTGAAGCTCGCGGTGGACACCGGGCATACCACGTTCCTGGAGCTGGCTCCGAATTCCGTTGCGCTGATGCAGGTTCTCGGTACGACCTTCGCGGCGGGCCTGCACGACGCACAGCTCATCCCGACACTCAAACGCAAAGAAGACGAGTCGGCGGGCGTCATCGCCGCTCTCGCCCAGTTGTACGTGCACGGACACCGCGTCGAGCTGTCCTCGCTGCTGCCGGTGGGCGACTACGCCGATATCCCGCGGACCACTTTCCTGCGCAAGCAGTACTGGCCGAAGGCGCGGATGTCTTCCGGTGCGGGTAACGACCGGGTGCCGGGCGCCCACGTCGCGCTGCCCGATGGCAGGCACGTGTGGGAGGTGCAGGCATCGGCTGTCACCGATCTCGCCGCGCTGGTGAATGCCGCTGCGGCACAGGTGCTCAGCGACGTATCGATGGGTGCATCGATCCCGCACGCGGCGCTGCCGAGCACGGGAACACTCACCACCACGTTGATGCCGCATCTCGGTGGCGCGTCCGTACAGGTGCATGCCCGTGTGGGCGCGACTTTCCAGCTGCTGTTCGAGGCGGTCGTCGCCTCCGGCGCGCCGCTGCCCGAAATCGTTGTGGCCGCATCTGTTCCGGGTGCCGCGCCCGCGACGACCGGTGACGCGGACATCGAGATCGTCGAAACCTTCGGTGACCGTTGGGATCCGGAAGGCACGCAGCCGCTGGAGGAGCGGCTGGCGCTGATCGTCGCCGAGTCGATGGGCTATGCGGTCGAGGATCTGCCGATGGAGATCCCGCTGATGGAGCTCGGCCTCGACTCGCTGATGGCGATGCGCATCAAGAACCGGGTCGAGTACGAATTCGACATTCCGCAGCTGCAGATCCAGGCCGTGCGCGATGCGAACCTGAACGAGGTCGGCAAGGTGCTGCGCTATGCCATCGACCACCGCGAAGAGATGCAGGCGATGGCCGACAAGCAGGCCGCGGGCGAGGAAATCGTGGTCGACGGCGGTTTCATGGCCGCGGCCCGCGCGGCACTGGAGGCCGGCGAGGATCCTGCGGCCGCGGTAGCGAATATGGCTCCCGCCGAAGGGGTTTCGCTGAACATCGAGAGCACGTCGGTGGAGTCGGAAGCCCAAGCGATCGTCGCGGAGGCGGAGACCGCCGCAGGCGTTACCGGAGCCGCCGCGGGCACGGCGACGCCGGCCGCGATCTCGGCAGAGCAAAGTGCTGCGGCCGAGGCGAAGAACGCCGCCATCGAACAGTCGCTCGACACCGTGGACACCACGGTGCAAGCCGCTGCCGCGGCGGTTGTCGCGCAGGATCCCGCGGCGGTCGAGTCCGTCTTCGGCGCACCGCAGCAGGCCGACGAGGACGATGTGCCACCGCGTGACGCCGCCGAGCGGTTGACCTTCGCCACCTGGGCCATCGTCACCGGAAAGTCCGCGGGCGGCATCTTCAACACGCTGCCGATCCTGGAGGAGGAACTCGCCGAGAAGCTGGCGGCCCGACTCACGGAGCGGGTCAAGGCCGAGGTCACCGTAGACGACGTGCTCGACTGCGAGACCATCGAACAGCTGGCCGATATCGTGCGCGAGCTGCAGGACAGCGGCGCCGATGTGGACGGCTTCGTCCGGCCGCTGCGCCCACGCGCCGCGGATTCGAATGCCGTGCCGGTCTTCGTGTTCCATCCGTCGGGTGGCAATACGCTGGTCTACGAGCCGCTGCTCAAGCGGCTGCCGTCCGACACTCCGATGTACGGCTTCGAACGCGTCGAGGGCGACATCGTGGAGCGCGCGCGCCAGTATCTGCCCGAACTGCGCAAGATCCAGGGCAACGGTCCGTACGTGCTGTACGGCTGGTCGCTCGGCGCGGTGTTCGCGCTGCAGGTCGCGCAGCTGCTGCGGGCCGAGGGCGCCGACGTGCGCATCGTGGGCCTGATCGACCTGGCCATCCCGACCGAGGGCGAGGACAACAGCCCCGAGGAGCGGGTGCGCCGCGTCGAGCGCTACCAGGCCTTCGCGAAGAAGACCTATGGCGTCGAGGGCGAGCTCGATCGCGAGCAGTTGGAGACGTTGGCCGCGGCTTCCGATGAAGAACAGTTCAAGATGATCAGCGATCTCATCAAGATCAGCGGGACCAAGATCCCCGGCGGTGTGCTGGAACATCAGCGCACCTCGTGGATCGAGGGCCGCCACTTGTCCAAGACCACGCCGACGCACTATGACGGCGATGTGGTGCTGTACCTGGCGGATCGCTATCACGACGGCATGATCGAGCTGGAGCCGCGCTACGCCGATCGGCGGCCCAACGGTGGCTGGGACGAGTACATTCCCAACCTCGAGGTCATCCACATCGCGGGCGATCACTTGCAGATCGTCGACGAACCACGGATCGGAAAGATCGGAGCAGACCTCACCGCGAAGCTTGCGGTGATTACCCCTTAGGGGGTGCACGACCTGATGAGAGGGGCCAAGTGAGCACTACTGCCGAGAAACTCGCCGAACTGCGCAAAAGACTCGAGTTGGCGCAGGAACCGGCGGGTGAAGCGGGGGTGGCGAAGCGGGCGAAGAAGGGAATACCGAGCGCCCGGGACCGGATCTACATGCTGCTCGATCCGGGCACCTTCGTGGAAATCGGTGCGCTGGTGCGCAAGCCCGGCGACCCGTCGGCATTGTACGGCGACGGTGTGGTCACCGGGCACGGCCTGGTGGACGGTCGGCCGGTCGCGGTGTTCTCGCACGATCAGACCGTGTACGGCGGATCGGTCGGCGAGATGTTCGGCCGCAAGGTCGCCTACATCATGGAATACGCGGCGCGGGTCGGCTGCCCGGTGGTCGGTATCAACGATTCCGGTGGCGCGCGTGTCCAGGAGGCGGTGACGTCGCTGGCCTGGTACGCCGAGCTGGGCCGCCGCCAAGAACCGTTGTCCGGCATGGTGCCGCAGGTGTCGATGATCCTCGGCAAGTGCGCGGGTGGCGCGGTGTATGCCCCGATCAACACCGACGTGGTGGTGGCGACCGAAGAGGCGTACATGTTCGTCACCGGCCCCGGCGTGATCCGGGAGGTGACCGGTGAGGACGTCAGCCTCGAGGAACTCGGCGGCGCCAACAGTCAAGCGCAGTACGGCAATATCCATCACGTCGCCAAGGAGGAGCGCGACGCTTTCGAATGGGTGCGTGCCTACCTGAGCTTCCTGCCGACGAGCTGCCAGGAGCTGCCGCCGGTGGTGAATCCGGGTCTGGAGCCTGAGACCACCGACAGCGATCTGGAACTGAATTCGCTTGTCCCCGACTCGGACAACGCGGGCTACGACATGCACGAAATCTTGTTGCGTATTTTCGACGACGGCGATTTCCATGAGATCGGCGCGGCGTCCGGGCGCAATATCATCACCGGATTCGCTCGGGTGGACGGACGCAGCGTCGGCGTGGTGGCCAACCAGCCGATGGTGTCCGCCGGTGCGCTGGACGCACGGGCCTCCGACAAGGCGGCGCACTTCGTGCGGATGTGCGACGCGTACGAGATTCCGCTGGTGTTCGTGGTGGACACCCCCGGCTTCCTGCCCGGCGTCGAGCAGGAGAAGATCGGCGTCATCAAGCGCGGTGGCCGGTTCCTGTTCTCCTACGTGGAGGCTACCGTCCCGAAGGTCACTGTGGTGATCCGCAAGTCCTACGGCGGCGGATACGCGGTGATGGGCTCCAAACAGCTTGGCGCAGACGTGAATCTGGCGTGGCCGACCGCGCGCATCGCGGTGATGGGCGCGGAGAGTGCGGTCAGCCTGATCGGGCGCAAGCAGATCGAGGCGGCTCCGGAGCAGCAGCGTCCGGCCGTGCGTCAGCAGATGATCGACTTCTACAACGCGACCATCGCGACACCGTGGGTGGCCGCCGAGCGCGGTTACATCGACGCGGTCATCGAGCCGTCGGCGACCCGGCTGGAGCTACGTCGCGCGCTACATCTGTTGCGCGACAAGAAGCTTGCCCGCAATCCGCGTAAACATCACCTGCTGCCGCTCTGATCCGCCCTACGCGATCGGGCCGCACCCCGGTGGAGTGCGGCCCGATTCGCGTTGTGTGACAACAGGTCAGGCGACGGACGCCGTTGCGATGACGACCTCGTCGCGCGGCACGTCTTGGTGTCCGCCCTTCGAACCGGTGCTGACCGCGGCGATCTTGTCGACCACCTCGGTGCCCTCGACAACCTTGCCGAAAACCGTGTAGCCCCAGCCCTGCGGGCTCGGCGCGGTGTGATTGAGGAAGCCGTTGTCCGACACGTTCACGAAGAACTGCGCGGTGGCCGAGTGCGGGTCGTTGGTGCGCGCCATCGCGACGGTGTACTTGTCGTTCTTCAGGCCGTTGTTGGCTTCGTTCTGGATCGGGGCCTTGGTGGGCTTCTGCTTCATGTCGGGCGTGAAGCCGCCGCCCTGGATCATGAAGCCGGGGATAACGCGGTGGAAGATGGTGCCGCTGTAATGGCCGGCGTTCACGTACTCCACGAAGTTCGCTACGGTGCCCGGCGCCTTCGCATCGTCCAGCTCCAGCACGATCTGTCCGTAAGTAGTCTCGAGATTCACCTTGGTCATGACCCCCAGCTTTCCACTGACCCCACATCCGGTCAGCCATTCGGGGTCTACTTTCTGTTCGCTCGACTGCTGCCAAGCCCCCTTTCCTCTCGATTCGGGCCTGTTCCCGGTGCCACAGTGAGCGGGGACTGCCGGTGGAGGACCCTGGCTTTTCCCAGGATGACCGGGCGATAACCGGTGGTCGGCCCGAACGCCGACGCCACGCGAGGCCCAACTGCGTCTGGCCTGAAGACGCGGAGAGGCAGGGCAGCTAGCATTGCCAATCGTGCCCGACGCCGCTACTGCTGTCTTGACGAAACCGCCTGCCGCGCCCGCGGCCGCGCCGAACGATTTCCGCACCGCGCGAATAATCGCGCTCGTGGCGGGTGTGCTGGGGGCACTGTTCGCGCTGGCGAGTCCATTCCTGCCGGTCGCGCAGACGACCGCCGTGCTGAACTGGCCGCAAGACGGCAAGCTCGGCAACGTGCAGGCGCCGCTGATGTCGCAGGTGCCGACCGACCTGAAAGCCACCATTCCGTGTGCCGCGGTCGCGGAATTGCCCGAGCAGGGCGGCATGCTGCTTGCCACCGCACCGCCGCAGGGGGATCGGGCCGCGCTCGAGGCCATGTTCGTGCGGGTGTCGGACACCGCGGTGGACGTGATCGACCGCAACGCAGTGGTGGCCTCGGCGCAGCGGTCGCAGATGGGTGAGTGCTCGTCGATCACCATCAGCTCCGACAGCAACAGCACCAAGGCGACGTTCGACGGCCTGACCGCGATGGTGGAGAAGCCGGTCGAGGGCGGCGCGCCCGGTGCCAAGCAGATGGTCGCAGTGCCGGTCGCGGGGCAGCTCGCCGGTGATCTGCGGCCGCAGGTAGTCGGCGTCTTCTCCGACCTGCAGGGCGCGGTGCCCGCCGGGTTGTCGATGCAGATGACTGTCGACACCCGCTTCACCACGACCCCGACAGTGATCAAGCTCATCGCGATGATCGCGGCGGTGGTGTGCACCCTGATCGCCCTCGGTGCGCTGGCCCGGCTGGACGGCAGCGACGGGCGCGGCCACCGCCGATTCCTGCCTGCGAACTGGCTGAAGCCGACCTGGACCGACGGCGGTGTCATCGGGGCCCTGCTGGTGTGGCATTTCGTCGGCGCCAACACCTCCGACGACGGCTACATCCTGAGCATGGTGCGGGTCGCGCCGCACGCGGGTTACATGGCCAACTATTTCCGCTGGTACGGCGTGCCGGAGGCGCCGTTCGGCTGGTATTACTACGTGATCCAGATCTTCTCGGAGATCTCGACCGCGAGCGCGTGGGTGCGGTTGCCCGCGCTGGCCTGCGCCATCCTCTGCTGGATGGTGATCAGCCGCGAGGTCGTGCCTCGCCTCGGTCGCGGTGTACGCACCAGCAAGGTTGCGCTGTGGACCGGTGGGCTGGTCTTCCTGACCTTCTGGATGCCGTTCGACAACGGCCTGCGCTCGGAGCCGATCGTCGCGCTCGGCGCCCTGCTGACCTGGGTGTCGATCGAGCGCGCCATCGCCACTGGTCGCCTGCTTCCGGCCGCGGTCGCGATTCTGGTTGCCGCCTTCACTCTGGCAGCCGCACCGACCGGGTTGATGTGTGTGGCGGCCCTGCTCGCCGGTATCCGCCCGCTGGTGCGGATCGTGGTGCGACGGCATCGGCAGTTCGGCACGCTGCCCTTGCTCGCGCCGATAGCGGCCGCCGGTCTGCTGGTGTTGATCGTGGTCTACAGCGACCAGACCTTCGCGGGCATCCAGGAAGCCAACCGGGTGCGTCAGGCCACCGGCCCGAACCTCGCCTGGTACGAGGACTACCTGCGCTACTACTACCTGTTCGTCGAGACTGTCGACGGTTCGCTGCCGCGCCGGTTCGCCTTCCTCGCGATGCTGCTGTGCTTGTTCACCACCATGCTGGTGCTGTTGCGGCGCAGGCAGGTTCCCGGCATCGCGAGCGGTCCGACCTGGCGGCTGATGGGCGTTGTCCTCGGCACCATCTTCTTCATGATGTTCAACCCGACGAAGTGGACCCACCACTTCGGCGCCTATGCGGGCATCGCGGGATCACTCGCCGCGGTCACCGCGGTGGCGGTGTCGGCGAGTGCATTGCGGGCGCGGAAGAATCGAGCGATATTCCTCGCCGGGTTGCTGTTCCTGTTGGCGATCTCGTTCTCCGGCATCAACGGCTACTGGTATGTGTCGAGCTTCGGTGTGCCATGGTTCGACAAGCGGATCTCGCTGCACGGCTACCAGTCGAACACCCTGATGCTCGTGCTCTTCGGCGCGGCGCTCGCGCTGGTCGCCTGGTACGCGCTGCGCGAGGACTACACCAAGCCACAACCTTCGGCGAAGTCGGCGCGCGGCAAGCGAATTCGCAAGTTCGCCGCCATCCCGCTGACCGTTGTCGCCGCGCTGATGGTCGCCCTAGAGGTGCTCTCGTTGGTGAAGGGTGCGTACTCGCAGTACCCGGCCTACTCGTTGGCCCGCTCGAACTTCGACGCACTGGGCGGCAACACCTGCGGTCTCGCCAATGACATTCTGGTGGAACCGGATCCCAACGGCGGCAGGTTGTCGCCGATCGTCGACCCGGCCACCTCGCTGAAGGATCCCAACGATCCGCTTGCCGGGGCCGACCCGGTCGGCTTCGATCCCAACGGCGTTCCGAAGGATCTGTCCGCCGATAGCGTCGAGGTGAAGCCGGGTACCGGCAATACCTCCACCCAGTCCGTCGGCGCCGCGTTCGAGAAGGGCCAGAGCGCAGGTACCGGCGGCGGCGTCGGCGCGCGTGGTGTCAACGGCAGCACCGTGGCGCTGCCGTTCGGGCTCGACCCGGCGACCACCCCGATCCTGGGTAGTTACCAGGAGGGGGTGCAGCAGCCCGCCCACGTGGTGTCCAGCTGGTACGAGCTGCCCGCCCGCTCGCCGGAGAAGCCGCTCGTGGTGATCTCGGCGGCAGGCCGCATCCTGTCGATCGACGACACCGGCGACGTCAAATACGGTCAGTCGCTGACCGTCGACTACGGCAAGCGGCTGCCCGATGGCAGCGTCGAATCGCTCGGCACCTACCTGCCGCGCGATATCGGTCCGTTCCCGTCGTGGCGCAACCTGCGGGTTCCGCTCGACCAGATCGCGCCGGAGGCCGATGCGGTGCGGATCGTCGCCAACGACCCCATCCTGATCGGTGACCAGTGGCTGGCCTTCACCCCGCCGCGGATGCCGAAGTTGCAGTCGCTCAACAGCTTTATCGGCCCCGAGCAGCCGGTCCTGTTGGACTGGGCGGTCGGTCTGCAGTTCCCGTGCCAGCGTCCGTTCGACCACAAGAACGGTGTCGCGGAGGTGCCCGGTTACCGCATCCTGCCGGATCGCCCGTTGGCCGTCAGCTCTACCAACACCTGGCAGGCCGAAGAGTTCGGCGGTCCGCTCGGGTTTGCCCAGATGCTGGCGAAGTCGACAACGGTCCCGACCTACATGAAGGACGACTGGGCCCGTGACTGGGGCTCCCTGGAGCGCTACGACCAGTACGACCGCAATGCCACCCCTGCGAAGCTGCAGACCGGAACGGCCACCCGTGGCGGTTTGTGGTCGCCGGGACAGCTCCGGGTGTTCTGACCCGTCGGGGCGCCCCCGCCCGGGGCGCCCCGGACATGACGAAAGGCCGTCGCGCCGGTGATGTCCACCGGCGCGACGGCCTTCGTGCTCTCAGTGCTCGGACGGGTGGTCAGACCTTCGTCATGCGAAGGCCGAGTTCACGGCGAAGCAGTTCGGGCGAGGGGTGGCGGGCCAGTACACGCAGCACCGCCGGTCGTAGTTCCCGTTGCTCGTCGGCGGTGAGCATTCCGACGAGGTCGCGTAGATCCATGTCATCGAAGGCCGCGGTCATGGTGCTCAGATTACGGTCCCGCCGCAGGTTCGGCAGGTTTTCGGATTGCCAATAATGGGGGTAGTTCTGGCTGTACCGGCGCGTCATATTTTCGACTCGCCGTCGTAACGCGCTCGCGCGGCGAGCACGTCGTCCATCCGTTCCTCGGCCCATGATTTGATCACCGACATCACCGGTTGCAGGCTGCGGCCCAGCGCGGTGAGTTCGTAGTCGACGCGGACCGGCACCTCGGCGGTGATTCGGCGTTCCACCAGACCGTCGCGTTCGAGAGTGCGCAGGGTTTGGGTGAGCATCTTCGGGCTTACTCCGGCGATGGACCTGTTGATCTCTGCGTAGCGCAGCGGGCCATCGGACAGCGCGACGAGCACCAGGCTCACCCATTTGTCGCTGATCCGGTCCAGCAGTTGGCGAGTGGGGCATTCCGCGACGAAGGCGTCGTACCGCTGTTTCGCCAGCTCACGGTGCTGCGCCGCTGTTGTGGTCGCCATGGACTTCCCTTACTGCTCGTTACGCACTCTGAGGTAACTACTACCGATCAGATAGTAACGGTCTTAGGTTGGTCGATGTCCACCAGGAAAGGAACATCATGCGTGCAGCAGTCGTCCGTGAGCCGGGTCTCGAAGCCGTTGTCGAGCTCGTCGAGGTACCGACACCACAACCCGGGCGTGGCGCGGTGCGGATCAAAGTCGCTGCGGCGTCGGTCAATCCGGTCGATCTGATGGTGCGCGGGGGTGTCGGCGGCACGCCGTTCGCCGCACCGCGCGCGCAATGGGGCATCGGCTGGGATGTCGCGGGCACCATCGACGCGGTGGGCGCCGGCGTCACCGAATTCGAGCCAGGCCAGCGGGTGATCGGCATCAGTGACCGACTCGACGTCTCGCTTGCCGCGCAAGCCGATTACGTGGTCCTCGAGGCGGGCAATGTCGCCCCCGCCCCGACAACCGTGAATTCGGTTGCCGCCGCGACGATTCCGCTCAACGGCTTGACCGCACTCCAGGCCCTGGCCGCCATCGACGCACAGCCGACGGAATCCCTGCTGATCACCGGTGCTGCCGGTGCGGTCGGTGGTTTCGCCGTCGAACTCGCTGCCGCAGCGGGGATCCGGGTGATCGCCTCGGCCGCCGCCGCCGACGAGCAGGCGGTGCGCGCGCTTGGCGCCACCGACTTCATCCCCCGTGAATCGTCACTGCCCGACGCGGTACGCGAAATGATCCCCGGTGGCGTCGACGCCGCCCTGGATGCCGCCGCCCTCGGCCCCAGAACCCTCGCCGCCGTCCGTGCGGGCGGTCGCTTCGTCTCGGTCAGCGTCCCCGCCACCCCGATCCCGCTGCGCGGCACCCAGGTGACGACTGTCCTCGTGCGCGCCGACCGCGCGCAACTCGACGAGCTCGTCACGGCCGTCGACACCGGCAAGCTGACCCTCCGGGTCGCCGACACCTACCCACTGGACGCCGTCGCCGCGGCCCAACAGCGCCTCGCGGCAGGCGGACTTCGCGGCCGCCTGGTTCTGGTCCCATAGCGCCGAGCACTCCACGGATCCGCACGGTCAGCAGCGCGCTTTCGAAATTCATCAACACGCCACCACCGCCAGTCTGCCCGCCTACCCGGGGGCGGAAGAGAATGCTAAGGACGGCACATGACGTGCCCAGCGCTGTCTGGAAGCAACCCCAAACGCAACCTCGCGCCCTGAACCGGGCTTGGGCGGGGGGTGCCGGGCTGGGCAGGGTGTATCGGACTCGAGCGCGTTCCGGGCCTGAGCGGGGTGTGTATCGGGCTTAGGTGGGGCTTGAGCGGGGCGTGTACCGGGCCTGTGCGGCGTGTGTATCGGGCCTAGGCGGGGCCTGAGCGGGGGGCGTGCACCGGACCCGAGCGGAGCGCGTTCCGAACCCCTAGCGGAGCTCGTACCGGACCCCTAGCGGAGCTCGTACCGGACCCGAGCGGGGAGCGTTCCGGGACTCACCCACCACGATCCCGCCCACAACAGTTGGCCCACCAGCGAACTTCCGGGGCAGTGCTGGGCACTCCGCGTGCCGTACCCGACTTACCTCCCGCAGCCAGGTGCGAGGTATCGAGTTCCGGCGTGGTCATCTGGCTGTGGTTATGTCTCGAGCAGTTCCCCGAGGCACTGACCCTGTGTCAGCACTCTGTGAGGGTGGGCGAGGGTAGTGAAATGGTGGTTGAGGGTGGAGGCGGATTCACGTGGTCGATGCAACAGGGGCAGTGTTGGACAGTACCTGGTCGAGGATGTAGGTCGGTGTTCGGAAGCCGTGGCGTTTGCGGGGT